>NZ_FNNS01000036.1 GCF_900106795.1 Aequorivita viscosa | reverse complement strand
ATTTGGTGTAGATATTGATAATGATGGAGACATAGATTTATTGTCTTCTTCTAGCAATGATGGTAAGGTTGCTTGGTATGAAAACACAGATAGCTTAGGGGCTTTTAGTTCCGAAAAAGTTATATCGCAATATGGTGCCCCAACTTCAGTTTATGCTGGTGATCTTGATGGTGATGGAGACGTTGATGTACTTGCGAGCTCTTATACAACAAATGAAGTATTGTGGTTTGAGAATTTAAATGGTCTTGGAGCTTTTGATGGAAGACAAATTATTACATCTAGCGCATATGGAGCTAGAGACGTATATGCTTCAGATCTTGATAATGATGGCGATTTGGATGTTTTATCTGCTTCAGAGAGTGATAGAAAAATAGCTTGGTATAAAAACTTGGATGGTCAAGGAACTTTCGGTCCTACACAAATAATTGCTACAAATAAAGATGACGCAATGGCTGTACTTACTGCCGACTTGGATAATGATGGCGATTTAGATATAATAAGTACTCAAAGCAATATTGGTGAAGTTTATTACAACGAAAATTTGAATGGTCTTGGAGATTTTAGTGAAAGTAATTTAATTACTACTTTCGTTAATTCTGTTAATTGTATTTTGGTTATTGATCTTGATGGGGATGGGTTTAAAGATTTAGTGTCTTCATCAAAAAAAGATGACAAGATAGCTTGGTACAGAAACTTAGATGGCTTAGGCTCCTTTGGTGTACAAAGAATTATTTCTCGCACCGTAGATAGTCCTAGATCCATATACGCTGCTGATTTGGACGGTGATGGGGATATGGATATTCTATCTGCTTCCTATTATGACAATACATTTGGATGGTTTGAAAACCTAGATGGTTTAGGCAACTTCGGAACCCAAAACATTATAGCTTCAGAGGAATATTGGCCAGAGGATATTTTTTCTATAGACATAGACGGTGATGGTGATATGGATGTAGTAAGTGCTTCAGGTAATGCCAACTGGTTTGAGAATTTAGATGGCCTTGGAAACTTTAGTGAAAAAAAATACATAGAGGCACTTAATGCCAATGCAGTTTTTTCAATTGATATTGATGGCGATGGAGACAATGATGTACTTACGGGTTCATTTGATGAAATTGCTTGGAACGAGAATATTGATGGCTTAGGTGTATTTGCTCCACGACATATTATAGCTACTAATTTAAATAATGTGAAAGATATTTTTGCAATTGATATTGATGGCGATGGTGATGTGGATGTATTAACCGCCACATATGATGATGATAAAATTTCGTGGTATGAAAACACTGATGGTTTAGGTACATTTAGTACCGAAAAAATTATTACAAATACAGCTGATGCTGCTTCTGGAGTTTTCGGAATTGATATGGATAATGATGGGGATATTGATGTATTGTCTGCCTCCTTTCTAGACCATACAATAGCTTGGTATGAAAATCTTGATGGCAACGGCAATTTTGGTGTAAAACAGATTATATCTACGAATGAAATTAATGCAATTTCCGTTTTTGCTGATGATTTAGATAATGACGGTGATATAGACATTTTCCCATCGGCACACGATTATTATATAAATGGAAGTAGCAATTATGATAAAATATCTTGGTATGAAAATACAAGTTTGCTAAATTTAAACACTGTTGATACTAATAATGATAGCTACAACCTATTTCCTGTTCCCACAGATAATGTTTTAAATATTAAATCAAATTCAAGTATTAGTAAGGTAGAAATTTACAATAATCTAGGGCAATTAGTTTTAGAAAAGTATCACAGTACTATTATAAATACAAGCACACTAGGTAAGGGAGTATATCTAGTTAAAGTATTTGATAATAAAGGAAACTACGATGTGAAACGTATTTTAAAGAATTGATTTTCTCGTACTTATTCAATTAATCACCTGACTTATGTCTATGAGCTTTTAAGCCTGGGTGTTTTTGCTTAGTTTTAGGTATAACACGTCTTCTGTTATAAGGGGTTCCATTTTTTTCTTAGGCTTTGGACATGGTTTAATTGCTTCAATATTTTCTATGTCATTGGGTTTTAATTAATACACCCTAAAATTACAAAGACATTAATTAGATTATTACGGGAAACTTTATTGGCAATCATTATTGTCCGACAAAAGACTTACGACCGCTTCGTTAAAAGACGTAAGACATAACACTTGATTCGTAATGCCTTGAAAACAAGCATTTTGTATCAACTATAGTAGGTTGATCATCTTTCAATAAATGCAAATCGGGTTTTAAACGGAAATCATTTCCAACATCTAAATATTTATTACCAACTTGAGCTTTTGCCTTTACGCCACTTATTTCCTTATCAATAAACCCAAAAATAAAATCCTTGAAAACGTACTCTATAGGCAAAAAGAAGGCAAATAGTTTGAGTGAGTTTTTATAATTAAAAGACACGCTGTTTTCTAGAAAAAGAACACAATAATCACGAACGGTCTCAAAACTTGAAAACATCGGATTAAAACTCAGACGTTTCATATGATCAGCGGATGCAGAAACGTCCTTAACTTCATCCAACATTAAAAGATCTGTATTAAGTCAGACAGTTATTAACGATGGAGACGATGATGATCCGACGAGTAAATCTGATACTATTGGAATTGGAGACCCTAACCCCTACTCGTCCCTAAACAATAAAAAAGAGCGTCATGGATAATTACCGCATCAGTATTTTTGGAGGTGTAATTCGTGATATACTATGTAATGAAATTCCTATTCTTTTTAGAAAAGAAATATATGCCACGGCTTGTATTGTTGGTGGATCTACATATTTTATCTTATTACAAACCCCACTTCAGTCAGATTTTGTAGTGGTTATTTCGTTTGTTTCGGTTATGATTGTAAGGTTATTAGCTATTTATTTTAATCTTTCATTGCCAAGTGTTTATTCGAAGAAAGAGATTGAGTGAATTTCGGGCTTCGGTACTAATTTCAGCGTTGCTGCGCATGCTGAAATTCACTCAGCCACCTTTGGGTTGTTAGTTTTATTAACTATTGGCTTCGGTAATTGTGGATAGACACAACCGCGAGGGCGGGTGGTGGGAACTATATAGCGGTTGAAGATTCACCTTTAAGAAGCTTACTTTTTTTTTCCTTTAGAGGTAAGATAACCTTAAATAGAATTGCTCAAAACTTACAACGAGACTTCTAATTAATTTTTGAGAACTTTATTTCTTTCTTTAAATATTCAAGAATTCCTTTTATTTTCGAAGTTGAATTTGATATAACCAGAGTTTAAAAACATACTAATTTGTGTATTCTAAATACTGAAATTAATCATGGCATATTTAGATTTTAGTATCTTGTTTTATCCTAAAAAAAATAAGACTTCAAATTTTCAAACGTTTGTCAATATCTCGTCATCACCTAATATCGACGGCATATTCAGAATTCGGTTTGAAAAGAAAGTTTAATTTATAATTAATGAAAGAAAAAGTAAATACTTCTTCAAAATCAAAAAGTAAGCTTCCACTATATGTATCTATTTTATTGGTTGTTATTTTAACGATCTGTTATTTTACAATTCCGTCTGTAAACAATTTTTTAACAGAAGCTTGGAATGTACTCACTAGTGATGACGAAGCGCGTATAAAAAACTGGGTAGAAGATTTTGGATGGTTGGGGCCCATTGTGATTGTTCTGGCTATGGTTGCCCAAATGTTCTTGTTGGTAATTCCCACAATTTTATTAATGATAGTGGCCATTCTTGCCTACGGGCCCATCTGGGGAAGTATCATTGTACTTATAGCGGTGTATATTGCATCCTCTGTTGGTTATTTTATAGGAAAATACTTAGGAGCTGGTTTTATCACGCAACTTTTAGGTGAAAAAACACTAGAGAAAGTAAGTTCCTTTTTGGAAGATTACGGCTTTTGGGCTGTAACCATAACGCGTATAAACCCATTTTTATCTAACGATGCTATTAGCTTTGTAGCAGGAATTCTAAAAATGAGTTACTGGAAATTTATCGCTGCTACTTTAGTGGGAATTTCTCCGTTAACTTTTCTTATTGCAATTATGGGAAGCAACACCGATTCGCTAAAAAGTGGATTGCTATGGGGTTCGTTAGGAAGTTTTATACTATTTGGCATCTACATTTGGCTAGATAAGAAACGTAAGAACAGCGATTCATAATAGTGATTTTTTAAACTGCTTTTTTTAGCAAGGCAGATTGATAGTTTTAATTCTGTTTCTTAAAGCGCTTTTCGGCTATAATTCCCAATTTTATCCAGAATTATGCTATTACTTCGTATAAACGCATATGGTAAATATGATGAGAATAATTATTATAATTTTTTTTTACTTCATTTCTGTAACGGGAATTTCGCAGGAAAAATTTACTGGCAGCTATGAGCCTTTTATTGAAGTTGGTTATGCTGTTAGCAAACTATATTCACAAGAGTTTTCTGTCGAGGGACGTTTTCATTGGTATGATGCAGAAGTTTATAAATTCCAAGCCAAACAAGTTGATTTGGCTCATTTCTCCTCATTTAAATTGAATACTAACAACGAGTTGGCTTTGGGATTAAAGTATCGATTTGAGGAAAACTTTGGCGGCGATGATAAAAATGAAATTCGCTTAGTTGAAGAATATAAATATGAAATTGATACTGAAAGGAACAAACTAGAACATCGGATCCGGGCAGAGCAGCGATTTTCAGGATCATTAACTTCGCATCGGTTTAGGTATAAATTTGAAGCAAGCCAACTGTTAGGCACAGAAAAAAGAAACACGGACAACATCTATCTAATTGGAAATTTAGAAACATTAGTAACAATTTCAAAAATCTATAAACCCTCATACGAACAGCGTTTTACTACGGGAATAGGAGTGCCATTTACCGCGTTTACTGAATTTGAATTTGGCTTGCAATATAGAATAGACGATTTTACACAAGAGGTTACACACGAATTATTTTTTATAAGCGGACTAAAGCTTGATTTATAAGCCAATTGATGTTAATGCGCATTTAAATTATTTTTATTAATTTTCTTGAAAAAACTTTGAACGTGTAGCGATACGATGGATAACGAAGACTAAGAGCACCATTAAAACAACAGTGTTTGACTAAAATGTTAGACTACTTTGCTTCTAAATAAAAGAATCTAGGTTTACATTTTAACGTATTAACGCTCGCTTAGTTCTATCGATTAGTTTTATGAGTTTTCTAATTTCATAACTATAATTTTATACCCTAAGAATATGATTTCTACTATTTATATTAGTGCTATTCAGGCTGGAGAAAAAGTTTTAACAGGGATAGGAGAAGAACCAGATTTTAGTTTTAGTCAGGATTTTCTTTTCAAAATAATATTGGCAGTTGTAGCGGGACTACTAATAGGAATTGAAAGGGAATATAAAGGCAAAGACGCGGGATTAAAGACAAATATGCTTGTTTCTGTAGGCGCCTGTGCTTTTGTAATTTTATCGTTACAATATCAAGGCGGAAAATTTATAGATTTAACCCGAGTTCTTAGTCAGGTAGTAACCGGGATCGGGTTTTTAGGAGCCGGCGTAATCTTGAAAAAGAAAGATACTATTCAGGGATTAACTACTGCGGCTACTGTTTGGTGTAGTGCAGCAGCTGGATGTTTGGCGGCACTTTATCTGGTAACCGATTTAATATTGTTCACAGGTACGGTTCTTCTAATAAACCTGATTTTTGGTTTGATTGGAAAAAAGATAAACGAATAAGGTTCACTGGAATTTTAGAAACAACTGAAATTTAAGTTTTATGACCCATTGTAAATACCTAATGGCATATTTTTTAAGTTAAACAAAACACAGATAAAGAGGTAATCACACTTAAGTCAATGTCTTGTATTAACATCATTTAAATTTTAAGCTGATAATAATGATTGCAACTAATCAGTTATAATTTGAATCGCTAATTGCTTGTGTGAGCATGAATTTCTAATTCTGCTAGGATTCAAAAACCGTGTAGATATGAATTGTTATAGCTAAAATTCCTAGAAGGTTAAAAAAAAGATCTTACAGGATAAATTCAAATGACTAGATTTAAACGAATTTATATTTGAATTGAAGTTATTTTTAAACTGATTAGTTACAAATGATTTATTTATTAACTTGTGAGAAAACTTTTAATTCGTTGTGTCGTACTAATACTAGTTTAACATTGAAATGTTGCATAAAATCTGTTTTCTTTTAGTTGATGTGTTGTTAAGAAATATAACTTGACGGCAGCGGCGGATGCTTAAATTTTATTCCTAAACTGATGTAAAAATAATTCAGGTTTTCTGTATTACATTTAAAAATCAAATTTGTGTAAGATTTAGGATCTGCCCCAACCGCCAACCTTGAGTTTGTTTATGACACCGTACGTTCGGGTAGGCCACTAAGCTATGAGGCCAGCTAGTTTTTTAAGCTTATTTGATTACGCTTTATTTTGAAACTCAAAGGCGTGACTAATGATATGGTTATTCTTAAGAAAAATTCTTTAAGTGCTCTAAATACCAAATGAATCTGAGTTTTATAATACTTTTATACGATACAAATGCCCCTTACTAGAACACTAAATTTAAAACTAAAAATATAATATGGAAAATTGGCTCTACTCCTCATTACCAATAATTGCGAAAGTATTTTTAACAATATTAGCAATATTTACAATTGTAATAATAATTGTTAGAATTTCAGGTTTACGGACTTTTGCAAAAATATCAAGTTTTGATTTCGCTTCTACTATTGCCATAGGTTCAATTATAGCTTCTATTATTTTAAATCCTTCAGATTCAATTTTAAAAGGAGCAATAGCCTTAGGAGGAATTGTTTTATTTCAATCACTTTTTACTTATATGGTTCGTAAAATTCCTGCATTTGAGAAATTAGTTACCAATAAACCTATGCTTATTATGAAGGATGGTGTAATTCTGAAAGAAAACTTGCATCGCACTAATTTAAGTGAGGAAAACCTTATCGCCAAATTAAGAGAAGCAAATGTTATAGATTTTGATGAAGTTAGAGCTGTAGTTTTGGAATCTACTGGCGATGTATCTGTATTACATACAAGTACAGATAAAAAGCTCATGGATAAAATGTTAAAAGGAGTTCGAATTGAATAAAGTAAGATTCGATCTTTTTGTTTTCTAAAATTCTAAGTTCTTAATAAAAACACTTTTTATATGATACATTTCATTTCTAAAAATAAGCGATCGCTATATGGAGGCTTGGCAGCAACTGTTTTTGCTGGATTGGGAGCGTTTTTATTAGGTGATATTTCTGGATATGAAGCAAAATCGTTAATAAGTAGCTCTATTAATGGCATTAATATGTTGTGTAATACCATAATATTGGCTTCAGCAACAATATTAGCGCTTTTGCTGACTTTACTAGGAATTAGTACTGGGTCTAAATCTAAAATTAAAGAAGTACATTATAAGCAAGTTTTAAATATTGCAAAATTTGATACCGTACTATTTATAGGCGCGTTAATGCTCTTTCAACTGTTTAATATCCCTCTTACGGAATCTGATAACCTCCCTACTTCTTGGTTTACTTATATATATTGGTCAACTTTATTTTTCTCTTCCCTACTAAGTGGATTAATGGTTACTGTAATTTTATTATTGTATCATACAGTAACCAATATTATTGCGATTGTTGGATTAACAGAAGATCATTATTTAATTAATGATGAAGAATTGGAAGCGCAGAAAAATAAATCGTCTAAAGAGGAAGATAATTAATTTATATACCAGCTAATTGTTAGCAAACTCCTCTCCTATTTTACTTGTTATAACAATTTTCGTTTTACGCACTATTGAATTATTTATGTACTAGTATTCGGGGGTTACTAAGATTTAAAACCCGTCTTAGCTACCAATCTGTTTCTTGTTTTTAAGTCCGATGTTCGGGTAGTTCGCTCTAATTCGGAAAAAAACTCCCTCCTAATGACTTACTAATTTAGCTATTTTGCATAAACATTCTTTATAGCCTATAAACCCCAGTAGTGTGCTTACTCGCAAATAATGCGTATTAAAAATGCTTGAAAGCCTATGCTAATTGGTAAAACGGTGTTGTGCAATACTTTTATCGGAAACTAGCTATAGGCATTCAGAATTTTATTCCTCTTCCTTAGTTCCCTGGTTTGGTGATTTTGGAAGTTTGACATCTTTTTTATCTTTTTTATCTTTTTCTACTTCTCCGTATTGATTGTGATCGCGTTTTTTTCCGAAACCATCTTGTGTATCTCCCATTTTGATTAATTTTTAGATTATTAAAATATTTTTATAGTATTCAGTTCTTATATTGCTTCGTCTCTAAAGTTTAAAATTGAATTTTAAAATATGTATTAATTGCTAATTATCAGTAGCTATCTCACGCTATTATTCCATAATTGTAAGATATGAGAAACGTACTACGTATGGTACTAAAACATAGATTAAGATACTACTTCATAGCCTATAGACTTACACGAACCCCCATTACTGTCGAGCGCTGAGCAGGCAGTTAATGCTACTATTAAATCCATTTGCGCTTTAAAACATATATAATCGCCAGCTTTTGAGGTTGGAGGGTCTACTGATATTTTACCATTTTGGTTAAAAGTTACATTCATAAAAATATTAAATGCCGAAGGAATTGTTTCTTTTGAAATCCCGAATTTTTCTAAGCCTTTGTGAAGATTTTCGTAGCAGCTAGGATGATATTCTGATATATTATAAAAATGCTTCATTGTTTTTCGGTCGCAAGGAGCTAAGAGAAAATCGTTTCTACCGTTGGTGTCTTCTATTATCTCGACCATTTTATTACTATGGTTGCTCCAAAGAAAATTGCCTTTAGTTAATAAAATCGTTTCTTCATAATCAAAGGTTTTTCCTGATGAAATTTTTTCATTGTGATTATTCAAATTATAAAGCAGCATATCCGATACTTGGACACCCTCAATATCGGTTACTTTAAGAATTTCACCTTTCTTTAAAATTAGTGAAGCTCCAGATTTTGGTTCAATTACTTTCATTTGGTGTTTTTAAAATTATATGGACATTTCCAATCTTCTTTAACTGCGCGACCGCTGTACTGCCTTGCTTCGCTTTCGGTTCCAAAATCTTCGAGCATAGGGTTTATAGTTCCTTGTTTCGCTTTATCGCGTCTTCTAATTAAATCGCGCACACGACTATACCTTCCTGTTTCGCGAAGCATTTCGAATTGACTATGCAAATTAAATACAATCATGGGGAACGGAGCACTTCTTGCTTCTCTAGACGATTTAGGGTGCATTCCGACAATATAAAAAGAGTTTCCTAAAAAGCTAAAACTGAACTTAGGCGATTCGGTATCTGCTTCTGTGGTAGCATCCCATGGTTTTGGATCAATTTTGTGTAGGGCATATAAAAACTCCCAAAGTGCATTTTCAAATGAAATTTCATCTTCGAAAGAATCGTTAGTAAAAGTTGCGATAAAGGTTTGAAACTTCATAGTATCACTATCTACATCGTCGATATACAGTTGCAAATCGTTTAAAATTTGATGATATGTTTTTGAGGAATTTAGAGTTTCATAATCGCAAATCGTTAAGTTCTCATCGGCCACGAGACTTTGCGCCATCACACAAGGATGATCATCTAAAATAAATTCTCTAATGGCTTCAGTTGTATCGATTTTATCGTGAATTTGGTTTTTCATAATTAAGTCTAATTAGTTTTTTTCCGATTTAGCAGTTAGTGCAATAATTAACATACAACTATTAAAAATGAAGGAAACCCCGTTTGTAATTATTATTGGTAAATCATTTTTTAAGAATCCGTAATAAGTCCATAATCCAACTCCTAAACAAAGCGTTACGAACATATACGGACTAATATCGTCCACGTTTTTAGATTTTATTGCTTTATATATTTGCGGTATAACAGCGATTGTGGTTAGAATTCCAGCTAATATTCCTATAATTTGCTCAAAATCCATGATACTCGAAACGTTATTGGAGGTAATTATAAAGTGTGCTAAAACCACGAGAATACCTCCTATTTCATTCAAATATACATTTCAGAGCCTTCAAGCTTTAATTTATAGTATTTTTTTAATACAAATTTCACATAATTTTAATTTTTGAAGTCTCCATTCAATTCCTTTGAAAACGGATTTTATCAAATATTGAATGAATTGATTGTATGCAACTAACAATCGGAGTCGTAGTATTTGAATAGACAAATTAAATCGATTCTAAGCTATTTACATTTGGCTGAAATTCTCGCTAATGTTTGATTACATCGCGTTGCTTACTAGAATTTAAATAAGTTTTTCTAGTTTAAATTCAACCTTAATACTGATGGACTATAATATCCTCTGCCAAGACTTTATCATCAGGATAATCTAAAGCACTATTATAAAAATCGTCTTCTACTTAAATGCTAAGTCCGCTTCTATCAGATATTTATTTATTAGTTAATTCGGAATTTGGAAAATCGTGCAGGTTTCAGCTCTGCTATAGATGCTGAAAATTAGTTCGTCATCAAAAAGATTGAGGTGTATTTTAAATTAGTCTAACACCTTCGCAGTAATGTAAATGTTATTCAGTGGCCAATCTCCGTTATCTGCTTCCACTTTTGAAATTTCTTCAACCACATTCATTCCTTTGGTCACTTTTCCGAAGATGGTGTATTTTCCATTTAAGTGTGCTGTCGATGATTTTGGTCCTAAGAAGATAAAAAATTCGAATGGGGCAGTTCTGTTATCCGGATTTTCTCTGTATTCCTTGGCGCCCGAAACAGTTCCATATTCGTGAACTCTTCCATTTTCAAGCTCTGCTGGCAGTAAATATGTTCCTCCAATCTTGGCTCGTTTTTTTGGGGTAGATGTTAAATCGCTATTCCCGCCTTGGATAATAAAATTTGGCACAATACGATGAAAAAATGTTTCGTTGAAATAATTTTGTTTCACTAAGTAAATAAAATTGGCGCGATGCAAGGGGGTGTCATTATAAAGTTCAATTTCAATATCGCCAAATCTGGAAGTTATTAGCACCTTGGTTTCTGGATTGTTCTTACCGTATTCAGTTAAAAACGAAACTGCATTTTCATTGGTTAGTTTGGGAAATTCTGTTTCTTCAATATTACGCTCGATTTCAGTTTCGTCATCATCTTGATCTTCAACTTCATCTTCAACTTTAACTTCAACTTCATCTTCTTGTAAAATTTCATTTTCCATTTGGAGTGCCTTTTCCTTATCTTCACAGCCTCCGAATAAAAACACAATTCCAACGAAATAAATTAACAGCTTTCTCATAAATGGATTTTCGCGATTTTGAAAAACGAATTGTAAAAATAGAAAAAATGGAACTTCCTGGCGAGGCAGTTCAATTTAAAATGGCTCCTGTAGCTCGTTTGCGCGAACTCAGGCAAGAAGCTATGCATATTGATAAAGCTAGAAAAGCGGGAGTTATGGCACTCTTCTACCCTAATAAAAATTATCAAACTAATTTAATATTGATACTTCGAAAGACTTATAAAGGTGTACATTCCGCACAGGTAGGGTTTCCTGGCGGAAAAATTGAAAAAATAGACCGTTCAATCAAAGACGCCGCCTTACGAGAAACAGAAGAAGAGGTTGGAGTTCAAAGAGACGACATTGCTGTTATTAAAAAACTGACTCAGATTTATATTCCTCCAAGCAACTTTTTTGTTCAGCCATTTCTTGGTGTTGTTTCTAAAACACCAACATTTGTTTTAGAAGAACGAGAGGTAGAGGCACTAATTGAAGTAAATCTTACTCATTTTATGGATGAAAGTTGCATTACCACTCGAATTTTAAGCACATCATACGCCACTGATCTAGAAGTTCCTGCCTTTAATTTAAACGGTCATATAGTATGGGGTGCCACAGCGATGATGCTCAATGAAGTGAGAGATTTGTTACAACGGGTTCTGTAAAAGCTTAATTTACTATATTTGCCAGGTTCAAAAAACAACCATTATCCAAATATTTAGCGCAACGAAGTTAAAAGTTTTTAAATAGAATTTTAAATTAAAACAAATCCTATTAACTTTGAATATATCCTGCCCACTAATTTGATAAGCAGCAAAATTCACTTAACTAAAATCGATTACTAAAAAATGGGGCTTTTTAAAAAAAATCCATTCGGACATATACTTTTCCTAAAACTTTGGCTCATCAGAATTATGGGTGCCATGACGCATCGTCGTTTTAAAGGTTTTAATGAGTTAAAAATCGAAGGCAGTGATGTAATTCGGAATCTTCCAGATACAAATGTGCTATTTGTGAGCAATCATCAAACCTATTTTGCAGATGTGGTAGCTATGTTTCATGTTTTTAATGCTAGTTTGAGCGGTCGTGATGATAATATTAAAAACATAGGTTATTTATGGCGCCCGAAACTCAATATTTATTATGTAGCAGCCAAAGAAACTATGAAGGCTGGCTTATTACCAAAAATAATGGCTTATGGCGGCTCTGTAAGCATTGAGCGAACTTGGCGTGAAAAAGGAAAGGAAGTCAACAAGCAAGTAAAAATGAGCGATGTTAGTAATATAACTACGGCGTTAAACGATGGTTGGGTTATTACTTTTCCTCAAGGAACTACAAAGCCTTGGAATCCTATTCGTCGTGGTACTGCTCACATTATTAAACAGAATAAACCTATAGTAGTTCCTATTGTAATAGATGGTTTTAGAAGATCTTTCGATAAAAAAGGACTTCGTATTAAAAAACGAGGCATTCTTCAGTCTATGGAAATAAAAAAACCATTAGATATTGACTACGAAAACGACACCATGGCAGAGATAGTCGAAAAAATAGAATATGCAATCGAGCAACATCCATCGTTTTTAAAGGTTATTCCGAGAGAAGAAATAGAAAAATCTGAAGAATTAAATAAAGAACGTGAATGGAGGTATTAATTCGCTCCAAATTCACTCTAAATTTGCATTAAATTCTTACTTTATTTCGACGATTATTTCAGTAGCTAGTCTTCTAAAAACATATACTCTTACAAACAACGGGGAATTATATATCTATGTTGAAAACCATTGTTTTGAGACTTTCCCAAACTTCTAA
The DNA here is from genome assembly GCF_900106795.1 of Aequorivita viscosa. Lineage (GTDB taxonomy): Bacteria > Bacteroidota > Bacteroidia > Flavobacteriales > Flavobacteriaceae > Aequorivita > Aequorivita viscosa. The sequence continues at coordinate 8,011 of NZ_FNNS01000036.1, read as the reverse complement.
TTATCCTACCACTTCACTTTTAAAAGAGCGCTTAAATCGTTATATTTGCATTTCTTAAAATTTAAGTACAATACACAATATATCACACTTCAAAAAATATAGTTCTATGACAAATCCTTCAAAGATTATTTACACTAAAACAGATGAATCTCCAGCTTTAGCTACACATTCATTTTTGCCAATAATAAAAGCCTTCACGGCTCCAGCAAACGTTAAGGTTGAAAGTCGAGATATTTCATTATCGGCAAGAATTTTAGCTGTTTTTCCAGAATTTCTTTCCGAAGAGCAACGCGTTAGTGATGATTTAACCGAACTTGGAAATCTTGCTAAAACTCCCGAAGCGAATATCATAAAACTACCAAATATTAGTGCTTCTCTTCCACAGTTAAATGCAGCTATTGCTGAACTTCAGAAAAAAGGATTTAATATTCCTGATTACCCTGCAAAACCTAAAAATGATAAGGAGAAGGAAATTCAAATAAAATACGATAAAGTAAAAGGAAGTGCTGTAAACCCAGTACTTCGTGAAGGGAACAGTGACCGTCGCGCGCCAAAAGCTGTAAAAAATTACGCTAAAAAGAATCCACATCGTATGGGAGCTTGGGATAGCGATAGCAAAACCCACGTTGCCACAATGGAACAAGGTGATTTCTTTCATAATGAGAAATCTTTGACAATGGCTTCAGACGACACCCTGCATATTGTTCTTACCGAAAATAACGGGAATAAAACTGTTTTAAAAGAAGGGATTAAAGTATTGAATGGCGAAATTATCGACGCTACTGTAATGAGCAAAAAAGCTTTGGTTTCTTTCTTAGAAGAACAAGTAGTTGATGCGAAAGAAAAGAAGGTTTTGTTTTCAATCCATATGAAGGCAACGATGATGAAAGTGAGCGATCCAATCATTTTTGGGTATGCAGTGAAAGTATATTTCGACGATTTATTTAAAAAATATGCCGACACTTTTGAAGCGTTAGGTATCAACGCCAATAATGGATTAGAAGTTCTTGAAAATAAAGTGTCTGAGTTATCCGATGACAAAAAATCTGCAATTTTAGCCGACCTTAAAAAAATTATGGATGAGAATCCAGATTTAGCAATGGTTGATAGTGATAAAGGTATTACCAACCTTCACGTTCCTAGCGACGTTATTATTGACGCTTCTATGCCAGCAATGATTCGTAACTCAGGGCAAATGTGGGGACCAGACGGAAAAACCTATGACACCAAAGCAATTATCCCTGATAGTAGTTATGCAAGTGTTTTTCAGACCACAATCGATTTTTGTAAAAAACACGGTGCTTTCGACCCTACAACAATGGGAACCGTTCCAAACGTTGGTCTTATGGCTCAAAAAGCTGAAGAATACGGAAGTCACGATAAAACTTTCGAAATTCCAGCTGATGGTAAGGTAGAGGTAATTGACGCTTCAGGAAATACGATTATCGAGCATTCGGTTGAAAAAGACGACATCTGGAGAATGTGCCAAGCAAAAGATTTACCTATTCAAGATTGGGTAAAACTTGCAGTGCAAAGAGCAACAGCTACAGGCGATCCTGCCGTATTCTGGTTAGATAAAAATCGCGCTCACGATGCAGAGCTAATTAAAAAAGTGAACAAATACCTAAAAGATCACGACACCAACGGATTAGAAATTAAAATTCTATCTCCTGAAGAAGCAACTTCTTACACTTTAGAGCGTGTTAAAGCCGGAAAAGACACCATTTCAGTAACTGGAAACGTGTTGCGTGATTATTTAACAGACCTGTTCCCTATTTTGGAATTGGGAACTAGTGCAAAAATGCTTTCCATAGTTCCGTTGATGAATGGCGGCGGTATGTTTGAAACAGGTGCTGGAGGTTCTGCACCAAAACATATGGAACAATTTATAGAAGAAAATCACCTTCGTTGGGATTCACTTGGAGAATTTTTAGCCTTGGCAATTTCTCTAGAACATATCGGAACAAAATACAACAATCCAAAGGCAGTGGTTTTGGCTGATGCACTTGATGAAGCTACGGAACAATACTTAGATAACCGTAAATCGCCGTCACGACATGCTAAAGAAATTGACAACCGTGGAAGTCATTTCTATTTAGCTATGTATTGGGCAGACGAGCTTTCAAAGCAAAACAAAGACGAAGATTTGAAGAAAATTTTCACCCCCATTGCTAAAGAACTACAAGAAAGTGAAGATCAAATTAACAAAGAGCTAATCGATGCCCAAGGTCACTCTGTAGACATCGGTGGTTATTATGCTCCAATAGAAAAGCTGGTTTATGAAATTATGCGACCTAGTACAACGCTAAATAAAATCCTTGTAAAGCTCAACCCATCGGTAGCATTGCAATAAGAAATTGTTTTACCTTTCAAAAACCTTCAGTATTTTGCTGAAGGTTTTTTTTAACCCTAACCCGAAACGCTTGAAGAAACTTCTATCCCTATTATTTCTATTTGTTAGCTTCACAGCTTTCACTCAAGAAAAATTCACCCTAAGTGGTACCATTTCTGAAGAAGATACTGGAGAAACTCTTATGGGTGTAAACATTGTTGTTCCCGAGTTGCAAACAGGAACGGTTACCAATCAATACGGATTTTATTCTATTACTCTTCCAAAAGGCGTATATGAAGTAATTTATAGCACGCTTGGTTTTACTACAGAACGCATTAATGTCGATCTTTCTAACAATATAAAAAGAGATTTCACAATGAAAACAGACTCACAAAGTCTAGATGAAGTTGTAATTGAAGCAAACGCAGAAAAGCTCAATATCCGAAGTTCGCAAATGAGCGCTAATACACTTTCTTCGAGCACTATAAAAAAAATTCCCGTTGTTTTAGGCGAAGTGGATGTAATAAAAGCCTTAACCTTACTTCCAGGAGTAACAAGCGCAGGCGAAGGTGCTAGCGGTTTTAACGTTCGCGGTGGCGCTGCAGACCAAAACCTTATTTTATTAGATGAGGCAACGTTATATAACTCATCACATTTATTCGGCTTTTTTTCGGTTTTTAATCCCGATGCCATAAAGGATTTAACGCTTTATAAAGGAGGAATTCCTGCGCAATACGGCGGACGCATTTCTTCAGTTTTGGATATCTATCAAAAAGATGGAAACAACCTCAATTATCAAGCAACTGGCGGAATTGGTCTGGTGGCAAGTCGTCTGCTCCTCGAAGGACCCATTAAAAAAGATGTCGCTTCATTTTTAGTTGGAGGTCGTAGCAGCTATGCACATTTATTTCTTCCTTTATTCGATAATGACAACATCGCCTACTTCTACGATCTGAATACGAAAGTCAGTTATAATTTAAACGAAAACAACCGGTTATTCCTTTCGGGATATTTTGGCAGGGATGTTTTTAAAATTTCAGAAAGCTTCGGAAATACTTTTGGAAACACAACCATAAACTTACGTTGGAATCACCTTTACTCAGATAGGTTATTCTCCAACCTATCTGTAATTTATTCAGACTATTATTTCGGTTTAGAATTAAAGTTCGTGGAGTTTAAATTTGATAGTGGTATTCGAAATTTTAATCTGAAATATGATTTCTCACACTATCTTTCAGAAAATATCGATTTAAAATATGGCCTAAATAGCATTTATTACAAGTTTAATCCAGGAGATGTAAAGCCAACCACGGTAACTTCGGGTGTAAACGAATTTAAATTAACCGACAAATACGCTTGGGAAAATGCTGTTTATGGTGCAGCCGAAATAAAGGTTTCAGATAATATCTCAGTAAATGCAGGTTTACGTTTATCCACTTTTAGCCGTTTGGGGCAGTCGGAGTTCTTTTTATATGAAAATGACAACCCGGTTCTTTACAATGAGGCCCTAGGAATTTACGAAAAAGCAAAACCAAACGATACCATTTCCTTCGGAAGGAGTGAAACCATTAAGTCTTTCGCTAATTTAGAACCACGTTTAGCTGTTTCGTTTCTACTTGACGATGATTCTTCAATAAAAGCGAGCTATAACCGCATGACTCAATACATTCACCTAATTAGCAACACTACTTCTCCTACTCCTTTCGATATATATGCGCCCAGCGGAAAATATATAGAACCTCAGTTGGCAGACCAAGTGGCAATGGGTTATTTCAGAAATTTCGAAAATTATTCTTTAGAAGTAGAAACGTTTTATAAAACGGTTCAAAATCGTTTAGATTATATTAGCGGTGCCGATTTAATAGCAAACAACGCCATTGAACAAATACTATTGAATGGCGAAGCAAGAGCCTACGGTTTGGAAATGTTGTTCCGAAAAAACACAGGGAGATTTCAAGGCTGGTTGGCCTACACCCTATCAAAAAGCGAACAACGAACGCCAGGAAGAACGGCAGCTGAAAGCGGAATAAACAATGGCGAATGGTACAATGCGGCTTGGGACAAAACGCACGATTTGTCGATTACCGGTTCTTACGATTTGTCAAAAAAATGGACTTTTGGCGCCAATTTAATATTTCAAACCGGTCGTCCAACCACCTTCCCTGAAGGACAATACGAATACAACGGTATGGTTGTTCCTGTTTATGAAGCACGTAATAGCAGCAGAATTACACCTTTTCATCGTTTAGATATATCTGCTACACTCACTCCTTCTCGAAAAACGGATGAACGCTGGAAAGGCGAATGGGTCTTTAGTATTTACAACGTTTACAATCAGAAAAATGCAGCGTCAATTTCCTTTAGCGAAAACACAGACACGTACCAAAATGAAGCTGTAAGACTTTCTATCTTCGGAATTATTCCATCAGTAACATATAACTTTAAATTTTAAAAGATGAAGCAGATCATAATGTTAATTGCTTGCGCTCTACTTCTAGCTTCTTGTGAAGATGTTATTGAGGTAGACTTAAACGATGCCGATCCAAGATTAGTAATAGAAGCGAATATTAATATTCGAGTTGAAGATGATTACGTAAATAGCTATGTAAAACTAACCACTACCGCTCCTTTTTTTGACAACCAAGTTCCCTTTGTAGAAAATGCCTCAGTACACATTGCGGATGAAAATGGTCTTGTGTATAGTTTCACCCACGTTGAAAATGGTTTTTATATAAGCGATTTTTCACCTCAAGAAAATATAGACTACACGCTTGAAGTTATTTACGAAAACGAAATATATACCGCTACAACGAATCGAATTTCAAGCGTACCACTAGAATATGTAGAACAACGGGATGACGGGGGTTTTTCGGGAGATCAAATTGAATTGAAAGCTTTTTTTACCGATCCCGCTGGCGAAGAAAATTTCTACTTCGTAACAGGAAGTTCTGAAAGGGGAATTAATCGAAATGTTTTAAATGATGAGTTTTTTGATGGAAATGCCATTTTTGCATTATATCGCGCTGATGATTTAACCACAGGAGACAATGTTCAATTCATACTCTACGGCATTACTGAAGAATATTACAATTATATGTTTATCCTTCTTCAGCAAACAGGAGCTGGCGGCGGTCCTTTTGAGACCCAACCTGCAACGGTAAAAGGAAATATTATAAACGAAACCAATCCTGAAAATTATCCCCTCGGATACTTCAGAATATCAGAAATTTCAGTGCTTGATTATACGGTTCAATAAATCGTCATTATAAATTACACGGCATCGTTCGTAAATCGTACATTTGTATATGTCTTTCACAAAAACAACAGAATCTGAATCGAAATACAACCATTTAGAAAAAATGGACGTTTCTGAATTGCTTGAAAACATCAACAACGAAGACAAAACAATTGCGTTTTCAGTTGAAAAAGCCATTCCGCAGATTGAAAAACTAGCTTCCAAAGTAGTTGAGCAATTAAAAGCGGGCGGTAGATTGTTCTACATTGGCGCAGGTACAAGCGGTCGTTTAGGTGTTGTAGACGCCAGCGAATGTCCACCAACATTTGGAGTGCCTCACGATTTAGTTATCGGAATTATAGCGGGAGGCGACACAGCCATCAGAAAAGCGGTTGAGTTTGCTGAAGATTCCGAAAATCAAGGCGTCAAGGATCTTCAAAATGAAAACATTTCTGAAAAAGATATAGTCATAGGTATAGCTGCATCAGGAACCACGCCTTATGTAATCGGTGCGCTAAACTATTGCAACGAAAACAACATACCTACAGGGTGCATTACGTGTAATGAAGGAAGCCCTATTTCAAATACCGCTGAATTTCCAGTAGTAGTTACCGTCGGTCCCGAATTTGTTACAGGAAGTTCTAGAATGAAAGCAGGAACTGCGCAAAAGCTCGTTTTAAATATGATTTCCACCACTGCAATGATTCAATTAGGAAAAGTAAAAGGAAATAAAATGGTGGATATGCAGTTGAGCAATAACAAATTAGTAGACCGTGGCGTTCGAATGATTATGGAAGAGCTAGATGTTCCTGAAGAGCAAGCGCAACGACTTCTCAATAAATACAAAAATGTAAGAACAGCAATAAATAATTATCACCATGGGTAAAGATCATACAGACTTCAACATATTAAAGAAAGGCTTAAAGTATTTAGCATTTGCCTTGCCCTTACTTTTTTTATCTCCCTATCTCCTAACGTTATCATTCCTTAATAAAGACACTTACATATTTTTCGTTTTTCTGTTCCCTGCAATACTAGCTGGTGCTGGAGCAATTTATTTATGTTTTAAAGGAATCAATACAATAATGAAGTCAATATTTTAGTAGTATCTAATTAGTATTCTATATCCTTAAAATTAAAAGAGAAGGACTTTACCTAAAGATCGAAAGTATTTAATAGACACAACTACATCTATTTAAATGGGAATATTTATAACTTAAATTTTCTCACCAACAATTCTTTAATATTAAAAGCGTTAAAGTATATTTAAGAATGTCCCCTCTTTCCCGTTTTATTAATTTAGTATAAACCTCCTTTTAGACAGTATAAACAATTTAAGCCCAATTTCTTTTCTATTACTTTCCTAGTCTTAATTAGCAATTATCATTTATAGATATATTCATCATCTTTCGCAATTATCCAATAACAGCCTACAAGTAGTTCCCGAAAGGGAGCACACCTTTAATTAAAGTACGATTACAGTATCTTTATAGTACACTTATTATATGTTTATAGCGTGTATTAAACGCAATTCATATAACATAATTCAACCTCCCTTTTATATTGCGTAAATGAAGAGGTTTTAGAATACATTTTGTTATCATAAACCACGAAAATAAAATGCCATAAAACACAGTCTTTTAAAACATACGTATATCGGCGTGAGCTTAATCGAACCCGCATAGTTCAAAGGAGCTAAAAACATATAATTCTTCCAATTTGGGAAACTAAATCTTTGGATAAACACAACAATTGTTCTTAATTCCCTACCATCCCTACCATCACGCTGTGGGAGCGTAGGAGATTTCAGTTTGTTCCCCAAAAAAAACCTTCACCAAATTAATGACGAAGGTTTTAAAGGAAGGCGCTTTGGTAGTATAAACGGCAGGGACGGTGATTGATAATGGTTTATCGCCACAAACCACGTACCACGTCCCTACCACCACGCTGTGGGAGCGTAGGAGATTTCAATTTGTTCCAAAAAAAACCTTCACCAAATTAATGATGAAGGTTTTAAAGGAAGGCGCTTTGGTATTAAAAACGGCAGGGACGGTGATTGATAACGGTTTATCGCCACAAACCACGCCCCCGTCCCTACCACCACGCTGTGGGAGCGTAGGAGATTTCAGTTTGTTCCAAAAAAAAACCTTCACCAAATTAATGATGAAGGTTTTAAAGGAAGGCGCTTTGGTATTATAAACGGCAGGGACGGTGATTGATAACGGTTCATCGCCACAAACCACGCCCCCGTCCCTACCACCACGCTGTGGGAGCGTAGGAGATTTCAGTTTGTTCCCAAAAAAAAAACCTTCACCAAATTAATGATGAAGGTTTTAAAGGAAGGCGGCGACCTACTCTCCCACAGGATTGCAGTACCATCGGCGCAAACGGGCTTAACTTCTCTGTTCGGAATGGTAAGAGGTGAGCCCCGTCGCTATAACCAC
>NZ_FNNS01000042.1 GCF_900106795.1 Aequorivita viscosa | reverse complement strand
ACATTGAATACACCTCAGCTGCTTGTGGCATATCTCTTTGTTCGATACTCAAGTAAGTTCCGTTGTGGTTAATACCTAAGTTCTCATAGAAGTTCATTGGCTTTACAGCATCAGCAGTTGTAAGTTCGTTGTTGTTTCCTTCTGCAAAGATAATTCCGAAGCTATCGTGTACTGGTCCTTCATTGTTGAAGTTTTCAGTAGTGTATAATTGTACAGTTAACATATCATTTCCAGACAATGGGCGATTCGTTGAGGTAAACTCGCCTGGACTTTTATCAATTTCGTTAAATACTACAGATGAAACGCCAGCAGTAGCGGTGGCAATCTGCCCACCTTGACCAGGCTGGAGGTATTCGTTGGCTGCTGAACCGGATGTGTTAGTTCCTCCTGGGAGAAGTACGGTAACATAAGCCCCGTGGTCTCCAAGAGATGGATCGAACACATAAAATTGATTAGTATTTAGGTTCGTTGAACCCGCAAAAACCGAGTTTAAGTTGACGGTGCTTTGGTACGGATTCCCGAACATCACGAAATCCCCTGCGTCTTCGGTGTTAAAGTTTTGGATGTTCGTACCTGTGAATAATGACCCTGTGGTACGAAGCACGGTTTCGCTGGAGGCTTCGTTATTGGTCAGGTCGATGCTCCGATCCCCACGAACAAATAGCAAATACGGGTTTCCCGCCGTCAGGGTATGCACATCAGTATTTGTTATTGCCTGAAATTGTTGATTTACGACATCTACTGTAAACATAGATGGATTGCCCGTTGCCGTACCGTCAAACCCGTTTTGCTGGTCGGTGGTGCTTCCTGTAATGTGCGTACCAAACCCCGGGAATGGATTGTCGGTGTTGCCGGTTGCTCCTTCCTGCCAATTGTTGTGGATGGAGTTGGGGGAGGTTACTGAGCTACTCACCATTCTGTAGGAGCGTTTATTCTTCATATAACGTTCTACGGTAATAGCTCCCAACATAGTGAAAGTTGCTGGCACTGGAGCCAATTCCCCATTTTTGGTTGCGGTGCTTTTAAAGGTTAACGCCCCGTTATTGACCAGACTTTCAGTTAAGGTGAGTACGCTCTCAATATTCAGGCTTGCTCCGGGTCCTACAACTAGGTTCTTGATGGCAATAGCTTCGGTAAAAGTTGCCATATCCGCTTTAATTTCTACGTTATCCACAAGTGTATTCGCGTTTTCAGGGTTTTCGGGAAACCATCGGTAGTCATTTTCGGCATCGTAATAATCATAGCCATAATAGTAATCTGCTTCTTCTTGCACTTCAATACAAAAAGTGCCTTGTAGATTTCCAATGCCACTCACCTGAATATAATAATATGCTCCTGGGGTAAGGTATGACGGGTTGATTGTTGCCCCGTTCACATTAATATCGCTACACGTGGTTACCGCCCCCAAAGTTTGTAGATTGGAGCAATCTGTGGGTGCTTCGTAAACCTTAAAATGATTGTTTGTAAGCGACCCGCCCGAAAATTCGGTTGTAATGGTTACATTACCACTTTCCGGTGCTACAAACTTGAACCAAACCGTTCGTAAATATTCCGTAGTGTCCCAGCAACTATCGGTGGGTTCGTTATTCTGAAGTGTTGCCCCGGTATTTGTGTACGTTCCGCCAGCACAGCCTGCATCCAAACTCAGCGTGATGGCGTTGCAAATATCATCATTCATGGGAGCGTCGATGAATTTTTTTGGCCCTGCCCATTCACTCGTCTCGCTTTCGGCGCAAGATGATTTCACATAAAATTCATACTCAATGGCTGGGTTTAATCCCGTAATGCTTTCTCCAAGAACTCCATCGTTATCCAAAACCAACGTCCCTTCATTAAGCGGATTAAAACCAATTGCATCGTATTTAATTTGCCAAGATGTTGCGGAACCACTTTCAATCCAAGAAAGATCTATTGAATTTCCGTTAAAATTATCTGTGGCCAGCGCGATAGGCTTGGGGCAGGAAACCGGTTCCCATACCACGTCGTCTAAATAGACTGCCTGTGAATTTAAAGTGAAATAAGCCTTGAATGCGATAAACTGATGGCTTTCCACGTCACCAAATTCCACCGAAAATTCTTGGTAGCTCGAAGTGGCGGCAATGGTTTCTATTGCTGAAAAAGTAGCAGGGTCATTAGCATCTTCCATGGTGCCCACTTGCAAATGGGCACCCGCATCTTTTTTGACCATAAACCTTAATTGATGGTTTCCGTTGGATAAATTATTGAGCATTGGCGCAACCAGATATAGTTTTGCATTTGGCTCATAACCATTGTACATGGCCATAAAATTTGGTGCGGAATAGGCTGAGAAATCCTTGGTGCCAAAAATCACGTTGCCCGGATTGGAAACATCTTCCATCAGTTTTTGCCAACAATCAGGAATAACATCTATTGGCAGGGAATCAAAATTTTCGAAAAAACTCCCTATCGGGGGGCAACCCGTTTGGAATTGCGTAGGAATAACGCCGTATAGTGAACTCTCATCGCCGTTGGGGCAAACAGCTTGTACATATACATCGTAAGTTGTGCTTGCCGTAAGGCCTGACAGCGTTCTCTCAAAGGAAGTACCGTTAACGTCAATTGTATTACCACCAATGATAGGGTTAAAACCAGCTTCCCCATAAATAATCATCCAAGCTGTTTCATCGCCATCGGCTTCCCAACTTACCTTTGCAGTGCTTTCAGTAATATTCGAAATTTGGACATCTGTTGGCCCATCGCAATTGGTTATTGGCTCCCAAACCACATCATCTATATAAATAGATTGATATTGATTGGGAAATTTAGCCCTAAACGCCAAATAATGGTCGGTATAGGTTTCATCAAAAATCATTGTAAAATCCTGTATCGTGCCAATGGCATTGATTGTTTCAATATAGTTGAACGTACTGGCATCGGTAGGATCGCTCATGGTTCCCACTTCCAAAATGGGATTGTTGTATGCTCGGGCGGAAAACCTAAATTGGCGACCGCCGTTCAAGCTCAACAACTCCGGAGTGATTAAATAAAGTGCTTCTGAAGGATCTTGGTTGGAATCGTATAGATAAAAGGAGTTGGAGTTATCATTTCCGCCCGAGTAGGTTTTAACAACGGCCGCATACGTTCCAGAAGAATTTATAACGGTAGACCAGCAGGATGGGAAATCCAAATCGTCTTCCAAATCTTCATAAAAATCGGCATAGGAAGAACAGGACAGCATAAAACTGATTGGTCCGGTTAAAGCACTTTCATTATTCGTTCCACATACCGCTTTTACATAAACCTCGTAGGTTGCGTTTTCAGTGAGTCCCGTTAAAACAATCCCCGGCGAGCCGTCATCATCCAACAGCGTATTTCCATCCGTTTCCGGATCAAAGCCCGGTGCGCCATAAATTACTTCCCAACTTGTTTCATTTCCTTCTCTGGTCCAATTTAAGGTGGCAGAGGTTTGCGTGATGTTGGTAGCAGTAAGGTCGGTCGGTTTTTGGCACGCAGCAATAGGTTCCCAAATAACATTGTCTAAAAATACTTCTGCGGAAGAACTGTTGCTATACGTAGTCTTGAAAGCGATGTATTGCCCCGGATAATAACCATCGAAGGCTGCTTCATATTCCAGATACCTTGAGGTTGCGTTTATTTGCTGGACCGCGACATAGGTGGAAGCATCATTGGGATCAGTCATCGTACCGATTTCCAAATTTGAATTAGCAGTTTTTTTAGCCGAAAACCGAAGCTGATGGTTGGCGTTTTGGATGTTTGAAAGCTCGGGGCTAATCAAATAAAGTTCCGAAGCATCTGAATTATAATTGAAAATCCTTACGGAACTGGAGTTATCAATTCCGCCATAATCCACAATACCCACCGATGCAACATTAGAAGTAGTCTCTAAAATTCTACTCCAACAATCGGGCAAATCGGTTGTTTCTTCAAAATTTTCGGAAAAATCCTCAAATGGAGCACAAAGTGTTTTAAAATATCTTGGGCCGGCAAGACTACTCTGGTCTTCCGCAGTACAATTAGCTTTTACGTAAAACTCATAAGTCGTGGTTGCAGATAAACCTGTAAGCGTTGTTCCTTCAACCCCATCGGTGTCGGTAATGGTGGTTCCCTGGGTTAATGGGTCGAATCCTGCTTCGCCATAGACAATATCCCAAGCGGTTTCAGCATTTTCTGAATCCCAATTGATTGCTGCTGAATTTGAAGTGATATCCCCAACGGTAAGGTTACTGGGGCGAATGCACGTTGGTATTGGCTCCCAGACCACATCGTCTATAAAAATTGAATAACTGTCTATGCTAGAACTCGCCTTAAAAGCGATATGCTTTTGATTGTAAGGCTGGTCAAACCGTACCACATATTCATAAAATCCGTTTTCGGGGGTAATGGTTTGCAGGTGTTCAAAAGTAGAGGCATCGGAAGGGTTATCTATCAAGCCAACGTCCAATGTAGCATTGCCATTGAAAAATGCAAAAAACCTAATTTGATGATCGCCTTCAATTAAAGCAGAAAGTTCTGGTGTGATCAAGTACAGTTTTGCGTCCGGAACGTTGCTGTTCCATAAAATAATGGAGTTTGAAGGAGAATGAGAAGTATTGTAATTGGGCTCTACCAATGAAAAACCGTCTGCTGGTGGCGTTGGGCTGTCTATAAGATTTGACCAACAATCGGGAAGGTTGGAGGAAGCATCAAAATTTTCTGAAAAATCGCCAAGCGGAATGCAGGACGTGTCAAAACTTTCCGGCCCAACCAGCAGACTTTCATCGCTTGCTCCACAAAGGGCTTTGACATAAAAATCATAGCTGCTATTTGGGACTAAACCCGTTATCGTTACTGAAGGAACCCCGTCGTTATCGATTAGCGTAGTTCCTTCGGTTGTGGGATCAAAACCTGCTGGGCCATAAATAATTTTCCAAGCAGTGGCCGAAGCATTTTCCTGCCATTCTAGTTGCGTGCTGGTTCCATCTATATTGGTAGCAGACAGATTAGTTGGAGGGAAGCAGGATGGTGCTTCCGTGATATTTACCTGAAAATCGGCCACTAAACCATCTGTGCCACTAAAACAAGGGTCGGGGATGTCTTGGCCGGAAGCCGCTGCGGCAATTCGCATGCGATGTTCTCCTAAAGCCGCATTTATTGGAAGTGTGAATGATGCATCCAAGGTTGTCGGGTTGTTGGCCAAGGATTCTCCCTGAAAAACCAGTTCGTCGCTGCCCAACTCCAAATCGTCATTAAAATCTATCCAAATATTGGTTCGATAAACGACCCCGGTGTGAAAAACCACGAAAGTTTTGGCTTCTAGGCCTTGGGGAAGCTCAACTACTTGATCGGTAAAAACTTCATAAGAAGTAGTGTTTCCGTTGCTGAAAAAATCCTGATTGACAAAATTCACTTTTAAAAGTCCATTTCCTTGTATGTTGAGCGGAACATCGCCATTGCAAAAACCGGTAAAGAAACTGACTGGGGTTTGGGTAATTGCCACATCGCCAGAGTCACAAATGGGACTTATATACACTTCATAATGGGTGTCCATTGTTAAATTTGTCAAGGCTTCACCAGCATCTTCATCATCATCGATAAAAATAGTGCCTTCGGTTGCTGGATCAAAGCCCGGTTCGCCATAAATTAGCTTCCATGCTTCCGCAGAACCATTTTCAACCCAGCTAATATTCGCATAGGTTTGTCCTACTTCTGTCACCTCTACATCGGTAGGTTCTTCACAATAATACGTAGAGGTTTCCCAGTAAATATTATCTAAATGGATGCTATTGTTCCCTGAAACTTTAAAGGCAATTTGCTCATCCGTTAAGTCCTCATAAAACGGCAACAAATATTCATTGTATTGGCCCGCGCCAGAAGTAGTGTAGGTTGCCAGGCTGGTAAAAGTGGAAGCATCGCTTATGTTGGTTATTGTGCCGACTTCAAAAGACGAAAAATAATCTCCTTCCGCAAAAAACCGCAGTTGGTTTGAACCTTCTGAAAGCGCATTCAGTTTTGGCGAAATTAAATAGACCGCTCCTGTATCCGTTTCCAGTTCTGCCACGGAATTATTTCCGTTGTAATCGTCGTAGTTTCCTACTCTAACGTGGGCGTTATCACTGTTGGAATCGATCAACTTGAACCAACAGTCAGGTATATTGGTTAATCCTTGAAAGCTTTCAAAAAAGTTGTCCTTAAAATCACAGGGTGCTGTAAAATGGCCGACGCTGGAGAACGGACTTTTATTGAAGCTGCTGCAATATGCCCTAACGTAAAAATCGTAATGGACCCCGAGGCTAAAATCGGTAAGTTGTATTCCTGTTTCGCCGTCATCATCCAAAACGGTAATTCCCTCGGTTTCCGGGTTAAAGCCTTGTGGGCCATAAACCACTTCCCATTTGTATTCTGGGCCGTTGCCCGTCCAGTTTACGGTAATCCCATCATAGGTTTTCGATACCACTTCCAAATTTGTTGGCGCAACACATTCGGGAATATCCTCAATCACAAAATCGTCGAAATAATAAGGATCATTATCTACATTTATATTGGATGTATGAATTGCCAGATACACATATCCCGTATATGCTTCAAGGGAAATAGGGTCTATTTCTTGATATGTGGTATGTTTAATCTCTGTTGAAGGTTTTAGGGTAATATTAAAATCTTCTGGTTGGTTACTGGTGACCGAGAGTTTTACTTTGTAAGTAAATGTAGAATATTGATCTACTGCCAAGGTTTTGAAGCGAAGTTGCTGGTTCCCATTTAAAAATACCGGTGGAAGCATAAGATACATGTTGTTATCGCCATAAAACTTAGCGGCCTTGTTGCCTGGATAGGCTGTAGGTGCACTGGGAGCAAAACACCCTCCCAAATCGGATCCACTTACACAATTCCAACAAGGCGGTAAAGAATTATAAGTAGTATTGAAATTTTCAAGCCACGGAAAACCGGTAATCCCCGTGCAATCTGTACTTGTGGTAATGGGGGTGGACAAAAAGCTTTCGTTGGTGCCACAAAAACCTCGAACATAAATATCGTAAGCGGTGTCGGGCAATAACCCGGTAAGGGTTTTGGTGGTGGTGTTGGATACGTTTATAGAATTGCCCTCTCCTGCTTCCGGATTAAAACCAGCCTGTCCATAAATAATCTGCCATTCGGTTTCGGAGCCACCGGCATCCCAGCTCAGGTCCATACTAACCGGCGTAATGTTGCTTGTGGTTAGGTTATTAGGTTTATTACAGATAGTATTCACATCAAAAATGTGGACTTTATCGATAAAAAGATGAGCTCTATAATTGCCTTCCCACCGAAAACGTACTTTGGCGTTGGTTGCACCTCCCAAGACTGCTGTGATGTCTGCATCATAATAGGTTGGATTAGCAGAATCTTCTGTGAAGTGAGAGACCTCTATCCAGCTACTACCATTATAAACTTCTACATAAAAATTGGCGCCGTAGCTGTATTTTTCGAACTGATAGATGAACTGCAGCTTTATTGCTCCCTCCGAAGGTAATGAAGATACATCGAACTGCTTGGTTTCCAAACTTGCATTTTTATCTAGGTTTCCAAACTCATAATAATAAAAATATGCCATGGGAAAAGTCATCCCTGTATTGTTCGTATTCGGAGGAAGTTGTGATATAATACTGGAAGGGTCGCCTATATCCCAATGCTTGTTTTCGGGATCTGCATAAGCAGACCAACCTGATGGGAGTGCATAGGTAGAGAAATCTTCGTTGACATATACTTTTTGTATATACTGGGCATTCGCCTTAAAAAGGAAAATACAAAAAAGCAGGAAAAGAGTAATTTTTTTCATAAATAGTATTTTAATGTCGATAGATTCTTAGTTATAACACGCTCCAATCTTAAAAAAAGCATTTAATTAAATTTTTTGAATGAGACAACTTGTTAGTGGTTTAGGGTTTTAAGTTTATTGATAGACACTTCGCGTTTTCCGTTTTTGATAGCGTAGAATTCAGTAAGAAAACAACATGAATTTTTAAAGTATTGTTTTATTTCAAATCTACTTTATATCTCATTTTTTTCCTATTCCATGAAGTCTACAATGAGTCTACAACTGAGTGAACAACCTTAATTTTAAAGGGTTGTGAGGTCTTTGAATTATAAAAAAGTATATTTGACTAATGAATTTAAGATGTTTCATCGTCATTTTAGGATTTATTCTGGGGTTTTGGAAAGGGTTTGCTTTTCCTGAATGTAATGCTGTTTTAAGTATCCAAGCGTTTGAAAAATTGGATAGCCGGGAGAAGTTGAATAAAATCCACCCCTATCTCCATCAGGCATTTTGCAACGCAGACAGAAAGGAACAATACCTAAAGCTTTATCTGGATACTTTTGCAGTTTCTGAAGGTGCTTTTCAGCGTTTAAATGAATTGAAATATCTGTTGCACAATTTAGAACTAGAAGATAATGCGCTGCCGTTCTTGGATTTTTTTGGTGTTGTGCTTGATGAGGTTGGGAAGCGTTATCCCAATGTAAAGAATGACCTGATTTTTATAAACCTCAAATTCTCTTACTATAACCGTAGATTCGGCAATGCCAAGGCATGTTCTTATCTGTACAATTATAGTGGTTTAGCGAATTCGGATGCCCCTAAAACTACCGATTTATTCAAATACTTCATCGCACTTTCGAAATGTGCTGAATCTTCAGACGACTATAATGCTTCGGTTTATTATTTAATTCAAGCGTTAGAGGTAACCAAAAATTTTGATTATCCTGTCAACCGACTTAAATCTGGACATGTATTTAAGTTTTTAAGTAATCTGTATTACGAATTAGAAGATTATAAAAACACGGAGAAGTATGCCGATTCTGCCATCAACACGTTTCTTCCCGAATTTAAACTTAAAAATGGACTCGCTGTTGCTTTTGAAAATAAAGCGTTAGCCCTACATCAACTTACTGGTGATACTAAACAGGCATTGACATATTTGGATAATGCACAGGAGATTTATAAAAAAATAGAAAACAGTGCGCGCTATCACTATGTGGATAGATTAAAAGCTGAAGTTCTCCTGATCGATGATCCCGATTTGGCAACCCAATATTTGTTTACTTATATCAATTTTTCATACGCTAACAAATCCCGTATACACTATGCTAAAGGGTGGTTGTTGGCCCATAGGATTATTAAGGAAAATCAATTGGAGCACTTGGAACTTTCGCCCGACATAAAAGTTACTTCCCGTCAAATAATAGACACATTGACTGCTTTGCTTCCAAATGAAAAATTAAAGATGCAGCTTGAAATATCATCGGCCATAATCGAATATTATTCGTTATTTAAGAACACCGATAGCTTGATAAAATACAACGAGCTTCAAAATAAGTTAGAAGCCGCTCGTAACAAATTGACCACCGAACAGCGACAAACCAACTTGAACCTATACTTAACGAACCATCACAAAGAGCAAGAATTGGCGAGTTTAAATTTATTGAACCAAAAACAGTCGTACCAGAATAAATTGCTCAGCGGTTTAATCTGTTTAGTAGTGGGCAGCTTAATTTTTTACTACTTCTATAAACGAAAACAAAGGCAAATCATACTTGCCAGACTTCAACTAAAAGAAAGCGAGCACGAAAAATTAAGAACACAGCAAAAATTAAAAGAGGAATTGATTTTGCGAAAGGAGCAAAACGAAAAGTTGTTAAAATTGGCTTATGACAATGAAGTGAAGCGGAAACAGCTCCTTCAGCTGCAGCTAAAGGAAAAACAAAACGAAGTAGAAGCCGCCCAATTGGAGAAACAATCGAACATTAATTTATTGAACGAGGTTTTTATTGCCCTAAAGGATGATTCGGTTAATAATGCGAGCCATTTAATAAGAAAGCTGCGAAGAAATGATGTAATTACAAGGCACAATGATAGCTTAAAGGAAATTTTTAAATCTATTTCCCCTGTATTAATGGAATCTTTAGAACGCATAAACCCTGATTTGACCGATCAAGATATACTGTATTGTGCGCTAATACGCCAGAACTATTCAACACAACAAATAGCTGATTTTTTAAACATTTCGCCTAAATCTGTCAACCAGCATAAATACAGGCTCAAAAAGAAACTTGAACTCGATCGGAACATTTCCATTTCCAGCTTTTTAAAAGATTTAAGTTTAAAAGAAATCGAATAATCTTTTTTGGGTACGTTTTATATACCCACTGTTTTCTGATGTTTTCATTATACTAAGGTTTTGGTGTATCGCTATTTCAGGACGGGACAATGTATTAAAAAAGAGGGAGTCCTTCTCGGATCCCTCTTTTTAATTAAACTGAATTGGTATTTTATACTTTCAGTGGATTAAAATTTTAGTTTTTCTATTAATAGCAGCGTATATAGTAAAATTAACTTTTGTCTGTAAGCCTATTATTTTGAAAACTAATTTTTTATGTTGTCTTTAAAGTTTTACTCTTTTATTACTCTAAAGGTATGAGCTTCGCCACCGTGATTAAGAGTTACAAGATAAACACCAGAAGCAATGTTTCCTGCCATAGGTACAG
>NZ_FNNS01000035.1 GCF_900106795.1 Aequorivita viscosa | reverse complement strand
ATCTTTTTGATTTGCTGAATCGGGCTATTTCTTTTAGGCATTGACTACATGAAGTCGCCCGAAGCTGAACAGATCAGTTCTTTTTACTACTTAGAAGCATTTTAAAATAAAAGTTGCGGCATTAAAAAAATGATCAAATACTTGACTTTCTAATATTTTTTCAATACCTTGACACAAAGTCTTTTAGACGTTCCCAACGTTACAAATGCTAATTTGCACGATTGTAATCGCTAAGACTTTGAGTCGCAATTCTCATTGCGCCTGCTTTATTTTAAAATGTTCCCATTAAATAAAAAAAGAACTGATCCAAATCGAAAAAGATGGACATTGTCATTTTTAAAATTGCCGTTAACATGCTTATAACTGACATCTTTCAAATAGTTGTCCTGAAAATAAAGATTACTGCATATTATTTAACCTCAAATGTAATAAAAGAAAACACTTTTCTAAGAGCAGGGAACAGAGAATAGTATGGCTTAAGTGGCAAAAAGTGATTGCCTTATTCGTTAAACCTTTGCAACACACGAATAAATGTTTTTAAATCGAACTCAGATTTCTAACTTGCTTTTACCGTAACCATAATTTTAGTCTTCTGAATCGTGCTTTATTAAGACCAATCATTGCGAAACACGGGCAATTTCGTTATTTTTGCGAAATTCTAAATATACTATAATGCAGACAAATCCAGAGACCAATACGAATAGCGAGATTTCCTTTGAAGATTTTAAAAAATCTGTACTCAATGACTACAAAATTGCTGTAACAAGTAGGGAATGTAGCCTTTTGGGACGCCGTGAAGTATTAACCGGAAAAGCGAAGTTTGGAATCTTTGGCGACGGAAAAGAAGTTCCGCAACTTGCCTGGGCAAAAGCTTTTAAAAACGGTGATTGGCGAAGTGGTTATTACAGGGACCAAACCTTTATGATGGCAATTGGCAAGCTCACCATCGAACAGTTTTTTGCAGGTCTATATGCACATACCGATATTAATGTAGACCCCATGAGCGCTGGTAGGCAGATGGGAGGTCACTTTTCAACCCACAGTATAAATGAAGACGGAAGTTGGAAAAACCTTACAACACAAAAAAACAGCAGTGCCGACATTTCACCAACAGCAGGCCAAATGCCTCGACTTTTGGGATTGGCGCAGGCTTCAAAAATATTTAGAAACGTAAAAGGAATTGAGAACAAAACCAACTTCTCTATCAATGGTAATGAGGTAGCTTGGGGAACAATTGGTAATGCAAGTACCAGTGAAGGTCTTTTTTGGGAAACCATAAATGCCGCTGGCGTATTGCAAGTACCAATGGTAACAAGTGTTTGGGACGATGAATACGGAATTTCTGTTCACGCAAAATACCAAACCACTAAAGAAAATATTTCGGAAATACTTAAAGGTTTTCAGCGCACTGAAGACGAAAAAGGATTCGAAATCATACGAGTAAAAGGTTGGGACTATCCAGAACTCGTTGAAGTATATAGCCGTGCCTCTCAAATTGCCCGTGAGGAACACGTGCCTGTGGTTATTCACGTTCAGGAACTTACGCAACCTCAAGGCCACAGTACCAGCGGGTCTCACGAACGTTATAAAAACAAAGCGCGTTTAGAGTGGGAAGCAGAACACGATTGCAACAAAAAAATGCGGGAGTGGATGATTGCAAGCGACATTGCTACTGATGAAACCTTGTTGGAAATTGAAAAAGATATAAAGAAGAAAGTTCGCGACGGCAAGAAAGCAGCTTGGAATGCATTTGTTGCTCCACAGAAAAAAGAAAAAGAAGAAGTCGTGGTGCTATTGGGCAACTTAGCAGAGAACAGTTCAAACAAAGAACGAATTGAAAAATTAAAAAACACCCTAGCTTCAGATAAAGAACCCTTACGAAAAGACATCCTTTCTACAGCTAGAAAAGCACTTCGATTAGTTGCGAATGAAAATTCTTCAGAAAAGAAACAATTACAAGATTGGATTGCGAATTATTTTGAAGTTATACAACCTAAGTACAGCGCTCATTTATATTCTGAATCAGAAGAAAATGCAAAAACTGTAAACGAAGTGTTACCAACCTACGCATCGGATGCAGAAGAAGTAGATGGCCGTGTGGTACTGCGTGAAAACTTCGACGTTATTTTTTCTAAACACCCCAACACCCTTATTTTTGGAGAAGATACAGGAGCAATTGGCGATGTAAACCAAGGTCTTGAAGGCTTACAGGAAAAATATGGAGAATTGCGAATTGCCGACTCGGGAATTAGGGAAGCTACTATTTTAGGTCAAGGTATCGGGATGGCAATGCGAGGCTTACGCCCTATTGCAGAAATTCAATACTTAGATTATGTTCTATATTGCCTTCAGATAATGAGTGACGATTTGGCTACCTTGCGTTACCGAACGCACGGAACACAAAAATCGCCGCTAATAATACGTACGCGTGGTCATCGACTAGAAGGTATTTGGCACAGCGGATCTCCGATGGGAGGTTTAATACATCTGTTGCGGGGAATATACATTTTAGTGCCTCGAAATATGACCAAAGCAGCTGGGTTCTACAACACCCTGTTAGAAACCGACGAACCAGCATTGGTAGTTGAATGTCTAAACGGATATCGTTTAAAAGAAAAGTTGCCGAACAATCTCGGTGAACTAAGAACTCCAATTGGAGTAGTTGAAACCATCAAGGAAGGAACAGATATTACTCTAGTTTCTTACGGAAGTACTGTACGAATTGTTGAAGAAGCTGCCAAAGAACTTCAAGAAGCAGGAATTGAAGCTGAAATTATCGATGTACAATCTTTATTACCGTTAGATATAAAGCACGATATTGTAAAGAGTTTAGCCAAAACAAATAGATTGTTAGTAATTGATGAAGACGTTCCAGGCGGAGCTGCATCTTATATTCTAAATCATATTGTTGAAGAGCAAGGTGGTTACAAACATTTAGACAGCAAGCCTCAAACACTAACGGCGAAAGCACACCGTCCTCCTTATGGTACAGATGGCGATTATTTCAGCAAGCCTTCTGTAGAAGATGTTTATGAAAAAGTTTATGCTATTATGCACGAAACCGACCCAAATCGATTTCCGAAATTGTTTTAAAATCTGCTTTATAAGCTGATTTATATTTAAATCGCATTGAGAACAATTGTTTTCAATGCGATTTATTATTAGTAGTCTGTACGACCTTCTTTCGTTTCCCAATTTTTGAAAACTTTTCTTCCTTCTTCTCTCCCTAAGTTGATAAATTTCACCTTTCGCTTTCCGATTTCTGATTCAATTTCTTCATAAATAAATTGGTCGTCAAAACCGATTTCGGCTGCATCTTCTTTGGTGCAAGCGTAATAAACAGCTTTAGGCCTGGCCCAATAAATAGCACCCAAACACATAGGGCACGGTTCGCAGGAAGTATAAATAATACAATCTTCAAGCTGGAATGAGTTTAGCTTTTTACAAGCTTCCCTAATCGCCACAACCTCGGCATGCGCTGTAGGATCGTTGCTTGATGTAACCTTGTTAAACCCTTCGGCAATTATTTCGCCGTTCTTTACTACAATTGCACCAAATGGCCCACCCGCATTACCATCCATTCCTTGTTGAGAGAGTTCGATAGCTCTGTTAATAAATTTTTTGTCTTTTTCAGTAATCATATTATATAGTTATTTTGAAAATAATAATAGCTCTTCTCCGTCTTCGTAAGTGTAAACACCATCTTCCGAAAGTCCAAGTTTTTTCAATAATTTAATTGATTCTTTGTTTTCTTCTAAAGTGAAACCAAATACTTCATAAATACGCAATTTTTCCGAAGCAAACTTCAATACTGCACTCGCTGATTCATAGGCAAATCCTTGATTGAAGTATTTTGATAAAAAAGCAAAACCGATATCGGGATAGTCAAGATTATTTCGCTTATAAAGTCCAGCTGAGCCGATTGGCTCTCTCGTTGTTTTTAACGACACCAAATAAGGCCCATATCCATACTTTTCGTAAATACTGAAATAATTCGTCTGAATATAATTTTCAGCATCTGCAACCGACTTGATATTTCTATCTCCAATATTTTTCAACCAACCTTCGCTATTCATCAGCATATAAACAAAAGGGGCATCCTCAAGTGTATATTTCCTAAGTATAAGACGTTCGGTTTCAATCATACCAAGAATATTTGCTTTTACTCTGAACCACTACGTCCTTGCGGAAGTTTTACTCTCGCAAGGACGAATAAGAATAAAATTAGATTATGAGAATAAATCAGCTTTTAAAAAGCGGTAAATGAGACATCATTTCGTTCACTTCGTCTGCAATACTTTCGAGTTTTTCGTCATTATCATGGTTCTTTATTGCTTCATCAATCATATCGACGATTTTTCCCATATCTTTTTCTACAAGTCCTCGAGTTGTAACAGCAGCAGTCCCAATACGGATTCCGCTAGTTACAAAAGGTGATTTATCATCAAATGGGACCATATTTTTATTAACCGTAATATCGGCTTTGCCTATAGCGTTTTCAGCATCTTTTCCTGAAATATCTCTATTTCTAAGGTCGATAAGCATCATATGGTTATCGGTTCCGCCAGAAATTACATCGTATCCTTTTTCAACAAAAAGTTTCGCCATTAAAGCCGCGTTTTTCTTTACCTGAACCATATAATGAAGGAAGTCATCAGAAAGTGCTTCGCCAAATGCAATAGCCTTAGCTGCGATAATATGTTCTAAAGGACCTCCTTGATTTCCTGGAAAAATGGCACTATCTAATAAGCTGCTCATTTTACGCAGCTTTCCGTTTTTCAGTTTTATACCAAATGGATTGTCAAAATCTTTACCCATTAAAATCATTCCGCCACGTGGTCCGCGCAAAGTTTTATGTGTTGTTGTTGTTGCTATATGACAATGCGGAAGAGGATCGCTCAAAATTCCTTTAGCTATAAGTCCAGCTGGATGCGCAATGTCTGCGAATAGTATTGCACCAATCTTGTCTGCAACTTCACGAAAGCGCTTATAGTCTATTTCGCGGGAATATGCAGAAGCTCCCGCAAGAATCATTTTAGGTTTCTCCCTAAGTGCAATCTCCTCCATTTTATCGTAATCTATCAGTCCGGTTTCTTTAACCACTCCATAGAAAATTGGGTTGTAAAGTCGGCCTGAAAAATTAACAGGAGAACCGTGCGTTAGGTGCCCTCCATGAGATAAGTCGAATCCTAAAAAAGTATCACCCGGTTTTAAACAAGCAGCAAAAACTGCTGTATTTGCCTGAGAGCCACTATGAGGCTGTACGTTAACGTATTCTGCTCCAAATAAGGCTTTCGCTCTATCTATGGCAAGTTGTTCTACCTGATCTACTATTTCACAGCCGCCATAATAGCGTTTACCGGGATATCCTTCGGCATATTTGTTGGTCAAAACTGAGCCTGCCGCTTCCATCACTTGATTACTCACAAAATTCTCTGAGGCAATCAATTCTAGACCGTTGATTTGACGTTGTTTTTCGTCTTCTATCAATTCAAAAATTTGTTCGTCGCGTTGCATAATTTTCATAAAAGTTAATTAATTCCAAAAATACTAATTACATTCGGTAACTCTAATGAAATCTATATATTTGAAATATCTTTTTACTAACAAATACTATTTGTAACTGTAGCTACAAATGAACTCTTCTACTGATTTTTAATAAGTTGAAGATTTTGACTTAGTTCCAAATACAGCTTAAAAATATAAATAACATGCCTATAAAAGCAAATGATCCAAAACGAAAAACCTGGTTGGAGACTTCACCAGATACTGATTTTCCAATTCAGAATATTCCTTTCGGTGTTTTTTTAACCCGGGATGATATTATAACTATCGGAACCCGTATTGGGGATTATGCCATTGACCTTGGGGCGCTTCATCAATTGGGGTACTTTAAAGGAATTGATTTAACAGATGATATTTTTCTTCAAGACACCTTAAATGATTTTATAAGTGATGGCAGAAAAACTTGGCGTCTTGTTCGTGACCGTATTGCAGAAATTTTTGATAAAGAAAATCCAACGTTACGAGATAATGAAAAGCACAGAAGCCATATATTATTCACCCTCGATGAAGTAGAAATGCAACTTCCAGTACAAGTTGGAGATTATACCGACTTTTATTCGAGTAAAGAACACGCTACCAATGTAGGCACAATGTTTCGCGGTAAAGAAAATGCCCTAATGCCTAATTGGATGCATATTCCTGTTGGGTACCACGGCCGTAGTTCGTCTATAATCCCTAGCGGAATTAATATTCGAAGACCTTGGGGACAAACGCTTCCTGCTGATAACACAGAACCGGTTTTTGGTCCTTCAAAATTGGTTGATTTTGAATTAGAAATGGCATTTATCACAACCGATGCCAACGTTTTAGGCGAACCTATTCCTGTTAATGAAGCAGAAGAATATATATTTGGATTGGTGCTTTTTAACGACTGGAGTGCTCGGGATATCCAAAAGTGGGAATATGTGCCATTAGGACCGTTCCTTGCTAAGAATTTCGCTTCATCAATTTCTCCGTGGATTGTTACTTTAGATGCGCTACAACCTTTTAAAGTAGAAGGCCCAAAGCCCGAAGTAGAACAATTACCTTATCTTCAGTATAAAGGCAAAAAGAGTTACGATATTAATTTAGAAGTATATATAGCCCCAGAAAATGGTGACGAAACAAAGATTTGCACATCCAACTTTAAATATATGTATTGGAACATGAGTCAGCAATTGGCGCATCATACCGTTAACGGATGTAACGTAAATAGTGGCGATATGATGGGAAGTGGAACCATTTCAGGTAAAACTCCAGATTCATATGGCTCAATGCTAGAGCTTACTTGGCGTGGAGAAAAACCACTCACCTTATCTGACGGAACAGAGCGAAAATTCATTAATGACAACGACACTGTTGTAATGAAAGGATACTGCAAAAACAATGAAGTGCGCATTGGTTTTGGCGAATGTAGATCGAAATTACTTCCAGCTATTAAACAGTAACAGGTTTAGCCATAAACTCGATAATTTTAACCACTAATTCAGAAAACGATTTAAACGCTATCTGAATTAGTGGTTTCTTTATTGATTAAGCAATAGCTTACCATTTCATTTTGACTCACTTGAAAACAGTAAAATTAAAAACCCCCAAACAAATGCTTAGGGGCTTACAAACTAACCAATCAAAAAATTAAATTACTCAACCAAATCTTCTTGATTTCTAAATACAAGACTGTCGTTAAAGCTATCTAGTAAAATAATACTATCTGTAGTTATTTTTCCGGCGAGTAGTTCTTTACTAAGTTCATTTAATACTTCGCGCTGAATTACCCGTTTTACTGGCCTTGCTCCAAATTGTGGGTCGTACCCTTTTTCCGAAAGATATTTAATAGCTTCTGGAGTGGCGTCTAAAATGATATTCTGCTTTAGCAACATTTTTGACACACCTTTAAGCTGAAGTTCCACGATCTTGTAAATGTCTACTTTTGAAAGTGGTGTAAACATAATTATATCGTCTATTCGGTTTAAAAACTCGGGACGTACAGTTTGCTTTAAAAGCGCAAGTACTTCTACCTTCGCACCTTCCATAGCAGTTTCTGGGTCTTTTACAGTTTCAAAACGCTCCTGGATTATCTGGCTTCCCATATTGCTGGTCATAATAATAATGGTGTTTTTAAAATCGGCTAAACGACCTTTATTATCTGTTAATCGACCTTCATCTAATACTTGCAATAAAATATTGAAAGTATCCGGATGTGCCTTTTCAATTTCATCTAATAAGACTACACTGTACGGCTTACGGCGAACAGCTTCGGTTAACTGTCCTCCTTCGTCATAACCCACATATCCTGGAGGGGCTCCTACCAAACGACTCACGCTGTGTCGTTCTTGATATTCACTCATATCAATACGTGTCATTGCGTTTTCGTCATCGAATAGGTATTCGGCTAATGCTTTTGCAAGTTCTGTTTTACCAACTCCTGTGGTTCCTAAGAAGAGAAAACTACCAATTGGCTTTTTCTCATCTTGTAAGCCTGCCCTGCTTCTGCGAATCGCATCACTTACCGCTCCAATAGCTTCGAACTGCCCCACCACTCTCTTGTGAAGTTGGTTTTCTAACGTGAGTAATTTTTCACGGTCGCTTTGTAACATTTTTGTAACTGGAATACCGGTCCATTTAGCAACTACTTCGGCGATATCTTCACGTGTAACTTCTTCTTTTATTAATGAAGTTCCGTCTTCTTGTTCGGCAAGTTCTTTTTCTAATTCTGATAATTTTTGTTGTGCGTCTTTAATCTTTCCATATCGGAGTTCGGCTACCTTACCAAAATCTCCTTCTCGCTCTGCACGCTCTGCTTCCAGTTTAAATTCTTCAATCTGAGTTTTTAGGTTTTGTACATTGTCTACAACTTCTTTTTCGCTCTGCCATTTTGCATTAAGCTCATTGCGTTCTTCTTTTAAATTGGCAAGTTCTGCGTGTAAACTCTTCAGTTTGGCTTCGTCTTTTTCACGTTTTATGGCCTCGATTTCAATTTCGAGTTGCATAATTTTTCTATCCAAAACGTCCAATTCTTCAGGTTTGGAATTTATTTCCATTCTAAGTTTAGACGCTGCTTCATCCATCAGGTCAATCGCCTTATCAGGAAGAAAACGGTTGGTAATATAACGCTCAGAAAGTTCCACAGCAGCTATAATCGCTTCGTCTTTTATACGAACCTTATGATGTGTTTCGTATTTTTCTTTAATACCACGTAGAATTGAAATAGCGCTTTCTGTATCTGGCTCGTCTACCACTACTCTTTGGAAACGACGCTCCAAAGCTTTGTCTTTTTCAAAATATTTTTGATACTCGTCTAAAGTAGTTGCTCCAATAGCTCGCAACTCTCCACGGGCAAGCGCAGGTTTTAGGATGTTAGCCGCATCCATCGCACCTTGCCCTCCACCAGCGCCAACAAGCGTATGAATTTCGTCGATAAAGAGTACAATGTCTCCATCGCTAGAAGTAACTTCTTTAATAACCGCTTTTAAACGTTCCTCAAATTCACCTTTATACTTTGCTCCCGCAATAAGCGCTCCCATATCGAGCGAAAAAATTTGCTTTGACTTTAAGTTTTCTGGCACGTCTCCATCAACGATTCTATGCGCTAGACCTTCGGCTATAGCAGTTTTACCTGTACCTGGCTCTCCGACCAACATAGGGTTATTTTTAGTTCTTCGTGAAAGAATTTGTAGAATTCGCCGTATTTCTTCATCTCTACCAATTACTGGATCCAACTTGCCGTCTTTGGCCATTTGGTTCAGGTTTTTGGCGTATTTATTCAGTGAATTATAAGTTTCTTCAGCACTTTGTGAAGTTACTTTTTCACCTCCCCGTAATTCTTGGATGGCGGCTTTCATTCCTTTTTCAGTAACACCTTGGTCTTTTAAACTTTGTGCAATTGCACTTTTTGAATTGAGGATGGCTAATAGCAAGTGCTCAATGGAAACGTATTCGTCTTCCATCTTTTTAGCTACATTAGAAGCATCTATCACAGTTTTATTGGCTTCACGCGATAGCATAATATCTCCGCCTGATACCTTAGGGAAACTCTCGAGTTGCTTTTCAAGGATTTGTTTGATAACAGGAATGTTTACGTTCAATTTCTTCAGTATAAAAGGAACGGCATTTTCGTCTACTTCAAAAATAGCTTTGAGTATGTGTTCATTTTCTATTTGTTGGTGACCATAGCCTTGCGCTATCTGCTGCGCTTGCTGAATGGCCTCCTGGCTTTTTATTGTGAAATTATTAAAGTTCATATAGTGTACGTTTTTTGTTTATTGTTTGTGGATTTGATATTACAAATACAAAGCCAGTATAAAAATAAGACATAATGTCTGATAAATCTGTTATATTTACAGACATTATGACTGCATTAACACTTATTTTAGCGTAATATTTTGAATAAGATAGCTTAAACGGTGTAATTTTGTAAAAAAGAGAATTATGGGATTTTTTGATAAGTTTAAGTCGCAGAGAGATATAGCTAAAGAAGAAATTGTAGAAGTGCCTTGGCAGGTTTTAGGTCGATTAGAACAATTAGACACAATAGTTGATGAATCCAAGAGCAAGCCTGTTGCTATATTTAAACATTCTACCCGATGCGGAGTGAGTAGGGGTGTTTTAAAAACGTTTGAGAAAAATTATTCACTTTCTAAAGATCAACTAAGCTTATATTTTCTTGATCTTTTAGCAAATCGGGATATTTCGAATGAGATTGCAGCTAGGTTTAAGGTGCATCACGAAAGCCCACAAATAATTGTTATAAAAAACGGAGCAGTAGTACATCACGACTCACACAACGGAATTCAGGCTTCTGATTTGGAGCGGTATGTTTAATATCTCTCTTAGTTTAACCAAAGTGTTTTCTCGGAACTTGGAATTAAAAAGAAATCTTTCTGTTACTTAGAAAAATCAGGTGTTTTTCTCTAATGAATAATCTGAAAATGGAGATTTTTTAATCCCTTATTTAAGGAGTTTTACTGAATTGAGTTATCCTTCAGTATTTTCTTAAACCGCTCTTTTATATCCGTTCCCGCGTCGAATACCATCTGTTCGTTGTTTGGAAATGGAACAAACCTATTATTTACTATGATTCTGTCATCGGCTGTTAATGCCCGGTCATCTCCACGAAAAGTGGCAAAAACATTATTAAAAACGAATTCAGTTGAAATTGGAAAGCTATTTAACTGCCTTCTATTCACTAAATCTGTGTAAACAACTGTACCGCCCACAAACACTTGCTTCTGTTGATCTGTCATGGTTATAACTGCAGAAACATCCTTAAAGCGTTCAATTTTAATAGGGTTTCCAAGACTGTCCTTAACAATATTCCCACCTCGATCGCGACGATAATCAAAACCGTCTTTTACAGTTGCTTTGCGAGTGAATTGTTTTTCTGAGATACGCTCCGGGGAAATCTGAATTGTCTGAAAGTTTAAATCAACACTATAATCATAGTTGATTCCATTATCCTGCCGACTGTGATATTCAGTCCAAAATTCATCTAAGTTATATGTATTGAAGTCTAACAAATCTCTTTCTAGCCGTAGGGGAATAAACTGGTCTGTATGATTATTTAATTGAACTAACACAAAATCGGTTCCTTGAAAGTGAGTTTCGTCTTTAAGCCTATTTACATCTCTATAATTAGGCTCCATCTCATCCAATTCGCATAAAATATTGTAGGCACTTCTGTAATCTAGTTTTGTGTTACGCTGAATATACAAATCAGCTTCCTGATATAATGATTTTGCATACTCGCTTTTTGCACGAATTATATCATTACTATAATCTGAGAAGGCAAAGTTGGCATTTCTACCCATCTCCTTACTGTAAAGCGGCAAAAGCGGCCGAATTAAATTCTGCCTAGCATTTAAATCGAGATAAATGAAATAAATTTCTTTAGCATTTAACAAGGTTTTATCCTTCTTTAAAAATTTGACCTGGCGAGTATCCGCCTCCTGAGCCTTAAAAAAAGCTTCTTCTAAAACACCGATATGTGGATCGTATTCTTCTGCGTTTTTATCTTTTTGAAGCTTTTTAACCGCTAATGAAATTGCTTTATCATAATCGCCTTTCGCAACTAATTTTTTAGTGCGCTTTACGCTATTACAAGATATACCTAAAAAAGCAATGAAAAGTAAATAGTAAAAAGCCTTCATAACGGTTTGATTTAGTTAGAAGGCTAAAATACAATAGTGATGCCTATTTTTTCTGAAATGTTTTGAGAAAGGTATTAAATTTCAATACAACCACGAATCCTGGGTATAAGCAATAATACAGTTTAAACAAACCATACCCTCTGTATTCACTTTAATTTTAATATTTTAGGCTGTATTTTAATTCAATAATAAATAGAAAACGACGTGCTAATTTCATTTTCATGAATCCAGCACGTCGTTTTTAACTCTGCTTAACTTACAAGTGCTTACATAGTGTAAACCCTTTCAGAAAACGAGCATTTAATCTTTTACATCAGCGACCTTGATATTGGTCAATTTTAAATCTTCTAGTACGTGAATAGCTTCTTCTACATAAATATCTTTTCCAAGATTTTTGTGCCAACGTTTGCGTTTTTCTAAAAGAGTAGAATCTTCCGCCATCAATTCAATTTCGTAAGGCAGAGATTCGAACTTTAACTGATTGCTGTATTTATCGATTGAATCGAAGCGTTTTGTTTCTTCTTTACGTCGTTCAACATCTGCATAATATGCATCAAAATTCAAATTCACTTCTTTTTCATCTCGGCGCATTTTTATCCATTTCGCATTGTCATCAATGAGTTTTAGTTGTTCATTTTGCGCCATTCTCGCTTTACTTTTCTTGATAGTTTCTTCATAATCTAAATATCCGTTCCATACAGAATACTCGGCAGGCGGTATTTTATCATAAGGTAGTGGGTTGTCGTAATCCTTTTCGCCTATATCTATATAACTGTAACGGTCTGGCATAACAACATCGCTTTTTACACCTTCTAACTGAGTGGAACCACCATTTATACGATAGAACTTTTGAGAAGTAATTTTTAGTGCCCCCATATCTCCCATATCATTGTTGCGCAACCATTGATTTAAATCTACAAGGTTCTGAACGGTACCTTTGCCATAGGTTTGTTCGCTTCCTATAATAATTCCGCGATGATAATCTTGCATTGCCGCTGCCACAATTTCTGAAGCAGAAGCTGATAGCTCATTGACCAGAATCACCAATGGCCCTTCCCACACAACTTTACCACTTTCGTCTTCGAGCACTTCATTATTACCAGCCGAAGCTACTTGAACAACCGGTCCTTTCTTGATAAAAAGTCCTACAATATCAATTGCTGTACGTAAAGAGCCTCCGCCATTACCACGAAGATCTATAACGAGGCCTTCCATACCCTGCTCTTTTAGTCTAAGGATTTCCTTTTTAACATCAGAAGCTGCGTTGCGCTCTTTGTAATTTTCCATATTAAAGTAGAACTGCGGAAGGTTTATGAGTCCGAATTTGTGATTGTCTTTTTCAATTACAGATGACTTTGCATAGGTTTCCTCAAGTTCTACCACATCACGAGTTAGCACTTTGTCTGAAATAGTTCCGTCCACATTTTTAATCGTAAGGGTAACTTTGGTTCCTTTAGGCCCCTTTATAAGCTTAACAGCGTCGTCTATTCGCATTCCTACAATGCTAACGGCTTCGGCTTCTTTATCTTGTTTCACTTTTAAAATAACATCTCCAACTTCAATTTCTTCACTTCTCCAAGCTGGCCCGCCACTAATTACATCGATAACAGTGATATAGTCATTTTTCTTCTGCAGTCTTGCTCCTATTCCTTCTAGTTTTCCAGACATTTGTAAATCGAAACGATCTTTATCTGGCGGCGCGAAATAGTTACTGTGCGGATCAAATTCGGTTACGATTGTATTAAGGTATATGGCAAAATAATCTTTACGAAGTAAATCTTGGGTAAAATCGAAATACTCATCTAACGATTTTTTAGTTGTTTCTCTTGCTTTTGCTTCCATTTCAGAAGGTGTAAGTGCTTCATAGTTTTCGGCAGATTTCTTTTTTGATGATTTTTGAGTTTCAGAATACTCTTCCGAATCTACATTTTCAGCATCAAAATTCTCCTTAACAGCATTTTTACCTTCTTTTCTATTTTTTTGTTCTTCTACCAAATCGTAATAACTAGAAAGCGAAGTAAACTTTAATTGTTTTCTCCAACGCTCTTGCAATTCTTTTGTGTTTTTGGCATATTCCAAATTATCATAATCTACATTAATGGTTTCATTTTCGGAATAATCGAATGACTTTGCGAGGATTTCAGGATATAATTTTCTCACATCATCTGTGCGTTGTAAAAAGCGACTGTGCACTAAATTGAAAAATGTAAGATCTTTATTCTTTATTTGATCGTCAATTTCAGTTTTATATTTACTAAACTCTGCTATATCTGAAGCTAGAAAATACCGTTTCAACGGGTCTAAACCATTGATAAAATTTTCATAAACACCAGACGAAAAAGCATCGTCTATATCTTTTGGATCATAATGCCCTTTTTGGAGAACATAGGTAACAAGATCCAAAAGCAACTTGTCCTTGTCTGGGTCGTTAAATTCTTTTGTAGTAAAACTACAAGAAGCAACAGCTACAAATACCGCAAGGAATAATACTTTAAAATTCTTTTTTAAAATCCGCATACTATTTTCTATTCTTAATTTTTTGATAACGCCTAAATTATACAAAATACCGTGCCATAAGTAGTCATTCTTAATAATATTTTGTTAAACCATTATTTGACAGTTTGAAATGTCATTCTTAATCTCAATGCACTACGGAACAAATTAATAAATGTATTTTAGCTACTTAAAACTAAATACATTTTTTGATGGAAAAGCGACCCCTCATTTTAGTCACTAATGATGATGGCATCAACGCACCTGGAATTAGAACCTTAATAGAGGTTATGAATGAAATTGGCGAAGTTTACGTTGTAGCTCCAGATTCGCCTCAAAGCGGAATGGGACACGCCATAACGATAAATGATGCCGTTTACTGCAATCATATTAAAACCGGAAGCGATAAACCCCAAATGGAGTACAGTTGTAGCGGGACACCAGTAGATTGCGTGAAATTGGCCGTTAACGAGGTTTTAAAACGAAAACCAGATCTTTGTGTGAGTGGGATAAATCATGGCAGCAATTCGTCTATAAATGTTATTTACAGCGGAACAATGAGTGCTGCGGTTGAAGCTGGCACTATGGGAATTCCTGCTATCGGATTTTCACTGCTAGACTTTTCGCATGAAGCAGATTTTAACCCATCCAGAAAAATTGTAAAAGAAATTGCTCTTCAAACCCTTAAAAATGGACTTCCCGAAGGAGTCGTGCTTAACGTAAATATTCCGAAATTAAATAGCTCGGGAATAAGAGGAATAAAAGTTTGTCGCCAAGCTAAAGCATACTGGCAGGAAAAATTTGATAAACGAACTAACCCTCTCGGAAGAGATTATTATTGGTTAACTGGCGAATTTGTAAATGAAGATAAAGGTACAGACACCGACGAATGGGCTCTTGAACAAGGTTACGTATCAGTAGTTCCTGTACAATTTGACCTAACAGCCCACCATGCAATAAATGAATTAAACGGATGGGATTTGTGATTTTTGATATATAAAGAATGAAAAATCATTTAATTGAATTAGCTCCCTTGCGGCTTTACATTCAAGAAACCAACAGAAATAAGAAAAATCAAGTATATGAAACCACATATTAAAGAAGTTCTAATTGGTCTTCTCATTGGCATTATAGCGAATTTATCGGGTATTTACCTATACATCTACTTCTTTTCCGATCACAGTCTCGAAGAAACCTTGCAAGGAGCAATAGAGAATGACTTTATTGGCAGTTTAATTGCTTTAGGAGCGATTTTAAACTTAATGGCGTTTTTTGTTTTTCTGAAAAAGAAGCAAAACTATAGAGCGAGAGGAGTGCTTTTAGCAACATTAATAGCAGCAATTGTTATTTTAATTTCGAAATTCTAGAGTTCAAAAAATGACTTTAGTGAAGACATCTTTAACTTACTAATCTAAATACAAATTTAATGAAACGAGCAGTATTCCCAGGAACATTTGATCCAATTACACTTGGTCATGTAGACATAATAGAACGCGCACTTCCTCTATTTGATGAATTGATTATTGCAATTGGGGTCAACGCAGCTAAAAAGACCATGTTCTCTTTGGAAGAGCGGATTCATTTCATTGAAACTGCTTTTAAAGGGAAATCGAATATCCGGGTGGAAAGCTACTCTGGTCTTACGGCGAAATTCTGTATTTCAGAAAATGCTCAATTTATTGTTCGTGGGCTACGAAACGCAACAGATTTAAATTACGAGCAGCCAATTGCTCAAACTAACTTTCAGATGGAGAAAGTAGAAAGCATATTTCTTGTCTGCTCTCCTGAGGTTTCGAACATATCTTCAACCATCGTTAGAGATATAATGCGCAATGATGGAGACTACTCAAGACTTGTACCCTCAACTGTAAACAAATGAACCAATTTAATTTGTTTTTTGATTTGTTCTAGATTCTGAATTTTACAAAAACACCATAAAACAAAAAACCTCCCAATTTCTTGGAAGGTTCGTGTTTTGTTTGATTTAACAAGCTTAAAGAGCAGCTACATGCTTCGCCATATTCGACTTCAAGTTTGAAGCCTTATTTTGGTGAATAATGTTTTTCTTAGCCAACTTGTCGATCATTGAAACTACAGTAGGGAACATTGTTTGTGCCTCATTTTTGTCTGTAAGCTCTTGGAATCTCTTCATAGCATTACGAGCCGTTTTATGTTGGTAACGGTTTCGCAGACGCTTCGTTTCGTTGCTTCTAATTCTCTTTAATGCTGACTTGTGGTTTGCCATTGTGTTCTTGTTAAATTCTAAACTTTTGTAGTCCGTAGGGGAATCGAACCCCTGTTACCAGGATGAAAACCTGGCGTCCTAACCCCTAGACGAACGGACCATTTATTTTCAAATGCGGATGCAAAGATACAATTATTCTTCAATGCCGCAAATATAAATCACATTTTTTTTACTTTTTTTAATATGCCTTCGCAAAAAGCACTTTTCTAACCGATGGTTTACCTGTAACTATGCAGCTTCCACCTTCATTATCATCATCCAAAGGAATACATCTAATGGTTGCTTTAGTTTCGTTTTTTATTCTTTCTTCGGTTTCTGCCGTTCCATCCCAGTGAGCCGAAATAAATCCTCCTTTCGATTCTAAAACCGCTTTAAATTCGCTGTAAGAGTCTACCACGGTAGTATGTTCTGTTCTGTAGTCAACTGCTCTTTTAAAAAGACCATCTTGAATCTCGTCCATTAAAGAAATTACTTTTTCAACAACCTCTTCGCTCTTAACGAATTCTTTTGTTAGTGTATCTCTTCTGGCCAGCTCTACAGTTCCTTTCTCAACATCCTTTGGACCAATTGCTATTCGAACTGGAACTCCTTTTAATTCGTACTCATTAAACTTCCATCCTGGTTTATAAGTATCACGATTGTCAAACTTAACCCTAATTCCTTTAGAACGCAAATCCTTCATTAATGCTACTGCGACTTCGCTCACAGCATCAAATTGTTCGTCATTTCTATAAATTGGAACAATCACAACCTGATCTGGAGCTAGATTTGGAGGCAGCACCAAACCTTTATCGTCACTATGCGTCATAATTAAAGCGCCAACCAAACGCGTGGAAACTCCCCACGACGTGGCCCAAACATATTCTAGACCACCGTCTTTCGTAGCAAATTTAACATCAAAAGCCTTTGCGAAATTTTGCCCCAAAAAGTGTGAAGTACCTGCTTGTAGTGCTTTTCCATCTTGCATTAACGCTTCAATGCAATAGGTTTCTAAAGCTCCGGCAAATCGTTCACTTTCAGTTTTCGTTCCCTTCACTACTGGTATCGCCATATAGTTTTCAGCAAAATCGGCATAGACATTCATCATCTGTTCAGCTTCTGCAATTGCCTCGTCTTTTGTAGCGTGTGCTGTATGTCCTTCTTGCCATAAAAATTCAGCGGTACGTAAAAATAATCTTGTACGCATTTCCCAACGCACTACATTTGCCCATTGGTTTATCAATAAGGGCAAATCACGATATGACTGTATCCATTTGCGATATGTATCCCAAATAATGGTTTCGGAAGTTGGTCTAACGATTAATTCCTCTTCCAACTTGGCATCCGGATCTACAATAACACCGCTTCCATCCTCGGCATTTTTTAACCTGTAATGCGTTACAACAGCACATTCTTTTGCAAACCCATCTACGTGACTCGCTTCTTTACTAAAGTATGATTTTGGTATAAATAGCGGGAAATACGCGTTTTGATGCCCTGTCTCTTTGAACATTCGATCGAGCTCTGCTTGCATTCTTTCCCAAATAGCGTAGCCATAGGGTTTGATAACCATACAACCGCGAACTCCAGAATTCTCTGCAAGATCGGCATTGATTACCAATTCATTATACCATTTAGAATAGTCTTCTTCTCGGGTAGTTAAGTTCTTCGCCATAGATTGGGATTTGGCACAAAAGTTGTAACCATGTTAAAGCGTTAGTTATTGTCCGCAAAACTACTTATTTTTATGAAGTCAAACAATTATTAAAACTACAGATATGCTCACCCAGAAAATTAACATTAAATTGCTCACTACACCCATACTGATTGGGATACTCGCTGTTTTGACGGCCTCTTGTGGGACTCAAAATAAAGTTTACAATCAGACTGACGGCATTTATGCTTCTGGAGAAAGCAATAGCCAAGAGGAAGTTGTCGTGAACGAAGTTGATGAATATGAAAGATCTAATTACTATAAACAGTATTTCGAATCTAAGGCGAATTCATACGGAAACCTTACAGATGAAGATGAAGACGTTATATTTACAGATATCGAAGCCTATTCTACAACCGAAACTATGGACGATTATGGGAATATCGTAATCGAAGAAAGACAGGAAGATGGCTATGGCTCTTGGGGCACAAACTCCGAAAGCCTAACAGTAAATGTGTATAACAATTATGGCGGCTACGGTTATGGTTACTGGCATCGTCCATATTATGGATGGTATGGTAACTACTGGGGACACCCATACTATAGCTATTATGGACCATCTTGGGGAATAAGCTTTGGATGGGGATGGAATTACCCCTATTACGGTTATAATTATTATCCTGGCTATTACGGTTACGGATATGGTTATAATTATCCATATTACAGTTATCCACATTACAATAATGTATCCTATAATCGAGGAAGAAGAAATACTGATTATGGTAGAACCAGTACACGCGGAAGATCTAACAACGCAAGTACTAGAAGCACTTACAGTCGTTCGGAAGCAGCAAGGCGTGTAAACCGAAACAATGTAAACGTACGCTCTAACAATACTACAAGAAACGTTAGGTCAAGTTCAAATAACACAATCAGAAATGCGCGATCCACTAACACCAGATCTACTAATACGAGATCAACGAACACCCGATCCACTAATACTCGTACAAATAGTTCTACTCGAAGCGGAACGTATTCAACCCCTACTAGAACTACCAAACCTAGTACAATTAGAAGCTCTAGTGGAGGCAATACCCGATCTAGCGGAAGTAGTGGTAGAGGCGGCAGAGGTTAAGATAAATTCACTTTAAAATGATTAATAAAAGTGCCACACCTTTTTTGGAAGTAATCCAAAGAACTATGTGGCACTTACCATATAATCGCCTAAAATTATAAATAATAGATGAAAGCAATATATATACTAGTTTTTTCAGTCCTTTCCACGTCTATTTTACAAGCCCAACAAATTACAGACGGCTTAAGATATAGTACAGAACAAAACATTGGAACCGCACGATTTACAGCTCTAAGTGGGGCTATGGGAGCTCTTGGCGGTGATTTTTCGGCAATGCGTGTTAATCCAGCAGGTGGAGCCGTTTTTCTACTTTCAAACATATCTATTTCGCCTTCTTTACTAGACACTAAAAACAATAGTTCATACTTCAACAATTCAGAAAATAGTTTTTCAGATAACCTATATTTGAGTCAAGCAGGAGGAGTTTTTGTTTTCGAAAACCCTTATAAAGAATCTAGTTTTAAGAAGTTTACTATTGGAGTAAATTACGATATGACAAGTGGTTTTGACAATAAAACATATATCGCAGGTCGCGGGAATAATTCTGTTAGTAATTTCTTTCTTGAGCAAGCCCAAGGAATGTCGTTAGATCTATTACAAACACAACAAGGAGAATCTATATCAGATTTATATAGTTATCTTGGTGAAACAAGAGGAACATCAGCTCAAAACGCATTTTTGGGCTATCAAGCATATTTATTCGATGCTTTAGACCCAAGCAATCCTTCAAATAGTGTATACATTTCAAATGTTAGCGGAAACAGTTTTGACCAAGAATATATAGATTACTCAAATGGATATAACGGTAAATTCACCTTAAATTTTGCTACCCAAGTAGCTAATGATTTCTATTTTGGAGTGAATTTAAACACACACTCGATTTTCTATGAACAAAGCACATTTTTCGTGGAAACAAATAGCAATCCCGGATCGATTGTAACAGGCATTGGGTTCGAAAATAATTTAACTGTAAATGGAACTGGAGTTTCTGCGCAAGTAGGAGCAATTGCAAGAGTTGCCAACAACTTTAGATTTGGTATAAACCTTGACACCCCCACTTGGTATAGAATTTCGGAAACAACCTCGCAATACCTAGAAAGTAGAAGAAAAGTAAATGATCGAAATACCACAACAATCATTGACCCAAGAATTCTTAATATTTATGAAGATTACGACTTAAAAACGCCTGGAAAACTTGGTGCAAGTGCGGCATACGTATTTAATCAAAACGGATTGATAAGTATTGACTATTCTTATAAAGATTATGCCAGCATGGAGTTTAAACCTTCTAATGATGCGCATTTTAGAGAATTAAACCGAAATATTGAAAACTCCTTAAAAGGTGCCTCTTCATTTAAAGCAGGTGCAGAATATCGAATTGACCAAGTAAGCCTTAGAGGTGGTTTCCATTATGAAGAAAGCCCTTATAAAAACAAGAGAACTGTTGGAGACTTGACAGGGTTTTCACTGGGAACAGGGTATAACTTCGGAAGTTGGAATATGGACTTTGCCTATTCTCGATCAGAACAAGACAAGGAGCTACAATTCTTCCCCATAGGATTTACTGATAAAGCAATGGTGAATACAGTATACAGCAATTATATTTTAACTATAAGTTTTAATTTTTAATTATCCGTATCGGACCAAGATTTAAGCCCGTCCTGAAGTATTTAGAAATTAGTTGCAACCTACTTTCAGGGCGGACTATTTTGCTTAATTAAGCATAAGCACTATAATTTAACATCCTAATATTTCTGATAAATTGACTAAGCTTTTTATCTAGCTTTCTAATCTCAGTTCTGAACATAAATTCAAAGTAGCCCTTAAAAAACTGCACTAAAGGACGAATTTACCAAGTTGATTAAAATTTTAAATTGTTTTAATGGACATTAATGAGTTTAATAATTTTGAAGAGCAACACAGGACAAAATTGACTCTAATGTTTTAAACTTAAACGGGAAGAAACGCTTAGCTTTAGACTGCTTTGCAATAACCTTAATTTCCATTTACCAGAAGCTCTGGTGGTTTATATTTTTTCCACTCTTCACCCCTA
Organism: Aequorivita viscosa; assembly: GCF_900106795.1. Classification (GTDB taxonomy): domain Bacteria; phylum Bacteroidota; class Bacteroidia; order Flavobacteriales; family Flavobacteriaceae; genus Aequorivita; species Aequorivita viscosa. The sequence continues at coordinate 340 of NZ_FNNS01000035.1, read as the reverse complement.
TCAATATTTTACCTCATACAGAGATGTTTAGTGTATACATCCAACATCGTTTTATCACATAATAGAATCGATCTTGAATTAAAATGATTACTCAAGGCAATACGTGTTTCGAAATGAATCGACTCCACATATGAATAATCAAATTCAATTATACCAAAGCACGTCTACTTTTCTATCTGTAAAACATCAAATAACCAAACTCTTCGTGGTGTTCTGAAATTCTGAAATAACCCCATAGAACCATATAAAAACCAAAAAACCCCGCTACGTGCGAGGTTTTTATTGTTTTGTGAGTATTTGATTATGAGGTTAGCGTTTTAAGGTAAAGTGGCCTTTTAAT
>NZ_FNNS01000034.1:9802-23020 GCF_900106795.1 Aequorivita viscosa | reverse complement strand
ACAAAGAGAGTACCCATTAATACACCACTCTGACAGGGGATTGCAATATTGCTCAAATGACTATCAAAAATTATTGGACGATAATGGGATCACCCCAAGCATGACTGAAAAATACGATCCTTACGAAAATGCAATCGCAGAGCGGATAAATGGAATTTTGAAACAAGAATTTGACATAGCAAAAAACGTCAAGGATTTTAGTTTAAAGCGACAACTTATTGTAGCAGCAATAAAAACATACAATAATGTAAGACCTCATTTTTCCAATCACATGTTGACACCAAGACAAATGCACGAACAGAATAAATTGAAAAGAAAACAATACAAATCAAAAAAGCTGAACAATGACGTCATTGTTCAGCTTTAATTAATAAATTTAATCCTTTAATAATCTGTATCGGTTATTTAGGACTAGACAGATGGATGAGGATGAAGATGAAGTTTGACGATTTACACCACGACATTTAGACTCACGACAAAAAATACTTTGCGCCCTAGAGAGAAATTATAACTTCAAGAAAAAGCATGACGATTTAAAACTTCAAAAACCTCCTGTTTATGCGAATCAAAAGTTAAATAGGGTTATCCCCTAGATTATACTTTTATATAAACATCAGTTTTGTAATTCACTTAATAAACCACGGAATTATGAAAAAACTACACCTCGTAGCTACAAGATTCTTGGTTTTGAACCTGATGTTTTTCAGCACTTTAGCATCAGCTCAAACACCAGAACAAGCTAAAAAAATCACTGCGTCGTATGACCAGGCGTATCTTCGAGATCTTGCTGCCAAATCTCTAGAAGAGTCGACAAAGAAGAAAAAAGCAGCAATTGAATTTGCAAAAGCCAGGAACATTCCTGTTGCCTATACGACAAAAGAAGGTTCGTATGTTGAGTTGCAGGAAGTTCTTCCAGACGGCACCCTTCTCTATAATACCACTTATAATGCCGATGCAGCAAATTCGACACGAACAAACCACCTTAACATTGGTGGTTCTACAGGCTACAACCTCGAAGGCCAAAATATGACTGCCTATGTTTGGGATGGAGGACATCCTCGAGCAACGCATCAAGAGTATGATGGACCTGGTGGTACTAACCGCTTCTCAATTATGGACAGCTCAGAAGAAGGCGGTCTACAACTAAACTCTCATGCTGCACACGTTGCTGGTACAATAGGTGCTTCGGGTGTTGAACCCCAAGCTAAAGGGATGGCTCCACGTTCAAACGTAAAAGCCTATAAATGGAATGATGACTTAGCTGAAGCAACAACAGAAGCAGCAAATGGAATGTTAATTTCAAACCATTCCTATGGTACTTACGCTCAAAATGTTTCAGACGATAGACTATTCGGATCTTATCAATATCTATCACGAGTTTGGGATAACCTGATGTTTAACGCACCTTATTATTTAATGGTTGTTGCAGCAGGAAACGATGGAAATAACACCCACTTTAACGGTCATCCCCTTGCGCCAGGTTATGATATGTTAACCAATAGGCAAACAGCAAAAAACAACCTGATTGTGGCAAATAGCCAGGATGCAGTTATAGATAGTAACGGAAACTTAGTTTCAGTAGCCATTACTTCTTCTAGTAGTCAAGGCCCAACGGACGACCTACGAATCAAACCAGACATTTCTGGAAATGGATATTTTGTGTATTCTACTGTTGAAACTTCTAATAATGCCTACGATACTAAAACTGGAACTTCTATGGCTTCGCCAAATGTTGCGGGTTCTTTATTATTATTGCAAGAGCATTATAATAAAGTGAACAGCAATTTTATGAAAGCTGCTACTTTAAAAGGACTTGCTTTACATACTGCAGACGATGCTGGACCTGTGGGGCCTGATGCTCGATTTGGATGGGGACTTTTAAACTCAAAACGTGCTGCAGAAACCATAACGCAAAATGGAACTAGTGCGCTTATGTACGAGATGCTAATCTCACAAGGACAAACTATCACACTACAAGTGGATGCCGATGGCGTTAACGATTTAATTGCTTCCGTCTCTTGGACAGATAGACAAGGAGAAATAAACAATATTTTAAACTCTCCTACACCAACGCTAGTGAATGATTTGGATATCCGTGTTTCAAAAAACGGAACTACTTTCTACCCATGGCGACTCACTTCTGCTACAACAAATAGCAACAGTGGAGACAACCACGTTGATCCGTTCGAGCGCATTGAAGTTGCCAATGCTTCCGGCACATATACTGTAACTATTAGTCACAAGGGAACCTTAGTTGGAGGAAGTCAAGCTTTTAGTCTTATTGTTACTGGAATACAAGTAGATTGCTCAACTGCATCTGTACCACAAGCAGTTAACACTCTCGAGGTTCAAGGAGAAACCGCTACTATTGCTTGGACACCAATTCCTGGAGCAACCTACGATTTGAGATACCGTAAAGTAGGAGTTTCGACCTGGACATCTGTGTCGGACATTACTTCTAATACTTATGAAATTACCGGACTTAACACTTTCACCGAATATGAAGTGGAAGTAAGAAGTAAATGTGTATCGGGAACACCTTCAAACTACTCAAATACGCTTAATTTCACTACTGCTGGACTAGATTATTGTGCTTCTTTCTCTTCATCGGCAAGATCAGATTATCATATAAGTAATGTGACTTTAAATACAATAAACAATACCTCAACTGAAAGTACCTATTCAGATTTCACAAATATAAGCACAACATTAACCGCTGGTGAAACCTATACTATTGCACTTACTACTGGCGCAGATGCTAACTACAGAACTTATTATAATGTGTGGATAGATTATAATAACAATGGCGTATTTAATACATCTGAAAGAGTATTCACTACCCAAGGTGTCGCTAACAATGTAGCTTCAGGTTCCTTCACTGTACCTTCGGATGTGAATCCGTCAACAACTACCATGCGTGTTATACTGAGCTATTCAGCAATATCAAATCCTTGTGGTGAAATATCCCTTGGTGAAGTTGAGGACTATGCTATAAATCTTCAAACAGCAGAACCTTGTATTGCTCAAACACCTCAAAATGTTAGTGCTAGTAATATAAACGATGATTCAGCAACAGTAACTTGGACGTTAATCCCAGAGATGACATACGATCTAAGATATCGTGAAGTTGCCACTTCTACTTGGTCTGATGTACTTGATATTTCAACAAATTCATACGAAGTATCAGGACTTAATCCTGAAACTGAATACGAAGTTGAAGTGAGAAGTAAATGTTTAGACGGAACACCTTCAGATTATTCAACTGCAATTTCTTTTACTACGACTACTATGGTAGTGACTTATTGCGACTCTTCTAGTAGTGTTGCAAGAGGTGATTACTATTTAAGTAATGTAACTTTAAATACCATAAACAATACTTCAGCGGAAAGCACTTACTCTGATTTCACAAATATTAGTACGGAGCTAACTGCTGGTGAAGCATACACAATTTCGTTAACTCCTTCTGCTGATGGAAATTACTGGACTTCTTATGGCGTTTGGATAGATTATAATAACAATGGCGTTTTTGATGCAGCCGAAAAAGTGTTTGAGTACACTGGAGGTTCAGTTGAAGTTGCAACAGGCTCCATCATAATTCCTGCAGATAGTAACCCACTATCCACAACCATGCGTGTTTCTATGACATCAGGACAAACAGTGCCAGGTCCGTGTGACTCGATTGTTAATGGAGAAGTTGAAGACTATACGATTGTGCTTTTGGAGGCTACTTGCACTGCTTTAGTACCTCAGGATGTTGCAGTAACTAACGTTGCTGAAGAAACGGCGACAGTGACTTGGACGTCAATTACAGAGATGACTTATGACCTTAGATACCGTGAAGTAGCTTCTTCTACTTGGTCTGATGTACTTGATATTGCAACGAATACCTACGATGTAACAGGGCTTAATCCTGAAACTGAATATGAAGTTGAAGTGAGAAGCAAGTGTACAGACGGAACACCTTCTGAATATTCAGCTGCGGTTTCCTTCACTACTAATTCTGTGGAAGTAACGTATTGTGATTCTTATGCAAATTATCCACTTGCAAACTTCCATATTAGTAATGTAAGTTTAAATACTATCAACAATACTTCAACGGAAAGTGGATACTCTGATTTTACAAATATAAGTACAGATTTAGCCGCTGGTGCAACATACACCATTTCCTTGACCACTGGTTCTGATGCTGATTATCCTGCATATTACGCTGTTTGGATAGACTACAACAACAACGGCACATTTGAAGCTACAGAAAGGGTTTTTTCAATAGCAACTACGGCTAATGTAGTAGCTACTGGTTCCTTCACTCTACCTTCTGATGTAAACCCTATAACTACTAGAATGCGTGTTTCGTTGAGTAATTCTCCAGGAATACCTGCACCGTGTGAGAATATTAACATTGGAGAAGTAGAAGATTATACTATCAACCTTGTGCCAGCACCAGCTTGTGCTGCTCCTACAAATCTTAATTTAGTACAGGTAACTGCAACTTCAGTTATTATAAATTGGACTGCAGGTGGTACTGAGTCCAGATGGGTTGTTTCTTATGGAACACCTGGTTATACTCCAGGCGATAGCAACGAAATTAGCTTGTTAAATGCGAATTCACCTGGTGGTCAGATTTCTGGATTAAACGCTAACACACAATACGATTTATATGTTCGCGCTAACTGTGAACCTGGATTGAGTGAATACGTAGGACCACTTAGTTTTACTACGCCTTCAGCTTTAGTTAATGACGATCTTTGTGATGCTTTACCTTTAACCTTGGGCGCAAGTTCAGCTGGAGATGCTTATACGAATGTTGGCGCAACTGCACAAGCTAACGAACCACAAGGTAGTTGTGCTTATGGTACTATTATGTCTGTATGGTTTAGCTTTGAAGCTCCACTTAGTGGAAACGCAACAGTGACTACGGATATCGCGGGTGGATCTTTGAATGACACTGAAGTCACTATTTATGAAGCTCCTACAGATTGTGCAGACCTATTAACCCTAGGTGCAGAAATTGCCTGTGATCAAGATGGAGGAGGAACTACTGGTCATAATTGGAGATCTATAGCTACAATGACTGGCTTAACTCCTGGGAACACCTATTACATCCAAGTTGATGGTTATGGTTCAAGCACAGGTACTTTCGGTATTGAAGTACACGATGATGGATATGACGGTTTTGTTTATGAAAACGGTACTTGGAGTCCTCAAAACCCAAGTGGTGTTGCTACGACAGCAGATGACATTTATGTAATAAACGGTACAACAAGTCTTACTGCAAATACTGGAGTAAACAACCTTACTATTATGTCTGGTGCTACTTTAGAAATTAACAATGTACTTACTTTGGGTGGTGACATTATTAATGATGGAAACCTTGTATTTGCAAGTAGTGATTCTGGAAACGGAGAGCTTGCTGAGGTATCAGGAACTTCAAATATTTCAGGGAATGTTACCGTAGAGCGTTATATGAAAAACAAGCGTTCATACAGAATGGTAAGTAGCGCAGTAACCACAACCTCTTCTATCCACGACAACTGGCAAGAAGGTGCTACTAGTAGTTCAGATAACCCAGCTCCAGGTTTTGGAACCCATATTACAGGAACTACTACTGACCAAATGAACGGTTTTGACGCTACAGCTACAGGTAATGCATCAATGTTTACGGTTAATGTTGCAACACAGCAGTTTGAGGCTATTGGTAATACCAATGTAAACACTTTGACAGCAGGTGAAGGCTATTTATTGTTTGTTCGTGGAGATAGAAGCATTGATCTGACTGATCCATCCGACAATGTATCTAGCTCAACGGTGCTTCGTGGTACTGGTTCATTAGTTACAGGTACCAACACACAAAGCTTTGCTGATGCATCTGCAAACAACTTTGTTATGTTCGGAAATCCTTATCAGAGTGCTGTTGACATAAACAGTGTATTTGCTGCTTCAACTAATGTTGCTCCAGGATTCTACTACGTTTATGACCCAAGTCTCGGGACTTACGGATCGTATGTAACCGTAGATCTATCTGATGGATCGAACACAGCTGGTTCTAGTGCTAATCAATATTTACAACCAGGTCAAGCCGCACAGCTTAAAGTAACTGGTCCTGCAACAGTAGTGTTTAACGAGAGTGCTAAAGCTCCTGGAATGTACACTTCGACTAGCGCTAACCCTATGGCTGCAAACGATATGCTAACCGTTCAGCTATATACAACTGAGAACTTCAACAATGGAGGTCCAGTACACGATAGCTTCGGAATTGTATTTGCAGAGGGCAACGACAACAGAATTACTGCTGCTGATGCTACAAAGCCGATGAACTTTTACGAAAACTTAGGTGTAAACAACAACGGAACTTACTTGAGTATTGAGCATAGAGAAATGCCAGAAGCAGGCGACGAATACACATTGTACAGTGCTGGCTATACGAAAGCTGAATACACATTGAAAGTAGTAGTTGATGGATTAGAAGCTAATGACTTCTACCTTGCAGATCACTTTACAGGTACACGTCTCCTTTTAGAAGCTGGAGAAAATAGCTACAACTTTAAAGTTGATGCTAATGAACCGATGAGCATTGCTACCGATCGTTTCTCAATCTATACAGAGCAGCGTTTAGGAGTTGATGATAACAACCTACTTTCAGGCATCCGCCTCTACCCTAACCCATTGAACGGAGATACATTCTACATCAATGCACCAAAGTTAAACGGAGAGCAATTGTCAGTTAGCATCAGCGACGTAGCTGGAAGAAGCATTTACGAGCAAACGTTAGACTGCCGAGCAAATACAGTATCTGTTCCAATGGGCGATAATATTGCGTCTGGTGTTTACTTAGTTACGTTAAAGCACGGTGGAGAGACTTATACTTACAGATTGATAAAAGAATAAGAATCTTTAAAACAGAATTAATATGAAAACTAAAATAAATAATATGAAGGTAAGCAATAGCACCATTAATAAAAAAGCCTTATTACTATTTACCGGTCTAATGCTTATTAGAAGTATAACCGCAACCGCCCAGATAGGATTACCTGGAGGAGATCCAAATATCCCAGATGCCCCTATTGACGGTTTCCTGAGTATTGGCCTCATTGCTGGAGTCTGTATTGGTTTACGAAAGCGGATAAAAGAATTGAAGGAGTAAAACTCTGAATGTTCTAATAGATTAGTTTTATTAGGTGGTTTGTTTGAAGAGAGGGTTCCAATTGTGGAGCCCTCTTTTTTTTGAAGATGTAGTTGAAGATGAAATCCAAATCCAAAGCGAAATCAAAAGAGAATAAATAACCCTTTGTGGCCTTAACGAAAAACTTTGCGACTTTGCGTGAAAATACGGAGCAGTGATTTTGAAGAAAACAAGACTGATAAAGATGCTACTTTAGCCAGTCTGAAAATAAGTCAACAGTAAAATACCTGACCCCTATTTTACTTTAAATCTAAGTTTAGTCTTTTAATCAACTCTTCGTAATTAAACGATTTTGAAACAGGTAATTCTTTGTTTATTGAAACTAAGATTGAGTTTCTATCTATAGCCTTAATTTTTTCAACATTCACGGCGTACCTTCTATGAATTCGGTATAGATTTTCATAATCCAACATTTTTAAAACCTCATCTAATTTTCCACGTACTTCATGTGTTATTGAAGCTGTTTTTAAGTGAACGTAGTTTCCTTCAGACTTGAGGTAAACCAAATCGGCTTTATTGATTTTCACTAACCCACTTCTAGATTTGATAATCGTAGGAATGACTTTTACGGGATTCTTCTCTTTGTTTCGCTTCTGAAGATTTCTGCAAGCCATTTTTACAGATGATATTAATGTGGGATTATTGAATGGCTTCATTATATACCCGTCGGGGTCTGTACTATGAATTTCCTCTAACATTGCATCACTGCCATAAGCCGTCAAGAAAACGATGGCACAATTCAGAGATTCTCTTATTTTTTTAGCCAACCAAATACCGTCTTTAGCACCTTTTAAATTGACATCTATAATCACCACTGTCACATTTTTTTGTGGAATTTCTAGCCAAGCATTTTCGGCAGCAGAAGCGCTTCCTACATATTGGTAACCCGCGCGCTGCAATACTGAAACCAGTGCTGCCCGCGTTACTCCCATATCTTCTACAATGTAAAAATTTTGATTTTCCATATTAATCTGTAAAGGTTATGTTGCAGTTAAATCCGTTATTATTCGTAAACTTTACAGTGCCATCAAGATCTTCTACAAGCATAATAATCAAATTGAGCCCCGTATTGTAATAGTTTGAATTATTGATGTTATTAAAACCACTTCCACTATCTGAATAGTCTAGGATATATATACCTTTGTTCTTAGAAAGGGTTATATCTATTGTCCCTGTTTCATCAAAAGCGTGTTTAAGCGAATTTGTTATCAATTCACAGATAATCAATGCTAAAGGAGTTGCTTTTTTTACATCTAACTGCACTGTAGGAGCCGAAACATTGTAACCAATATCGATATTTGGATAACTATCTATAAGCAAATGGCCTAGCTTTTTTAAGTAGGCTTGCATATCGAGTTTTGAAACCCCTTCCTGTTCATAAAGCAGTTCGTGAATCATAGACATACTTTGCAAATAGGCTTGAGATTCCTCATAGATTTTTGCGTGCTTTTTAGAGTCAATTTTACCACGTTGCAACTCCAAAATACCGGACACTACTTGTAAATTATTTTTAATTCGATGGTGAATTTCATCTAGCATAATCCCCTTTTCATTTAAACCTTTTTGAAGTGCATCTTTTTGATTGGCAATAATTTTGTTTGCTTTTATAGCCTTATAGAGCATAAAGCCAATAATGAATCCCAACAATATTACTATACATAGAAAAACAAGTTGAATAAAATTAGCTTCTTCTTTTTGTTGAAGCAGTTTTTTATTTTTTTCTAATGCCTCCCCTGTTTTAACAAAATTGAATTTTGCCGTTGCCTCAGCGTAGCTTTTTTCATCCTTGGCTTTGTTTAACGAATCGATTAAAGCTAAACTTTGCTCAAAATAATTTAGCGCCTTTTCATTCTCCTCTTGTGCCAAGCTTATTTTCGCCTTTAATAAATAAGCATTTTTACGATTGGCAGGGTTTCGAAAAAATTTTTCAAAAGCTAAAGTGCTATCCGTGTATGCTTGGGCTAATACAAGCATATTGTTATGATAATACAGCTCAGAAAGATTTTGATAAACTTGGGCTGCGGTATTGGGTTCCTTTACAGCTTTGCTTGAAGCCAATTCATTTTTAAACGCTTGTTCCTTCTTGTTAAAACCTGCGCCTTCTATATCAACTTTAACGATATTCGATGCAACTACATTCTTAAAATGATTTATATATTCTTCGGAAAAATAGTGGTCTTTAAGATCGTTTCGACCCAAAATTTGAATTGCTTTTCTGTAAAAAATAAGCGCACTATCGGGTTTTTCCTGCTTTGCAAAGGTTAATCCAATATTATTGAACATACTGCTGGCTCGAAAAAAATTGTCAGCCTTTAGAAACACGTCTGCTTGCTTTTTATAATTGTTACGGGCAAGTGTGTACTGTCCCAAATTATAATAAATAAGGGCTAACTCATTAAAATACCCGTAGGTTTTAGGCCAAACCAAGTAATTGAATTTCTCATTTTGTTCAATCAGAAGGTTCAGGATGTTAAGTTGTTGTTGGTAATATCCTTTGCGCCGATAACTAGAATTAATAGCCAAAAGCGCATAAACACTTTCAGGCAGCTCCAAAAACTCTGGCTGTATCAGTAATTTTTCACCAATAGAAACAACAAGGTCATCTTTTAATCGGTTGTCGTAATATATCAACAAATAATACTGTGATAAAAGTTCTTGTGTTTCGCTTCCCTGATTTTCAGCCCAAGTTTTCGCACTTTTCAGCGTATTAAGAAGTTTAGTAGACCAGTAAAAATCTTCTTCTTTATGAGATGCCAGCTGCTGAATTTGCGGTCGAAGTTTATTGAAATCTTCCGATGTTTCTATCGGATAGCTGTTTTCCAAATTCGTTTGCACTAACTCATTTTGCGAAATGCAAGAAAAGCCAATGGCGAAAAACAATATGTGGATTATTAATTTCAATAATTCTGAATATTCAATATGCTGATTTTTTTACTGATTTCTATGATATAAATTAAACTGTTTATCCCGTTTCGCGTGAAGCTTAGCACTATGGTTAAGAGTAATTAATCTCAAGTTTAAAATACGAATCTACTTTCAGCTTGATTGGTTTATTCAATTTTATTGGCACCAGGAACAACTAAAAAACAAGTAATACTTTTTCAAACAACCACTCATAAAACCACATCACCCACACCCATAAGCCCCCATATAACCAATAATTCATACAGATATCTCAATTTTAGCAAACATATCTCAAAAAGGCTTGTAATACGTAAAAATAAAAGTTAAAGATGAAAAGTCAGCCTTGTTTATTCGAAAATAGTGAAGAATCAGTTTTTAAACAGCAACAGATAATTTAGCATAAATTCAATTTAAACGTAAAAAAACACCCATACTTCACAAAAAAAGGGTATTACTTCACAAAACGACTTGTTTTCCGTAAATTTATTTAATTCAACATAACTTGCATTATTAAACAAATTTCCGATAAAAAATCAGCAAAAATTAGCGATTATGAAAAATATATACTTTTTATTTTTAGTATGGTCAATGGCTCTAAATGGTATTGCACAAAGTGATTCCTGTGCATCCCCAACCGTGCTAACTTCTTGTTTAGTAAAAAGTGGGAATAACATAGGTTCGACAGCAGATTTAGGTTCTGAAGATTCATTTGACCCAATGAGTATTTGCACACTTTCGGTAGAAAACACCGTATGGTATACCTACACTCCTACTGTTTCGGGCCCTCACGAGGTTACAGCCGTATTAAGCACCTGTAGCCCTTATAATTCTGGGCTTCAGGCTGGGTTACTAAGCGGTACCTGTGGAGGCCCGTATACTTCAAAGGGGTGCGGATTTCTTCAGGCTGGAACCACAAGCACATTTCAAGCTACTTTGACTGCTGGCGAACCCGTACTTCTTGTATTGGATGGCGATGGTGGTGATGAGTGCTCAAATATAGACATTTCTATATGTCCTGTATCACAACCAGCCGATGCCTTTATCACCACTTGGAAAGGGAGTAGCTATACAATACCAACCAACCCTGCGAGCGGTCCTTATAATTATAATGTAACTTGGACAAATCTTGATAATGCAGGGGTTGGAGATGGATCTGCGACTAACCTAACCGGAGATTACTTAATTTCAGGTGTTACTTCTAGTGATAAATATAGAGTGGAAATTACGGGGTTGTTTCCTCATTTTTATATGAATGCCAATAGCGATGCATTTAAACTGAGGTCTATTGAGCAATGGGGAAATAATGCGTGGACAAGTATGGAGGCAATGTTTAGTAACTGCGTGTTTATGAATTATAATGCTACGGATGTTCCAGATCTATCAAATGTTACAAATGCTTCGGAAATGTTTCGTGATACTAGTGCTTATATTGGAAATTTAGCCAGCTGGGATGTAAGCACCATTACAGACATGAGCTATATGTTTTATGATATTACCGGAACGATTTCAAACATTAGTGGTTGGGATGTTAGTAATGTAACAGATATGAGCTATATGTTAGGAGCAGATATTCCTGAAATTCACAATATGTTTAATCAAGACATTAGTAGTTGGAATGTTAGTAATGTAACTAATATGGAGCATATGTTTTTTAAAAGCGTCTTTAATCAAGACATTAGTGGTTGGGATGTTAGTAGCGTAACTAATATGAACAATATGTTCAACAGGGCAGGATCCTTTGATTTTTCACTTGGAAATTGGGATGTAAGTAATGTGATAAATATGACAAATATGTTCACAGATTCAAATTTGTCTACAACTAATTATGATTCTACCTTAAATGGGTGGAATGCTTTAAATCTAAAACCCAATGTTACTTTAGGAGCAACAGGTTTAAATTATTGTAATGGAGAATTAGCTCGCCAAAATATGATAGATAATGATGGATGGACATTTACGGGAGATAATTTGGATTGTACAGGAGCAGCCTTTATCACTACTTGGCAAACCACCAACGCCAATGAAAGCATTACCATCCCCACAAATCCAGCTCTTTCAGGCTACAACTATACCGTAGATTGGGGCGATGGCAATACTTCTACCGCTCAAACGGGTGATGCTACCCATACGTATGCTACGCCTGGCACACATACGGTTTCTATCACTGGAGAATTCCCATCTATCTGTTTTTTTTACAGCAATAATAAAAATAAAATTATTTCTATTGATCAGTGGGGAACAGGAACATGGAAATCAATGAGCCGGGCATTTCAGGGATGTGTTAATTTACAGGGTAGTTATACAGATGCACCAAACCTAAGTTCGGTAACTGATATGAGAATGATGTTTCGCGATGCAACTGTTTTTAATGGCAATGTAAGCAACTGGAATGTTGAAAACGTGATTAGTATGATGGGAATATTTTGGGAAGCTTCTGCTTTTAATGGCGATGTAAGCAATTGGAATGTAGCCAACGCAACTGACATGAGCTATATGTTTCTTGCTGCCCTTGCGTTTAATGGCGATGTAAGTAATTGGAATGTAGCCAACGTAACTAATATGAAGTATATGTTTTTGCATGCTTCTGCTTTCAATGGCGATGTAAGTAGCTGGAATGTTGAAAATGTTACGGATATGGATAGAATGTTTGACGGAGTAACTCTATCCACTGCAAATTATGATGCCTTATTAAATGGTTGGAGCACACAAACATTGCAACCAAATGTAGATTTTCACGCAGGATATAACACCTATTGCGCAACGGCCGCCAGAGATATATTAACAAACGCACCGAATAACTGGACCGTTACCGATGGCGGTTTAGACCCAAATTGCGCTAGTAACACCGACGCCTTCATTACCACTTGGCAAACCACCAATGCCAATGAAAGCATTACCATCCCTACAAATCCAAATGTTTCAGGATACAACTATACGGTAGATTGGGGCGATGGGAGTACTTCTACCCCTCAAACGGGTGATGCTACCCATACGTATGCCACGGCTGGCACATATACGGTTTCTATTACGGGAGAATTCCCTGCTATTTTTTTTAACAATTTTGGCAGTAAAGAGAAAATCACCTCTATTGAGCAGTGGGGAACTGGAAACTGGACTACTATGACACGGGCTTT
>NZ_FNNS01000034.1:0-9457 GCF_900106795.1 Aequorivita viscosa | reverse complement strand
TGGAATGTAGAAAATGTTACCAATGTAAATAGCATGTTTGATAATGCTTCAGCTTTCAACGGCGATGTAAGTAATTGGAATGTGATTAATGTTAGTGATATGAGTTATATGTTTAATGGCGCTAGTAGTTTTAACGGCGATGTAAGTAATTGGAATGTAACCAATGTTACTCATATGGAACTTATGTTTCATGGAGTAACCCTTTCTAGAGCAAATTATGATGCCCTATTAGAAGGTTGGAGTACACAAACATTGCAATCAAATATTGATTTTCACGCCGGGAACAGCACCTATTGCGCCACAGCTGCCAGAGATGTATTAACAAACGGCCCGAATTATTGGAGTGTTATCGATGGCGGTTTAGATGCAAATTGCATTAATCCCGCAGATGCCTTCATAACCACCTGGCAAACCACCACTGCCAATGAAAGCATTACCATACCAACAAATCCAGCTGTTTCAGGCTACAACTATACGGTAGATTGGGGCGATGGCACTACTTCTACCGCTCAAACGGGTGATGCTTCCCACCAATATTCCACGGCAGGCACATTCACGGTTTCTATTACTGGGGATTTTCCGGCTATCTATTTTAATAATATCGGTGATAAAGACAAGATTTACACCATTGAACAATGGGGAACACAAATTTGGGAAGGAATGGATAACGCATTTTTTGGCTGTACTAATTTACAGGGTAATTATACAGATACACCAAATCTAACTGCCGTAACGGATATGAGCAATATGTTCAGATCTGCCACCGCTTTTAATGGTAATGTGAACAACTGGAATGTAGCAAATGTTATGACTATGAGCTATATGTTTAGAAATGCCACTGATTTTAATGGAGATGTAAGCAATTGGAACGTTGCAAATGTTACCAGTATGTATGGTATGTTTGGCAGTGCTTCTGCTTTTAACGGCGATCTGAGCAATTGGGACGTATCCAATGTTATTCTGATGGCGTATATGTTTAGGTATGCTTCTGCTTTTAATGGCGATGTGAGCAACTGGGATGTTTCCAATGTTACTTCTATGTCTGCAATGTTCGAGCATGCTATTGTTTTTAATAGCGATCTGAGCAACTGGAACGTCGCAAATGTGATAGAAATGAACAATATGTTTGATAGCGCTTCTGCTTTTAATGGCGATGTAAGCAATTGGAACGTTGCAAATGTTACCAGTATGTATGGTATGTTTAACAGTGCTTCTGCTTTTAATGGCGATGTAAGCAACTGGGACGTTTCAAATGTTATTGACATGAGTTTTATGTTTAATGGCGCTAGTAATTTTAATGGTGATATAAGCAATTGGAACGTTTCATATGTTACCAGTATGTTTGGTATGTTTTCTTATGCTTCAGCTTTTAACGGTGATGTGAGCAATTGGAATGTAGCAAATGTTACAGATATGAGCTATATGTTTTACAGTGCCAGTGTTTTTGATAGCGATATTAGTAACTGGAATGTTGAAAATGTTACTGATATGACCGATATGTTTATCGGAGTAACCCTCTCCACTGCAAATTATGATGCCCTGTTAAATGGCTGGAGCGCACAGACATTGCAGCCCAATGTAAATTTTCACGCAGGAAATAGCTCCTATTGTGCCACAGCCGCCAGGGATATATTAACAAGCGCACCAAACAATTGGACAATTACCGATGGCGGTTTTGATGCAAATTGCATTAATCCCACAAATACCTTCATAACCACTTGGCAAACCACCACTGCCAATGAAAGCATTACCATACCAATAAATCCAGCTGTTTCAGGCTACAACTATACGGTAGATTGGGGCGATGGCACTACTTCTACCGCTCAAACGGGAGATGCTACCCATACGTATACTACGGCTGGCACATATACGGTATCTATTACTGGAGATTTTCCTGCTATTTTTTTTAACAATTTTGGCAGTAAAGAGAAAATCACCTCTATTGAGCAGTGGGGAACTGGAAACTGGACTACTATGACACGGGCTTTTTATGGCTGTACTAATTTACAGGGTAATTATACAGACTCACCAAATCTAACTGCGGTAACTGATATTAGTTTAATGTTTACGGAAGCTAATAATTTTAACGGAAATGTGAGCAACTGGAACGTCTCAAACATTACTGATATGAGTTTTATGTTTTATGGCGCTAGTAGTTTTAACGGCGATGTAAGCAATTGGAATGTAGAAAATGTAACGGATATGAGCTGGATGTTTAGAGACGCCTCCATTTTTAACAGAGATTTGAGCAACTGGAACGTGTCAAATGTAACGGATATGAGCAATATGTTCAGGGGCGCTTCTACATTTAACGGCGATGTAAGCAATTGGAATGTAGAAAATGTTACCAATGTAAATAGCATGTTTGATAATGCTTCAGCTTTCAACGGCGATGTAAGTAATTGGAATGTAGAAAATGTTACGGATATGAGCAGTATGTTTTCTTATGCTAACGTCTTTAACCAAAATATAGGAAATTGGGACGTTTCAAATGTTTTGGATATGTCCTGGATGTTCTATAATTCTTTAAGTTTTAACCAAAATATCGGTAGTTGGAATGTATCTAATGTAACAAATATGAATGGAATGTTTGCATCTGATTCTCCTTCCAGTTTCAACCAAGATATTGGCAATTGGAACGTAGTAAACGTAACAGATATGGGATTTATGTTCTCTGGTGCTTCCGCATTCAATCAGGATATTGGGAATTGGAACGTGGGGAATGTTACCAGTATGGGCTATATGTTCTATGGGGCTAGTGCATTCAATCAGGATATTGGTAATTGGAATGTGGGCAGCGTGACCAAGATGTTCTCTATGTTCATTGAGGCTACTGCCTTTAATCAGAATATTGGCAACTGGGACGTAGGCAATGTAACTGCTATGCAGGGTATGTTTTTGAGTACCAGTCTATCAATAGCAAATTATGATGCCATTCTAATTGGCTGGGCAACCGATAGTAGCGGTGTGGCCGGTGATGGTATAGACGACATCCCCAACAATGTACCCTTTGGAGCCGGAACCAACCAATATTGCACAGCCGATATAAAACGCCAAGAACTCATTGATACATACGGATGGACAATTACCGATGGCGGTCTTAACTGCTCAATGGAACCTACAAGTGCCTTCATTACCACTTGGCAAACCACCACTGCCAATGAAAGCATTACCATCCCTACAAATTCAAATGTTTCAGGCTACAACTATACGGTAGATTGGGGCGATGGAAACATTTCTACCGCTCAAACTACGGATGCTACCCATCAATATACCACGGCTGGCATATACACGGTTTCTATTACTGGGGATTTTCCTGCTATCCAGTTTGGTAGTGCAAATAGCATTGCCATCAACGACCAAAAACTGTTGACCATTGAGCAATGGGGCACGCAGGTGTGGCAGGGAATGGATAGTGCCTTTAAAGGTTGCTCAAATTTAACCACAGAATCTGCTACAGATGCGCCCGTATTGGCTGCCAATTCTAGTTTTAATTCCATGTTTTTTGGGTGTACAAACTTCAATTCAGATTTGAATGATTGGGATGTAAGCAATGTCAACACCATGGTGTCCACGTTTCAAGATGCTGCTTCTTTCAATTCAGGTATTTCAAACTGGAATGTCGAAAATGTTACAGATATGAGCAATATGTTCAGGTATGCCTATGACTTCGACCAAAATATTGGAAGTTGGAATGTAACTAACGTAACAAATATGAGTAAAATGTTTTATTATGCCTCTACCTTCAATCAAAATATTGGTGGATGGAATGTATCGAGCGTAACAGATATGTCATTCATTTTTTACCAAGCAGCTGTTTTTAACCAAAACATTGGAAGCTGGAATGTGTCCAGTCTAATGGATTTGACTGAGATGTTTTCGTATGCCATTGCCTTCAACCAAAGCATAGGAAACTGGAATGTATCAAATGCAACAAATATGTATAGAATGTTTCATCATGCAGAGGTCTTTAACCAAGATATTGGAAACTGGAATGTAGCCAATGTAACAGATATGGGGATGATGTTTTATGAAGCTAATGCCTTCGATCAGAACATCGGAAGCTGGGATGTATCGAACGTTATGGATATGACCTGGATGTTTCTTGGCGCAACCTTATCTACTGCCAATTATGACGCCTTACTTACTGGTTGGAGTGCCTTGCCCCTGCAAAACAATGTAACATTTGATGGCGGAAATAGCCAGTACTGTACAAGCTCAATAGAACGACAAGCTATTATAACTACTTATGGTTGGAATATTTTTGATGGAGGTCGCGAATCAGGTTGCAACTTTTGTTCTGAAACTACTACCTATACACTAGCTGATGGATGGAGCAATGGCACCCCTACCCCCAGCAAGAAAGCTATTTTTGCCGATGATTACAACACTACACTTGGAAGCATAAACGCTTGTGGCATTGAAATAAACACAGGAGCTACGCTTACCGTTTCTGAGGGCACCACTATTAAAGCTGTGAAAGACATCGAAATTAATGGTGATCTAATTTTTCTGAGCACTGCTACTGGTAATGGAGAATTGGCTGCTATGGGAGCAACTTCAAATATTACCGGTGATGCTACCGTGCATCGTTATATGAGCAATAAGCGCTCTTACAGAATGGTGAGTCCTGCGGTTACTACAAATACCTCTATTCACAATAACTGGCAGGAAAGTGCAATTAGCAATATGGATAATCCTGTAGCTGGTTATGGAACACACATTACAGGCAGCACCATAGACCAACAAAACGGCTTTGACGGCACTACCACAGGAAACCCTTCAATGTTTACTGTAAATGTAGCTACCCAACAATTCGAAGCAATTGCAAATACCGATGCAAACACCCTAACAGCAGGAAGTCCGTATCTGTTATTTGTTAGAGGAGATAGAGCCATTAATCTTGGAGACAACTTAGCCTCTAGCGAAACCGTGCTTCGCGCCACGGGTTCACTAGTTACTGGCACACAAACCCAAAATTTTGCTTCAGAAGACGCGGGAGATTTTGTGATGTTTGGGAATCCATATCAGAGTGCAGTTGACATAAATACGGTGTTTGCTAATTCCTCCAACCTGAACGCTAATATGTATTATGTTTACGACCCAACCCTTGGAGATAATGGGGCTTATGTAACAATCGAGCTTCCGGGAGGAACAAACACCTCGGGTTCTGCTGCAAGTCATTTTTTACAACCAGGGCAAGGCGCTCAGGTAGCAACCGCTGCAGCGGGCACCTCATCTGTAGTGTTTAAAGAAAGCGATAAAACTCCAGGGCAGTTTACGGCAACCAATCGCCCATTGTTAGCAAACGATATGCTAACCGTACAATTATATACTAACGAAAACTATAACAATGGAGGATCGGTACACGATAGTTTCGGAATTGTGTTCGCTGAAGAAAACGACAACAGCCTCACCCCTGCTGATGCTGTAAAGCCAATGAACTTTTACGAAAACCTTGGTATTGACCACGACGGAACGTACTTGAGTATCGAACAAAGAGAAATGCCACAAGCGGGCGAAGAATATTCGTTATACACTTCTGGTTATCAACACACCAATTACACCTTTAAAATGGTTATCGATGGATTAGAAACTACCGAATTCTATCTTATTGATTCCTTCACAGGAACGCGTACACTTTTAGAAACTGGAGAAAACACCTACAGTTTTACTGTGAATGGTGACAAGTCGTTGAGTATTGCAACCAACCGTTTCTCAATAGGTTCAGAACAACGCTTGGGAGTTGATGACAACAACCTACTTTCAGGCATCCGCCTCTTCCCTAACCCATTGAACGGAGATACATTCTATATCAAGGCACCAAAATTAAACGGAGAGCAATTGTCAGTTAGCATTAGCGATTTAATGGGGAAAAATATCTATAAGCAGACTTTAGACTGCCGTGCAAACACAGTAACAGTACCAATGGGCGAGAATATTGCATCTGGGGTTTACTTAGTTACTTTAAAACACGGTGAAGAAACTAGTACGCTTAGATTGATAAAAGAGTAATTGCTGAAGCCAACATATACTTCAGCAAACAAAAATGTTAGTTATTTTGGTTAATGTTAAGTTGATTAAAATGAGAAAAGAACCTGTAATGGGTTCTTTTTTCATTTCGGCATTCAAGGAATGGGATTTGGGATTTGAATTTTTGGGTTTTTAAAACACTACTTTTTTTGAATGTTCCGAGATTTGTTTAAATGTCCTGCTGTGTCAAGATAGTGAGCGAAATTCTCAAAAAAAACAGTGTAATTCGCGCCCGAATCCATCGACACTCCCTCATCTTTTACTCGTGTTTTCCTCTAACCTTGTTCGAGATTCCTTCGAGACATCTTCAAGAAATCAGCGTTTTTACGAAGGATTCTTGAACGATCCTCAAAGAAACCTCGAATATATAAAGAAGCTGTATAAAGCATGAACCGTCTCTAAAACAACTAGCCATTAACACACAACACCATCTCCTTGAATGAAAAAATAAAAACAAGTTTTGCGTAAACTATGCTTACTAAAGACTGGCTACATTATTAAAAGGTTATTAATGTCCAAACCTGTGTTTTAGTGCAAAATGGCGTACTATATTTCATATCTTTGCACAATTATAAATATTAATTAAAATTTAAAAAAATTATGGGTTCAATTTTACGTAAACGCCTAAAAACTGGCGGTTTTCTAGTTCTAATGTTTTTTGCCGCATCTATTGGGTGGGCACAGGGACTTGAAGATTTTACAAATTCAAACGCAGGTGGTGGTTACTCAACTAATTCTTTCATTGGAAATAACGAAATTACATGGTCGTATGTAGAATCTCGCGATGACAACGGTACAACAGGTGTTACCGCTCCTGCATTAATGCTGAGAAGAGTTGCCGATGAGAGCAAAGTTACTTCTAGCTTAATTCCAAATGGAATTGGTGACTTTAGTGTAAAGCTATACAAAGGTTTTACAGGTGGTGGTGACCGTCAGGTTGAATTATTTGTGAACGGTATTTCTCAAGGTACTTCAACAGCTTTTGATGATTATGACGAGCATATTTTTACTGTCTCTGGAATTAATATCGAAGGGGATTTTACTATAGAAATTAGAAATACTACGAGCAAACAAGTAATTGTCGATGATATTACTTGGACTGCTTTTGGTGAAGGAGAAGGAAATACAGGACCGTTTATTACAAACATAGACCAAACTCCAAGCAGCACAACAGTTACCTCATCAGACGATGTAATGGTTATTGCAGATGTCGTAGATGGTGACGGCATTGCTTCAGTAGAACTACATTGGGGAACAACAAGCGGTAGTTTAACGAATATCATCGCAATGAGTTTAGATGCTGGCGATACGTATATGCTAAACAGTGCTATTCCTGCACAAGCAGATGGCACAACAGTTTATTACGAAATTCAAGCCACAGACGCTCACGAAACGCCTGAAACTTCAAATAGCCCTGAGCAATCTTATACTGTTGAGGACCCACTTCCTTTCACAATACCTTATTCTAATGCTTTTGGAAGCCAAACAGATTACGACGAAGCAGTTGGTTATGGTTTTATATTCAATAACACTGCAATAACAAATTATTTAAGAATAGACCTAACTGGTAGTATGACTACTGCTGCTATTGATTTTTCAAATTATAATGCTTTAGTCGTAAGTGCTTCTATGAGAACGTACGGATCTGGATCAGGTCGAGAACTAACCGTTTCCGTATCCGATGACAATGGTGTTAATTATACTACGGTAACTACTTTTGCTATTGAAAGCAGTAACTATACTACTTTTGAACAATTGATCGATTTGTCATCTTTAAATGGAGCTAACGGTCGTATCAAGTTTGAAATGACCAGCGGTTCTGGAAGTATTCGACTAAGGGATTTTAATCTTGATATTCAAGAAATGGAAGGTTATGTATATTCAAGCGGTGCTTGGAGTCCTTTTGATCCTAGTGGTGTATCTACTAGTGCTGATGACATAGTTGTTAGTGACGGTGTTGCTACTTTTACTTCAGATGTAGAAGCTCGTAATATCACTATCAATGAAGGAGCAACTTTAAACGTTGAAAGCGTACTTAGTATTGCTGGAGACATCATCAACAACGGATCGCTTGTATTTGTTAGCACTGCAACAAGCAACGGAGAATTGGCGGAAGTACTTGGAACTTCTTCTATAACAGGAGATGTAACAGTTGAGCGTTACATGAAAAACAAGCGTTCTTATAGAATGATAAGTAGCGCGGTTACTACCACTTCTACTATCCACGATAACTGGCAAGAAGGTGCTACTAGCAATACCGACAATCCAAATCCAGGTTTTGGAACACATATTACAGGTGCTACAACTGACCAAATGAATGGTTTTGACGGTACAATTACAGGAAACTATTCTATGTTCAGTGTGAATGTAGCTGCACAAATGTTTGAAGCAGTTGCAAATACTGATGTAAATACATTGACGGCCGGTGATGCTTATTTATTGTTTGTTCGTGGCGACAGAAGTATTGACTTAACTAATGATTTAGCTGCTGGTGAAACTGTACTTCGTGCTACAGGTTCATTGTTTACTGGAACTAGCACTCAGAACTATGCAACTTCAAATGCAGGAGATATTTTAATGTTTGGTAACCCATACCAAAGTGCGGTAGATGTTAATAGTGTATTTGCTGCTTCTACAAACCTAAACCCTGGTCATTACTATGTATATGATTCTGAACTTGGAGCTCACGGATCGTATGTTACCGTAATGCTTCCTGAAGGAACAAACACATCTGGCTCTGTTGCCAACCAGTTCTTACAACCAGGACAGGGAGCACAAGTAGCGACTTTAGCGGCCGGCGCTTCTTCGGTTGTCTTTAACGAAAGTGACAAAGCGCCAGGGAATTTTACAGCTACAAGCCGTCCAGCAACAATGAATGATATGTTGACTGTACAATTATATACTACTGAAAACTTCAACAATGAAGGATCACTACACGATAGCTTCGGAATTATCTTTGCAGAAGGAAACAACAACGAGCTTACAACTGCTGATGCTGTAAAGCCCATGAACTTCTACGAAAACTTAGGTATTGACCACAACGGAACTTACTTGAGTATCGAACAAAGAGATATGCCACAAGCAGCTGAGGTGTATTCAATGTACACAACAGGTTACCAACAATCTGAATATACTTTAAAAGTTATTGTTGATGGTTTGGATAGCACTGTTCTTTACCTTGATGATCACTTTACAGGTACAAGCACAATATTAGAGGCAGGAGATAATGTTTACAGTTTCTCTGTAGACGCAAACAATTCGTTGAGCATTGCAACAGACCGTTTCTCTATAAGAACAGAGCAACGTCTTGGAGTTGATGACAACAGCTTGCTTTCAGGTATTCGCCTCTACCCTAACCCATTGAATGGAGACACATTCTACATCAATGCACCAAAATTAAACGGGGAGCAATTATTGGTTAGCA
>NZ_FNNS01000050.1 GCF_900106795.1 Aequorivita viscosa | reverse complement strand
GGCTACAATAGATGGCCCAGCCCCGTTTGGCAACAATACGCCTTCGAACATCCATTCAAATGTGTAAAGGCCTGGATCTAATCCTGTGTCGATAACTGGAGGGGAAACTCCATCTTCGCCTGCTATTGGGTTGCCATTGGCATCTACACATAGTCCATAAACATCATCAAAAGTAATTAACGGCAATTCCCGTACTTTTAATATCACTTCTACAACTTCAGAACATCTAGGCTCGTAAAGGTTGTCTTCGTTTGCAACCCGTGCATAAACTACCTGAGGGTTGATGGTATTGGTATATGGAAATACAATCGGGTTTGTACCTGCATTCGCATTCTCTAGGGTTTCATAGAAGTTAAGCGAATATATGGCAGGGTCTTGACCGGAAAGAATCCCGTTCCTTAGGTCCATTACTTGTTGGTTGCTGAAGTCTTCTAAATCAAACTCCGCAAAACCATCACTCGGAGGGGTGTTGTCACATATCTCGAACGGCTCGGCAGGAGCGGTTGCTATTACACCTTCTTGTACTATCAAATCGAAGCTTTGGACCCCGCCAATACGACACTCGCTGTTGATATACTTAATTCCTGTATAAATGGTTTGTGGGTTTTCGGGCGCGCCAGTTAAATCACGGTTCTGATGCTCGGTTACGTTCAATATCCTGTTGAAATCGTTTGCCGCATCTACAGGATCTAGGTAGAATGCTACTTCAAATTCTGATGGCAATTGCTGGTCTCCAAGAATCTCAGGGATCTTGGTGGTTAAATCAAACAACGCGACTCCATCTGAATCCAGTTCACAGATAACATAAGGGCTTACTTCTACTGTGTCATCTGGCAATGGGTTTACAATCAGTTCCAATTCAACTATCTCAAAACATCCTGTGGTTGCATTGGTTGCGCGAACATAAATAATCTGTGGACTGCTGGTGTTTTCGTAGCTGTCTGGGTTTGGTATCGCACCGGTGTTTTCCAAGGCTGCATCGTAGCTTTCAAAATACCCTAAGTCCCAATTGGCGCCTTGCAGTATTTCTGCTGCTTTTTCGGTTAAATCGAATACCTCTACTCCATCGTCCGGCCCTGGCCCTATTACAATATTGTCGTCACAAAGAATAAACGGGCTTGGTACTGCTGGCTGCGGGTTTGGAATTACACGTAAGAGCAAAGTGGTGTACGATACGCATTCGCTGTTGCCATCTACCACCCGTACAAAGATACGCTGTGGGTTTTCTGTGTTCTCGAATGCCCAGTCCGGATCAATTCTGTTTACATTGTCTATTGCATCTTGTTCGCTAACAAAATAACTAACTCCTAGTCCCGGGATGTTATTTGTTATCTCTGCATTTTTCAATGTAAGGTTAAAGGTTGCACGCATATCGTTCGGCTCACCTAGGTCATCACAAACTTCTAATGGCATTGGGTCTACAATAGCTACCCCATCGGACACTATTAAAGTGAAGTGGCCAGTGGCATAACATTCTTCTCCATCTGTATAGGCCAATCGAACAAATATATCTTGGGGGTTTGAGGTGTTGGTGTACAACTCTGGAGTGGTAATTGGATCGTCTCCTGTATCTGCATCAGCCTGATTGATGTGGTACGTTAACACTAATTGACCACGGTCTTGATCGCCATAAATCAAATCTTCCTGAACGGTAAGGTCAAAGTCTGCAAAGCCATCTCCGTCTGGGTCACAAAGTACTAGGTCCGGAAGGTCTATTGGTACAACTGGAACTGGGGATACAATCAATTCCAGGGGTACCACGGTATAACAGCCAGTGGTATTTGGAGGGGCATTGAAAGTTGCCCGCACATAAATTGTTTGCGAGAAGGCCACAATGTTCTGGAACGGTGATGCCAATGGCAGGGTTCCATTGTTGGCATCGAACAGGGTCTCGTGATAGGTCAGGACAACGGCTGGATTGCCATTGGAGATCTCATCGTCTTTTTCTGTTAGGTCAAACTCAGCAAAACCATCGTTGTCATCATCGCACATAACCAATGGGGTTGGCGTTGTTGCTCTTGGCACTGGAAGCACGACCAATGTTAAGGTGGTGGTCGCTGTACATCCGTCGGGACTGAAAACACTTACTTGTAGTGTATATGGACTAATACCTTGACCCGCGCCATCTACTGGGTTGGTGTAGGCGCTTGGGTTGGTAATCGGGTTGTCGTTCTGTTGATCGGCAACTGTTTCATAATAACGCACACTATAGGAAGCATTGCCGCCGGTAATGGTGGTGTTGTTGCTCGTAAGGTTGAATATGGATATACCATCGGTATCGCTGCCACTTTCCAAATCGTCGCATAGCTCCATATCCATAGGCTCTACAATGGCTGGGAATACCCCTACAATTAACTCGAAACTGCTGATGCGCACACAACCGGTTTCATTGTTTTCCAAGCGTACCCAAATGGTCTCTCCCGTACTGGCATATGCTTCCGGATCTGTTATTGCATCGTCTCCGTTTTCTGCATCAACTTGGGATGTGTGATACGTTAAAATAAAGTCCGGGGATTGAGTACCATAAATGAATTCTGCATTTTCTGTCAGGTCAAACTCTGCACTGCCGCCCCCATCTACATCACAGGCGGTAAGATCACCAAAGCCTGCTGTTGGCGCATCGGGAATTGGACTTACGATAAGTTCCAGTTCACGGATAACGTGACATCCGGTATCGGCGTTCTCTATTCGGACCCAAACCATATCGGTAAATGGGGTGTCGTTTGGATACAAGCCTACGATTTCGTTCAATGGGTCTCCGATTTCGGCTAACGTCCTAGTGGTATAGTAACGAATGGTCAGGTTTGGCTCGCCATTGGCGATCTCATCGTTTTTCTCGGTAAGGTCAAACTCGGCAAAACCATCATTGTCGTCATCGCACGCTACTAAAGGGGTTGGGGTTATTGCGCGTGGCACGGGCAATACTACCAATGTGAGTGTAGTTGTGGAGGCACATCCATCGGCTTTGAAAACACTTACCTGTAGGGTGTGCGGGGTGATTCCTTGACCACCTCCATCTCTTGGGTTGGTATAGGTTGTTGGATTGGTAATGAATATACCGTTTTCCTGGTCTTCTACGCTTTCATAGTATCGAACGGTAAGGGCCAGGTTTCCGCCAGTAATAGTGGCGTTATTGCTGTTTAGGTTAAACATAGCTACCTCATCGGTATCGCTACCGCTCGCTAAATCGTCACAGCGCTGCATATCTACTGGTGCTATTACTGCAGGTAAACCTGAAACTATCAGCTCAAAGCTACTGATACGGAAACAGCCGGTAACATCATTTTCTAGGCGTACCCAGATGGTCTGGCCTGTGCTGGTGTATTCGGTAGGGGTGCCAATTTCATCTTCTCCCAATTCGGCGTCTTCGAAACTTGTGTGGAAGGTAATGATGAAGTCCTGTGATTGGGTGCCATATACAAATTCACTGTTCTGTGTAAGGTCAAACTCGGCTCCCGATCCTGTTCCTAAATCACAGGAAACAAGGTCTCCAAAACCAGGGGCTGGGGCATCTGGAATGCGGTTTACTATAAGTTCCAACGGAACAATGGCGTAGCAACCTGTGGTATTGTTCTCTACGCGGGCCCAAACAAAATCGTTGAATGGGTTGTCATTGGTGTACAGCCCTACTATCTGATCTGTAAGTGCGCCTATTTCAGCTAGGGCACGGGTGGTGTAGTAACGAATGCTTACATCGGGCTCGCCATTGGTGATCTCCCGGTCTTTCTCGGTGAGGTCAAAGGCGGCAAAACCATTGTTGTCGTCATCACAGACCTCTAATGGGGTCGGAACGGCAGGAACTGGCAATGGGTTCACCACTAAGGTAAGGGTCACGGTAACCGAACAGCCAAAGGTATTGGTCACTCGCGCCACAATGGTCATTGGGTTCAAGGGCGCTGGAGGGATCTCACGGTTTTGATAGGCTCTTGGGGTAGCGATTGGGTTGTCCATCGCCTCATCGGCATAGGTCTCAAACCAAGTTACCGATAGGGTGTTATCGCCCCCAGTAATCTCTGCGTTACGGGTGGTCAAATTGAAAATGCTTATCTGATCGCTGCTGCTACCACTGGCCAAATCATCACATAGCTCGTAGGGCAATGGCTGAATTGCGGTTGGTAAGGGATCGACAAACAATTCTAATGGTACAATGTCAAAACAGCCCTCGCCTCCATTATAGGGAGCGGTGTTCAAAGCATTACCGACTGCCAAAACATAAATGGTCTGCTGGAAAGGGGTCGTGTTTTGATACGCGGTCGGCGCAGGAATGGCTCCTGAAAAATCAGGGGTCTCTAATGCGTTCTGACCCGCTGTAATAGCATCTACCTCAACTTCATAATAATAAAAATCATACTGGGTCGGATCCATAGCTCCCAACATCTCCAACTCACGAACGGTTAAATCGAATATCTGTAACCCATCGGTGTTGTCATC
>NZ_FNNS01000032.1 GCF_900106795.1 Aequorivita viscosa | reverse complement strand
TTGTGGTGAAAATTTACTTCGTCTCATAATACTGTTTAAAATTAAGATAATTATTCTACTTTTAAACAGTTCGGTTTAAAGGGAAGCTTACAAAAGTACTTTGTCTAAGTCAAGGATAGTAAGTGTAACAATAAAGACATTTATAAACTCACTATAAGCTTCCAAATAAAACCTGAAAATATTTAATTCTTACGTCTCACTTCTCAACTCTCACATTAAAAAAACCCTCTTCTGTAACCTAAGTTACACTCAGTTTCTATATAATCGTTAGTTTTGCCCTTAATGAAACAAAAGAACCTCATAGCTTTTTTGTTGACAGGACTTTTCCTGGTAAACCTGTTTGTTGCCAATTCTGGTAACTTACTCGGATTATTGTCTGGAGAAAAGATCGCCGTTGTAAATCCGTTTTGCAAGAAATTAAAAACCTCTAATACGGGAGGAGATACTACACTGATAGAATATGAATTAGCACAGGCTTTGGAAATTCCTGTTATTTGCACTACAGTTATTGACTTCAAGAATCCATCTTTCACACTTATTCTAGCAGAAGACAACTTCAAGAATTACATTTTCAACGACGAACTGTATTCTGAACTATTTTCGAAACGCTTCTATATTCCTCCGCGCGTCTAGTTTGATCCACCTCGTTTCTATTTTAAACATTTTCTTTGGGAATAAAGCCCTTGGACTATAGCATTAGATCCTCGACTTATTATCCAAAGTCAGTATTCACAATTTTAAAATCTTTCTCAGATGAATTCGACACTCACGGTGAGTTGGCGCAGCGTTCAGTTGCTTCGTATCTTGGTAAGCGGTATTTTTTTGGTGGCAGGTCTAAATCACTTAATCGAAATTGAAAAAACCGTTTCTCGTATAGAAGCGGCTCAATTTAAAGGGTTTGCTGCAATTTTCGGGAATTTAGAGCTTTTAGTAATCCTCTCAGGCATAGCAATGCTTATCGCTGGTTTCAGTTTTATGATAGGATTTAAAACTCGCTGGGCTGCAATTGTGTTGCTCGCCATTCTAATTCCCATTTCAATTACTATCCAAGTAGGACAAATTACTACTCTAGGACCTTTATTTAAGAATATTGCCATCGCAGGTGGTCTATTATTCTTTATTTTAAACGACATAAAAACAATTAAAAAACAAAAACTATGAAAACAATTCTTTCAACCCTAATATTATCCTTTGTACTTATGTCTGCAAACGCACAAAAAAGCGCAAGCAGTATGGCTACCAAAAATGAAAATCCAGCAGCCTATAATTATGTTGTGATGACTAAAAAAGTAGATCAATTATATCCCATTCTACTTGCCGCCGCACACTTGGCAAAGGAGGACAAAAAGCAATTTGGTCAATTTGAAGTTATTATCTGCGGAAAAGATATAGGCGAAATGACCGATGAACAGAAAATGGAGAAACATTTAAAAGAAGCTGAAATGTTAGGAGTAAACATTCTGGCGTGTGGATTTTCATTGAAAAAATTTGATGTAAATCCTGAAAAAATACCTGGAAATGTAAAAATTGTAGAGAACGGAATTCTACACAATATGGAACTACAAAAGAAAGGATATTTAAGCCTAGAGCTTTAGAAAAAATCTATCGGGATTTTACAGTCCTATATCTTTTTCTATAAAATTCTAAAAAATTAAATCATGAAAAATTCGATTGCGATTATAATACTATTTCTGAGTCTGGGCGTGACGGCACAACAGAAATTTGAAACCACAAATTTTGTGATTTTAACTTCAAACATAGATCAAATTGAACCTATTCTAATGGCCGCTCAAAATGAAAGCCGTGAAGGAGAATTTCAAATTGTGTTCTATGGCAGCAAAGTGAAACAATTGAGTAACGATAGCTTCAAGGAAAACCTAAAACTAGCTGAAGAATTCAATGTAAAGCTCTTTGTTTGCCAGATGTCAATTGAACGATTAAAAATAGACCTCGCCACTATCCCTGAGGAAATCACGCTGGTAGAAAACGCATTTCTGTATGCTTTACAGCTTCAGAAAAAGGGGTACAAAACATTAAATCTTTAAGAAAAACTCAAAATGAAAATCAATAATATTTTTACAGCCGTAGCTATTATGGCTGGCGCAGCTATGCTTTTTTCCTGTCAGAACACCGTTGGAAAAAACACCCAATTAGCGCTAAATTCACAAGACACCTTGAAAATAACAATCCTTCAAACTGCCGATATTCACGGTCAATTAGACCCACATCCTGAACTATTTTGGGAAAATGAAGAAATTGTATTTAAAGAACGTGGCGGTTTGGCAAACATCAAAACTTTATTTGATGTTGAAAGAAAGAAAAATCTAGACAACACCATTATTGTTGATGGTGGGGATTTAATTCAAGGAAGCGGTTATGTAGCCCATTCTGAAGGAGAAGTGATGGTGGATGTTATAAAAAACATGGGATACGACGTATTGATTCCTGGCAATTGGGAAGTTATCTACGGGAAAGATAAAATGCTCGATATCTATGAGCGTTTTGAAACCCCTACAATTGTTCAAAATATGCTACACGATGAAACCGACGAGAATCTATATCCTTCCTATTTAGTAAAAGAAATCAATGGCGTTCGATTGGGATTTATTGGCATCAACGATCCAGATGTTCCGGTTAGACAAAACCCTATTTTCAGTGAAGGAATCAATTTCACCCAAGTCGATAACAGCGTAAAAGAACTTATCGATAAAGTGAAAATTGAAGAAAAAATAGACGTGATGTTCCTGGTTACACACATTGGAATTTACAAACAAGTAGCCCTTGCAAGCAATCCCATCGCCGAAAATGTGGATTATATTTTAGGAAATGACACTCACGAAAGAGTGCGCGAAATGATACAAGGAAAGTATGCAAAGGTTACTGAACCTGGTGCTTTTGGATCTTTTGTTGGAAAACTGAATTTATATTTTGTCGACAACAAATTGGTGAAAGACGATTACGAATTAATCGATGTAGATCCAGAAATATACGCCTCCGACCCGGAAATTCAAGCCATAATTGATAAAAACAAAGCACCTTATAAAGAAAATCTGGAAACTGTAGTTGGATATACCAACGCACCAATGTATCGATACCTAACTGTGGAAAACCCAACAGACAACCTTGTTACCGATGCTGCAAGGTGGAAAACAGGTGCCGATATCGCTATTTCAAACGGCTTCCGATTTGGGAATCCTATTGTGCCTGAAAATGGAAAACCCGCCCCGATTACCCGAGCAAATCTTTGGAATCTGTTACCAGTAAACGAACCTGTAAAGACTGGAAAAGCAACTGGAAAACAAATAAAAATGTGGCTCGAAAAGGAAATGCACAATGCTTTTGCTCGAAATGCAACCGAGCGTTTTGGAGGATGGCTGGTGCGTTTTTCAGGCATGAAAGTAGAATTCAGCAGTCAGAACGACAGAAACCAGCGAATAAAATCAATTGAGGTGAACGGAGCGCCGCTAGACGAAAGCAGATATTACACCATCTCTGCCTGTGAGCGACCTGGCGACCCGGAAGATGTATTGTGTCGAATGTCTGGTGTAATTGACGTAGAAACTAAGGACTACACTATTCACGAAGTCGTAGAGGAATACCTAAGCTTACATTCGCCTATAAATCCAAAATTGGACGGACGTGCTTATTGCGATTATTTAGGGGAGGTTTCGTTTTCTACTGTTCCGGGAACGGATTATATTTTCAGGTAACAATCTGTACGTTACGTAAGTTCCTCGATTAAGCGCGTCCAAGAATACGAGATTTAAATAACTTGAATTGCCTATGTTCAACCATGTTTCGATCTCTGAAGTAGTTTGGCTAAAGCCAACAGCTTTTTATTTATTATCCCGAGCTAAAGCACGGGGTTATTCAAAAAGGTAATAATGAATAGCCACGGTGCTTTAGCCCGTGGTTAAAAGTTGAAACCAAAATGGGCTTTAGCCAAATATTAAAACTCAATTAACAAATCAGTTAGAAACAATGTATTATACCAACCAAAGCACAAAAGAATCGCAAAGCTTAATTTAAAATAGTTTATCTCTTGGCGAACTTAGCGATTGGCTCAGCGTCCTTTGCGTGAAACATTTTTTTAATTTAAAAATCAATTAATTCCCAAAAACAAAAGATTTTAAGGCGACACTAATTAGTAATAAACTCAATAAAAACAGTTATGAACAAAAAACTTAAAAAGAACCTGATTGAATACGGCATATTTGGAGTCATTATTCTCGGTCTATATATATCTGGCCTCCATACCGAAGTAATTGGTTTCGCTCAACGCGGCTTGTTAGCAACCGGAGCGATGAACCCAGACGTAGCTCAAGTTGAAAAAGAACTCACTGCAGTTGACAATTTAGTAACAAAAGCCGATTTTAATATGACTTTGATTAATTCAAAAGGAGAAAAAGTAACAATGGAGCAATATCGCGGCAAGGTTATTTTTATTAACATTTGGGCTACTTGGTGCCCTCCTTGTGTAGCGGAAATGCCAAGTATTAATGCTATGTATAACGACATTGACAAAGATAAAATTGAAGTACTGATGATTTCCTTTGACCAAAAGTTTGAAAAGGCAATTCAGTTTAAAGACAGAAAAAACTTTGATTTTGAAGTTCACAAAGTAATAGGTCGTTTACCACAGATGTATAACACGAATAGTATTCCAACTACCTACATCATTGATTCAAAAGGAAATTTGGTTTTTACCCATCAAGGAATGGCCGACTACAATCGCCAAGATTTTAAAGATTTTTTGAAGAGTTTATAGATACTTCATTGTAAAAAAAAACCATTAAAAAACCCGAATTCTACATTAGGGATTTTGATGGGTTTTAATGAATTATGTACAATTTTTCTATAACTAAACTATGGCTTATAAAAAAGAAGGGGTTCTATTCTAGAATCACTCTATACATTAGTTAATAATTGTATAGCTCCAGACTAAACCCTTCCTCACATCAATAAAATTTATTCGGCACGTTTCGTATAATTAATCCGAGACATTTAATTACCTCATCAAAAGCAAATTAATTCCGCCAATAAGTTCTTAACGACTATTTATTAGCGCTCGCTGGCGAAATCATTATATGTGAACGATGTGTATTGGCATCCATCAACCAAGGCATTCCGGGTGCTTGTGGCTTTGTAGGCAATCCAGTGCTTTCGCCAGTCATATAAGGCTTGTAAAGCACATATCGGATTCTGCTGTTTGCCAATTCCCCGGTTTTGGTATCTAAATTACTTTCCTCGGCGCCCAACACATAGACCATTGCTGGTTCTAAAGGCATTTTAAGTTTCCCTGCATCTATTTCTTGTTTACGGATTTCACGTTTTTCCACCTCAGATTTGCCTTCGGCTTTCAACTGTCTACCACGAGCCATAAACGATTCCAATTCTACTCCATAACAAGCTACACTTATTCCATCTTTATTGGGGTCGTCTGCAAGACAAATCAGGCCATTCGTTCCTTCCCGAAGCGTAACCAGTTCACCGTTTTTATTATATCCTAAAACAGTAGCCTCATCCTGATACATCTCTGGAGCGGCTTGAATAGCCATTTTTATCTGAATTTCAGCAGGGAGAATTTTTGATTGAGCAAAAACAGAAAGACCTCCTAAAGCAAATACAACTACAAGTAATTTTTTCATATTCTAAATCTTTAAAATTGAAAGTTTAAGATACAAAATATTATAGAATTCAATCGGTTTATTAATGTAGCCAGCTGAATATCTCTTTTTTATAGAAATGGATTTTAAAGTTTGAATTCTCAAGATATCAATTTTTTTGTTTAACCACTTGAACAAACAAGTATGTGAAATTAATAACGAAAAACAATTAGTGTTAAAAAAATGTACATCGATATAACCAAATTTCTTACTAAGAAAAGTCAAGCTTCATGTAAAAAGGTTCGTATTTTTGCGGCCTTAAACAGGAGGCAAAATGGCACTATCAGATTATATTATCAATTCTAACGAAACACCCCTCAGTTTGGAGGAAATTCATTTAAGTGATGAAAATAAAGGTTCTTTAAAACAGCTTTTAAAGGAATTTAAATACGTGGCCATTCTAAACCAGTTTCAGCTTCCTGTGGACAATAAAATATTTTTATTTGGTCATACAGGCTGCGGTAAAACAACTACTGCCAAAGCCATTGCACAAGCACTAGGCAAAAAAATAATAATCTTGAATTTGGGAACTATAGTTTCTTCCCGCTTGGGTGAAACTTCAAAAAATATAACTGAAGTCTTTAAAAAAGCAATTCGTGAAAAAGCTGTTTTGTTTCTAGACGAATTTGATTCTATCGGCAGACTGCGCGACCATGACGACAACGATTCTGCTGAAATGAAACGATTGGTGAACACAGTAATTCAATTAATCGACGAACTTCCAAACGACACATTACTGATTGCCGCCACCAACCATTCCAAAGTTATTGACATCGCATTGTTACGACGTTTTCAACTTAAACTGAAATACGAGTTACCTACGAAAAAGCAATTAGATGTTTATTACAATTCTCTTTTGTCACAATTTCCAGAGGAGTTCAGAAATGTGGATCGTGTTTATAATATTTCGTACGCCGAGGCTAAAGACATAACATTTAGAGCTGTTAAAAACGTAATAATAGCTAATGAAGAAAGTAAAGCTCAAACCGAATTACTAAAAAATTCAGAACAAAGAGTTTAGACTGGTTGGTTCCAAACTGATAGTAGTATCTTTACCATTCTAAAGAACTACTTGTGCATCCCAAAAACCCATTTATTAAAGACTACAATTTTGAAGACCTTGTAGCAAACCATCCACCATTAAAGCCATTCGTTTCAATAAACGAACACTGCAACAAAACAATTAATTTCGGAAACCACGAGGCGGTCAAGGCGCTTAATACTGCCTTGCTAAAAGAACATTTTGGAATTTCCTATTGGAATATCCCCGACAATAATCTCTGTCCGCCTGTTCCTGGGCGTTTAGACTACCTATTGCACGTAGCGGACTTACTTCCCAAGAAAGACATCCACTTGCTAGACATAGGCACAGGAGCCAACTTAATCTATCCTATACTTGCAACTCGCCATTTTAACTGGAAATGTACCGCAACCGAAGTAAATCTCGATTCGTTGCGCAATGCACAGGAAATTATAGACAAGAACACGGACTTAAAAGATATCAAATTGCGTCATCAACAATTTAAAAGCACTATTCTGGTAAATATTATTAAACCAACCGACTATTTTGATGTAGTGGTTTGTAATCCACCGTTTTTTAAAAATAGCACTGATGCCGAAAAAAACAATTTACGGAAATTCAAAAACCTGAAGCTAGATGAAGAAAGCACTAAAAACTTTGGAGGACTTAGCAATGAATTGTGGTATAAAGGCGGTGAAGAAGGATTTATAAAAAAAATGGCTGAAGAAAGTGTTCCATTCAAAAATCAAGTCCAATGGTTTACTGCTATCGTTTCACAGAAAGATAATTTAAAAAACATCAAAAGGGCCATCAATAAAACTAAACCTGCTGAAGTGAAAATAGTCGAGATGGAACAAGGCAACAAACAGAGTCGTTTTATTGCCTGGACATTTCGAGCGTAATAATTTCACACAATTAATTTCAAAATTAAACTTTATATTTTGTGAGCTCAAAGGGTACAGAAATTTTAAATTCATTTATATCTGCTCCTGAACTAAAACTAAATTCAGAAACATATCCATTCCTTAATTTCAGTTTTTATAAAGAAGAAATAGCTGAAAGTGAATTCATTTTTCCTAAGAACTCAATTATAGGACTACAAGCGGAAGGGTGTTTTGAAGCGTTTTTAAAGAATTCGAAACACTATAGATTATTGGCGTCAAATCTTCAAATTCAAGGAGAAAAAGGGACTATAGGAGAATTAGATTACATAGTACAAAATCAAGCCACCGATGAAGTTGTTCATATTGAATTGTCATGCAAGTTTTACTTATACGACAATAAAATAACCACTTCAGAAGAATCAAAATGGATTGGACCGAACCGTAAGGACAGTTTATACGACAAGTTGGAGAAACTAAAGTCGAAACAATTCCCGCTCATTAGGGCTTCAGAAACGATTGAAACATTGGAAGGTCTTAACATAGATGTTCCATCCACTCAACAACTTTGTTTAAAAGCTTTTCTATTTGTTCCAAAAGAAATAAACCTCAACAGTTTTTCAAAGGTTTATCAAGACTGTATTGTTGGATATTGGATGCGACAAAAAGACTTCATACAGGAAGATCAAGATGCACTTTTTGCAATCCCAACGAAAAAAGAATGGCTACTGCCTATAAGTCAAATTACCTCGTGGATATCGTATAACGAACTAAATATAGAAATCAAAAGGAATTTAAAAAACAAGAAATCTCCCTTGATATATAGAAAAAAACGAAAGAAAACAGAACGATTTTTCGTCGTTTGGTGGTAGGATATCTTTCCTGACAACCCACTAATATTAAATGCTACTAAAACTAATTTCTTTAAGTTATTCAATACAATTTACTAAGGGGAGAAATTAGAAATAAATCTGCCTAGCTTAAGCATAAAATGTGGTAACCGAAAAAACGTGAAATAAAAAAAGACCTCCAATAATGAAGGTCTTTTTTATTATTAAATTATGTGTAATCTAAATATTATTTCAATTTGAATGTTACTCTTCTTACAAGCTGTCTTGCTGGTGAAGAATTCTTATCAACACTTGCATCTTGACCTCCACCAGAATAGCTAAGTCTGTCTGCAGAAACTCCTGTAGCGATAAGTATATCGTACACTCTCTTCGCTCTTCTTTCAGAAAGTTTTTGGTTGTAGTCAGCATTTCCAATTTCATCAGCGTAACCAATTAATTCTGCTTTTGCCGAAGGGTTTTCTTTCATATACTTAGACAAGTAATTGATAGCTTCTAACGAGTAGTTTTCTGGTTTATCACTATTGAACTGGAAGTAAACATTTACATACCCATCATCAAGTAAATTTTTCACAGAACCTTTAGATCCACCAGAAGTTGCAACCGCATCTCCTTTCTTAACATAAAGCTTGTCTAAAGATGATTCTAACTCATCTGGGATACCATTGTTATTCTTATCGATAGCACGACCTTTAGTGTCAACAGCTACCCCAGAAGGTGTGTTAGGCTCGCGGTCTAAGTAATCTGGCACACCATCCTGATCTGAATCAATCATATCAGTTTCAATCTTCGATAATCTAGCTTCGTGATCAGCAAATTTCTCATCTAGCATAGATTCATTAGATGTCCAATCTGCGTGCTTTTCGTTTTTACCTAAGTAAAACGTAAGACCTATAGAAAAGTCCATCATATAACCATCAAAGCCTCTTTTTTTACTTGTTCCAGTACCATCCCAAGTATAGTCTTGTCTAATGTTACCAATCAAGGAAGCATCACCAGTTAAAGCTACTCTATTTCCAAGCTTAAGTTGAGGAGTAATACCAACGATCATATTAAGCATTTGATCAGTTTTACTACGATCTACTGGTTCTTTTGCGTTTAACCTAGAATATCCTGCACCACCGTGAGCTAAAATGCCAAAAGAATTAGTCCAAGTATCAAAATCTAAAATTGAACCAACATTTACAACTCCTTGTAAGGAAGTACGCAGGTAATTACTTTTAAAAGGCAGACTATTGCCACCATCCTTAAACATACTATACCCAGCGTCTAACTTCACCCCAAAGCGGTTGTTAAACATATAACGAGCCCCGAGTGCAAATTGCCCGAAGCTTGGAGTACTAGTATGATACCCCGATGCAACTGGTCTTGCAGGTTTGTTAAGCCCTCCAGCAACTTCAATAGACCATCTATTAAAATCTTGATTAAGCGTCTCTTGCCCTATTACTAAGGAAGTGATGAGTAAGGTTGAGATTAGAATAATTTTTTTCATAATTAATGATTTTTAAGCGAAGATAGTTATTTTTTTAAACACACATCATAAATTTGCGAAAATTTATAGTGAAGATAAACTCAGTTAGCCTTAATATTTTAATAAAAATTAACTATTGAGCCAACAAGTCAATACAAACTTACAACAATAACTTTGTTTTCATAAAATTTTTCACAAAAAAATAATCTGAATTATTCAAAAAAAACCCTGAAAAGCTAATTCCAGGGTTTTCCAAAGTTTAGTTAAGAAGCGCTTCAAACTTCTTATTATGGCAATCTATAACACTTAAAGCCATCGAATAATCCAGAAGGAACCGAATAGTCTCCTCTTTTGGAACGAGTTTTTTATTCACGCCGTCCAAACGTGATGTGTTAGAGTATAATTTTTGCATAGAGTATGGTTTTGAGGTTATTACTCTCAAAGAACGCAACAAAAATTACTTTATTGTATCAATTAGTTAATATAATATTGTGTTTTTCAATAACCTTTCTCAAATTAATAAGTGCATATCTCATTCTTCCCAATGCTGTATTAATACTAACCCCTGTTTGCTCACTAATTTCTTTAAAACTCATATCCTTATAGATACGCATAATTAAAACTTCTTTTTGATCATCTGGCAGTTCTTGTATCAGTCTTCGAACGTCATCTTCAACTTGACCTTTGATTATTTGCTTTTCAATATTCAACGCATTATCACTTAAAACCGAGAAAATATTGAAGTCGTCATTATTTTCAAATTTCGGCATACGATTATTTCTTCTAAAATGGTCTATCACCAAATTGTGTGCAATACGCATTACCCAAGGAAGAAATTTTCCCTGCTCGTTATAAGCACCTTTTTTAAGAGTTTTAATTACCTTTATAAAGGTATCCTGAAAGATGTCTTCAGAAACATCTCTGTCAAAAACCTTTGAATATATAAAGCTATAAACCCTTTGTTTGTGTCGAGTAATAAGTTCGCTAAGGGCAGATTCGTTGCCATTCATATAGGCGTTTACTAAAAACGCATCAGAGCTAGTGCTTTGTTTCATATCAATGCTTCTTTAAGAAATAAACAACAGTAAAAATCGTTGCTTGATTAAAATGTTTATTCGTTAAGAGTAATGATATGCTATAGGCAAGAATATTTTAAAATGTTAAGAGCGGTAAATATAAGAACAATGAATATACAAATGCAAAAAAAAGGTTAATTTTTACAATAAAATATTTAATATCCTCTTAAGCATCAAGGTCGCACTGATATGGTATCTTTGCAAAATAGCTCAAATAAAGAACATAAACATTGGATATAAATACAATAGATATCAAAAAAAGCATCGTTATACAGGGTGCAAAACTTCACAACCTTAAAAATATATCGGTAGCAATTCCAAGAAACAAGCTAGTGGTTATAACAGGACTTTCGGGCAGTGGAAAATCTAGCCTTGCGTTCGATACACTCTATGCCGAAGGACAGCGTCGATATGTAGAAAGCCTTTCAAGTTACGCACGCCAATTCCTGGGTCGTCTCGACAAACCCAAAGTCGATGCTATTAAAGGAATTTCTCCCGCGATTGCTATCGAGCAAAAAGTGAACGCAACGAATCCCCGTTCAACAGTAGGTACTTCAACAGAAATATATGACTACTTAAAACTACTCTACACAAGAATCGGAAAAACTATTTCTCCTGTTTCTGGTAGGGAAGTCAAGAAAGACACTACTACCGACGTTATTAACTTTATAAAAAACTTTCCTGAGGGAGAAAAGCTCCTCCTCCTAGCACCCATACACTTGGAAGAGGGACGAACTATGGAAAACAAAATCCAAGTGTTAGCTCAACAAGGATACTCTAGAGTGAAAGCCGATGGAGAGGTTGTAAGAATTGATGATATTGACAAAAAATCGCTTCCAAAGAAATTAGACTTAGTAGTCGATAGAATTATTACTAAAAACGATGAAGACTTTTACAATAGACTTGCCGATGCCGTAGAAATAGCCTTTTTCGAAGGAAAAGGAGAGGTTTATATCGAAGAAATGTCTACAAATAAATCCACCGAATTTAACAACCGTTTTGAAGCCGATGGAATCATTTTCATGGAGCCAAACGTACATTTATTTAGCTTCAACAATCCGTATGGTGCTTGCCCAGTATGTGAAGGTTATGGCGATGTTATAGGAATTGACGAAGACCTAGTTGTCCCTAATACTGCCCTTTCAATTTTTGAAAATGCTATCTTCCCGTGGCGCGGAGAAAGCATGAGCTGGTATAGAGACCAATTGGTAAACAATGCCTATAAATTCGACTTTCCTATTCATAAACCTTGGTTTGAACTTTCTGAAGAACAAAAACAGTTGGTTTGGGACGGCAACCAATATTTTGAAGGACTAAACTCCTTTTTCGCGTTTTTGGAATCTAAAAGCTATAAAATTCAAAACAGAGTAATGCTCTCCCGCTATCGCGGAAAGACCAAATGTAATACCTGCAAAGGAAAACGCCTTCGACCAGAAGCTAGCTACGTTAAAGTAAACGGAGTTGCTATTCAAGAACTTGTTGAGCTTCCATTAGATAAAGCCGCAGATTTTTTCAAAAATCTTGAATTATCAGATTACGACACCCAAGTTTCAAAACGCTTGTTAGTAGAAATTAATAACCGAATCGGTTTCCTTCGAGAGGTTGGACTAGGATATTTAACGCTCAATCGAAAATCGAATACCCTTTCTGGAGGAGAATCTCAACGCATTAACCTAGCAACTTCATTAGGTAGCAGTTTGGTGGGTTCTATGTATATATTAGACGAACCAAGTATCGGACTTCACCCAAAAGATACAGAACGATTGATTGTCGTTTTGAAATCACTACGCGACCTTGGCAATACTGTTATTGTTGTTGAACACGATGAGGATATAATGAAAGCTGCAGACGAAATTATAGACATAGGTCCTGAAGCTGGTACTTTTGGCGGTGAAGTTGTAGCACAAGGCAACTACAGCGAAATTTTAAAATCCGATTCGCTTACTGCAAAATATTTAAATGGTGAAATGGAAATAGAAGTTCCGAAAAAACGTCGCACTTCAAAACGAAACATTTCCATTAGCGGGGCGCGTCAAAATAATTTGAAAAATATTGATGTGGTCTTTCCTCTAAATTCATTTACAGCCGTTACGGGAGTTTCTGGAAGTGGAAAAAGCACATTGGTACGGAAAATTCTATATCCAGCTCTACTTCGTGAAATAGGAGGATATGGCGAAAAACCAGGTCAGTTTTCAGAAATAAAAGGAGACTTTGATACTGTAAAAAGCATCGAATTTATTGATCAAAACCCAATTGGTCGCTCTAGCCGAAGCAATCCAGTAACATATATTAAAGCCTATGATGATATTCGAAATTTATTTTCATCTCAGAAACTTTCTGATATTCGAGGATACAAACCAAAACACTTCAGTTTTAATGTAGACGGTGGCCGATGTGAAACCTGTAAAGGAGAAGGCGAAGTAACCATCGAAATGCAATTTATGGCCGATGTACATTTGGTATGCGACACCTGTAACGGAAAGCGGTTTAAGAAAGAAGTATTGGAAGTAACTTTTCAAAATAAAAACATAGACGATGTTTTAACAATGACGGTTGATGATGCCGTTGCCTTTTTCGCGTTACATAAACAAGACAGAATTGCAGCTAAATTACAACCCTTGCAAGATGTTGGTTTGGGCTACGTACAACTAGGTCAAAGTTCCTCAACACTGTCTGGAGGTGAAGCACAACGTATCAAACTTGCTTCTTTCTTAGTAAAAGGAACTTCTAAAGACAAAACCTTGTTTATTTTCGATGAACCTACCACTGGACTACATTTTCACGACATCAAAAAGCTTTTAGCTTCGTTTTATGCCCTTCTTGATCGTGGTCATACTGTAACAGTTGTAGAGCACAACTTAGATCTTATTAAATGTGCCGATTATATTATTGATTTAGGACCTGAAGGCGGAGAAAAAGGAGGGAATGTTGTCGCGCAAGGAACTCCAGAGGAAGTGGCAAAATCTAAAAATTCCTTTACTGCAACTTATTTAAAAGAAAAATTATAGTCGCATTAGTAATATTTGGCACACTAATTGAAATCTAGTTAATCAATAAAGATTAGTTTTTTTGGTTGATTGGTTAGTTTAAAAATCCGTTGAAGCGTCATAATACTTCAGCGGATTTTTTTTACACAAGTTACTTCACACCCTCCACTCCACTGCACCTCTAAACACCTTACTGACTATCAATCACTTAAAACTGTGGCACGGTCGTTGTTTATACATAAACAAGTTTGACAAATTAAAAGTCAACGCAAGTACGAACCCTTTAAATTTCACAATTATGAAAAATCTAGCACTCATTTTCAGCATCCTTTTAATGGGATTTTCAGCTAATGCTACATCCTTAAAAAGTGAAGACAATTACAGAAGAGGTTACGACGGCAATGCATATATTTTTTTAGAAGGTGGTGTAGAGTTTTCTATATTCCCCGACGGCCAATTCGACTTTGTATACCTTGGACCGCAAAACAACTCTCAATTAACCATAAGCACTCCAAACGTAAATGTGAGTTTCAACTCAGGATACAATTACGACACCTATGTACAATACGATGTTTATGGAGCGGTAATCCAGATAGAAAATGTTCCTATATATTATGACGAATACGGTCGAATTATTCGTGCAGGAAACGTTGATATTCGTTACAACAACAGACGTATTGTACGTGTTGGCGGAATGCACATAGTTTATAACAATTATGGTTATTTCTCACATTGTACTGGCGCTATAAATGTTTATAACCCGTATTATATATATCGCCCTTGGCACGTTTACTACGGAAGACCAATCTACACACACGTAATTGTTTATGATTATCCGTACAGAAGACATTATCAGCCAGTGCGCTACAATTATCACGACCACGTGCGTTATTACAAAAACAGAAATAATGTAGCCTATAACAATGGTAGACGTGACTTTTACCGCCCAGGAAGTCGGGTGCATCATAAAGATGGACGCGTAGTGAGGAACAAGGATTATGATCCAAATCGTCGCAATACTATGATTGCCACTACTGGTCGAAACAACAGTTCCGTAAAGAATTCCCGAACAAATGATATTGGTAATACACGAAGTAACACTAAGGATAATCGCAATACAACTATGGTTAAAAATTCTCGTTCAAACAGCGCGAGTGTGAACACCACTAGAACAAATTCATCTAGCGTACGCTCAAATAATAAAAGTGAAAATAGATCGACAACAGTAAGAACGGCAAATACTCGAAATACTAACAATACGGTTCGCTCAAATAACACAAGACCTATTAGAAATACTCAGCATAGCACAACCTCTTCTAACAACAGAGGCACTTCGGTAACGCGAAACAAAACACAAGCTCCTAAAAGAACAACTACAACAAGTAGTACTTCAGTTAGAAGCACAAATACAACTTCTGGTAGAAATACCGCTGTAAAAACGTCTAGAGGAAATTCGTCTAAGCAAAACAGCAGTGTAAGAACAAGAGGATAAAAATAGTTTTTTGGTTGGTTGGACCTCCGCAATTCATCTCTGGTGAAGCGCGGAGGTTTTTTATTGCAAATTCTGAATTGTTAACGCCATTCGTCTTGTCAATTCCCTCCTACTGTATTTTTCAATTCCTTGAGAAGAAATACTTAGACTGCCATTTTTAAAATCTGAATAATATCGTAGCATTTCGGATTCGAGTGCTTCTGCATCAGAATAATTAAAATATGTACCCGCCTGAGTTTCTTCAACAATTCCTTTAATATCGCTTCCCTTTGGCCCCAATGCAATAATCGGGCGCCTTGCTGCTAAGTATTCAAAAAGCTTTCCTGGAATGATCGCTTTGGTTTCTGCACTGTCTATTTCCACCAAAAGAAGCAACTGACTCTGATTTTGCATTTTTAATGCTTCGGAATGGGATACATAACCTGTAAAAACAGAATTCATTATAAGATTATTGCTATCAAGACTTTTCTTAATCTCTTCACTAACAGCACCTGCAAACTTCAATTGTAAATCTTCTTTAAAAGAAGGGATTTCTTCTGAAATTTTACGCAGGGTTTGCCACAGAACCTCAGGATTTCGTTCACTCAACAACGACCCAATATGCGAAATGGAAAACTTCGCATCTAATGAAACCGATATTTCTTCTGAAGTATCAAATCCATTCGTGATTACCGCAATAGGTTTGTTTGTAATACGTCCGAATTCCATTTTAGTAGTCGGACTCGTTACCACAACCGTATCTGCCGAATTCAGCACCGCAGCTTCCAATTCTTTATGCTTTCTCTCCGAAGCTTTATTCAGTCGAAGTGATTTGTGATAATGAATCGTAGTCCAAGGATCTCGGAAATCGGCAATCCATTTAATTCCTAATTCTTTTTTAAGCTGCATTCCTATAAGATGAAGGCTATGCGGCGGTCCAGTCGTTATTAAAACATCGACAGGGTTTTTAGTAATATATTCAGAAAGAAATTTTACCGAAGGTTTTACCCACCCCACACGCGCATCAGGGATAAAAAAATTGCCTCTAACATAGAGCATCAACTTTTCAATTGCAGAGGATTCTTTTTTCGGAATAATACCACTGCTCATCTGCTTGGTTTTCTTTTTTGAGAAAGCGCTTGCAAAATGATACGGCTCTTTAATGGGATGTTTTAAAATTTCAATATCTGAAGGAACCTCATTTGCGAAATTTTCATCTACCAACGGATAACTGGGGTTTTCAGGAATATATACAATGGGTTCCACTCCAAATTCACGGAAATACTTCACGAACTTTAACCATCGCTGTACGCCCGGCCCACCTGCTGGCGGCCAATAGTATGTAACGATTAGCGCGCGTTTCATTTATTTGCTATTTCATTCTTCCGAAAAACAAAATAAAGTCCGCTCAATAATATGAGAAGGAAGATCATACTGCTTACCAACGAAATGGTGCTTCCCGTTTGGATAACTTGCGGTTCAAATTTAAACTCAATTCGATTATTCCCTGGCGGAATAACCATAGCTCGCAACACATAATTAGCCCTAAAATATTCTGCAGGCTCTCCGTTGATGTATGCATTCCAGCCTTTATCGTAATATACATCTGAAAAAATAGTCAGTTGTGGCGTTTTTGAAGAAGATTCATACACCAAGTGATTGGGTTGATATTTAAAAAGGTCTATCGTTGCGGTGCTATCTCTTTCAATTTTTTCAGTAGGAATTTTTGAAAGAAACTCTTTGTTTATAACCGCAGTTTTCTTGGTGTCTAAACTGTCCAAGAGTGCAATTTCCTCATTGGCGTTCGCTGCCGGTTGTACATTTTCTACAAACCACGCATTGCCGTTGGCATACGGATTTCGCTGTGCTACTGGTCCGCCGTTTTTATTCTGAACAATGATGTAGCGAACGTTCATCATATTCAGGATTCCTACATTTCCTCGGCTGATATAGAATTCAAATAAATCCTGCATGCGTCCCGGTTTAGCCGCATGATATCCGCCCAAAGCATTGTGAAAATAACTCGCTCGCCCACTGTTAAAGGCATTTACCGTAGCATCATATACTCTATAATGATCTTCATCTTCTAAAATCTGAATATCCGCTCCGTTTTTCTGAAAGGGTTGAT
Source organism: Aequorivita viscosa (assembly GCF_900106795.1). Classification (GTDB taxonomy): domain Bacteria; phylum Bacteroidota; class Bacteroidia; order Flavobacteriales; family Flavobacteriaceae; genus Aequorivita; species Aequorivita viscosa. The sequence continues at coordinate 9,345 of NZ_FNNS01000032.1, read as the reverse complement.
CTACCGCTCTAGCTTGTACAAAAGCCTCTTCATCTACATATCTTCTATCCACGCCCACCAAATCAATTACAATAAATAATGTAAGTGCGGCAATTGCCAATCCATTTTTCAAACTTCCTTTAATTACGGCCCACAATACACCTGCTGCCAAAAGCACAAAAATTAGAGAGCGAATTGCATCTGAAGTAAACAAGGCCATCCTATCTTCGCGAATCGCATCTACAAACGGCAAGCCCATTTCGTCCCTAAAGTAGCTGTCATACGGACTAGCAAAATCGAATAAGGTCGATTTAAAGAGGATAAATAATAAGGTGATTCCGCCTACTACACCAGCAGACCACAATAGCGATTCCTTACGTTTCTTGTCATCTAAAGAAGTACAAAAGAACTTATGAAGCCCGACTACGGCAAGTATTGGGAGTATCAATTCAATAATCACTTGTATGGAAGAAACCGCTCTAAACTTATTGTACATCGGCACATAATCGATAAAAAACTCGGTAAGTCCGCTAAAGTTTTTCCCCCAAGAAAGAAGAAGCGTTAAAACAAAGGCAGAAACCGTCCACCATTTTAATCTTCCCTGAAGTAGGAACAAAGCTAAAACCGCAAGAAAGATGACAATCGCGCCAACATACGCAGGTGCGCCCACAAAAGTCTGGTCGCCCCAATACATCGGAATCTGCCCAACAAACTGATTTGCTTCTTGCGGAGAGGCACCCATTCGCATCAATTCTTCCACAGTTTTTGAATCCTTTGGAAATGCTTCCGAAGAACTTCCACCCATAAATCGCGGGATAAACAGATTAAAACTCTCTAACTTTCCGTAGCTGTATTCCGTAATATAGTCAAAATCCAGTCCTGTTTTATTATCCTTCGGAGTGCCATCAGCGTTTATCGTAAGTTCGGTTTTTCCTCTGGTCGATGCGTCGGCATATTCCTTTGTGGCGAGGATGTTTGTGGCATTTAACCCAAGGGCAATAACAACTGCCCCAACCATGACTCCAACTGCCTTAAAAAACTGAGGTAAAATTTTCTTTTGGTACGCATCAATCAGATAGACAATGCCAATGATTATCACCAGAAGCATCAAATAATACGTCATTTGAAAGTGATTGGCGACCAATTCCAAAGCCATTGAAACCGTTAGCAAGAGAAAACCATATAAATATTTCCCTCGAAAAGTAAGAAATATACCGCTTAAAACAAGCGGCATGTAGGCTATAGCGTGAGCCTTGGCGTTGTGGCCAACGCCCAAGATAATAATCATATAAGTTGAAAACCCAAACGCCAAAGCCCCGAGAAAAGCCAGTCTATAATCGACTTTTAGCACCAAGAAAAGAATGTACATTCCAATAAAATAAAGGAATAAATAATCTGCAGGCCTAGGTAAAAACCGAATTGCCAAGTCAAGTTCTTTGATATAATTGTTTGGGTATTTGGCTCCCAATTGATACGTAGGCATACCCCCAAAAGCGGCGTCGGTCCAATAGGTCTCCTCCCCTGTTTCGGCGCGGAAATCGTTTTGTTGTTTCGCCATTCCAGTATATTGCACAATATCACTTTGGAATATCTTCTTTCCCTGTAAAACTGGGTTGAAATAAGCCAGTGCTGCTACAACAAACAGTAAGATAACAACCAGATGCGGGAGAAACTTTTTAAAATTGGACTGCATAATGAGATGTGTCAATTTGAAGCGGGGAAATTAGTTAAAATATGCAAGACATCCGAAGGAAAAAATAACTGTTAGTGGAATTTTGGTTCAAGTCTTACTATCTTGGAAGGTTGTTGGTTGTTGGTTGTTGGTTGTTGGTTGTCTAAGCTAATTGACTTTCAAACTACTTAAAACACATTTTAACATTGTTTTAACATATCTAAAAATCCTTAAATATTTGTTAATGGTTATGTTTGTGGATAACCAAAAACCAGGTTATGACTATGAAAAATATTTTTACTTGTTATTATTACTTAAAAGCCCTAATTATCCTATGTTGTACAGGCGTATTTTTGTTTACTTGAAGTTGTAATAAAGATGATGCCTTTTAACGAAGATCATCAAGATTTACATACTCAAGAAAGACCCCAAGGATTCATAGATTTTGCAACATTGAAGAAGCATATTGGCACAAGTACTGCTTTTACAGCCAACATTAAATATTTAGACATAAATAGAAATGCTCCCCTGCAAGGGAAAGGTGTGGAGTTTGTAGATGCTTATATAAATACAAATAAGATACATTTAATAGAGACAGATTCTCTCAATTTTTTATACGTTAAAAGTCATCAATAATAATCCAGACGATAAAGCGAACACGTTTTATCATTTAGTTTTCGAAAAGAATCTCGTAACCGGAACGGTTAGTTCTGTTATTTTACAATATGATCCGGAACTTAGTTGGTTGTTTGATAAATCTCAACCTTTTAAAGGGAAAATTAAAATGTTTGACAATGATTTTATAACACTTGAAGACTTAATAAATGGCGCCTATATAGAAAATGGTGTTCGTACCGCACCTTGTACATTTGCTTCGACTAGTAGTTGGATTTGGGAATGTCCGAATGGGCATACAGGTCCAGGGCCATACGGCAATGGAACTAAAGTATGTGGGGGTAACTGGGTAATAACGGTAACTAATATCCCCTGTGCTTCAGGTGGTGGCAATGGAGGCGGTGGCGGATCGGGCTCCACTCAGACCGTTATTTTTGAAATATGCGATGATCTAGCGCTACCGGGAGAAGGCAATAGCGAGGACTGCGAAGATCAGTATGCAGATTATTTTACGCCTTATATGTGTGAGGACAATCCGAATATTCCCTTCATCAATAACTGGGCGCAAAATAACCAACAAGCGGCAGGAGAACTTGCCAACTATCTGGCGAACAACTTCCTCAATGATGATGAAGATGAAGATGACTGTGCGGAAGTTGATTTTGAGCATATAGTCATTTTAGATCAAGAATTTGTAGACAATAACTGTTTATATTATGTATATGAAGACATGGGTAAGGCCCCAACCTTTAATAATTATTTGAAAAATTTTGAAGGTACAATGTCTGTGGCGAATTTGAGGTTTTCATCATCTACATCTTTGCCATCAAACATAAATGCTACAACCAGTGCACCAGAGAATTATATGATAACCATTACTTTTAATGAGAATAATCTTGATAGACCTTCATTATCGGTGGCACGTACTATGATTCATGAAATGATACATGCAGAAATATTTAGAAAATTATTATCTGTATGGCAGCATCCGAGTCTTGGGGGAATGACTGTATCAGACCTGATTTTAATTAAAGATGATTATCCGGGTTTATATGATTATTATATTAGATGGTATAACAATATTCCAATCGGAATAAACATAACTTCCGCACAACATCAAGCGATGGCACAGCATTATAGAAGTATCATTACTCAAGCAATAAAAGAATATTCTAACAACCAATATTCTCAAGATATATATGATGCATTGGCATGGGCAGGATTAATGAATACCATTGCTTGGAATAATCTATCTCTATCTGAAAAAAATCAAATTATACAGACTATAAATAATTTTGAAAATAACAACCCCAATTGTCAATAATGAAAAAAAAATATTTATTACTTATTTTCATGCTTATGGTTTGTTTCTTTGGACAATCACAAAATCCTGAAAAATTATGTGTATGCTTCTTTCAAGGGAATGATTATATTGATATCAAAATACAAAATAGAGATTCAACATACACTTATTTTAAAGTTGTTCGTGAAGGTTTTGAAACTGAAGAAGCAAGAGAAATTGCCTTCAAACAATATAGAAGCAACCTATTTGATCTTCCACCAAATTTTTATTTGACTTTTATTGCTGTAGAAAGGCCAATAAAATTTGATTCCATTGATGAGATTAATTGTGCTGCTACCATAAGTTTAAATGAGTATCGCAAAAACAGTTATAAAAGACCTGTGGGCACGCATAGTAGTTTGTTTGTTTTTATCCAAGAAAATACTGATAAGACATTTTTAAAATGGAATGTATTAATGGAATCTATTGAATAATTGTGTTACTATAAAAATGCAGCAATTGGAAAAATGTACCTTTACAGGATAGACTGGATATCATAGATATATATAAAGATTTTAAAGCTAACAATCCAAATTGTCAATAATGAAAAGTCGAAAGTTTTTACTTTTTTTACTAATAGCGGGGATTAATTTTAATAATGTTTTTTCCCAATCAAATTTTTGTATCTGTTTTCATAAAGATACCAAATATATAAAGTATGGCGTTAGCAAAGATTCAACTCTTACATCTTTTGGAATTACTAACAAGGGATATGAAACAGAAGCGAAAAGGAAATAGGCGTTTGAGGATTACCGAAAAAGAGGACCAGTTAATTATCCGATATTTACAACTAACTATATTTCAGGAAAACCAATTAACATCATTTCAATAAATGATGTTAATTGTGCTATTGTAGTTTCTGTAGAAGATTTTAGACAGCAAAACTTTAATTATCCACCTGGAGTTGGGAGCAGTGTTGTATATTTTATAAAAAAACAATCGGATGATAATTTTTTAGTTTGGCAAGCAATTCAATTAGATTAAAAGGACAGATTAGCACACGAAGGAGGCCCAGAAAATAGCGAGGACTGCAAGGATCAATATGCTGATTATTTTACTCCTTATATTTGTGAGGAATATGTGGATTTTACCCTGGTGAATAGTATCAACAATTGGGCACCCGGAAATTTGGAGACTGCCACCGCTTTGGCAAACTATTTAGCAAATTGTTACTCCGAGGATGACGAAGATTTTTGTGCAGAAGTTGATTTTGTAGAAAAAGTTATAAAAGATTCGAGCTTTAAGGATACAAATACAGAATGTATTCATGAGAAAATGAAAACGAACCCAAATAGTATTTATTCTAAAATGTTTGCTCATTTTAACGGAACAACCGGTAAGTTTCTGCATTTAAAAGTAGGAAATACACCCTCAGGAGACTGGGGAATAACTCGGGGCAGTGATTCAAACGCCCAATTCTATACCATTACCACAGATAGCGACATAAATACGAATGGTTCGAACTTAATGAAGTATGTTACTCTTTGCCATGAAATGATACATGCGTATATGTGGAGTAGTCTGGAAGATGCTGGACTTCTGATTTTTGACCAATATGGAATCCCCGATCCTAGTTTTGATTGTGTTGATTATGATATTCCTAATTTAAATGATATTTCTCTGGAAGATAGATTTGTTGCGGTTATATGTGCGATGGATAATGCTCAGGTAGAAAGTGGTCTATGGTCTCACGAACTCTTCAATAAAAACGTTTTCGAGATTGAAGATTATAGACAGGCACTGGAGAATTTTTTGATAAATGAGTATGATTGGAACAGTGAGAGCCAAAGTTTTCGAACGGAAGCAGAAAACGTTTTTGGCAGCAATTGGAAACAAGAGGTGGCAAGAGCTATTTCATGGCGTGGTCTCGAAGAAACAAGCGGATATTTACCATACAGAAATAACTATGATGGTTTTCAATATTTATACATAGTAAACATAATTACTAAAATTGAAAATGGTAATAAAAACTGTCAATAATGAAAAATCTCATATTATTTTTATTTGCAGTATTTGCTACAAGCTTCTGTTTTTCACAAGAAGATATCTATGTTTTAATCAAAGAAACCCCAGATATTAAACATATAGCATATAAGTCAGATACTATTCAACATGACCAGTATTATATTAAGCTAAGTCCTCAAAAAAGAAAAATCACTTTATCCATTATTAATGGAAATCTTCGTAAAACTTCACGAGGCGGTGTTGCTAGCAGAACGACACTTAATTTTATATATCAAAATATAAATGGAAATAATAACCCAACACTAATTAAAAAAGATTCAATTAAGAACGAAATAAACTACGAAGAAATGATACTTGCAAAGGATTACAAAAACTTGATAGAAACCCTAAGAAGCTTTAAAAATGTGTATTTAATTGACGAGGCATCCTTTTTTGATGGTTATTATATTGCTAAAAAAATTGAAAAACCTTCTTTTTTACCCGGGTTATGAAATTAAAGCCTATAAACGACAATGCATTCATAATTTAATTAATAAAAAATGTTTTTGAAATTGAAGATTATAGGCGAGCACTAGAGGATTTTTTGAAAAATGAGTATGATTGGAACAGTGAAAGCCAAAGTTTTCGAACAGAAGCAGAAAACATTTTTGGCAGCAATTGGAAACAGGAGGTGGCTCGTGCAGTTTCTTGGATAGGATTAGAAAAAACAAATAACTTTCTAGATTATATTGCTAGTTTTGGTTTTAATATCCATAAAATCAATTTTGCGCAGAATATTAAAATAAAAATTGCAACCTTAAATAAAAATTGTTCGTAATGAAAAAGATTCTATCAATAGTTTTTATTGTATTTAATTTAGCTTTTTGTTTCTCACAGGAAAATATTTATTTAATTATAAAGGAGGAATCCCCAAGGGTAAGAATTTTCAGACTTAAAACTGATTCGATCCAGCACAATCAGTATATAATCTCCTTATATATTGATAAAAGTAGAATTAAATACTCTATAGACAATGGTTTACTGCGAAAAGCAATTAACTATAAATGGAATGATGGTCAGGGGCTTAATTTAATATATCAAAACACGAACGGCGATAATAATCCAATTCTGGTTCTTAAAGACACCATTAAAAACACGATCCGATACGATGAAATGATCAGAGCTGAAAACTATCATAATTTACTCGAGGTTTTAAAAAAATTTAAGAACGTATATGTTATAGAAGAAGAATCTTATTTTGATGGCTTTTATGTAGCCAAAAAAATACAAGAACCACAATTTTCTGTAAGATTGTAATCTCACAATAAACGCACGAACTCTTCAACAAAAACGTTTTTGAAATTGAAGATTACAGACAGGCACTGGAGGATTTTTTGAAGAATGAGTATGATTGGGATAGTGAGAGCCAAAGTTTTCGAACAGAAGCGCAAAATGTTTTCGGCAACAATTGGAAACAAGAAGTAGCAAAGGCTATTTCTTGGGAGGGACTCGGAAAAACAAGCGGATATTTACCATACAGAAATAACTATAGTGGATTTCAATATCTATACATAGCAAATATTAAAACTAAAATTCAGAATACTAATAAAAACTGTCCATAATGAAAAAAATTATTAGTTTTTTATTTGCAGTATTTATTGCTGCCACCTGTCTGTCACAGGAAAATATTTATGTTATAATCAAGCAACATCCAGACATTCGACATTTTGAATATAGGTCAGATTCTATCCAACACGACCAGTATCATATTACGCTAAGTCCACAAATAAACAAAATAGAATTTTCCATTAAGAACGGTAAGCTTCACAAATATTCAGAAATGCGCGCTTATAATCGGACATCTTTCGATTTTACCTATTAAAATTTAAATGGAAATAATGAACCCATTTTAATTAGAAAAGACTCCCTTCAAAATAAAATAACTTATGAGGAGATGCTACTCGCAAAAGATTATCGGAATTTATTGAAGACCCTCAGAAGCTTTAAGAATGTGTACTTAATTGATGAAGCGTCCTTCATTGATGGTTACTACATTGCCAAAAAGATTGAAAAGCCATCTTTTTTAGCGCAGTTATAATTTCATATATCAAGACCGGTACATAATAAGGAGTTTTCTATTTCTTGATTAGAATCTTGATTGTTTTTGGAGATTGAGGGACTATCATATAAAGAACAGGGAGCTGTCAATTATTTATTTCATCCAATTTTGGGTCGTAGCCTGAAGTTGTCCCGTCCCAATAGGTTATAACATAATATTTCTTTGAAGTTCCACAAATATCCTCTATTACATTGCCTTTTTTATCTCGTATAATAGTGTTCTTTACTTTACCTTCTTCATTTATGCCATCTATACGATATCCGTGTTTATCATAAATATGAGTATAGTTTTTAATACCGTGTTTTTTTGAATAAGATGTAAAATCAACAACTAAATTTTCACCTCTTTTTTTATAAGTATATTTTACATCTTCCCTTTTAGTGCCATCCCTTTTAAAATAGGTTTTGGCAATAAGCCTATCACGGTTATCATAGAGATACTTTGGTCCCCAATTTACATTTCCGTTATACAATTTTTGTATTAAATTCCCGTTTTTATCATATCGAAAGGTTGTTTCAGAGCTACCTGATTTTCTTAATATAAGTTCACCACGTTTATTATAAAAAAAATCTTGTCTAAAAACGGTATCCTTGGCGGGTCTTAGAGAATAATTCAATTCTTTATTGTCTGTGTAATGATATGTTGTTTCTTCCTTCCCCAAATTATGGAAAATTCCCTTTCGTGAAGATAAAAGTTTTCCATTTCTATCAAAATTCACCAATAACAACAAACCACTAATATATGTTGAATCTTTTTTTATATACGAAACCCTATAAACTGATTTAACATCCCCTTTTAGGTTAAAGTGATTGGTTGTAATTTCAAAAGGCCCAAATGGGTTAGGATTCTCAGGTGCGTTTTTCCAATCTATGTAATTTGGTTTAAACGTTGAGCAAGAAGAAATTGTTATGAATACAAAAACTAATAATATTAACCTCATCTGCTTTTTAAAAGTTTAAATTTATACCGTATGTAGAATTTTAATATACAAACAATCTCTTAATTTAGTCATCTTCTACCAATAAAATTGATATTCTTTTGAAACATGGCCGCGCTGGCGAATCGACCGCGCTTAAAGCATTAATAATTTTTCAGGCTAAAAAGATTGAAAAGCCATCTTTTTTAGCGCAGTTATAATACTTTCATATACTTCGAACGCAGGTAAATGGAACCATAAAAACAAAGGAACAGACTAAAAATTATAGATTGAATATTTATGCAACGTTATCGTCACCGTTGAAGCATTTATTCGTAGAAAAGGGATGAAGAACAATTGTTGTGTTTATGCAAAGATTGTAGTTTACCTAAATAGAATGAATAACCCGTTGTGCATTATGATTTAAAAGAAAAAAGTTGTCCATATTACTGATAATCAGTATCTTGTTTTAGCTATAAAACATTATATATGAACAACTTAAGTGCAAATTACGAAAGAATATTGGAAGTTTTAAGAAAAATATCAAAAGATCAACTTTTACCCTATCAAAGGCGTGAACCAAAGCTCTGTGACTTGGAACTGATAAGTTTGAGTTTAACGGCTGAGTTTATGGGCATAGATAGTGAAAACGATCTTTTCAGAAAACTTCCCGAAATGATATATACAAAAATTGAGCGAAGTGTATACAACAGGCGAAGGCGAAGGCTCGCCAATGAGCTTGATAAAATTCGCTTAAA
>NZ_FNNS01000001.1 GCF_900106795.1 Aequorivita viscosa | reverse complement strand
TTGTGGTGAAAATTTACTTCGTCTCATAATACTGTTTAAAATTAAGATAATTATTCTACTTTTAAACAGTTCGGTTTAAAGGGAAGCTTACAATTCACCTTAACTTTTTATTCTAAAATTTCTCGGAACGGGGTACGGAATATACTCTGTGTCATCGCCTTCTATTTTATCAAACAATTGTTGATCCCATTTCGTTTTGGCATCTTCGATAAGTTCTTTACTAGATGAAACGAAGTTCCAATCTATAAAACGTTCCTCTGGGAAGGGTTCCCCTCCAAAAATATAAATCGTACTATTCTCGTGAATGGTAAATTCGCAAAGTGTACTGTCTTTTGCTACTAACAATTGCTTAGGTTCAAAAACGTTTCCTTCGCTTTCAATTGCGCCTTCAAGAATATACAAACTAGATTCACCATAAAGCTCGTTGCCAATATTTATAGTCTGTTTTGTTTTACTTTTAATTTCAAGCATAAATAATTTGCTGAAAACGGGAACAGGCGATTTTTTTCCAAATGCTTCACCTGCAACTAGCTTAAATTGGACATCTCCTTCTGTCCATCTGGGAATTTCGTTTTCTGTGATATGAGAAAACTGTGGATCCATTTGCTCCAGATCTTTTGGCAATGCCACCCAAATCTGCAATCCGTGCATAAAAAGTTCAGAATCTCTCAGATATTCGGGAGTTCGTTCGGAATGTACTATTCCTTTTCCTGCAGTCATCCAATTAACTGCGCCAGGCTTTATTTCTACTTCGTTTCCAAGAGCGTCGCGGTGCATAATGCTTCCTTCAAATAAAAAGGTTAGCGTAGAAAGCCCAACATGTGGGTGTGGTAATACATCAAAATTGTCTCGTTCACTTAATTTAACAGGTCCCATATGGTCGATGTAGATAAATGGCCCTACCATTCTTTTTTGGCGAAATGGTAGCAAACGTCCTACCATAAACTTCCCAATGTCTGCAGCCCTTTCTTCTATTATCAGTTTTATGTTTGACATATCTAATCTGTTTATTTTTATTGAATTTTATGTTGAAATTAAAAGCACGTTCTACAAAGTATCTAAAAAAACGTAATACATTTTTTTTTGAAAATTTCTCGAACATACAATTATTCAATGAAAAATTCCGCGCTATTGATAATCAATAATTAGATTCTAATTCTCGTTGAAGCACAATTCCCTTTAAAGTTATTTTTAATACAACAACTAGACTTTTCTAGGGTTGATAGGATTGTTTGACAGCAATAAACTCACTATTAATCCAATACTTAATAAAGCGGTTCCTGCCATATAGGTTCTTGGGCCAATCAATTCAGGATTATGACTATAAAAATCACGGATATATGCTGCTAACTGAGGCCCAACTATTCCACCCATTGACCAGGCTGTAAGAATCACACCATAAATAATGGGCATAAGCTTTGCGTGAAAAACATCCAATATATACGAAGGCATGGCTCCAAATCCGCCTCCGTAGCATAAAAGCACATAACAAACCAAAATGGCAAACATCCACGGGTTATTCGTAAATATCATTAAAATAAAAACCAGTAATTGGGAGCCAAGAATCAATCGAAAAACTTGAATTCGGCCAATTTTATCCGATATTCCGCCCCAAAAAAAGCGGCCAAGTCCGTTGAATATTGAACTAACAGCAATTAAGGTGGCTCCTGCCATTGCAAGCGCTTTAGCGCTCATTGTTGGGTTTTCTATTCGTAGTAAATCTTGAATCATTGACGATTGTAAACCAATAAACATTATTCCTGCCGAAATATTTAAAAAGAAAATAAGCCACATACCCAAAAACTTTGTGGAAAGTAGGCTGGCCTTTACAGGTATCGAGTTTTCGATCTCTTGATTGTTCGCACTTAATTCGGGCGGGGAATATCGTTTAGGGACAAAACCTTCGGGTGGGTTTTTCAAGCTTAATCCAGCTGGAATTCCAAACAACATGAGTACCAAGGCGATGTAGAAAAACACCTGAACCATATTGCCATCGGTAAAGTTTATCAATAAAGGGGCGATAAGCTTAGACATTACTAACGCACCCAAGCCAAAGCCCATTACAACCATTCCTGTAACAAGCCCCTTTTTATCGGGAAACCATTTTAAAGCTGTTGCGACAGGGGTTACATATCCCAGTCCTAAGCCAATTCCGCCAATTACTCCAAAGCCTAAATAAAAGAGGTATAGATTGCCAATAGCCATGGCATAAGCACTTATTAAATACCCAATACCGTATAATAAAGCTCCTGCAGATGCTAGTTTTTGTGGTCCATATTTTGGAAGTAAAATCCCTCCTACTGCGGCAGATAAACCAAGAAACAGAATCGCCAAACTAAAAATCCACATAGTTTGAACATTCGTCCAGCCATACGCCGTACTTATTGGTTTCTGAAAAAAACTCCACGCATACACTGTACCTAAAACTAACTGAAGAAGTGTCCCCATTATGGCGATAAACCACCGACTTACCTTAAATCCCTTCATTAAAAAGTGATAATTTATTTGTATAGTTTTCAGGGTTCAATTTACGCAAACTATATTTTGTCGATGGTTGCAATATTTATTGTTAAGTCAGAATTAATTATCTGCCTTAAAGAAATTTAGCTATGGCACTTAAAATGAAAGATTTATTTTTCTAAATCTACCAATATTTTTACTTCAGAAGGGTCTTTTGTTAGAGCTTCAAATCCTTTTTCTACTACTTCATCCAGAGCAATAACGCTGGTTACAAGATTTTCTACTGGTAATCTTCCACTACTTATTAATGCGATTACTTCAGGAAAGATATTTCGATATGCTGCTGTGCCTATAATTGTCAATTCCCTTAATGTTTGGTTCAAAGCATCGTGAGATATTTTATTACCAAAAAGAGCAACCAAAACTGCAGTTCCTCCATTGCGAAGGCTGTCTATTCCTGTATCAAAGGAAGCTTGTGCACCCGCTGCATCAATAAAAACGTCAACACCATTGCCAGTCATTTCTTTGATTTTTTGAGGAATATCTTTGCTACGAGCATCGAAAGTATGGGTAGCTCCTACTTCTTTTGCTTTTTTCAATCTGTTTTCTGAAAGATCTGACACAAAAATTTGCGAAGCTCCTGAAGCCACAGCAACTTGAACAGTTAATAAACCAATGGGACCTGCGCCTGCTATTAAAATAGTATCGCCCATTTTCATGCCACTACGTTGAATTGCGTAAGCTGCTACTGCAGCAGGTTCAACGATTGCTCCTTGTTCAAAAGACATAGCATCAGGCATTTTATGCACCATATAATCCTCGACTACCACATATTTGGCAAAACCTCCATTTGAAGTCAATCCAACAAATCCGAGTGGTTCTGAAAGGTTGTATTCTCCAGTTGTAATAAATGGGCTTTCAGGATTTCTAAAAATAGGTTCTACAGTAACTCGATCGCCTTTTTTGATGTTTTTTACGTTTTTACCAATCTCTTCAACTACGCCCGAGAATTCGTGTCCAAGCGTGGTTGTGCCTTGATGCCCGTTAAGTGCATACGGTTTATCTACTGGAATTAATTGTGGGCCGTGGGTATATTCGTGCAAGTCTGATCCACATATTCCAGTGAATTTAACTGCAATTTTTACTTGATTATCTTTTGGCGAAGGAACTTCTGTTTCTTCAACTCTAATATCTTTTGCTGCATACCAGCGAGCTGCTTTCATCATTGTCATAATTTTATTTATTTTAAATTAATAGTTGTTTTTGTGCTGTTTTACAATGTTTTCGGTTAGTTCAAATTTTTAGCTTTTACTTCTTATTCGTATTTTTAAATTAAAATCAAAAATCGAATTCCTAGTATGAAAAACTTAGCAATTAAGCCTAAGTTGTTTCATATACCATCTTATCAGAATTTGTATCATTTAATTCGCAACGCGACTGAAGGACATTTTGAAACCTGATCAATCAGTTCTTCCGTAGTTGCGTTGTTTGGTTTTATCCAAGGTCTATCTTTCGGATTGTACACTTTCGGCAGTGTTTGTACACATATTCCTGAATGAATACATTTTTTAGGGGTCCATAAAATGGTTATTTCTCCATTTGAATATTCGTGCGTCTCCATAGTTTATATTTTTAAAATTTCATTTCGTATCCATTTAAATATAAGCATTTATAAGGACTTTAAATTTATAGATTACGAACAAGTTTAGCACAAATAAGCCGTCTTATTTCGAAAAATGAGACGGCTTAAAAATGTTTAGAAATTAACCTATTTCTACTATTTTTTTACAATTTTAAGTGTTTCAGAATACCCGCCGTCAAAAGTTACTTTTACCAAATAGATTCCCGAATTTAAAGTGCTCAAATCTATTTCTCCATGTGAAATTGCGCTTGGTTTTAAAACAACTTGCCCCATTAGATTGTAAACGCTAATAGACTCTATAGCTGTTTTTGATTGAATAGTAAACACCTCGTCTACTGGATTCGGATAGTAATTAAAATTAACCGATGTTAAATCAGAAATACCTAATGTTCGACATTCACCTGCCACGAAAAAAATAGATTCTGCCCCCAATGGTGTCCAACTAGGGCCACCATCTTCCGACAACATTGTTATTGCGCCATCTGTACCATTTTCTGTAGCTGCCCACCATACGGTAGAAGGCTCAGGAGTAGTTATTTTTGGCTCTAACCAATAGATTCCTTCGGTAAAAACAACTGTTTCAGTCAAGTCAAAAACCACGTGATATACAGGATCATTGAACAACGATGCGTATGCTATAGACGACGTTACATCCGCTTGAATTACCTCAATTACGGCGCCCGGTATTCCATTATTGTTTTCTCTAATATTAAAAACGCCTTGATCTGGAACTTGAACCTGATTTGTACTAATTGATATTTGTTGTAATTCAAAAGCAGTATCAGCCGCAACCGTAAAACCATTTGCTACAAATGTATTTACGTCTAGCGGGTCTAAATTGAATGCTGCGTCAATGCTTGGTGCAATACCCAAGCCTTGGAAACAATCAAAATAGGGTTCAGGAACAACAACATTTCCTAGACAATTCACCTTTATACTTACCGTTGTCGGACCGCTTGTTTCATACAAATCAGCAATTATATAATAAGTAGTTCCTTCAACCAAATCAATATATTCCGATTGCTCGCCGGTCCAATAGAAATTAGTAACATTCCCGGCCATATTTCCACAGCTATACATTATCATAAAGTCTGCATCGCCATCACCTTGATCCAAATCCATAATGTGAAGACCTGTGGCAGTTGCCGTAAACTCAAAGACTTGTTCAGAGCCAGTATAATTATAAGGAACATCGGTATAATTTGTCCAATATCCTGCATTTGGTACCAAATCTGCGGTATAAACAGTGTCACACGTTACCAAGATTTTTTCATCACACGGAATTTCACTTAAGAAATTGCCTTGAATTTGTCCGTTATTAGCGTTTAATGACGCTCCGGAAAAAGTGTAATCATCAAAAGACTTAAAAGTCCATTTAGGGATAGTTTTTCATCATTTGTAAGTTAGATTTTATTGTTTATTAAGAAGCAAAATTACGATGAAAAAACCGCAATCCATTAGTTTAAAAACTATTTAAAAATTACACTTTTATAAGTCATTGATTAATGGCGCTATGTTTTTTTTAGAATTCTCAATTATATTTTTTCTGACGATTTAGAATTTTGAATATCCAATTGTCAATTGAAAACTTGCCAGCGCCAGTTATTAATATCACCAAATACAATGCGGAATAAAGCAATGGTAATTCCTGATTTGCAAACGGATCGTTTGCGTGAAAAATAAAGGCGGCTACTAACATGGTTGTCAATAACGGAATGGCTGTTAATCGTGAAGCCAATCCAAAAATTAAAAGTATAGAGCATAATACTTCTGAAAAAACCGTTAGCGCCAAAGTAGTTGAAGCCCCTAAACCAATAGGGTCTGGAAACTGAATGGGTTCAGTACCGAATAATGGCGCAATTTTTCCGATGCCGTGTGTTAGCATTAAACCTCCTCCTGCAAGTCGAAGAATAAGAAGCGAAATATTTATTCTTTTCGCATAAACCCCTGGATTGAAAATGTTTTTTATCATTATTATATTATTTTTTAATCGTCCAGATAGAGCCGTTTTTAGTTGTATGTTTATCTAAACTTCCTTTTGCAACTAGCTCATTCAATACGCTTTCAGTTTCACTTCTTGGAGTTCCAGATAGTTCAGAAAATTCTTTTGCTGTTAGCGTAGGGTACATTGCGAAAAGATTTTTCCATCTTTTACTGTATTCGCTTTTTGTGATATTCGGATTGAGTTTTAAGATTGCCATTTCATAAAAAGCATAAGGTCTAGCTCCATAAACAGTTTCCTTATTACCAACATTATCAACAACAAAAATAGTTGGGAAACCTCGCACACCATATTCTCTGGCGGTTTTTAAATCCTCTTGAAACAATGCTTTTGCCTGTCCATTAAAATCAGATTTTAACTTATCCACATCTAATCCAACTGTTTTAGCTGCCTTAGCAATATGTTCCCATTTAGCAATATTTTTCTTTTGTAAGAAAACCATTTCGCGCATTTCACGCATAAATAAATTGGCTTTCTCTTTATTTTGTAATTGTGCTGTTTTATAGGCAATTGAAGGTGGAAATGACGAATCTAATGGATCTTCTAACCATAAATCTCCATCGATAGGCATATCGTAAAAAACACTTACTTCATCCCAATGTGAAGCTACGTCTGATGGTTTTCCGATGCCACCACTATTGTAACTCCAATCTGGTAAAAGACCGCCCATTCTGTATTCAATTTCGATATGGTCGCCGTATTCCAATTTCAACTTACGTAATTGCGGTTCGATCCCCCAACAAGAAGAGCAAATTGGATCTGTGAAATAAACTAACTTTACTGATTTCTCAATCGAATTGTTTGCCTTCCCTGTAGTATCAACCATTTCGTCGCCAGGCATTTCGCACATTCCCGTTTCTGGATCGCAAAGAAGTGGATTGTTTTTAGATGTTTCTTTATTCATATTTTAAAATTTAAGTATTAATCGTTTTTTTAAATTTGAACTATCGCTCACATAACTAATTCATTCATAGCTTAATAACAACTAAGATATTATTACAAATATACGCAGGGTAAAGTGTATATTTGCTATTCATTTCCTTTTGGGAAGTACTTTCCTGTAGGAAACCACCTACGCAGTTTTGTCCTTAGATTTAAGTTTAAATAAAGAATTATGAAAAAGAAAGCAATAGTAAACAACACACCCGTTTGTCAGGTTAGAATGCAGGCCATTAGTGATACGATGAGCCTTTTATCGGGAAAATGGAAGTTCCATATTTTGGGAACACTTATCGAAGGTTGTAAACTCGGATTTATGGATTTGTTGCGTGAAATAGACGGTATAGGCAGTAAAATGCTATCTAAAGAACTTCAGGACTTAGAGATGAATCATTTAATTAGCCGAACGGTGATGGATACAAAACCCATAACGGTGCAATATGCCATTACTGAATACGGTGCTACGCTTACACCACTTATTAATGAAATGGCTAAATGGGGCATTGAATACAGGCAGTCAGTTCACGGTGCTAAATAACTGGCGTTACTTGGCTATGCTTCTATTTGGAAAATAGATATAGGACATAGGGCAAAAAAGACGTAGGATCGGCGGGTCTTACATAATAATCGGATACGTCTAGATTCGTATATTTTGTTTTGTCTCCTACGTCTTTTAACCTAAGTTCTTTAATTAACTTTTCCTCTCATAAAATGACCGACATTTCTAATTTTATAACTACCAATATCGGATTTAACGAATGGCATTTCATCTAAAACCTTCTTTGCCTCTGCCTCACTATTGGCATTCATAAAGTAAACTGTGAAATTTTTTATAGATTCGTCATAGGGAGAATTTTTATAGGCATTTTCGAGAACCCCTTCTTCATACAGTTTAAAATCGGCATCAAATTGTTTTTGAATCTCTTGCGAATCCACTTCATCGTAAGGTTTTAATAAATCCCAAACCACCACATAAACATTTTCTTTTTTAAGTCGAACATCTCCCGCTTTTTCACTTTGACCAAACAAAAAATTTCCGACGGGTATTAATTCAAACGTCCCAATATTTTTAGTCCTAAAAATCATTCTATAACTGCAATTTTGTATTTTCTCATAAATTATATTTTATTAATTACTGCTTTTTAACGCAATATGCGCTAAACACTTACATCACCTCCAAAATAAGCATTAATAATGGAGTTATCAACTGTTTTGGCAATACTTTAGCCATTGAGGATAGAGGGAATAAGCTATTGTGCTTTTTGAACAGATTTTGACCTCATTACCCAAACCCGGAAGAGGGTTTTCGCAAAAACATTATTTCATCCTTTTAAATTGAGGCAAAAAGATTGTATCGTTTTATGTATATGTTAACGTACAACAGATGGTAATATTAATTGAAAAAATGAACCACATCATCTAAAAATTCTAGGAACTCACCTATTTTTAGATATTTTTAAGTATGCCTATCCGTTAGAAGATTTGAGTGATAGTAACTACGAAAGAAGTTCATCGAAGCGGTTTTACCACGTCAATAATTTAATTAAGTTACATTATTAAAATGATTACTTCGATTGTAAAAATTATATTGAATGAAAGTTCTGTTTTTTTATTGAACAACTTTATGTTTTAGGGTAAAACAATTAATGGTGTTTGCCCTTCGTAAACTAATTCATTGATTAAAAATCGTTTAAAAAGTTGATCGGTTAATATCCGTGAACCTTTTTGAACGATTAATATTTCATCGATCTTGTTATTTATAACTCCCTTTATACCATCTATTCGGTTATTGGCTTCGTAAATAGCAAAGTTTGTTGAAAACCTATCGGCATAAATATTTGATAAACGCTGTAGATGTTCCTTAATTCGAGTTGTATCTTCGTTTGGTTTGGCCAAATGGAAAAACGTAATGCTCGTATTATTATGGTCTATGAAGCTTAGAAAATTGTTTAATTGTTCAATATTTAAGGGCTTATTCTCCCCTACTGCAACAAATATTTTTTCGTGTGAAAATGAATCGATTCCTTTTGGCATTGCCACGACTGTATTGTCTGTATTTCCAATAATTCTAAGGGCAACGCTTCCAAGAAATAGTTTTTTTAGCACCCCTGTGCCTTGTAGTCCTATAAAAATTAAATTCTCAAATGGTTCGGATAATAACTGAGGTAAAGTTTGGTGAAAATCGATTTCAGAAACGTAAAAGGAGACTTCAATAAAATCTGGAATAAGTTCCTCGGCAAGCGCTTTTAGCTTTGCTCGCGCCTTGTCATTTTCTTGTTGAATTATATAGTCTCTAGCCTCATTCTCTGCAAACGTCGGTAAAAAGGGATGTTTGATGATGCAGTAGAATTTTTGCATTGGCTTCTTGGCTCCAATCACAAGCGTACTTTATCAAGTCACGCGAATACGCTGAAAAGTCAATGAGTACTATAAACCGTTTATTCATGTTTTAAGATTTTAATGCGTTGTTCAGATTTTTCCAATAAATTGTTAGGATTACAAAATCTTTAATTAATAAGCTTATAAAAGGCTTCTACTTTACTTTGGGCGCCTTGAATATAAATTATATCGCCTTGTTTAATTATTTCATCTGGCTGAACGCTTTCCAACAATTTATCCTTTCTTTTAATGGCCAAAATATTAATGCCATAGGTAGCTCTTAAATTCAATTCTTTTAAAGGTTTACCTAAAAATTTATTGCTATCCGATCGCATCCGTAAGCTTTTGATGTTAAAATCTGCCAACTCGCTAGACCTGTATGTTTTAGGTCCTTTTAATTCCCCTTTAAACATTTGATAATTATCTGCCCTAACCTTATGAATAAGCTGAATTATATCGCCTTCAGGAACAAGGAAGTTATGCAAAATATGTTCAAATATCTGGATTGAAGTTTCAAATTCTTCAGGAATTACTTCATCAGCACCTAATGCGAGTATTTCAGAAGTTTCTTTAACATATCTAGTGCGCACTACTAAATATAATGAATCAGAAATTGAACGTACTTTTTTTATGATGTTTTGTGTGTCGGTATTTCCAGAAATGGCAATAACTGCAGCCCTTGCTCTGGAAAGGTTAACGGTTTCAAGAATATGAACATCTGTTGCATCACCATAAATTATTGGTAATCCTTTTGCCTTTTCCTGCTTTACAATTTCAGCATTCGTCTCAATTACTACAAAAGGAATTTTACTAGCTGTAGCTGCCCTAGCCAAGTTCCTACCATTAATTCCGTATCCAATTATTACCAAATGATTATCTAAACTGGGTTCGACAACTTCATCATTATCTACAGGGTTTACATCTCTGTTGAGCCCCAATTTTCTTTTAACCCCCAAAACTTTATCGGCAATATTTTCAGAAAACATGATCACAAAAGGAGTTAATAACATGGATACAATTGAAACCGATAGAAAATATTGGTTGGTTTCGGGTGTAAGAAGATTGTATTCAATTCCTATTTTAGATAGTATGAAAGCAAATTCCCCAACTTGAAAAAGGGCTAAACCGGTAAGGATTGCTGTTTTGGTGGGATATTTAAGAGTGGCAACCGCAATTGCAGCAACCGATGATTTTAAAATAAGCACAATAAAAACTAAAAGTAAGATAATAGGAATATTACTCAAGAAAAAGCTTAAATCGAGTAACATACCAACCGACACGAAAAAGAAACTCGTAAAAAGCTCCCGAAAAGGAAGAATAATACTTGTTGCCTGATGACTATATTCCGATTCTGAAATAATAAGACCTGCAATAAAAGCTCCTAATGCAAGCGATAGGCCTATTTCTGCCGTTAAAAAAGCAATGGCAAAACAAAGCGTAATTGTAACTAATAAAAATAGTTCCTTACTGTTGGTTTTGGCCACAGCGTGCATCAATTTAGGAACAATATAGCGCGCACTGATGTAGGTAAGGACAACGACAATAGCCGATTTAACCAATAACATTAAAATATCCTTGGTTACATCGGTAGATTCTCCAGCGATCATCGGAGTTACCAACATCATTGGTACCACTATAATATCTTGAAAAATCAAAATAGCCAGCGCATTTCTCGCGTGAGGAGCCGAAATTTCTTGCCGATCTTGCAGCGTTTTTAAAACAATTGCAGTACTCGATAAAGAAAAAAGAAAACCTACAAATACAGATTCGTTCCAAGAATTTCCTAAAAAATGGTAGACAAGACCAGCCACACCTACAGTAAGTCCTACTTGTAAAAAACCACCGATAAAAACAGTTTTTTTAATGGAGACCAACTGTTTAATCGATAATTCCATTCCAATAACGAAGAGTAATAATATTACACCTACTTCCGATAGAATTTCTACTTGCTCTACAGCCTTAATAAGACTTAAGCCATATGGACCTATAATAACTCCAGTTAAAAGAAATCCAATTATAGACGGAAGTTTAAGCCGTTGCAGTACAAAAACAATTACAACTGAAAAAACGAGAAGGATAAGAATATCTTGTAATAATGGCATACGCTTTAGCTATTCTTGTATTTAATTAGGGTGATTAAATTTATCAATAAACCTTATTTTAAAGGTGAAATATGAGTTGCTAAAGATAAACTAATGACATTAAATTATGAATTGAATTGATGCCTAATATACTCTCACTGTTGTATTATGTTAGATATGCCGCCATTACAATCGTGCCAATTCAACGCTCGACATAGCTACGCAAATAAAATCTTAAAGAAGAAGATCTCGTAAAACGGCCTAATAGCGACGTACTTAAAAAACAGTTTTAAACGGTTTGTTTTAATTTTTTTTGAATTATTAAAAAAGAATGATCGGTCAGTACCTGGTAGTAAATTTTACGAAATACTAATGTAATTTGTAAGCAGTAATGGGTCCTAAACAATACATTTTTGCCGCAACCCAAGCAGCTGATTTGGTGGAGTTTTCAATTTGCCCCGAAAACCACCAACAAAAAAGGGGCTGGCACTCGCCCCGACCATTCCAGCCTTTCGGCTTAATCTTTAAGCTCTGTTAGCCAATTAATTTCTTGAATCTTACTATCGATTTCCCTAAACGCCCGACCCGTTTGATCCATTTCTATTTGTAGTTTTTTAATACTAATTGTGGTTTTTAAGTTAGCATCACCACTATTATTGATTTGTGCCGCATATCGGATAGTCCTCAGCTTTTCAGCAAGCATTTTTAATGAATCTCTTTTCGCCAGTGCTTCCATTAAAAGCCCTTCCC
Source organism: Aequorivita viscosa (assembly GCF_900106795.1). GTDB lineage: Bacteria > Bacteroidota > Bacteroidia > Flavobacteriales > Flavobacteriaceae > Aequorivita > Aequorivita viscosa. The sequence continues at coordinate 219,391 of NZ_FNNS01000001.1, read as the reverse complement.
CTTCAACAATGGTTTCATTATTTGTTTTGTTGATTCTCACAACAATAGTTTCTAAATCTTGAATAGCCTGCCGTAATTGCGCCAATAACTTTTCGGGATCTTCCTGTGGTTGTTTATCATCCGAAACAATCAATACAGGTCGTATTCTATTTTGAAGGTGTTCTATTTTTTTCATTAAATCTGCTCGGAGCAATAATCCTTCTGCTAGTTTCATTTTATACGTATTTAAAACCCTATTAACTTCATTTTAATCAGAAATAACACTTTCAAAAAATATCGAAAAGCTATATTTTGAAGAAAACGGTAAGTTATAAAAAGTTTTGGTTTAACTTTCTTCAAAGATACAGGTTTCGCCGAAAAGGGAACTCCCAAAATGTGCAGATGAAATTTTTAAATATTTCAACTTTGATGCTGCGGCTACAAAATTGAAATCGAGAGTAAGCAATTAAAAAAATATTAGTGGCTATTAACCCCGATATTTTAAATGCGCGGAATTTACCTCGATCGAATACTAGCTTCAGGAAAACTGTTGGATTTACCCTTTCAGACAAAAATTAAAAACATTAACTTTAAAATTCATTTAAAAGCAGAAATATCAACTGGCAATACAAATAATCCATTTCACATTTTCTTAGCTTTAAAATGTTGAAATTTGCAATTCAAAAAAATTCAAAAAAATGAATATTGGCTTAGTACTTTCTGGTGGCGGAGTAAGAGGAGCTGCTCACATAGGCGCATTAAAGGCTTTTGAAGAATATGGAATTACACCTACGCACGTAGCTGGTACAAGTGCTGGTGCAATCGTAGGTGCGTTATATGCAGCAAATGTTTCCTGGTCTGAAATATTACACTTCTTTAAATCTACAAGCATTTTTAGTACAAGTAGATATGCTTTTAATAAACCAGGATTTTTAGATACTGAAAAGTTTTACGACGACTTTAAAGCGTATTTCCCAGAAGATAATTTCAAAATATTGGATAAAACACTTTACGTTACAGCCACAAACGTTGCAGATGGAACTCTAAAAATATTTAGCAAAGGACAACTTATAAAACCTGTTATTGCCTCGGCTTCATTTCCAGGCATATTTACTCCAACCGAAATAAATGGTTCGTATTATATAGACGGTGGCGTAGTAAATAATTTTCCCGTAGAACCTTTAAAAAAGCATTGCGACAAGATTATTGGAGTATTTTTAAACCCCTTAGACAAAATTGATATCAAGAGTCTAAAATACTCGTATAGAGTTGTTGAAAGGGCTGTTAAAATAAAAACCGCTACTGAATCTATTGCTAAATTTCCGAGTTGCGATTTGGTTATTTACCCAAAAGAAATATCGAACTATGCCATGTTTGGAATGAACAATATTGATGCACTTTTCGATCTTGGGTATAACGCCACGATTAAAGTTCTAGAAGAAAAGGGATCTATTTTTATTCAGGATAAAACCTAAATTTTTAAACGTTTATATTTTAAATATTCCTCCTAACGAAAACACGCTTTCAAAAAACATAAAGTCCTGCGACGCTTTGTCGCTAGAATTCATGGTTGTTCTAACGTCTGGCATGTTAATATAACCTCCTTTTAAATCGCCTTGAACGAAGAAATATTTAAAAAACTTCACATTTACTCCTGCGCTTAACGACACTCCAAAACCTGCAACGTGAAATTCGTCATAACGATCTTTTGAAAGTAAAGTCGTATTGGTTTTTGGGTACAAACCTCCAATTCCGATACCTTCAGTAATATTAACCTGAATCTTATCTATATTCGTTATTCTAAATAAAGATGAAATATCATCAAACCTCCCAAATTCCAAATACACATAGTTTAAACCATCGGTATGTTCATATTCTAAAAAATCTTTGGTCAGTTGTATAGATTCATTGTTATAAACCCCATTGTAACCAGCACCTGCCTCATCTTCAGATAAATTGATGTAACCATTAATATTTACATATTGATCTTGTGTCATATCATATTTCATATGGTCAAATCCAAAAGCGAGATAATACTTATCACTAATAAAGTATCCAAGTTTAAAATTGGTTTGCGAAATAGTAACTCTTTTTGGGTTAACATAATCAATATGCCATCCTTTTGGTCTGTCGTGAGCTTTTACATTTTGAAGGGTAAAATTATAATCATCTCCTTTAAAAGTGATATCAGACTTTGTGTAAGCGGCTCTATTCCCTCCCCAGCTTAGAAAAACCTTGCCCTTGTTATGAGCATTGTAGCGCGTTGTAACTTCGTTTTGTGCGTAAGCACCCCAGTTCAAAACACAAAAAAATACTACTGAAAGTATTTTAGTCGAATTTAATTTCATCTGATTTTCATTCAATCTAAGCGATAAAAACCTGTTCAGCATTTAAGCCTATACCTTTCAATTAATTTACTGAAAAGTGGCGTTTATCTGTTAATAAAACATCTTTTAAAAACACAATTCGACTTTAGCTTATCCAGAGTGAAATCGAAGGGCTCAGGATAAACTAGAGTCGATAGAATCAGATTAGATACAGTAAAAGTAAATCGAACTGCGAACTATTTCTTTTCAATTATCAGTAGAAATTTTAAACAGAAACAGCTCATTTTTTCAGCAAGCGAAAGTACACAATTACCTTACACTTGTAATTATAATTTTCTCAAATTTAACATCAGAATGACTACATAATTCGAATACAATAAAATAGTTCGGGAATTTTATTGCAATATTCGTATTTTTAAAGCCTTTTTACATCTTTCAAAAATTGAAAAATTACGCCTAATTATAACATAACCAATAGGGTATAAATGCTTATCTTGAAATAAGTTAATGTTAATTTTAAATCAAGCATCGACTTCGTCTAAATTGTCTTTCTTATATAGATTCGCTTTCAGAACATAATTTTCGATAATTTTGCAATTGTTGTCTATTTAGCTAACTTTGAGCTACGTTTTAAGGCTAACCAAATTGAGTGAATTTAAAAGACATATCGGGTTCTACGAAAATCACTTCAAGGATTTCTACAAACAACAGTCCCTTACTGTCAAAAGAGATTGATTGGACACTTTTGTTAATCAAAACAACTAGAATTGTTTCCGAAAATCATTTGAAACACCTGACAGAAACCGACGGGCTATGGGAAGTCCGAGTTTCGGCAGATAATGGGATTTTCCGGATATTCTGTTTTTTCGATAAAGGAAATTTAATTATCCTATTGCACGGATTCCAGAAAAAGTGACAGAAAACGCCAAACAAAGAAAGTAAAAAAGCCGAAAGGCTAAAAAAAGAAAATTATGAAAACAGATAAAAGAATCACCTCATTTGATGACCATTTGGAAGAACAGTATGAAAAAAAAGAAACTCTGACAAGACAAAAATTTGAAGAAGAATTTGAAACTTTTCGCATCGGTGTTTTAATTCAGGAAGCTCGTAAAAAACAAAATCTTACCCAACAGGAATTGGCGGAAAAAGTGGGAACTACCAAAAGTTATATTTCCCGAATTGAAAACAACGCAAGTGATATTCGACTTTCAACCTTAATGCGAATTATCCGAGAAGGGTTGGGTGGACACTTGAAATTATCGCTTGATATATAATCCCTGAATACTGCAACTTACCCACTATTTATGGGCAAATACGGATTCCGTTTCAAAATGACAGATTTTGGATTACATATCGCCAACCTCTTTCTTTATACCTTTCATACAGCATTGATTTTCTTCAACCTGTTCGGATGGCTTCATTCTAAACTGCGAAAACTCAATCTTATTTCCTTGCTAGTAACCTTTGGGTCGTGGTTTTTATTGGGACTGTGGAAAGGATGGGGTTATTGCTTTTTAACCGATTGGCATTATCAGATACTGAGAACTTTGGGTGAAAGAAATATACCTTCTAGTTATATCGCGTTTATGGTGAAAAAAATATCGGGATGGACTCCAAGTTCTGAGTTAGTGGACTCACTCACAGTTTGTTTAGCTTTATTGGCACTATTATGCTCGCTTTACGTAAATTTCAGAAGCCGAAAAACAAAAGAAATATGATTTATAGTCATTTTTTCTTCAACGCTTCAAACCCAGCTATCACATCAAAAAGTTCTTCATCTATAGTACTTTGGCGTAGGCGATTGTAGTCTTGCTGTAGTTCATCTAGCATTTCATCAATATTTTTTTCAGCGCGTTCCATAGCTTCGAGTCTGCTAGCATTTTCGGCTGCTAAAGATTCTGCACTCGCCTTGTACAAGGATACGAACAGATATTCTTTAATTAGAGTCCCTAAGGTGCTTTCGGTTCCGCCAATTACTTGTGGCACATTGTGTGACGGCCATTCCATTTTGGTTATTTCCTCCTCCCACTTCTTATCGGGAGGGAATAATTGCTGGTCTTCTTGTTTATAATTTGCGCCTTCTGTTGGCGTATTGTGAAAAATATAAAGACTAAAAAACTGTTCGTCTTGCCTAAATGCTTCACTTCTAATTAAAATCTGATTTACCAATGGCGTAATTGCAGTAACCGAATTAGGCACGCTAAACCGTTTTGTGGGAGACAAATCGCCATCTACAAGTAAAGAATAAACCCTTTCGCCTACCACCCAAACTTCAGTTTCGCCTGGAATATCTTTTATTATATCTTGGGCATAGGTGCTTATTGAATCATTAAACCGTCCAACCAAGCCCTGATCTGAACCAAAAATAACCGCTACAGATTTTGAATCTTTCTTATTGTGATTGTCTGCTACTACAGAAATACGTTCTTTTTTGAAACAAGCGTGTATCCCTAATGAAATAGTACGATAATAATCTTGCAGCGAATGAACTGAGTTTTCATATTGTGTAATATTTGAAGTTGCCATAGCCTTCATAGTTCGCACTACTGAAGCCATGTCGCCTGCGCTTTGTTTTCTTCTTTGTAAATTTATTAAAGTATCACTCATTTTTTCAGAGTTCACGGATGTTTGCAATTGCTTCTTTAGCTAACGCGACGAGTGTAACCTCATCATCTTCATTTAAAGGTTCTGAAGCATATATCCGATGAAGCACTTCTTTAGACAATTGAGATGCTTTTTTCCGAATTAGATTTTCCGCCCTCGCCATTTTGTCGAGGGGCACGGAATCAAAAACACCATTTATAAGCGCTATGAGCACGAGCAATTGTTCTGGCACTGAAACGAGTTCCATTTCAGGCTGTTTGAAAATCATTCGAATGCGTTTACCTCGTTCAATTGTTTTTTGAGTATCCTGGTCGAGTCGAGTACCAAAACGGGCAAATGTTTCCAATTCTTCCGATTGAGCGTATGCAAGTTTTAAATTTCCCGCAATCTTTCTATAGGCTTTTAACTGTGCCTTTCCTCCTACTCTGGAAACCGATTTTCCGATGTCTGCTGCAGGTAATAGTCCTAATTCGAATAATTTTGGCGACAGATAAATTTGTCCATCTGTAATTGAAATAATATTTGTAGGAATATATGCCGAAATATCCTGCGCTTGGGTTTCAATTATTGGCAAAGCTGTTAACGAGCCGCCACCATTCGCTTTATTTAAATGCGTTGATCGTTCTAGAAGCCTAGAATGAATGTAAAAAATATCACCTGGAAATGCCTCTCTTCCAGGAGGTCTTCGCAATAACAATGAAAGTTCTCGATAGGCGCGAGCGTGCTTTGTAAGGTCGTCATAAACTATTAAAACGTCTCGGCCTTGTTCCATAAAATATTCTGCAATACTTGTGGCGGCATAAGGCGTTAAGTACTGAAGTCCAGGCGAACTGTTTCCTTCAGTAACTACGACAACGGTATATTCCATCGCGCCTTTTTCTGTTAGGTCTGAAATCACTTTGGCAACTGCAGCTGTTCGTTGCCCGACAGCGCAGTAAACACACAATACATTCTTATCGTGTTGATTGAGAATTGTGTCAATTGCGATAGAAGTTTTCCCCGTTTGTCGGTCGCCCAATATCAATTCACGCTGGCCACGACCAATAGGAATTATCGCATCTATCACTTTAATTCCCGTTTGTAACGGAGCGTTAACAGCCTCACGGCTCAAAATAGGTGGCGCAGGTCGCTCAATGGGATAGCGTTCTTTGAACGAAATCGGTCCTTTATCATCCATTGGGTTTCCGAGAGAGTCGATAACCCTACCGATTAATCCGTCGCCTACAGGAACATCGGCCACTCGATGGGTTCTTAAAACGGTATCACCTGCTTTAAGTTGGTCGTTTCGACCTAAAAGAACAACGCCAATTTCATCTTCATCCAAGTTAAAAGCCATTCCGTATAGACCGTTCGGAAATTCCAACAATTCTTCAAATCCTGTTCCCGGTACGCCCGTAACAGTTGCAATTCCGGCAGAAATATTCTTCACGATTCCCTTTTCACGAAATTGAATGGTGGGGTCGTAACTTTGCTTGCTGTTGCTTATTTCCAGAAAAGCATCATCTATGGTTTTATCTAAATCAGTTAATCGCATTTTCTTTCTCCTTGGTGATACTGTTATTGTTTAATGAATTAAGATAAGACTCAATATTCCAAGACAATTGATAGCTTGCCGTTCCTATTTCAATGCCACTGACCAATTCAGGTTCTAATACATATTGAAAGTTGTTTTGCTTACCTGTTATTTTCCCAATCATTGCTCCGAGGTTTTGTTTTGAAGTTGCTGAAAGTTCAAAAACACTTTTAATGGTAATTGGGGTTGCGCTGTCTATAAGGGCATCTTTAAACTTCGATTTTTCAGTTTCATCCAACTTTTCGATTTTTCCTAAGAAAACGTGTACAACTTGTTCTTCTAAATCGGCATTGGCAAGGTCTGCAAGGGTTTTACTTGCAATTTGAAAAACAGCATTTTTAGTCTTTCTTTTAAGACTGTCCTTTATATCAAGTTCCTGTTGCTTTAAAGACGCTTCAAACTTAGAACGCAATGCGGTTGATTCTTTTCGCACTTCTTCGAATAAGCGTTCTTTTTCAGAATTTACCTGAGCAATAGCTTCATTCATTTTCGCCACGCGTTCCTTATCAAAAGCTTCATTTTTCTGACGAAACAGGTCTTTATCCTTCTTCGCCTCCGCTTTTTTCATCGCAGCGTCCTCAAGCTGTTCCGCAATTTTCTTCTCTCTCGCATCTATAGCCTCCAAAACGGGTTTGTACAAAAACCGTTTCAACAGATAGACCAGAATGAGAAAGTTGACTATTTGCGCTATTACTGTAAACCAGTTGATTTCCATAAAAGTTTATCCTATAAAATGATTCCAGAACGGATTTGCGAAAATGAGGATCATCGAAAGCACGAAACAATAAATAGCTGTCGATTCGATCATTGCCAAGCCCACAAATAATGTTCTGGTGATAGTAGGGGCTGCATCGGGTTGTTGTGCAATAGATTCCAATGCTTTTGAAACCGCTCTCCCCTCTCCTAATGCTGGCATCATACTGCCAATTCCTGTTGTAATACCTGCAGTTATAATTGATGCCACTGCAATGATTGTTACGTTGTCCATATTCCTGATTTTAGATTTTAGATTTGAGACTTTAGATTTGAGATGATCAATCAATTAATCTATTAGCCCTTAATCAAATGTTTAATTGTTTTTTATTTACTGTTTTGTTTAGAGTCTAGAATCTATACTTCTAGATTCTAGACTCTTTTTCGACCATTCCGTCATAACTCTTAACTCTTAACTTTTTTCACCTCCTTCTTTCTCTCAGCATCTTGTGTTGCCGCGGCTATATAAACCGTTGCGAGAATTGCGAAAATATAAGCTTGTATCATTCCTGTTAACAATCCCAAAGCACTCATAATCATCGGGAAGAAAAAGGGCACTATTGATATTAGAACGGTAGCGATTAATCCACCGCTCATTATATTTCCGAATAAACGAACTGCCAAAGCTAGGGTTCGGGAAATCTCACTGATAATATTAAAAGGAAGCATAATAAAATTAGGTTGTAAATAAGAACGTAAATAGCTCTTAATTCCGCCTTGGGCAATTCCAAATACAGGAACCGCGATAAATACTGATATCGCTAATGCTGTCGTAGTAGAAAGCGATGCTGTAGGTGCTTCATACCACGGCACTATTGTCAACAAATTTGAAACTGCTATGAATAGAAACAAGGTTCCGATAAAGCCCATATATTTATCGGGTTTACTCAGTCCCACTTCCTTAATCTGGTCGCGAATCATAAGTACTAGCATTTCCAACACATTTTGCCAGCGCGTTGTCTTAATCTCTTTTTTTAGATTTCGAGTAATTAGCCACGCGCCGAGCGTTAGCAATATCATCAATGCCCAAGTGGTCACGATGGTCAGGTTTAAATGCATAAACCCGTACTCCCAAAAAATCATTTCGTCAGGACTAATTCTCATCGTTTACTTTTTTTATAATTGTTGGCTTTGTCTGTATTTCTTTTTTGGTGATTCGGGTAATTACAATTCTAGCTATTAAAAACCCTCCTAGGCAAGCCATCATTTTTTGCCAATTGTCGGCACCTACATAATAGAATCCGAGTAAGACAATTGCCATTCTTATTATCAAACTACCCATAAATATCAAAGTGGCATTCTTTGAATCCAGTCCTTTACGAACGGTGAGCCATAGACCTCCGAAAAATAGGACACCTAGCACAATCCCAGCAAATACAGCGGGTAGTAGGCTTAATACTTCATTCATTTCCATCTTTGTTATTTTTATGAATTTCGTTATTTTCTTTTTGAACCCAGTTCCACGCAATCAAACAACCTAGCATCAAGCCAGCAACCAAGAGACTAAGCGTCCAAGAGAAATCATTTTTGTAATGTTTATCGAGCCACATCCCTAAGGCGGCACCCAAAATGGTAGGTACTACGATGGACCAGCCTATCATTCCGAATAATCCCAAGCCAGCCCACACGCTTTTTTTCTCGCGCTGTGCCTGCAATTTTCGTTCTTCCTTATCGCCGACTACTTTCTCAAAAGAGTTGTTTGTATTTTGTTTTTCGTCGCTCACCTTTATCTTCTCAAGTTTTGAAAATTACGCAAAAAACCTGTTTCCAGCTTTGCCATCACATTACGGGCACTTATTTCCAGTTCATCAAGTTCTATCATTTCTTTTTCTACCTGCTCTCTCAGTTTTCCGAGAGGAGCATTTCCTATTGCATGACGCACAGATATTGATACTTGCGCTCCTGCTTTTATTAAAATCCCTTCGTTTACAGCTACATATTTTTCACCTTCCTCTTCAGTTTCATAAACCAAAATTCCTGTAACCAATGCCGCCGTACAATCCAATCTTCTAGGCAAAATTCCATACGAGCCAGCAGTTGTTTCCACGACGATTCGTTTCACATTTTTTATATCTGCAAAAACGCCATACGGTAGTAAAATCTTAAGATGCATTAATTTTGCTTCCATCGTTTATGCGTTTGCTTCTGCTTTCTTTTTCACTTCATCGATTGTCCCAATCATATAGAAATCACTTTCAGGATAATCATTAAATTCATCGTTCAATATTCTTTCGCATCCGTCCAAAGCATCTTTCAAACTCACGTTTTTCCCTTTGTATTGGGTGAATTGTTCGGTTGTATAAAACGGTTGCGTTAGGAATCGTTCCAGTCTTCGAGAACGGTTTACTGTTTTTTGATCTTCAAGAGACAATTGTTCCAAACCTAACATCGCGATAATATCTTTCAACTCTTCGTACTGCGCCAAGGTTTGCCGAATTTGTTGAGCAAGGTTATAATGTCTTTCTCCAATTACGTGTGGCGAGGCCATTTTGGAACCCGATTGCAACAGGTCGATTGCAGGGTACATTCCTTCACTTGCTCTTTTTCGTGACAACGTTATAGTCGCCGACAAATGCGAAAAAGTATGCACTGCTGCGGGGTCTGTTAAATCATCTGCTGGTACGTAAACGGCTTGAATAGAAGTAATCGCACCCGTTTTTGTGTTTGCAATCCGCTCTTCCAATTCTGATAATTCGGTGCTCATTGTGGGTTGATAGCCAAGTCTGGAAGGCATTTGCCCCAATAATCCCGACACTTCCATTCCCGCTTGAATAAAACGAAAAACATTATCAATTAGCAACAACACATCTTTATGTTCGTCATCGCGGAAATATTCTGCCATCGTCAGCGCTGCGTGGCCTACTCTAAAGCGAGCTCCTGGCAGTTCGTTCATCTGTCCGAAAATCATTACCATATCTGGTAGCACACCTGCTTCCTTCATTTCCTGATAGAGTTCAAGACCTTCTCGGCTTCGTTCTCCAATTCCGCAGAACATACTAACGCCTTGATGATTTGAAACCATATTGTGAATAAGCTCTGTCAACAAAACGGTTTTCCCAACTCCAGCACCTCCAAACAAACCTGCCTTCCCTCCTCGCTCTAAAGGCACCAAAACATCAATGGCCTTAATCCCCGTTTCAAACACTTGGGAAGTGGTAGAACGCTCAGTCAACGGTGGCGGTTGATTGTGAATACTGCGCCTTTCCATATTTTTGGGCAATTCATAATCATCCAAGGTGTTGCCAAAAACATCAAACATATGCCCCAATGTTTCGGGACCTACCGGTACTTTCAACGGTTCATAAGTGGAGATGGCTTTCATTCCTCTTTCCAAACCTTGGGTTGGAGTGAAGGCAATACACCGAATATGCTTGTTGTCCAACTGCATATGCACTTCGAGGATAATTTTGAAATCCTTCCCCGTTTTTACAACCATATTAATAGAAGGAAGGTTTTTCTCAAACATTATATCCACTACGCTACCGCGAACAGCAACAACACGTCCTATACTTTGAGAAGCTATTTCGTTTTTCATTATTGGTTGAAAGATTTATTCGGAAATAGTAATAATAAGCTATGGCATAACTGCCAATTGCGAAATTCACCACATCCAGTATTCTATTAAAATTGTAAAACGTAAATATATCCAATAAAAAAAGGATAGGAAATGACGTCTGTCATATAAGAATTGTTGAAATCAAAATCAAAATCGATTCACCACAGAGGCACAGAGGACACGGTTGAAATCGAAATTGAAATCAAAATCAAAATCGATTCACCACAGAGGCACAGAGGGAGCAAAGAAATATAACGGGTTTGAAATACGTCGGTTTGAATCACGACTTGAAAACGTTGCGACTTCGTAAGAGCTGTTTTTCACGCAAAGCCGCAAAGACGCCAATACAAATACTTTGCGGCTTCGTGCCTTTGCGAGCAAATGATCCTTATGAAATCAAGTCCGAAGATTAAACAACCAACCAATTTGGTTTAATACATTGAATGATTTAACTTTAGAGCTATTAAAGTTATATTAAATCACTAACCTTCTTTAGTATGCAAAATTTAAAAAAGAGTATTAGAGTTAGAGTTCTAGTTCTTGGCTTAGTCATCGGACTTCCTTTACAGATGTGTAGTCCCGAGGCGAGTGACGATTGTAATTGCAGCCCCATAACTGGTAGCTATTTCGATATTAAGGGAATGGAAATGAGTAATTACAGAAAAATCGATGAGAATTCTGTAAAGCGAATGCTAGAAAATGAAGCGGTTCCTTATTCCGAATATGAAGGTCTTAGTGTGGAATATCAAGTTGATTATATAAGCCACAGAAGTCACGCGCAACCTAGTTTTTCAATGATTAATAGCGCCTACGCCTGTTCTTGCGTTTATGATGGATATGCGGGGTCTAAAAACGAAAAACTCATTAATATTTCCGTAATTACGCTAAATGATTTTGATGAAAACCATAAGGCAAATGACACCATAAACGATTTGATAATTGTAAAAGGGTATTACTTTCAGGAAAATGAATATTTACAGGATTATTTAATAAAAGACACAACCAACATAAAGTTCCAAGGTATCCAACTCCTGGTAGATAGAAAGCCTACATTAAATGAGAACTACAAGGTGAAAGTAGTTGTTGAGTTATCTACTGGAGAAATATATCAAGATATAAGTGAATCTATAATTATTAGATAACAATCTAATGTTCTGTGCTTTGCTCTTGTCTGCCACTTTTCAAACCCTTGCTTGCATGAGCGTCCTGACCGTACGCTCCACAACTGTGTGAAGGCAACTATCACGAGTAAGACGCTCGTGCTCACGTTTGAAGGTTAAAAATCTAACCTTACAAATATCTTACCCTCTTATTTTTCCGTCATACGTCATTTTTTATTCCATAAAGTTAAACAATGCATGAGCAATACTATTCACCGCATCTGTCATAATCTTGAAATCAAGCGTTTCAATAACATCTGCTGCGGTGTGATAATTTGGATTACCTTCCCCTCCTGTGCCAATAATCATTATTGCTGGAATATCGAACTGCCAATAATTACGATGATCTGAAGGGCCATTATTTGGAAAATCATCGGCAAAGGAAATTCGGCGAGAGTCCATGCTGCCATTCGCTTTCAGCAGCTTGGAGATTTTCTTATTAAACCGATCAAAACTTTTAATTCCAGAAACTATCAATTGGTTTTTATAGAAAGAAGCTTCTTTGATAGGCTTTTTATCTTCACGATAGTAACCAATCATTTCAAGAGCAATCATCCCTATATATTCCTTGTTGGTTTTTGCAATGTAATTTGCGTGAATATAGCTTCCCATTTTTTTCGTTTTGAAAAACGGAGGTTCCTCCAAACAGAAAAACACGAATTCAATTCCGTAAGCTAGTTCTAATTCGTGTTCAGTTAGCATTCGCATTATTTCTAACAAACCGGCTACGCTACTGGCATTGTCGTCTGCGCCAGCTATTTATTTATACACGTCATAATGAGCTCCTATAATAAAACGTTTTGTTTTTTGGGGTTGGTATAAAGCGATAATGTTTTCGTATTCATTCCCTTTGGCCTGCCATTGTTGTCTAGTTGTCGGTAAACCAACATCCTTAATTTTCGCCTCAATATAATTTGCAGTTTTTTGCAGGCTTTCGATATTTTTATAGTTCCGATAAGGGTAAATGGAGGTTATGAACGCTACATGTTTGTATAAGTTTTCTGTATTTGCTTCCATTTTCTAGTCTCTTTAAAATACTATTTATTTACAGAAACGGCTATGTAGTTCGTAAATTTCTATGATGTACCAAGCATAGCGTTTTTTGCCCACTTCACAATAATAACCTCCGCTGGCTCGGGCGTCCCTCCCGTGTCCTCCACAACCGTATGCAGGCAACGGTCACGAGCGAGATGCTCGCGCTAACGTTATTTAAATTACATGCGATAGCATTATCCTAAAAACCCAATATTTTCAATGGGTATTACCGAATCTAATTCGGTATAATTACGGGCACTACTGTGTTTGGATTCCCGAGCCTCCATAACCAATCCTACCTTTACGGGATTGTTGTGTATATATTCTAATTTTTCTTTTATCATGGGAATACTCCACAATTCTATAGGATGGTTGTTCTGATGCCAAAATTGATATCCTTTTACATTGCTATTTTTTTCACCAGCTCTTTTGAACATCCATAATAACCATACCCTACCGCTTTCTTTAGAGTTTTCATTCTTTACGAGGTAAAACCTTTAAAATCCCTCAATAATCCCGACGGATTTTACTTGTCATTTCGAAACAATAAATGCAAGTGACTTGGCATAATACAATATGCAAAAAGTGTCATTCCTTTATGTTTTCTACAATAATCCAAACTATCCGTAATTACGTAGAAATAGACTTCTCAAATAAAAACAACTATCCAATTAACTACTGCAAACGAAACAAAGTAAGTTGCGGACGGATTGTGAAACCTGCCATCTGGCAGGCAGGTTTAAATTTCCTACTCATATCCTGATAATGTTAGAAATTGGTAGATAAAGATAATCGAATTTTATTTGTGGCTTTTTATTGTTTTCCATATCCACGAAACTGTGAGCAACTTTATCGGCAAGAGCGAGACGTTTGTGCTAGCGGGTTAGGCCGATAGCCTTTTTAAATAATATTCCTAGCTAAAGCAAGAGGTTCTTTAAAGAAAAGTCTTGAATAACCACGATGCTTTAGCCCGTGGGTAAAATGATGCCTGCGAACCTGGCTTTAGTCTAACTTTTTCATAATGCTAGCATTTATCCGTGAATTCTGCTTCCAATTTTGATGTACTTTGTCAAGTCTCCATTTGGAGTATATATTTTTAACGAACAAATATTTATTATATTTATCTTTTATATGGGAGCGATGGGGCGAAAGTCCTTGAGCTTTCTCTTTTTTCTCAACATCCCTTTCGTTGTTAATACTAACACGCTATATTGCACTATGGTAGCGGAGTAACATCCAATACCGCGTCGAGAATAGCCCTCATAATCGGGGGCTTTTCTTAGTATGAGGAAAGGGGATTGCACATCTAAAAATCCTCAGTGAAACACTGTGAAATAACTTCCCTCTTTGATTCTCCCATAAAATCAAGCCGCGTTAGAACTAATTTTTTCACAAAAATCTCAACAAAACGCGCCAGTTTAAGCACGACTTGAAAGCATTACGGCTTTGTGCAGAGCGGTTTCAAGAAAAATCGCAACTACGTCAAGAAAAATACTTTGCAGCTTAGCGCCTTTGCAAGAGAATCGTTAATTTGAAGTCAATATTTACTTTCCTGTATAAGCAACTCGCCAAATATGATGGGTTGTATCGTCTGTTATTAGCATAGCTCCATCTGGCATTATTACCGCCCCTACTGGCCTGCCGCGAACCTCATCTTTATTTGGATCTATAATAAAACCGGTAAGAAAATCCTCAGGTTCGCCCGCGGGTTTTCCATTTTTAAAAGGAATATATACCACACGATACCCAGAAAGAATATCACGATTCCAAGACCCGTGTTGTACCACAAAGGCTCCGTTTTTGTATTTCTCTGGAAAAGCATCAGCTGTATAAAAAACCAAACCTAAAGATGCAGTATGTGAACCAAGGTCTACATCGGGTACAATAGCTTCTTTCAACTTAATATGAGGCGGAATAGGCACTCGTGGATCAAAATTATTGCCCCAGTAGGAATACGGCCAACCATAGTATCCGCCTTCTTGAACAGAAGTTAAATAGTCAGGAACCAAGTTGTCGCCCAATTCATCCCGCTCATTAACAGCAGTCCACAGTGTTTGTGTTGTGGGTTCCCAATCCATACCAACGGGATTTCTAATTCCAGAAGCATATATACTCAAATCGCTTCCGTCGGGGTTCATAATAAGAATATTAGCTTTCATAACCTCGTGTTCCATTCCCTTTTCTCCAATATTATCACCACTACCCACGGCAATATATATTTTGGAATTGTCTTCATTAGCAATAATGTTCCGAGTCCAATGCCTATTGACTTTTCCTGCGGGAAGATCCACAATCTTACGTCCCTTTTCAGTAATTTTAGTTTGTCCTGTTTTATATGTAAAGTTTAGAATACCATCAGTGTTAGCCACAAATAGAGTATTCCCTATTAAAAGCATTCCAAAAGGTTGATTAAGCCCTTGCTCTTTAGTGAGGAAGGTTTCACGAAAATCAGGCAGCCCATCCTTATCTGTATCACGTAGAAGCGTAATCCTATCGGCGCTCCGTTTTAAATTATTTGAGCATCCAGCTCCAATTATAGTTGCTCCTATTTGCTTTAGAATACTGTAATTACTATTACTTTCAGCTACTAACACATCTCCATTCGGCAAAACATACATCCAACGTGGATTCTCAAAACCATTTGCATATTTGGTAACCGTAAATCCGTTAGGAGCTTTGGGTGTTTGCCCCTCTTCCCAACCTTTTACGTTGGAATAATTAGTAACGGACTTAGTTGCAAACGGTTCAGGTAATTGTTTTTCACCCTCAACTTGTGCAAAAAATGAAAAATGAACTGTTATTAATATTAAAACTGAATACTGTATCTTCATAATTAATGTTCTTTAGGATTCGGTTGTTTGAATATCTTTTATATTCAATTATCTATCAATGAAGATATTATTTTCAACATAAAGTTAATCTTAAGGAACTGTTATTCTTTTTTTATGACAATAGATAAAATGTATTCTTCTTTATCTCTTGTTACGAAAATCCACTAAACGTGGCAACAGCACACACAGATAACGCAATTCAGTTAAAGATTCTGTAAACTTTCGACATCTACAAAGTCAGTCCCCTAGTTATTGATTATTTTTAGAATATAAAACCAAGCAATTATGAAAAACATTTTACTTCTAATCCTCTTTTTTACTACCGTATTCTATTCCTGCAAATCGAAACAGGAGAAACAAACGGATGAAATGGCAACGAATCACACAACCCAACAAGCCGACACAGTACAGACCGCTTTAGGGCCAGTAGTTTTGCCGAAACCGTACACCACCAAATCGGTTGTTAATCAAAATACGATGAAAGATTGGCCTGAAGGAATTTTACCTACTGCGCCTGAAGGTTTCACCGTAACAAAGTATGCGGATGGCTTTAAAAACCCACGATGGACATACATTGCCCCAAATGGCGATATGTTTGTTTGTGAAGCCAACACACGTGGCAGTGCAGGCCTTATCACCCTGCTTCGCGATACCGATGGCGATGGAAAGGCCGATGTCCGCGAAACCTTTATTGACGAATTAAAGCAGCCTTTTGGTATGTTGGTTATTGGAAACTACTTTTACGTAGCCAACACCGATGGGCTCTATAAATATCCTTACAAAGCAGGCCAGACTTCTTTAAAAGCTTCTGAAGGCACTAAAATAGTAGAACTTCCTGCAGGTGGCTACAACAATCATTGGACGCGAAACATCATTACCAATGCTGCTAAAGACAAGATCTATATCTCTGTAGGCTCGGCCAGTAACGTAGCCGAACACGGAATGGATGTGGAAATTCGACGAGCCAATATCTTGGAAGTGGATCTAAATGGACAGAATGAAAAAATATATGCAAGTGGCTTGCGAAATCCCGTGGGGATGGACTGGAACCCGATTACTGGAGAGCTCTGGACAGCCGTTAACGAACGCGATGAACTTGGTGATGACTTAGTGCCAGATTATATTACGAGCGTTAAGGAAGGTGGTTTTTATGGCTGGCCTTATAGTTACTTCGGACAGTTGGAAGACCCACGGTTGGAAGGGCAGGCTCCAGAGTTGGTGGCAAAATCTATTGTACCAGACGTTTCCGTTGGGCCGCACACAGCGTCATTGGGACTTACATTTTATGATGCAGATACCTTTCCCGCAAAATACAAAAATGGCGTTTTTGTAGGCCAACACGGCTCTTGGAACCGATCTACACTCTCAGGGTATCGTGTGGTTTTCATTCGTTTTGAAAATGGAAAACCGGCAGCACAGCCAGAAGATTTTCTTACTGGATTTATAGCTAATGAAAATAAAAGTGAAGTGTATGGCCGCCCTGTCTGCGTTGCGGTTACGCCAGAAGGAGATTTGTTGGTAAACGACGATGCGGGGAACGTAATTTGGAAAGTAAGTTATTCCAAATAGTAAGTCCAAGAAAAAGAAGTTATACGCTTCACGAATAGAGCCAAGAACGATATCCATGAAACTAAAACACTTTCAGAAAATGGCAGTTATACTAATAGCTGCCATTATTAATACCTTGAATGCCCAAGAAATTCAGGGGTTTGTATATACAACAACAAACAAACCCATTAGCGGAGTTTCAATTTATTTGAATTCTGAAAAGCTGGCTGAAACAAATTCGCAAGGTATTTTTATTCTTTCCGAAGCCTTTACGCTTCCATTAAGTTTGAGGTTAGAGCACCCAAAGTATTACATCAGCGAAGTTGAATTAACACAGAACAATTCAATTTTTCAATTGGCACCACTTTCAAAATCAGAAGATTTGGATGAGGTGCTTCTTTCTTCAACACTTCAGAAGAATAAGCCAAAAAATATGGCATCCACTTTACTAATTCCTATCAATGAAATAAATTCTGAAAAGCTTGACACCCACAGTCCAATTGATCTTGTTGCCGCCATCAACGAAACACCTGGGGTTTTTATACAAAGTGGCGCACTCAATACCAATAGAATTACAATTAGAGGAGTCGGTTCACGAACGCTTTACGGGACTAATAAAATCCGCGCTTACTTTAATGAAATACCCATTACCAACGGTGTCGGAGAAACAGCAATCGATATGTATGATGCAGAAGATTTACAATCTATCGAAATTATAAAAGGACCAAAAGCCACACAATACGGTACTAGTCTTGGCGGAACGCTTTTACTCCACTCCAAACAAGCAACAGCAGGAGAATCATTCTTGAAAAGTAACCTTACATTCGGTTCCTATGGCTTGCTAAAAAACACGGTTTCGGCTGCAACGGCTACTAAAAAGTTTTCATTTAATTTCAATTATGATCATCTGGAAACCGATGGTTTTAGAGAGAACAATAATTACAACAGACATACCTTATTACTGACTTCCACTTACAAATTCAATGCAAAAAATGAATTGTCAATTTTAGTGAATTATGTAGATTATTTTGCACAAATACCTAGTTCTATTGGCAAGACAGCCTTTGAAGAAGATCCTTCGCAAGCTGCCTTTACCTGGAAACAAGCCCAGGGTTTTGAAGACAATAAACAACTACTCGCGGGTTTGAGCTTTACCCATCACTTTTCAGAAAAATTCCGAAATACCAGCAGCGTTTTCTACACCTATCTCGATCACTACGAACCGCGACCGTTTAATATTCTGGATGAATTTACCAATGGATATGGCGCAAGAACGTCTTTCTCAAAGGATTTTATATTTCTGAAAAACAAAGCCAATCTAAGTTTTGGAGGCGAATTTTACAAAGACCAATACCATTGGAAAACAATTGAAAACCTATACGAAGAAAATGACGGTAAGGGCAGTCGTGAAGGCAGCTTACTGAGTAAGAATATTGAAAAGCGAGATAACCTCAACGTATACACCACCGTAACCGTTCGATTTACTCAAAAGCTTCGAGGACAATTTGGGTTGAACTTGAACAAGGCCAACTACAGTTTTATTGATGAATTTAATCAAGGTGAAGCCAACAAAAATGCAGATCGTGACTTCTCTCCTATTATTGCACCCAATGTAAATTTGCTGTATCAGTTCACCAAAAACCTTAATGCCTTTATTAATTTTAGTCGTGGTTTTAACTATCCTTCTATCGAAGAAACGTTAACGCCAGAAGGTATAATTAATCCAGATCTCGGCCCGGAAAAGGGGTTTAATTATGAAATTGGAAGCGAGCTGATTCTCTTAAAAAGAAAACTACATTTTCAAGTGAACGCTTACCTTATGGATATTGACGATTTATTGGTAGCAGATCGCATAGGAAATGATCAATACATCGGCCGAAATGCTGGAAAAACAGAGCATAAAGGAATTGAATTTCAAATGACTTATCTCCAGAATTTAGGTGAATTTGGATATGTTTCCCCGCACTTAAATGTGGAAATAACCGACCATAAGTTTATCGATTTTGTCGATGGTGACACCGATTTTTCAGGCAATAAACTAACTGGCGTAGCAGATAATAAACTTGCTGGAGGAATCAATTTTGGCTTCAAAAACCTGGCTTTAAACACTAATTTTCTTCATATTGGAGCAATGCCTTTAAATGATGCCAATCAGTTTTATTCAGATAACTACACCGTTTTCAATGCAAAAGCTTCTTATAAAACCGAAATTACGAAAGTATTTTCATTCGAAATCAATGGAGGCATCAACAATTTCACAAATAAAAAATACGCTTCTGCTGTATTAATAAATGCTACTGGTTTTGGCAATTCCGAGCCTCGCTACTACTATCCCGGAATGCCGCGAAATTGGTATGGAGGAATTAAAGTATTGTATAATTTATGAGGTTTTAATAATTATATTCTTTCACAATAAATACCATTTTTTGAACATCCTGTTCTGTGTCTAATTTATATTTCTTCTAGTTGCTTTCACTTTAAAAGTAAGGTCTTGAAACACTCAGTTGAGGTTTACAATTGTAAAATCTTTTACTCAGGTGTATAAAATTTACACACTTTCTGTATATCGTCTTCCTTAAAACAAGCGGCAACGCCACTAAAACTGCGATGGTATGGCGCTTGCATAAAGGTTTACAGAAGAAAAAAGAAAAAGCACTTAAAGCTTAACTGTAACTTTTAAATGAATCTAAAAATGGAAGACCTCTCTCAGCCAACAGACGTAACTAAATCTAAATCGTTAAATACGCTCGATAATCTAACTTTAGAAAACTCGACTAACCAATCAGATTTTAAAAATAGTGATGTCGATACTCCCACTTCTAAAAAACAATCCAAAGGAAAAACCAATCCTTGGGGTGTTTTTGTCTTGGGAAGTACTTTTTTGTTAATGATGGTGGCTGCCTATTTGTTTTTCTATCTAAATAGTGATTTTACATCGTTTCACGAAGAAAGACTTAATTCCACTTGGGGTTATCCATTTTTAGTTTTAGCCATTGGTTTACTTATTTTTAAAGCGAGTTTTTTTATATATACATTATATCGCTATTTCTGCTACAAGCCAATTGCTTCTGTAACCGATTCGGAATTGCCAACCTGTACTGTCATTGTTCCCGCTTACAACGAAGGAAAGCAGGTTTGGGAAACTTTGATGAGTTTGGCAAATAGCGATTATCCCCAAGAAAAATTACAGTTGCTCGCAATAGACGATGGTAGTAAAGACGATACTTGGTATTGGATGCAGGAAGCAAAAAGAATGTTAGGAACACGTGTAACCATCTTTCAACAACCAAAAAACAAAGGAAAACGACATGCACTCTACCGTGGTTTTAATATAGGAACTGGTGATGTATTTGTAACTGTAGATAGTGACTCTATCGTAAAGCCAGATACAATAAGAAACTTAGTAAGCCCATTTATAGTTGATGAAAACTGTGGTGCGGTAGCTGGAAACATCCGAGTGCTGAACAACAAGAAAGCACTCCTACCAAAAATGCTTGATGTGAGTTTTGTACTTAGTTTTGAATTTGTACGTTCTGCCGAAAGTAGTTTGAATTCTGTTTTGTGTACACCTGGAGCTCTTGCTGCTTATAGAAGGTCGGCTGTATTTGCTTGTCTTCCAGAATGGATTAACCAGACTTTTATGGGCAAACCTTCAGATATTGGAGAGGATCGGGCTATGACTAATATGATACTGAAGCAAGGTCATAAAGTGCTTTTTCAACGTAATGCCTACGCCTATACCAATGTGCCTGAAAATTATACAGGTCTTTACAAAATGTTTATACGGTGGGGACGAAGCAACGTTCGCGAGAACATCGAAATGTCCAAGTATGTATTTACCAACTTTAGAGAAGGCGCTAAAAGCGGAACCCGCCTGTTGTTTTTGAGTCAGTCGTTAAAGATTATAATGAGCTATCCATTTATATTGTTTATGCTATTTTTTATTATAACCCACCCAATACTATTTTTTAGTTCCACCCTGTTTGGAATCCTAATTTTCTCTAGCTTCCCCGTACTATTTTATGCGAACAGGTACAAGCTTTCGGAATCACTTTGGGCATATTCATACAGCATTCTATACACTTTTGCCTTGTTTTGGATAACTCCTTATGCCATTGCCACCGCCAGTAAACGCGGTTGGTTAACAAGAGGATAATCGCTAAACAATTGTAATCCTGAAGCCTTGACCAGCTCATAACACCCCAAATGTTATGAGCCGGTCATTTTTGTTTCTATACTTTTTAAATGACTACATACCTTGAAACCTACTGTAATACAGAACCCACTCCAAGTGCTTTTAGGCAAATGACAATCCGAAGACATATCAACCGAAAGCACAAACTCTTCTCATTTTACTATCAAAGATAGACTTAAACTCCACCGTTCTTCCGTAGTATGTTCTTCGAGAGTTCTTCGAGTCTTGTTCGAGAAACCTTCGGAAAAACCGCCATTTTGCGAACAAGACTCGAACAAGACTCGAACAAGACTCGAACAAGGCTCGAACAAAGTCTGAGCAAAGTATGAGGAATGATGGTGGGAATAAGGGTGGTAAATTGATCATCGAATGTCATTGTTTGGGTTGGCAGCTCACCTAAATTTTTCCACATCAGACCTAAGACAGGTTTAAGTTTATAGTTTGTTCAACAAGCTATGCGTTATAACTCTAAGGTATTAATTTATTATATTTGACTGTATAGCAGACCCCTACAACTTAAATTCAATATATAATGGGTGCCAAATTCCGAAATAAATACCGCAGTGAATCCATACGATTGCAGCAATGGGATTATCGTTGGGCAGGTGTGTATTTTATTACCATATGTACCAAGAATAGGGAACATTATTTTGGTGAAATTGCGAATGGAAAGATGGAATTATCGCCAATAGGGGTTATTGCCGATATTCTGTGGTTTGAAATTAAAAACCGTGCAAAAAATGTGGAATTAGGGGCATTTGTGGTAATGCCAAATCATATGCATGGGGTTTTGATATTGCATGGGGGTGATGGGGTTCATGGGGGTGTGGATTCAGTGGATTCAGGGCATGCCCTGAGTCTACAGGGACAACCATCATTGGTGGGAAAACCCTCGATTGGTAAAAACCGATTTCAAAATATTGGGAAAAATTCGGTTTCATCTATTGTTGGATCCTATAAATCGGCTGTGACCAAACATGCCCGCCGATTGGGTTATGATTTTGCTTGGCAAACCTTGTTCTATGACCACATCATCAGAAATGATAAGGCATTTAATAATATACAAACCTATATTATTGAAAACCCATTGCGGTGGAAGGAAGATAGATTTCATTGATACAGACCAGGCCCTGTATAAACGGGAAAACCCAATTGAAAAAACTGATTCACCTTCTCCTCCTATTAAATCTTCGTCTGGTAATTGATTCAGGGCCTGCCTTGAATCAACTGATTAAATCTTCGCCTGATACGTATATAACTCATAATATCTACCTTCCTTCGCAATTAATTGTTCGTGGGTGCCGCGTTCTACAATATGGCCAGCTTCAATGACTAAAATCTGATCGGCTTTTCTAATCGTGCTTAAACGGTGGGCAATAACGATGGTGGTTCTGTCCTTAATCAATTCAGCCAAACTCTTCTGGATTAAGGCTTCACTTTGAGTGTCTAGACTTGAAGTGGCTTCGTCCAGAATAATGATTTTTGGGTTTGCTAAAATGGCTCGTGCAATGGCTAATCGTTGTCTTTGTCCGCCAGAAAGTTTTACACCTCGCTCCCCTATTAAAGTTTCTAAACCATCGTCAAACCTATCGGTAAATTCGTTTACATAAGCTGCTTTTACTGCGTTTTGCACTTCTGCTTCTGTGGCGTTGGGTCTTGGAAACATAATATTTTCACGAATAGTACCTTCAAATAAAAATTCATCTTGCAACACAACGCCTAAATATTGGCGGTAGCTGCTTAATTTAACTTGTGATAAATCTTGATTGTCTATAGTTACTGTTCCAGATTGTGGCGTTAAGAAAGTAGCCGAAAGCCCCGCAATAGTCGATTTGCCCGACCCTGAACTTCCCACTAAAGCCGTTACCGAACCCGCTGGAGCTTTAAAATTAATATTGTGTAGGATTTGTTTCCCTTCTTCATAAGAGAAAGAAACATCTTTAAATTCAATATCACCTTTTAGGCTTTCTAATAGAATACTTCTAGCTTGGTTATCTTCTTCGGCAGTCATATTCATCAGTTCTTCGGTTCTGTCGAGACCTGCTAAGGCTTCGGTTAACTGACTCCCTATATTGCTCATTTGAACAATGGGCGCAATCATAAACCCAAGAATTAGGGTAAAAAACAGAAAATCTCCAGTCGTCATTTCACCAATCATCATATAATAACCTCCCATTCCCATGATTCCGGTAGTGGCTACTCCGATTAAAAAGGTGGATGAGCTGGTCATTAACGCAGTTGCTGTTAGACTCTTTTTTACGTTTTGATAAAGTTTATCAACTCCTTTTTCAAAAACAACACTTTCTTGTTCTTCAGCATTAAAAGCTTTTATAACGCGAACTCCAGCGAGGGTTTCGGTTAGCCTTCCTGTTACTTCAGCATTAATTTTCCCGCGCGATCTAAAAATGGGACGGATATACTTAAACGCTTTCAAGGCTACCAGGCCGAATATGGACAGTGGCAATAAGACAAAAAGTGTCATCCACGCATTTAGTTTTATTAAAATAATCAAAGACACTACAGCAGTAAACGAACCGCCTACCAATTGTACTAAACCAGTTCCTATAAGGTTTCTAACGCCTTCAACATCACTCATAATTCTCGAAACTAAGGCGCCAGATTTGGTGTTATCGAAAAAGCTGATTGGTAATGAAAGCACTTTCTTTTGCACTTGAGACCTCAATTCGCTTATTAAATATTGGGCTTGTACACTTAAGATTCTAGTAAGTAAAAACGAGGTGGTTGCTTGAACTATAATTGCCGATATAACGATAGCAATTAGCGTGTAGAGTTGTGATAAATCTTTGTTTGGCACTACATCATCAAGCAAAACTTTGCTCTGCCACGGCAGTACCAAACCAGATAAACTCCTAATAACAATCAATAGTAAGCCCATAAAAACTAAATTCCGCCTAGGCCAAATTATCGTTTTAAAAGCCTGAACCATTGTAACTCTTGGTTGTGACTTATCTTTACTTTTTGTTGATTCTTTATAATGCTGCATGTTGCTTTCAGAATATTTTAGGGTGCGAAAGTACTCATTAATGGAGGGGAAATTGAGCAGCGACACACATTTAACTTTGAGTTTGAAGATTGTTTTTTTGAAGATGCTTACTCTCAAGAGGCAGAATCTTTAAGGCAACTTATTTTCAATAAAATCAAGAAACCACGTATTGAAATGATTTATTCAGTATAAAATTCAATTCGTGTATTCGAGGTAAAGAAATCCATCCCACATTTACCCTATCTTTGTTGCCACTAAAAAACAAAATGGCTTCTACTCTACTTTCGTCTCCTTTACAAGGTTTTACAGATTTCAGATTTCGCAATGCCTTCAATCATTACTTTGGTGGAATTGATACGTTCTATTCGCCATACATAAGACTGAATGGAAAACTGAAGATTAAGCAATCCTATCAAAACGATATTGCACCAGAAAACAACACCAGCTTAACCGTGATTCCTCAAATAATTACGAACGATGCTGATGAGTTCATTTTTGTTGCGAAATACGTGCAAAATTTAGGGTATAAGGAATTGAACTGGAATTTGGGCTGCCCATACCCTATGGTTGCTAAGTCTGGGATGGGTTCTGGCTTGATTTGCAATCACACAAAAATTGATGATGTGCTGCAGAGAGCCCACAACGAAACAGATATTTTGGTTTCGATGAAAATGCGAATGGGCTATGAACACGCCGAAGAAATTTTAGAGGCTTTTACAATTTTAGACAAGTATCCGTTAAAGAACATTGCCATTCACGCTAGAATAGGAAAGCAACTTTACAAAGGCCCTGTAGACTTAGACGCTTTTGAGAAATGCCTAAGTGGCAGCAAACACAAGTTGTATTATAACGGTGATATTACTAGCGTTGCAGCTTATAAGGCTATTGCAGAACGCTTTCCAACTATAGATCATTTTATGATTGGACGTGGATTGATTGCCGATCCTTTTTTGCCTAGTATGATCAAAAATAATACTACTGAATATCCTGAAAACCGTTGGGAGATTTTCTCTGAATTCCACGATACTATCTACCAGCAATACGACGCATATCTTTCTGGCCCTACGCCTATAAAAATGAAAATGCTCGGGTTTTGGGAGTTCTTTTCACAAGCTACATCCAATCCGCAGAAAACATACAAGGCGATAAAGAAGGCTACAAACCCTATAAAATACAAACAAGCAGTTGCTCAAATTTTGAATACGGAAATGAAGGCGGCAAGCTCTTCTAGGTAAGGCAGAAAAGAACAAAGCGTACTTATAGGCATTGTTTTTTTCATTTCTAGATTTCAAATAAGCAGTAAAAAATTAGGCATAAAATTTACCTTCGTATATTTGCGCAAAACTAAAAACTTCTATGCACGCTAATTCAATACTAAATTCTAAATGAAGTTAGCTCAGGGTGCAATGAAATATACGGTAAACACTCCCACTACTTGGACAACCTGGACAACTTGTGAAGAATGTCATGGAAGCGGTAAAAAAAGCCGAAGACTTCGAAAGAAAATAAAACTCCGCTATCAAAAAGCACTAGAAGAGTTTGAAAATAACAAAGAAAAAACGACTGCCCCTGTTCGTCCTAAAGGCGACCTACATCCTTGCTTAAACTGTGCTGGTTCTGGATTAATTCCTGCTGAAAGTTGCCCAGAAGTTGATAAAGAAAGGTATCCTCACCTTGCAATAATTGGTGGTGGTATAGGTGGTGTCGCACTTGCCGTGGCCTGTTTACATCGGGGTATTCCATTTACTCTTTATGAACGAGACAACAACCTCGAAGCGCGACCTCAGGGCTATGGCCTCACTTTGCAACAAGCGAGTAAAGCCATTGAAGGCTTCGGACTTTTCTCCCTAGATAAAGGTGTGGTTTCAACAAAACACGTCGTACATACTACGGAAGGAAAAGTTATTGGGGAATGGGGCATGCGTAAATGGCTTCAATCCGAAGCTAAGACATCTTCAAAGCGTTCAAATATACATATAGCAAGACAATCGTTGCGTTTAGCCTTACTTGAACAATTAGGTGGAAATGCTAACATTCAGTGGGGACATCAATTGGTAAGCTTTAGTGAATGTGAAGACAATAATATTTCGCTCAACTTTCAAGTTAACGGAGAATTGAAAAATGCTAAAGCAGACCTTGTAGTTGGTGCCGATGGCATTCGTAGTACGGTACGCGACTTGATCTTACAAGGTAAAAACCAACCTCTTCAATACCTCGGTTGTATTGTAATTTTAGGAATCTGCCCGTTAAAAGCGCTTGACGATGTCAATAGCACATTATTAGATTCCGAAACGGTTTTTCAAACCGCCAATGGCAATGAACGAATTTATGTAATGCCCTACACTTCCACTTCAGTAATGTGGCAACTTAGCTTCCCAATGCCAGAGAAAGATGCAAAAGCTTTAAGCGCTCAAGGTACTGCAGCCCTCAAAAAAGAAGCGAGTGAAAGAACACAGTGGCACATTCCCATTCCACAGATTATTGCTGCCACACAAGAAACTAATATCTCTGGATATCCCGTTTATGACCGAGAATTATTAAACCCAGAACTGTTAAAAAATGTAGGCGCCGTAACCTTAATTGGCGATGCTGCGCACCCAATGAGTCCGTTTAAAGGACAAGGAGCAAATCAGGCGTTGTTAGATGCCTTAGCCCTTGCACGAGGAATCGTAAAAGAATGTAATCCTTTTTCAAATTGGAGAGAAGTTGGAATAAGAAAAAGTGTTTTAACAAAATATGAAGCAGAAATGCTAAACCGTAGTGCGCCAAAAGTAAAAGATTCTGCCGCAGCTGCAAAGTTTCTTCATTCAGAAATTGTATTGCACGAGGGTGATGCGCCAAGAGGACGCTGCTTGAACAGAACAGACAACAATAACAACTAAATTGCTTTTCAACTTAAATAATTCTGTAATTTGTTAGCCGCAAATAATAAATAAACTGCATTAAAAAATTATATTTACTATTGAAAAGAATCTTTTACCATGCGAAACCTATTAGCAATCCTCAATATTCTCTTCTTAATTCCAACTGTAGCACAGGAATATAAGCCACTGTTAGACAACGATAATGAATGGCAACTTACTTCGTGTTTCAATGGTTGCATTACAGATATGTACTTCACAAATGGAGATACCATAGTAAACGGAATGGAGTATAAAGTTCTAGACGGCTACCATTACATTTCCCGAACATTTTTATTGCGGGAAGATTTAGCTTCAAAAAAAGTCTATCTTAATCTTGTAGCTCGAAGTGGCAACACAGAATATTTGCTGTATGATTTTTCATTACAAGTTGGAGATTCCATAGATATTAAAAACCCTATTAGCCCCTTTCCTGCCGAAGCTGGCTACTTTGAGGTAGATTCTATTATCAACCGCCCATTAGTTGATGGGAGTGAGTATAGACATTTCTATTTATCTCCTACCACATCCAATACCATTAGCAGCAATACCGCTGCTTGGGTTGAAGGTGTTGGTTCCTTTTCACTCATTAACGCTCCGGGTGGCTATCCCGATATTAATGATGCGGGACATTTAAGCTGTTTCTTTAAAAATGGGGAATTATTTTACTCCAATTTAGATTCAATAACTAGATGCGAATCAAGGGTATTGAGTGTTGAAAACAACTATAATTCTTTGGAAAAAGTGGCGCTAAACACCATAATTAATGATGGTTTATGCGAAATGTATAACACCGAAAACATCCGATTTGTCGATGTTTTTGACCTTCACGGAAGAAAGTTGAGTGAAACAAGAAACAATGGCCAGAACCAGTTAAACCTTAGTTTTTCAAACGCTTCTGCGGGAATGTATTTGGTTGTTGCCTATTCTGATACATTTGAAAAGAAGGTCTTTAAAGTTCTTGTGAAATAAAAACTTTGTCACCTACAAATTCCCGAGCAGATGTCATTAAAAACGTAAAATATAACGTTAATAACCCTTTAGATTAATACAATAACTGATACGCTTGTTTTGCAATTTCCAATTCTTCATTCGTAGGAATTACGAGAACTTTTACTTTAGAATTTTTAGTGTTTATTTCACGTAATTCTTTCGACTTCAATTCGTTTTTAGCTTCATCTAATTCTATTCCGAAGAAATCCATATCGGTGCAAGCTAATCTTCGAATTACACTTGAATTTTCACCAATTCCTGCGGTGAATATGATAGCATCCAAACCGTTCATCGTGGAAACATAGGCCCCTATATACTTTTTTATTCGATAGGCATTCATTTCTAAAGCGAGGATGCAATTTGAATTTCCCTTTTCAGCTTCAGCCTCAATATCCCTTAAATCACCGAAACCCGTAAGGCCCAACATACCGCTTTTATTTGTGAGGACATCCTTGACCTTTTCAACAGTATAGCCTAAATTATGGACTAAATGGTAGATAATTCCGTGGTCTATATCGCCGCTTCTTGTACCCATAATCAAACCGTTGGAAGGAGTAAACCCTAAACTATGATCTATACTTTTACCGTCCTTGATTGCTGTCATGCTACAACCGTTTCCTAAATGAATAGAGATAATTTTGGATGTTTTGAGTTTTAAATATTCTATTGCTTTTTCAGAAACGTATTGATGGCTCGTGCCGTGAAAACCATATAGCTGAATGCCCTGTTCTTCATAAAGTTCGTTGGGAATTGCATACTTACTCGCTTTTTCGGGAATGGTTCTATGAAAAGCTGTGTCGAAAACTGCAACTTGTTTTGCCAAAGGGAAAAACGCTTCCGCAACTAGAATTCCTTGAAGATTGCCTGGGTTATGGAGCGGCGCCAAAGCAGCATATTTCTGAATATCTTTCTTCACTTCATCAGTGATTAATGTGGTACTTGAAAATGAATTTCCACCGTGTACCACGCGATGTCCAACAATTTTAATAACATCTGTGCTTTTTATTACGCCTTTTTCAGGGTCAAGTAATAATTCTACTATTTTCTGTAGCCCTTCATTGTGCGTTTTTATAGCATCAGTCTGCTTAATTGAAGTTGAGGTTGTTTTATAATTTAAAACCGCGTCATCATTACCAATACGCTCTATCAATCCGCTGCAAATCAATGCTTCGGAAGGCATTTCTATTAATTGAAATTTAATTGAAGAACTTCCAGAATTCAGTATTAAAATATTCATTTTGTTATCTTTTCTTTTGGATGGCTATAGGTTTGCCAATTGTTAATTTGATGTTTATTTTGAAAGGACTTAGGACTGTAAGACGTAGGACTAATGGTATTGTAACTATTATATTTTCGGTTAACACTCAATCCGTCCTATGTATTATGTCCTTTAATCATAAGTCAATTCACCTGTGAGAATCCTGTGCTTGAATTGCGGTAACGATTACGGTATTAAAAATATCGTCTGTAGTGCAACCTCGGCTTAAATCGTTAACAGGTTTGTTTAATCCTTGAATTATTGGACCAATTGCGAGTGCTTTGGTTTCTCGTTGCACCGCTTTGTATGTGTTGTTCCCAGTATTTAAATCGGGGAAAATAAATACATTGGCCTGTCCTGCCACTTCAGAATTTGGCATTTTCGATTTTCCAACGGCAAGATCGACAGCAGCATCGTACTGTATTGGACCCTCTACCTTTAAATCTGGTCTTTTTTCCCTTACAATTCGTGTAGCTTCTCTCACTCGCTCTACGTCTTCCCCTACTCCTGAAGCTCCAGAAGAATAAGACAACATTGCTATTTTAGGTTCAATTTCAAAAGCCAAACTGGTCGCTGCTGATGAAATCGCAATTTCAGCCAACTGTTCTGCTGTAGGATTCGGGTTAATTGCACAATCGCCATACACCGAAACACGATCTTCCAAAAGCATAAAAAACACAGAAGAAACTATAGAAGCCTCTGGTTTTGTTTTAATAAATTGAAGGGCAGGTACAATTGTGTGTTGCGTTGTGTGAATAGCTCCCGAAACCATTCCGTCGGCATCGCCTTGATACACCATCATTGTTCCAAAATAAGACACGTCTATCATTAAATCTTTAGCCATTGCTAAATTTACGTTTTTGTGCTTTCTTAGTTCATAAAGCGTTTCTGCATACGAATCAAAATACTCCGATTCCGTTGGATTGATGATGTTTATTTTATTTAGGTCTAGTGCTATATCAAGGGTAGCTAACTTCTCTGCTATTTGTTTTTTATCACCAAGCAACGTTATTTGCACAGCGTCCAAATCTATCAGCAGTTTTGTAGCTCTTAATATACGTTCGTCTAATCCTTCGGGCAGCACAATGTGCTTTTTACTAGATTTGGCTTTTTTCAATAAATTATATTGAAACATCCTAGGCGTAATTCCATTCGATTGAAACGTAATGAGTCTTTCGATGAGCGCATCGACTTTAACGTGCTTTTCAAAATCTTTGATAGACATTGCTATCTTTTCTGTATTCTCGGCATATATTTTAGACTTAATACTCCCCAAACTATTGGTAACCGAAAAAGTTCCTCCTTTTACTGAAATAATAGGAACTACGTGTGAAAGTCCTTCAATAAGTTTAATGATAGATTTTTCAGGAATTAGTCCTGCTGTTAGCACAATTCCAGAGACATTTGGATAGTTATCTGAAATATTTGCTTGCAATGCGCCTAAAATAATATCGGCTCTATCGCCAGGTGTAATTACCAAAGCATTTTCTTTTAAATGAAGAAGATAGTTATGTAATTGCATTGCCCCTACGCTGTAATTACCTGCTTGATTATTGATGAAAGCTTCACCAAAAAGCACTTTTGCGTCTAAGGTTTCAACTATTTCCTTAATTGAAGGATTCGACAATTCTGGGTTTAAAGGGATTGCTCCGACCACAACTTTTTTAGGCAAATATTTCTCTAATTCAGAAACGACCAATTCTTTATTTTGTGGTTGCACCTTATTGGCGATTACCGCAAGAACCTCAACACCTTTATCCTTAAAAGTATCGAAAGCCATTTGTAGTCTTCCTACAAATTCATCCAATGTTTTACCAATCCCACTAGCCAGAATAATTGCGGGTACGCCTAGGTTTTTAGCGATTAACACGTTGATATCAAATTCCTTAATAGTGCCTTCACCTGTAAAACCTGTGCCTTCTATTAAAATAAAATCAAAACGTTCTTCAAGGTATTTATATTTTTCAATAATTCTACTAATTATCTCCCCGTCTTTGTTTTCATTCGTTTTCCGAATTACCTCACTTCGTTTAAAAGCATAAGCGTCTTCAAATTTTAAATCTAAATTAAAATAGATCGAAACTGTGTTTATATGATTGTCTATTTTACCTGGGGCAAAATCGTCGATAATAGGTCTAAAGTAGCCTACTTTGGCTGCCTTTCCCAACAATGATTGCATTAGTCCAAGTGAAACAATAGACTTCCCACTATCGGGTTCTGTGGTGGCAATATATACGGCTTTGTTCATTTTTTGCTGTTTTTGTAAAAGTAAATAACATTCTGAATCTCATACTTGAAATCTTGTAATAAATCGATGTTATCTCTGTTCTTAGTGTGTAAAATTAGGGTCTATCAAAATTATAACAAATGATGAATATCATAGCCTCCATATATTCATTTGCCTTGACTGCTTATAATTTTACGTGTAACAACTACAGTTTTTTATTTTCTAAAATTAGGTCTATTCTTTCAATTAATTTATTTGTAAAAATAGGCGCATTGTTCATAACAGAAGCACCAGTTAAAGCGTCTACATTTTCCAGTTTTTCTAACCCATTCCAAGAGGTGGTTAGTATAATGATAGTATTTTTAAAAGATTCATTTTTATCCAAAAACGATTGTATATTTCGTGTAGGCGCATTTGCTTCCCATCGGTGCAACACCAAAATAGCTTTAAAATAAGCAGCATCGGTTACTGCTATAGACTTGTCGTTAACAACTTCAATTAGAACAGTGGAATTTTTATAATAGTCTTTCAGCCCTTCGACTATCAAATCTTTAAACGGACTGGGTTCTGTAATAATTAATAGTTTTTGTTCTACATTGAAGGATTCGGCATTAACTGAATTATTAATATCATTGCCCATATTTTGGGTATTCCAAAAAAGAAAAAATAAAAATACTGATATCATAAAAATGATAATCAAGGCGAACTTTCGAAGAAATTGTAAATTATTCATTATTTGATTCGTAATTATTGGTATTAACGCGTTAATCGCACTTGTAAAGTATTTTAGAGCTTTATGAAACTTTGTATGTATAAAAACTAACAAATATTGATTATTCTTGCCTCAAAACCGCTTGATACTTCGACTCATTTCTTCAAAATATGCACTTAACGGTAACAAAAATTTAAAAACAGCTACTAATATCTGTAATTAGACAACCTTCAAAACAAAAAAATATGCTCTCTATACAAAATCTAAATAAAACCTATCCTAACGGCACAAAAGCATTAAACAATGTAAACCTTACTATTGACAAAGGTATGTTCGGATTATTGGGGCCCAACGGAGCGGGAAAATCTTCATTAATGCGAACTATTGCAACCTTGCAAGTTGCCGATACTGGATCGATTGATTTTGATGGAATTGATGTTTTTAGTCAACCCGAAGAACTACGAAAAGTATTAGGGTATTTACCACAAGATTTTGGAGTATATCCCAAAGTTTCGGCAGAAATGATGCTGAACCACATTGCGAAAATTAAAGGAATTCACAGTGCCAATGACCGTAAAGCCTATGTTGCCGATTTGTTGAATCAGGTAAACTTATACAAATTCAGAAAGCGAAATTTAGGCGATTATTCTGGAGGCATGCGGCAGCGTTTCGGGATTGCACAAGCCTTAATAGGAAATCCTAAGTTGATAATCGTAGATGAACCAACAGCTGGTTTGGATCCTTTAGAGCGTAATCGTTTTCATAATTTGTTAAGTGAATTGGGCGAAGATGCAGTCGTAATCCTCTCCACTCACATTGTAGACGATGTCGTGAATTTATGTACAAACATGGCGGTTTTTAATGAAGGAACCGTTGTGGTACAAGGACATCCACAAGAATTATCGAATTCGTTAAACGAAAAAATATTCCGCAAACGAATTGAGAAGAATGAAATTGAGAAATATCAAGCAGAATACACCGTGCTTTCAACTTATTTACGAAGCGGAAATATGAATGTGAACATTTATAGCGAAGTGCATCCTGGAGATGGCTTTGAAGTGGTGAACAACAACTTAGAAGATTTCTACTTCTACAGTATTAACCAACCTCAAACCGTATAATTATGAAGGAGATTTTCTTATTCGAACTAAAATATCGGTTTAGACGCCCCGCTACTTACATCTACATTGCATTGATGTTTATAATACCTCTTTTATTAAGTGTTTTTGCAGATTCCGTTACAGCCCAATACACCAACAGTCCAAATGCGATTGTTGGAATTCTAGGAGGAATGAGCATTATTAGCTTGTTCTTTTACGCCGCTATTATGGGCGTTGCGGTTTATCGGGATGAAGAACATCGTACAGCGCAAACCTATTTCACCTATCCTGTTTCTGAAAAAAATTACATCATAGGCAGGTTTTTTGGAAGTTTTACCATTGTTACTTTAATGAATATTGGTGCTGTAATTGGCGCAATGATAGGTTTTGAAATGGGTGCATTTTTAGAACGCCCCGATTACGGAACATATACTTCGTTTAATTTGGCTTCGTATGTTCTGCCATTTTTGTATTTATTAACCTTTAACGCCTTTTTTATTGGCAGCTTGTTTTTTTGTTTAATGACGTTTTTCAAGCGCATGTCTATATTGTACTTAGGCGGAATAGTAATTTTAATTCTAACAATTGTTTCCGGCCAGTTAATGTCGAGCCTAGAAACCGAATGGTTAAGTGTATATGTAGATCCATTTGGAGAAACTGCGTACGGGTATATTACAAAGTATTGGACAATAGCCGAATTGAACCACAATCAATTATCGCTCTCTGGTAAATTTGCTATAAACAGACTATTATGGCTAGGTTTTGGGATTTTGATTTTCATCTTCACGCTGTTTAAATTTTCATATAAAGGATTTTTAAATACTTCAAAGAAAAAATCGGCCAAAGAAGGTAAAGAAGAATACGCACCTACTACTTATAGTGCGAAAATAGCGCAGGTATTCGATGCTAATGCGCAAAGGGAAAACCTAATGTCATTAAGTAAAATTGAATTTCTTTCTATAGTAAAAGAAACAGTTTTCATTATTTTGATCGTAATGGGAATTATCGTCGCTGGATTTGTAACCTATCAATCAAATCAAATTTATGGCACTCCTTCCCTCCCGTTAACACGCTATATGGTTATGCAAATATCTGCTGGGTTATCATTGTTTTCTGTTATTATTTTAGTCATTTACGCGGGAGAAGCCGTGCATAGAACCCGACAAAACAAAACCTTTGAATTTTACGACGCGCTACCTGTTCGTAATATTACCTTATATCTTTCAAAAATTATTTCGCTCGTTGGAGTTGCCGTTGTGTTGACTTTACTCAATGTGGTAGTAGGAATTTTGTATCAAACTTTTAACGGCTTTTTCAATTACGAGTTAGGAATGTACCTAACCTATAATTTCACGACAATATTTCCTACCTATTTAATGACGGTGCTTTTGGCATTTTTTATTCACGTTTTGGTAAACAATAAATTTTTAGGTCATTTCATTGTAATTATTATCTATATCGGCTTACCTATTTTAATGACGTTGGCGTTTAAAACTTCAAATCCATTAGTGATTTTTGGAGGAACCCCGAGTGGATTTTTAAGTGATTTAAATGGTTTCGGACATTACTTATACGGGCAGTTTTGGTTAAACCTTTATTGGATTTTACTCACTTGCATTTTAGCCACCATCGGAATCGTTTTTTGGAATCGCGGATTTCTTTCTTCTGCTAAAGAACGACTTCATATTGCCAAACAACGTTTTAACGGAAAAACATTAGGCGTACTGTTGTTCTTTGTACTCGCCTTTGTTTCCGTTGGGGCTTATAGCTATTACAATTTAAAGGTTTTGAACAAGTTAGAAGATAGTAACTACGGCGAAAAACTTAGTGCCGATGCTGAAAAAAAATACGGTAAATACATCGACAAACCACATATCCAAATAATAGATTTAAAAGCGTTTATAGATATTTTCCCAGACGATAGACGCGTTGTGGCCAAAGGAGAATTTGAAGTTATAAATAATTTTGAAACCCCTATTGATACACTTTTAATGGAAGTTAAATTCCCTATAGCCGACACGAAAATTACCAAAGTGGTTTATAACGGCACAGAGTTACAACCTTTTCTGGAAGATGAAGACTATCGCATGTTTATCTACAAGCTGCCGGCGAGTTTACAACCTGAAGAAACAGCTTCTTTAGTGATTGAAACAGCAGCCAACACCCACGGTTTTTCATCCGATTCTGAAACTGCAATCTTAGGAGATGGTACGTTTTTTAGAGATGCTATTTTCCCTTCATTTCATTATGAACGAAGTTTGATGGACAACGGCGTGCGTAAGAAGCATGGACTCGAAATACTTGACTTTTTATATCCGCCGAGAACAGATAGCACCGCTTTAAAGAAAAATTTATTTAATGAAGATGGAGATTATCTTAATTTTGAAGCCGTTATAAGCACTAAAAAGGGGCAAACAGCTGTAGCTCCAGGCACACTTAAAAAACAATGGGAAGAAAATGACAGAAGCTATTTCCATTATAAATTAGAAGATAAAACAGATTACTTTTTCAGCTTTGTATCTGCTACGTACGATATTGAAAAGGATTTTTGGATTGCACCAAGTGGTAAAAAAGTAGCCATAGAAATTTATCATTCTTCGAAACATAAATGGAACTTAGATTCATTTATAAGAGGTATAAAAGTTGCGTTAGAATACAATTCCAAAAACTTTATGGAATATCCGTATTCGGTAATTCGAGTGATAGAATTTCCGGCGTATTCATCTTTTGCACAGTCGTTTGCCACCACAATTCCGTATTCTGAAAATGTAGGTTTTGTTGCCGATTTTTCGAAAGCAGACAGTTATAACTACGTATTTAGCGTTACTTCGCACGAAGTGGCTCACCAATGGTGGGGACATATTGTAACGCCAAGTAAAACCTCAGGGGCGAATATTATTTCAGAAACCTTGGCGGAATACACTTCGCTAATGACCATGAAGCAAGAGTACGGCGAAAACGGAATAAAAACCTTCTTGAAAAATTCATTAGACAAGTATTTGGCTGGACGTAAATTTAGCTTTAAACCCGAACGCACGCTAATGGATGTTGAAGTAGGTCAGCACATTTGGTACGAAAAAGGCTCTATGATAATGTACGATTTACAAGATGTTATTGGCGAAGATGTGCTAAATAGCGGATTGAAAAACTTTTTAGAAGAATTTAAATACAACAAGAAAGGCTACTACCCTACTTCTGAAGATTTGTATAAAGCAATTTATGCCGTCGCACCAGATTCATTAAAATACAAGGTAGATGATGGTTTCAAGGAAATTGTTTTATATGAAAACAGGGTTATGGATGCCAAAACAAAAGCTTTGGATAACGGGAAGTGGGAAACTACTTTTACGGTAAATGTGCAGAAAACGTACTACGACGACAAAGGAAGAGAAGATAGAATTGACGAAAAGAAAAACTTAATCGACATTGGCTTGTTTGGTGAAGACATAAAAACTGACGATGGAGTAACTATTAAAAACCCATTCTATTTTGAATTGAAATGGCTTAAGCCTGGAGACAATACCTTTACCGTAGTTACAGATGAAAAGCCTTTAAAGGCGGGTGTAGATCCATACAATAAGCTAATTGATCGAAACTCTGATGACAACTTAAAAACTGTGGAGTAGGTTAATGAGAATTAAGTTATTAGTTAATTGGTTATTTATATAGTTACCTATAACTCAACAACGACTAACCAACCTGCAAGGTTTCTAAAACCTTGTAGGTTTTAATAAACGTTGGCTCTAGTTTAGAATAGCTATGATATTACAAACCTTTCGTAAGTCGCCTGTCGTGCCTTGGCAGGCAGGCCTTGCCTGTCGTGACTTTGGCAGGCCCCACCCTTCCCCGAGGGAAGGGTACCAATCCTGAAACAAATCGCAACCAGTTTTAACATCAAAATAGGCAATTTCAAATAATAATCGCAAAAATCAACACTAGATTAAACTAGAGCCTAAACGTGCTAACAAAGTCATAATCAAATCTGGATTTTAGGTAAATTCTCCATTACAAGCCCATAAACTCAAATGGCTTCGTGTCTTTGAAACTTGCAGACGATTCACCTGCATAGTTTTCATTATTTGAAAGGCTCAATTTCCGAACTTTTCCGTTTTCACTAAAATCTATTTTACTGAAGTCGACCCAAACAACATTTGGGTTTAAAACATTTTCGAAATAGTAAACCAAGTTTTTTTGGTCGGCAACAGTTCTCCAACGTGTCGAGGAAATATTAGGTTCTGTTTCTGATGAAATTCCTAAAGGAACAGAACAGTTGCGAATTACGCCAAAAACACTGGCTAACGCTACTCTGGTGTTGTCGGTTTTTGGTATCGCATCGATATAATAAGAAGCCCTTACAAACCTATCAGCTGCTCTATTTGTTCCTGGCAACATAATAGTTCCGGGAATTCCTTTCCAATAAGTTTCAATGGCAAGTTGTTCTTCAAAAATTGGGGAATTGGTCATTGTTACATACGACTTGTCGTGATGAACAACCAGTTTACCGTCAACATATTCAAATATGGCATTATCTCCAGTTTTATCTGAAATTGATAAATGTACCGTGGTGAATTTATCTGTTCCAGGAATATTTGAAGAAACAACAACAAATTCTTCTTTGCTTAAAAAATCTACAGCTTCTTGTACATTCTGAAAATTATCTAGCACATATTGTAACCAAAGTGAAACTGAAAGTCCTGCTTTGCCTTTGTCCTTTACGAATTTTGGATAGGAAGTTTCCGCCAACCATAAAAGATTTCCAACCAATCCCTTTTCATTCATACCGTCAGAGGAGGCGATGTCCCACGAACTAGTAATAACACTGCCGTATTTTGACGTCCATTTAACAGAAGTTTTACCTACTTCGCCATTACGGTGTATACCCCTCGGAAAAACCCACAAATTTGCGGGAATATCATCTTTCCAATCCATTGAGCGTGCTGTTAAAACAGTACCATTAAGACCATGATAGACTACTCTCGTACATGCATTTACATTGTGAGAAAACAATAGTATAGAAGCTAAAAATAAGCCGGTAAAGGCTTTAAATAATGTTTTTTTCATAGGTTTGATGTTTAGTTTGATCATTCAGTAGCAATTTATGAATTCCATAAATCAAAGTACAAGATAAGATTTGTTTCAAACTAAAAGTAGCTAAAAATTATTTTTATCACTTTTTATAGCATTTTTATTGTATATCCGCTTTTTGCCTTACACGTAAAAAAGTCTGCGAGTATCTGCGAGATCAGCGGGAACCAAAAATCTGATAATGCGAAAGATATCCCACAGATTACGGTGATTAACGCAGAATAAAAAAGTATTTACTATTTGAGACTACATATAAAAGTTGTTATAATGTCACAATTCACAGCATTATGATATGTTGCGGACAATCAACATTTTTATAACGCAAAAACAAAACATACGATTAGATGTGCTTTAGATTCGCAAAAATTTCATTTTTAGCTAAAAAGTCTAATTATTTACCTTTATCCAAACCTCGTACTTATCAAGTTGTTCTTTAGACAAGATTTCTTTTAAAGCATCGTGTCTAATTTGATCTTTGTCTATTTGTTCATTTGGATTCGAATTCAATTTTTCAGCGTCTTTAACCCGCTCTTTAAATTGTGTTTTAAAACTATAAATTTGATCTTTGGTCATATTCAAATCCTCATACATCATTTCAGCTTTTTCTTGGCTCATATCTAGTTTAGGATTCTCTACGGTTAAAGCATTTTCACCGGATTCATTTAGTTCAAAACCGCTTTCATTTTTTTCTGGCGCAACAGCTTCAACTTCAGTTTTAACGTTTTTATCGTTACACGAAAAAAGGGTGATAATCATTAAAGTTGATAATAAAATTCTTAAATATTTCATGGCTTTTGATTTTTATTAGTTTATCGAATTAACTAAATATAGCTTTAATTGAATGAAATGAATGCCATAAAATTGTTATTTATCATAATAATAAGATTTAAATAGATATTTTAACAAACTTTAATTTTGTTGGACGATAAATTTTTAGCATTATGTTTTTTTAATTAGGTTAAATTAAGTGTTTTATAGCAACAATGGCACCTTGAGCGCCAGCCCAAAATAATAGTTGTAATAAATTGAATCTGTAAATACGAAGTTGAACTCAGCGATTCTAAAAAAGAAAATAAAAAAAAGGCTTACAACAGATAAAACTGTTATAAGCCCTGGTTTTTACAATAGTGGATATTACAATTTCACTATTTTTTCACAAGCTACTGGAATGGTAGCAACATACTCGCCATCATTATTTAAACCGTGAAGAACAATTGCTCTATTTTCTAATGTTCCAAGTTCTGCTGGAGTTAGTACATCGCCTCCACCAAGCATAAATGTTTTGGTATAAGTTAAATTTCCATTGGCATCAGCAGTTGGAAAATTTTCTAGCGACAGTAGTACGCCGCCGTAAAAAGGTGCTCCCTCAAGAATTGTTACTATGCCATCGCCATCGGTATCTGCCGAAGCTGGAGGACAAGTTGAAATACCATTATTTTCTACAGAAATACTCGCAATACCTGCAACACCCAAATTGTTTGATTGATTTAAAGTTGCTGTGTATTTCTGAATTTTTGGTCCGTTGTCATCATCTGAACTGCAGCTAGCAAATCCAATAAGCACTACCATCGATAACAAAATTAATTTTACTTTTTCATAAACGTTTTTGTTTTTAATTGTTAGAGTATAGCGCAACATACAAAGCTTAAATTCTTTATTTATTTTATTTTCAATTTATTTAACTATATCTCTTTTTAACTTAACTCCATTTAACAAAAAGCATCATTTTTTTAAAAAAAACCACTATTAAAGACAATTCATTCGTTTTTATTCATTTGTCACGTTACAGTAAAAAATAGATATACTTGTAACCAAGTCGTTTCATAAACCTGAATTATGATTTTCATTTTTGGCTCAACCCATACAGGTATTGTGCCATTGAGTAAAAGAAAACAACAGACTTGAAACGGGTTTATTATTAGCAAGGTAATTACTACACTGCTTGTAAACACTGAAAAGCTGGAAGAAATAAGGTTTCATTTCTTTTGTTAGAAACCTAAAAATAGATGCCTGTTATAGTAAAGTGGATACTGGCTTAAAAGTGGTATCTGTAAGTATTAGCTTATAAATCAATTATAGAGTAATGAAGCTTTCTTTTTGACAGCGTGATGGCCAAATAAATTCTGTCGCCATCAAAATCATAGTTCTTATAATAATCAATATTAGATTTTACAGCATCATACGGGTCTTTTCCAACTGGCACGAATTTGTGCCCTACTTCTCTTAAAAACATATTAAATGCCCCTTCATCAAAAACAATATCAAAACTCTTGACAGAATTTCCTATTCCATAATGGTATTCTTTATTTTCTATTATATAACCTTCCTCTAATTTAATTTCAAGAAGACTTTCTATATACTTAATATCGAAATCGACAGGTATTTCACACGAAGTAAGGATTAATAATAAGAGCAGATATAGGTTACTTTTCATTTAATTCATTTTACTATAAACCAGTAAGTTATTGTTTTTATTTTTAGAATTCTCTTTTGCCGACAATCTAAAATTATAGTTTATTATAATATTTGTATTAATGGATTTGTTTTACTCTATCTCGTCAGAAATTTCTCCACATCGCAACATACTCGCCCCGTAATACGGATTAAGGATTTCTTTTTCTGTGCTCAACCAAAAGGCACCTGAATCTTCATTAACCATTGGGCAGTAATCCACATATACCTTTTTATTGATGCCAAAGGTTTTTATTGCATTAATTAAATGAGCTGAAAGGCTACTAAAATGGTCTCTTTGTTCTTTTATATCAGAAGTTTTGGAAATTGCCGAAGCAGACCGGCGTAATTCTTTCTCTAACAACATCCAATGACTATGACCTGGTTCGTCATTAACGAGTGTCATATCTACATTTTTAATACTTTTAAGTAATTCGTTGGCAGCCGTTTTGGGAGTTTCTGAATTATCATTTACCAAAGCTTTTTCAATAACCATATAGTTGTCGAAAACCATTTTTAATTGATTTTGAAACTTTAATGGCACTTCTTGCCTTTCAATTTCTGCCAAATGGTTTTTAGGATCGATTTTCTCTTGTCCACTACTATTCATCATACTCTTTTTACCTTGAAGCTGTGCTGCGGCATCAACAGTAAATGTGCCATTGGTTACAACCTCTTCCCCATTTTTTAAGCCATCCAGAATTATATACATATCTCCTTGTTTGGCGCCTAGACCAACCTCGCGCATTTCAAAAATTGGCTCTGATGGATTGGTTTTTACATAGACCAAAGATCTTTTTCCCGTCCAAAGTACTGCTGAAGCGGGAATGCTTATATTAGATTGTTTTTCATTACTTCGTGACATTTGTACTTTTGAAGTAACAAACATCCCGGGTTTAAAAAGACCTTCCTTATTATTTAAAATTGCTCTCACAGAAACAGTTCTAGATTGGGTATTTAAACTTGGATCTATAAACGATATTGTAGCTTCAAACTCTTTACTAGGGTAAGCGTTTGTAATTACCGTTATTTTTTGTCCTTCCTTTAGTTGTGAAATCTGATTTTCATACGCATCGAACATT
The DNA here is from genome assembly GCF_900106795.1 of Aequorivita viscosa. Classification (GTDB taxonomy): domain Bacteria; phylum Bacteroidota; class Bacteroidia; order Flavobacteriales; family Flavobacteriaceae; genus Aequorivita; species Aequorivita viscosa. The sequence goes on along the minus strand of NZ_FNNS01000001.1, from coordinate 177,018 downwards.
GCCCATACAGTACTGAGGTTACTCACTTTTACAATTGGTTGCCCTTGCTTAACGTAGTCCCCTTCCTCAGCCATTTTTTCAGAAACAGTACCAGAAACTGTTGCATAAATTGGAAAATTTTCCTGCACTTTTCCAGAAGCCTCTATTTTATCTATTTGACTTTCTGAAAGTTTCCACAGCTTTAATTTATTGCGAACTGCTTTATACAATGCGGGTTGGGATTCCTTCATAGAAGCAGCTGTCAATAATTCCTGTTGCGCTGCGACCAGTGCGGGAGCGTAAATGGTGGCTAACAATTGTCCTTTTCTGACTTCTTCCCCTGTAAAGTTAATATTCAACTTTTCTATTCTGCCTTCAAAATAACTGGCTTGCACTGCATTTCCTTCTTCATTAGGCATAATTTTCCCAGAAAGTAGTAAGGAGTTTTCTTCAGAATCTGACGTATTCCCGACAATTGTTGTCTGGATATTCGCCAATGCCATTGCATTCTCGGTCATTTTTATCTCGTTTGCCGCTAAACCTTCGGCACCAGATTCTGCGGGAATTAAATCCATTCCGCAAATTGGACAATCTGCAGGCTCAGGCTGCATAATTTGTGGATGCATGGAACAGGTCCACATTTGGGATTCGGTACTTTCGGAAATTTCAACAGTGCTTGAATTTCCTTCGTTTGATGTTCCGAAGAACACATAGCCTAAGAGAAGTCCTCCCACTAAAATTGCGATGTAAATGATGTATTTTTTCATGATTTTTTATTTTTAATCCTGTTCCCAAACCCCAAAGGTCTTTGAGACCGTTGGGGTTTTATTTCGCGCTAGGGATTGATGCGGCATCCTTTTTTTGTTTTTTTCTGAACAAAAAAAGATACAGTGGAAAGCCCGCCCGAGCGCCCAAATTATTTTATTTAGTATTCTTCAATTGTTTAATCATAGCCTTCATTTCGGCAATTTCTTTTTCTTGTGCCTTAATAATATCATCGGCCAATTTCTTAACTTCAGGATCTTTTATATCGGCTCTTTTACTGGTTAAAATTGCGATAGAATGATGTGGAATCATAGCTCTCATCCACAAGACATCGCCTACGATAGGCTTTTGGGCTCTGACTAACCCTAGCGCACCCACAAAAAGAATGGCACTTCCGAGGAGAATAGCGATGTTCTTTTTCTTGTTTTTATACATTTTGCGCATAAAAAACCACATAATTACTGCCATACAGGATATCCCCAAACAGGTCATATAAAATCGGGTAAGGCTAAAATAGACGTGATCGATTTCATACGTATTGAGATACATTGTAATATACATAGCGACAAAAGATGCCGCGAGCATTAAGATAAACTTGGTGTATACATTTTTTCTATTGTGTTCATTTGTGTTTTTCATAATATTGAATTTTTGAATTTGTGAGTTTTAAATCCTTAACGTTTTTTGAAATCTTTAAAGTTTGAATTCTTGTTAATTGATTTTCTTACCTATAAAATAATCAATGACACTCGTTTGCTTGAAATATTCGCCAATAGCTTCAATTTGATTTATTTGAAATTGTAACTGCAATTCCTGCACATCTAAGACTTCTCTAAAATCTATGGTGCCTGTTTCGTAATTCTTCAACAGAATTTCGTTAGCGTCCTTTGCTTGTTTTAGGTTTTTGTCTTGCGTTTCAAAACTGATTCGTGCGGCATTTCTGCTTCTAACAGCTTCTTGTAATTGGGCGAACAAAGAGTTGGTGGAGGCCTGCTTTTGAATGTCTAGTTCTTCAAACCGCAACTTGTTTTGCTTGGCAATAGATTTGTATTTTTTATTAAAAATAGGAATGGAAATCGACACCATCGGCATTAGCATATCCGGAGCTTCGTTAAATAGCATATACTCTACTCCTACTCCAAAGCCCGGGGCACTTTCTTTTTTATTAAGCACATCGGCTTGGGTTACAACCTTATTCAACTGCTCAAATTTCATCAATTCTGGATGAAGCCTAAGACTGTCAAAATCTATCTCAATGTCCTTCTCTGGCACTGTAAGGCTATCGACTATGGAGATCTCTGTGATCTCCTGACGGTTCATTATTTTGTTAAAAGCCGTCAGTTCCGCCGCATAATCCTGTTCCAACACTAATTTCCTTTCAAGGAGTTCATTCTGTCGCATTTGTAGTCGCAAGACTGATACTGCCGAGGCCTGGCCTACTTCTACCGAAGTCAATGCCATCCGTTCATAAACCTTTAAAAGCGCAACATTGGAATCCAATACCTCTTGCTTTTTAGCTATTTGGTATAAACGATAGTAGGATTGCGACAGCGCCATTTCTATTTTTCTTTTGGCGATTTCAATCTCCACAAAATCCGCATCGGCCATGGCCGCGGCGTATTTTTCACGTGCCGAAATAGTCCCAAACCAAGGTAGCATTTGCATTGCTGAAAATTCAGCTTTTTGCATCATGGGCATCTCCTCTCCTATCATATATCCTCCTGAAAACTCAGTATTAGGAAGTGTGTTGACTTCCGATATCCTTTCGGTCGAAATAGCGTGTTGCTTTTCCACAGCTTGGATGTTTGGATTGTTTTCAATTGCTTCTTCAATAAAGAATTGTAGATTTTGTGAATAACCCAAACCACTTATCAACATTAAAAAGATTAAAGATAGAAGTTGGATGTTGGAAGCTGGAAGCCTGAAATGCGACATTAACATTTGTATATTCCCTTTTACTTTTATGAAACTTATTTTATTCATAGCTTTTCCAGTTTTGATATAATTTGGTCAACATTTTTCATATTTCTTCATTGCGTTTAGTAAATGCGATATGCTTTTCTTTTTCTATATAGTTACAAGCCAAGGCATAATCTAGCCAATCTTGGGTTTCGGAATTCGAACCTAATGCATTTATAAGCTGCTGTTTAAAAACTGCCTCGTATTGTCGTTTTCCCCAGCCTTCACAACTGTTAGCTGATACAGAACGCGAGGATCGCACGAGTTGTGAAGTGAGTGAATATATTTCTTCCTTCGGAAATTTTCTTGTTCGCCAAAATATATCCATAGCCAACGAAAACGCTTCCTTATGTACCTGTAAATGCTTGTACGATTTAATCATAATTTCTGTATTTTTTTAAGACCATTCAAAATTCCTATTTCCAACTTCTAACCTCCAACTTCCAACCTCCAATTTCCAATCTTTAGTTTTCTTTGAGTCTTCTTAAACGTTTTTTCAATCTTGCTTCCCTTGTCCAACAAAACAATACAGGAACAACAAAAAGGGTGATTAAGGCAATCAACATCCCGCCAAAACTCGGAATAGCCATTGGGATCATAATATCACTTCCTCTTCCGGTTGATGTTAAAACTGGTAATAAGGCCAAAATTGTAGTCGCAGTAGTCATCAACGCGGGACGTATTCGCTTCTGCCCTGCTTCTACTACAGACGAACGAATTTCTGCTACATTCTCTGGATCATTCTTATCAAAAGTTTGGGTGAGGTAGGTGGCCATTACAACGCCATCGTCCGTAGCAATTCCGAAGAGAGCAATAAAGCCTACCCACACGGCGACGCTTAGGTTGATGGGATGCATTTGAAACATTTCCCGAAGGTTTTCCCCAAAAAAGTCGAAGTTTAAAAACCACCCTTGGCCGTACGACCAAATCATTAGGAAACCACCGGCGAAAGCCACAGCAATACCAGAAAAAACCATTAGTGAGGTAGATACTGATTGGAATTGGAAATAAAGTAACAAAAAGATAATTCCCAATGCCAAAGGCACGATTACAGCTAAGGTTTTCTCGGCCCGCAATTGGTTTTCATAAGTTCCCGTAAAGTTATATGTAATTCCTTTTGGTACAGTGAGCTCTCCATTTGCAATCTTTTCTTTAATCAAGGCCTGTGCGTTTTCAACTACATTAACCTCTGCAAACCCTTCAATTTTGTCGAATAACACGTGCCCTACTAGAAAAGTGTCTTCACTATTAATCATTTGTGGGCCTTGTTCATAACGAATTTCAACAAGTTCGCCCAGTGGCACTGGATTACCTTTTTCAACTGGAACATAAATATTCTTTAAATCTTCTGGATTGTTACGTAGATCGCGAGGATATCGAACGCGAACACTATAACGTTCTCTTCCTTCAACGGTTTGTGTTAATGACATACCGCCTACTGCAACTTGAAGAATTTCCTGCACATTTTCAATGGACACCCCATATCTCGCAAGACGGTCTCTTTTAATATCAATTAGCATATAAGGTTTCCCGACGATACGATCTGCAAACACGGCTTCGACCTTTACACCTTCGGCATGCTTTAATATTTCCTCGAGTTCTATACCAAAAGCTTCTATCTGTTGAAGATCTTGTCCTTTAACTTTAATTCCCATTGGCGCCCGCATTCCCGTTTGCAACATTACTAACCTAGTTTCTATAGGCTGTAATTTTGGAGCGGAGGTAACGCCAGGAATTCTCGTTACCCTAACTATTTCATTCCAAATATCATCTGGCGATTTAATTTCAGGGCGCCAGTTTCGGTAGAATTCACCATTTTTATCTTTAATCAGTTGGGAGACCTCACATGTTTCAAAAACCTGTGAGGTCTTTTCTACAGATTTGTTCGTCCAATCAGCACATAAACCTCCATCTTTCAAAACAAAAAGTCCATCCTTGTTCACTTTAAATCGCTGGCGTTTTCCTTCTTCATTTAAAGCATATTCCGGTTTGTACTGAATGATATTTTCATACATCGACAAGGGTGCTGGGTCTAAAGCGGATTCTGTTCTACCTGCTTTCCCTACAACTGTTTCAATCTCTGGAATTCCAGCTACTGCCATATCCATTTGTTGCAATACCCGTTTGTTTTCTTCTACTCCCGAATGAGGCATGGAGGTTGGCATCAAGAGGAAAGATCCTTCATTTAAGGAAGGCATAAATTCCTTGCCCGTATTTTGCCAAATCAAGACTCCAAGCACCACTATAAGTGTGGGAATAGAAAGAAATAATATCTTATTCCGAAGTGCCCAACGAAGAATCCGAGTGTAATAATGTTGAAACAACCAGAATATCCCCAATAATCCGAAACAGATAAGTCCCACAAACAATAGATTCCAAAAAATGCTTTTATCTACACCAAGCGGACGCCAGAATTCTGCCAATAAATAAACAACAGCTAGGGCTGAGATAAATATATTGATAGTGTTTGCGCGTTTCTCCGTTAGTGTAAACCTGTCGGATATTTTTGAAGTTAATTTTTCATCTTTTAATAAACCAGTAACACCGAAGCCTATCAAAATCAACCCTAACCAGTATCCAAAAGCAATTGCCGTAATTCCGAGCAGGATTAAAATTCCGCTAAACACATTGAAAGTAATCTTTTTAATATTTCGTTTACGGAAGAAATACGCAGCAAACGGTGGAATAAGAAATAAAGCAACCATAAAGGAAGCCGCAATTGCCATAGTTTTGGTAAAGGCCAAGGGACGGAACAATTTTCCTTCCGCGCCAATCATTGTAAACACAGGAATAAAACTGATAATTGTAGTCAGAACAGCGGTGAGGATGGCGCCAGAAACTTCAGCACTTGCGTTATAAACAACTGTATTAATAGGTTGTTTTACACCTGTTTCGGCATATCGTTCTTTTTCTTCATCCAGATGTCTGATTATGTTTTCTGTGAGGATAATTCCGATATCGACCATCGTCCCAATTGCAATGGCGATACCCGATAATGCCACGATATTTGCGTCGACGTTAAAAAACTTCATCGCAATAAATACCATTAACACCGCTACGGGCAAGAGACCTGAGATTAGGACCGAGGCTCGTAAATTAAAGACCATCACGATAATCACAAATATTGTAATTAGAATTTCAAGACTTAAAGCCTCATCGAGTGTGTCTAAAGTTTCCTGAATAAGAATGGAACGGTCGTAAAATGGAACCACGGTAAGTTGCGATATGGTGCCATCGGCAAGTTCTTTGGAAGGCAGACCTGCTTGAAGTTCTTCCAGCTTCTGTTTTACATTATTAATAACCTCCATCGGGTTTGCACCATATCGAGCTGTTACTACGCCACCAACGACCTCTGCCCCTTCTTTATCCAAAATACCTCGCCTTGGTGCTGGACCTAAACTTACTTTTGCGATATCTTTAATACGAATTGATGTGTAGTTTTCTGAAGTAACCACGGCTTCTTCAATGTCAGCGATAGACTTGATATATCCCAAACCACGCACCAAGTATTCCACCTGATTAATTTCCATCGTTTGGGCGCCAATATCCTTATTGCTTTCCTTAACTGCTTTTACGATTTCTGAAAGGCCGATGTTGTACTGCCGCATCAACTCGGGTTTTACATCAATTTGATATTCCTGAATGTAACCTCCAATAGATGCTACTTCAGAAACACCACTTGCCGAGGAAAGCGCATATTTAACATAGTAATCCTGAATGCTTCGTAATTCGTGTAGATCCCATCCGCCTGTAACATTGCCATTTTTATCACGGCCTTCCAAAGTGTACCAGTAAATTTGACCTAAGCCTGTAGCATCTGGACCGAGCGATGGATTTACTCCTTCAGGAAGCAAACCGGCTGGCAAGGAATTTAGTTTTTCCAAAATACGACTTCGGCTCCAGTAAAATTCTACATCTTCTTCAAAAATTATATAGATGCTCGAAAAGCCAAACATTGAAGAACTCCGAATGGTTTTTACCCCAGAGATACCCAACAATGATGTAGTGAGCGGGTAACTTATTTGGTCTTCAATATCTTGGGGAGAACGACCGGCCCATTCGGTATAAACGATTTGCTGATTTTCTCCAATATCGGGTATGGCATCAACAGCTACGGGATTGCTGGGTAGAAATCCGGTATCCCAGTTAAAAGGTGCGTTTATCGCCCCCATACCGAGAAATAAGGCGAGCAACAAAACGGCTACTAGCTTATTTTCTATAAGAAATTTTATGCCTTTATTTAGCATTTGAATTGATTGTTAAACAGTTAAACATTGAATAAAATCCTGAACGAATCAGAAAATTAAACACAACAAAATCGGCCCGAAATGGCAACAACCATTGGGCTAATTTCTCCGATAATTATCGGAAATTGTTTAAAATCAAATTAAGTAAGTCTCGTGAAGCTTCTGAAAATCCCTTATAAGTAAAGGAGGCTTGTAATCCCGAAACGGAATTACATTGGTATCCAGACCTTCAAAAAGATTAATGTAGGTGTAGAAAAAAGTAGCAACAAAAGCCTGTTGCTCAAAATTTAAAGTGTCGAATGATAATTTTAACTCATCTTGTCCTTCAATAATTACCTGCTTATCTGTACAACAGGAATCCTCGGGCATACTAGATTCGCAATCATTTGTAGGTTGCTCCGCTTCCATTCCGCACGTGTGGGCGTTTTGAGAAAGCGAGAAATCGACTAGGGTTTCACCACAATAATGCATATCTACCGTGAACGACATCGTAGTGAATAACACTAAGGTCGCCAAAAATACTGATGCTATTTTATGGAAGAATGATTTCATTAACTTTCAAATTTAAAATAAATAAACTGAATACAGATAAGGTAACGTGATAATTAACAAATATAAAACGATTTAGGGAAACTGAGTTTGATTTTATTCAAATATTTCCGAAGCTAAACACATTTTTCCAAAAGTATATGCATCAAATTTTAAGAAAGATTTTTGTTTAACTATAAAAACATTTTATTAAACATCTTGTATCTTCACTGCATAAATTCAACAATCAAAATTTGCCTTTATTTTAATGCTATGTTTGGAATGTTTAAAAAGAAATCAGAAAAAGAAAAGTTAGAAGAACAATATGCTAAATTGCAAAAGGAATCGTTCGAGCTTTCTAAGACCAACAGAAAGCTAAGCGACCAAAAAGCTTTTGAAGCCGAACAGGTTGTGAAACAATTAGAAAAATTAAATTGAAATAATTAGTCTTAAAATGACCAAAGAAAAAAAACCCGATAACATAGTTTTTAATGTTGAAAAGCAAACGTATGACGCCTATTTAAAGCCTTACGGAACTAATATAGGGGCACCAAAAATTGTTGCTACTGACACTACTGCTTGGAAAAACCGAAGTATTAATAAAGTAAACCATAAAATTAATACCAAATTTTTAGAGCTGAAGGCAGCGTATGAAAAAATGATGGCAGAGTTTGAGTACAACAAAATTATATTTAACTCCGAATTTAACTTTGAGCCGGTTATTGGTGAAATCTATCATTTATACAATCGGAAATCCGGGAAAACATTTCTGTCTTTAATTTCGCCTAACGAGTGCAATTTTGATCATATTGGAAGTTTTTATTTGACTGTAGACCAAACTTGGAAAAAGGTAGAAAAATGACGCAGCAAACAGATTTAAACCTAAGGCAAATTGATCGAATAATTGAAATGGCTTGGGAAGATAGAACACCATTTGAAGCTATTGAATTTCAATTTGGATATACTGAAAAAGCCGTTATTAAATTAATGCGAAACGAACTAAAAGAAAGTAGTTTTAAACTCTGGCGAAAACGTGTTAATAAGGGTGTAAGCAGCAAGCACCTCAAGAAAAGAAATGCTGCTATTGGCAGGTTTAAATGTTCAAGACAACGCGCTATTTCTGGGAACAAAATAAGCAAACGTTAATTCAATTTTATCAGCTTTTATTGTTTTGGTTTCTGCCATTTCTCAAATTGTTCAAAATGCTTTTTAAACTTTGCTCATATAGATGTTATTTTAATTGATGGGCCATAAAACATTGAAATACTGTGGGTTGGGATTTTATAACACCTTTTGAATATTTAAATTAGATGTTTTTATTCAGTGAAGATTGAAAAGCCCTAATACTTCTAATTCGATAAATAACAATCTTATGTTCAAAATTCATTTTAACGAAATGATAAGAACTCATTCAATCCCTTACTAAATTAATAGTCCTAAATTTGGTTTCGACAACGGTCTTGGCAAGTTAGAATATAGCACTTAGGCAATTTTCAGACTTAGATACTATTTACACTGTAGAAAAAGTAAATTTCTGAATGACAAATATTTCTATTACAAATCCATTTAAAGCAAACACTTCCCTATTTAAATGGATAGTATTTATAATCGTCTTACTTCTTTTCAGCAATATGTATTCACAAAGAGTTTCTTTGGAGGGGAAAATCACTGCCGCAGCTGATGTTGACGTCGAAGGAATTAACATTCTGAATTTATCATCAAACAAAGGAACGGTTACAAATGCCAACGGAGAATTTTGGATTGCAGTTGCTTTAAACGACACGCTTTCTATTTCTGCTATCCATATTCAAGCCACAACACTTGTTATTGGCGACGAACAAATGGTGACTAAAAAAATTGCTATTAACCTTAGCGAAAAAATGAATGAACTTGCAGCTGTTACGCTAAGAAGATCGCTAACAAGTTATGTTGGCTCCGATGCCAATATTATTCATACAATCGAACCTATTACCGCCACATCTATAGGTTTGCCAAATGCCGATTTAAAGAAAATACCAAAAACCCAGCGATTACTTTCAGCGGCAAATTCTGGCCCTGTAGATGCGCTTATAAATATGATCTCGGGACGCACAAAAATGTTGAAGCGCCGTGTCGAATTTGAAAAAACATATCAATTAACCTTATCACTTCTTGATAAATTTCCCGAATCGTACTTTACCGACGCGCTTAAAATTGAAGAATTTAAGGTTTATTCCTTTATTTTCTATTGTGAAGACGACCCTGATTATAAAAAAGTTATGAAAGGAAACAGTATGGAAATTATTGCATTTTTGAATAGAAAAAGTCGGGAATATAGGTCACGAATTGACGAATAAGGGTTTGGGATGTACGATTTGGGATGTACGAATTGACGATTTTTGGGAATAATTGCTTCAACGCTCTTAAATTCTACAGTTTTTACCTATTCTAATTCTCCGTTACTGTAAAGTAGCTTTTTGTAGAAATAAACTGGCCTTTATTGGTGTAGCCTTCCAATAAAATTTCGAAAATTCCCGAAACATCTGATGTGTAAAACGCGGTAGTATATTCTGAACTAGTAAGATCCACTTGAGGATTCCAAAGTAATTGTACGCGATAATCGGGTATTCTTGAAAGTTTAGAACCTTCTTTATAATCAGGTTTAAAGTACTGTTTTTCTTCTACTGCCGGCTGTAAAGCAATCTTTTCAATTAGATTTTTTTCAGAAAGCACAAAATCACCTTTTATGGTTTCAATTGAAATAATTCCGCTAAATAATTTTGGGCCATAACGGTAAGGCTTACTAACAACTCGAATGCTTTTAATGTCTCTTGCGTTGTAGTTTAGTAGTTCCTCGTTGTCTTGAATCATCATTCCATCGAGCAGAACTAAAGGAGGGATATCATTAAATTTACCAAGTTTGTTGGGGTCATACTCATTATAAACCAAAAACCGTGTGTTTACTCCCGAACCCCTTATTGCTGCAAGCGTAATAATTTCTACAAAAGTCTCTCTCACCGTTGAAAAACGGGTAAAATCATCAAGCCTATAAAGCACCCCCATATCATTAAAAAATGTGGGATGTAATTTTCTGGGATGTACACTGTCCCGTTTTTTTTCAAAATAGGCATTTTCGACTTGAAGCTGAACGCTCCGTTCTTGCAACCATTCCTTAAGGTTTGGGTCAATCTTTAAAATACTTGGCTTCGAATTGCGCAAAATCAAATTTTTGTCATCCAAAACAAGTTCATAATTTTCGGTATCTCCCTTCTCTCCTATTATTTGTATTATACTTTTTTCTGCATTGTAATCCTCCAAAACTGAAAAGAAAAATCGTCCATACTTATCAGTTTTAGCCAGCTTGAAAACAAATTCTTTTCCAGGAATGGTAAATGAAACTTCCTTATTTACAACGGGAGTGCTATTCTTTTTAGATAAAACAACTCCTGTAACAACTTCTCCCCTGAGTTCAGGAAGATAAAAGGTTTTGAAACTGTTTTGTTGTGAATGCATTGAAACCTTATTCGAAATTTCTATAGGGTTCACTTGCCTTACAGAAAGCACATAATTTCCTTTATTTTTAATTGGCGACTCAAGTGATAATTTCACTTTCTCGCGATATCCGTAAGATTGTTTATCCGTTTTTATCCTGATGGATTGCTCATTACTCCCGTGAGTGAAAGAGCTAACGCCTTTCGTGTCTATCGCATTAACTCTCACGGTGTCAGCCGATTTTGAAACACCTCTGTTTTCCATAAAAGTATTTACAACGTAGATGGTTTTTTCATCAATAGCTTCGGCAGTGTTGTTACGGGAAAAGTTAGTGTATCCAATTAAGTTATAAACTCCTGTTTTTAAATCTGCTGGAAGGAAAAAATCGCCATATCCGCTCCCATTTTTCAATTTTAGTTTATGATTGAACACCACTGAATCACTTTGATTTCTTAATGAAACGTATGCTATTTTACTCAACTCACTCTCTTTATTTGCTTCATTTAGTATTGCTATTTTATAAAGCAACGCTTCTCCCGCTAAAAGTGCATTGGAGTTGATTGAAAGTGCTGGTTTTTCTTTTGGAAATACGTTTATATTAACATCGATTTCGTTTTTAGGAATTTGTGCAAATGCTCCAATTCCAATTAGAAGAAATACTACTATGTATAAGGTTTTATTCATAATTAATCTTCCCAAAAGTCGGGTTTTACATTTGATGAAAAATAAGTGCAAACACTACATTCGGGTTCAACAATTTTATAGATACCATTAGAGCTTCCGCTTATCACTTGATAACCGTAATATAAAATAGAAGTTCGCAGCACTTCTCGTTCATTGGGATCGTTATTTTTTCTGTAATCAAGGGTATAAACCTCACATTCTTGAAAATAAGGCGGTTTTGTAAAACCGAAATCTTCATAATTGAAAAATATTCTTCGGGAGCTTACTGATGAAACTTCAAAAAAACCGATTACTTTTTCGTCTGCATTTAAATTGGAAGTTATATTACCTACCGGATATCCAGGCTGTCCTTGCGATAGCAGACTTTCGGAATCACCCAAATCTTTTAAGATTTTATTGAAAGTAAACGCCTCAACACTTTGCACATATTGCCGAACCAAGATGCTGTAGCGCTCACGAAATTTAGGGTCTTTTTTTGAAATATATTTAATAGGATAACGAAACACCTTATTTTGATTCAAGGTGGTGGTACTTGTTTGAATAATTCCAGTTGAGTACTCAGTTGTGTAACAAACTTCTTCTGGAGTTCGAGGTGTAAGCACCACGGTATACGATTCGGGAAAAGGAACATAATCGGTTATTTCAACACTATAAGGTGATGGATGTGGAACCACAACTTTATATGTTTCTTCAAATTCGTATCTAAAATATTTTGCATTGCCCAATGGATCTTCTGTATTCACCAAAACTTCTACACCATCTTTATTTTCACTGTTTTCTATAACACGATCTGCAAAAAGCTCTCCAATGGGAACAACAGGGAGCATTTCAACATTGGAAGAACGATATAAACTACCATCGTTTGTACTAATTTCTAACCTATATAACACATTGGGCTGTGCACGGAATGGACGATCGGAAATATACAATCCTGTTTCGAAATCTTGCGAAAAATGGAAAAACCCGCCGTTGTTAGTTACCACATTTACATCTGCATTATCTTCAAACAATATTGAATTTGACTCTAAAGGCGATGTTCTGCTTAATTTAACAATTTGCCTTTTCATTTCATTAGTAATAGTGCTTTCCACCACCAAAATACTTTCATATCCTTGCGATTCTATTTCAAATGGTTCTGTACACCCCAATTGTAAAAGAAGGGCTGATAGCACTATTAATAATCCTACAATTTTGCTCTTCATTTTTAAAACTTAAAATTATACGTAATGGTAGGCACAGGCACCGAAAATATTGAAGTTTTATAGGCTTGAATTTGCCCCGCTTCATTAACAAAAAACACAGAATACGGATTGTTTCTTCCCAACACATTATATACTGAAATATTAATAAAACTATGCGCTAATTTGTTCCGTTTATGGTTTCCTTCAATATTTACACCTAGGTCTAACCTAAAATAATCTGGGATACGATATTGGTTTCTGTCGCTGTAAAGCACCTGTTCCTCTCCAGCAAAATAAAAACGACCAACAGGATAGGTAATCGGCCTTCCGGTTTGATACGTGAAGTTACCTGAAAAGCTAAATCGTTTGGTTAGTTTATAATTTGCTACTACCGTAAAATCGTGTGGCTTATCATAATTCGCTGGAAAAAAATTACCGTAATTCACGCGTTCTTGAAGCAACTGGCTATCGAGTTTTACAAAAGATCGCGAATAACTATAACCAAGATAACCGTTGAATCTTCCTTCATTTTTCTTCAATAGAAATTCCACACCATACGCTTTTCCTTGGCCTTGTAATAATTCGGTTTCTAAAGTTTCGTTTAAAATTAATTGAGCTCCAACCTTATAATCCAATATATCTTTCATCTTTTTATAATAACCTTCAACACTTAATTCGATGCTTTGATCGGGTAGGTTTTTGAAAAACCCAAGGCTATATTGACTAGCGCGTTGAGGTTCGACGTTTAAATCGGATAATTTCCAAATATCGGTTGGAGACATTGTTGTATTCGTAGATAAGAGATGCAAATATTGAATTGTCGTGTTAAATCCACCCTTTACAGAAAAGTTATTTCCGAGTAAATAACGTGCGGAGATACGATATTCAGGACCACCATAGGTTTTAATGAACTCATTGTTGTCATAGTTCTTCACTTCTATAATGGAATTTTCACTTTTTGGAACTCCCTCGGCGTAAACGTTTTGAGTAGCGGCGCCCAAAGAAGCATAGAACGAATAGCGTAAGCCTATATCGATTAACAATTTATCATTCACCTCAAACATATCTGAAAAATAAACAGCAGATTCTAAGCCTTTTTCGCGATTGATGCTTTTTTCCGTTACATCGGAGTTAGCACCGATTGGCGAAATATTACCAGGATCTATTGCGTATAACTTACTACTTAGTCCGTAGGTGAATTTATGCTGCTTACTGAATTTATAATTAAAATTGAACTTTGCTTGATATTCGTTTAGTTCATAACCAAAGTCGAAGTCTTTATTGGCGCGAGCTTCATAATTAATCCCGTATTTATACTGACTACTTGCAAAAAGCACCTCTGCCCTATTCTTTTCATTAAAAGCATGACCGTATTTAAATGAAATTAACCTGTTTTGATAGTCAAAAATAGAATCGGACGTAATACTAAAACGATCTTTACTAAAGTAAACAGTGCTTTCAAGCGTGTTATTATTGTCGATATTATGTTTGTATTTTACAATCCCGTCATAAAATGAAGCTTCACTATTTTTAAGTTGTTCTTCATCTAAACTTCTTAAAATCCAATCGGAATAAGTGGCTCTAAAACCTGCGATTACCGATGCTTTTTCTTTAACAATAGGTGCTTCAATAGCGAGGTTGGCTGTTATTGGCCCAACAGAACCTTCACCTTTAAATTTTTCCATGCTTCCTGATTTAGTTTCAATGTCGAACACCGAAGAAAGCCTTCCACCATATTCTGCTGGAATACTAGCTTTATAAACTTGCATACTCCCAGTGGTAAAAGGGTTTACTGCAGAAAAGAAGCCTAAAAAGTGTGAAGGATTATAAAGAACGGCATCGTCTAACAAAATAAGGTTTTGATCTGCCCTTCCCCCGCGAACGTTGAAACCACTAGATCCTTCACCTGCTGTTTTAATTCCTGGCATTGTTGTCGCAACCTTCAACAAATCACGCTCTCCCAAAACTAAGGGAATTGTTTTCACAGATTCAATATTGATACTCGTAACTCCAACCACAGCATCACGAACATTTACGTCTTTTTTAGACTTTACAACAACCTCCTCTAAAGATTCGGTATTTTCACGAAGGCGCAACTTTATTTCTCCATCGCCATACATTATCACGTCTTGTCGAATTTTTTCAAATCCTAAAAGATTCGTTTCCAACTTATTTAAACCGTATGGAAGCCGCAAGCTGAAATACCCGTTAGAATCGGTAACTGCGTATTTTGATCGATCTACAGTAGAAATTGAAAGATTTTGCAATGGTTCGCCTGTGCTCGAATTTGTAAATGTTCCAGAAAGCACATACGTTCTGTTAGCCGAATTTGGTAGTTGTTTCCCTATTGTTACCAACTTTCTATGCTGAATCGTAGTTTGGCTTGTATACTCTTCCTGAAAAATAGGAGCAATATTTTCCTGTTTATAGGTTTTCTTTTCTGCTGCCCCGTTAAAGAAATTCTCAGGTAAATTGGTATATATATACGAATTGTTTACGAGTATTATTTTTTCATCTCTCACAAGATAATTAATGTTTGTGTTCTCGAAAATTCCATCTAAAACAACGGTAATTGACTCATTTTCAAACGCTTTCGATACAAAGTAGCCTTTTAGCCAATCTTCATCAAAATAAAAACTGAATGAAGAAGCTTCTTCCAATTGTAAAACAGCCTCTTTTAAAGGTGTATTTTCAAATTGAATATTGATGTTCTGATTGTTCTGAGCACGAACCTTCCACAAAGAAATTAGCATTATGAGTAACAGAAGAAGGTGCTCTTTTTTCATATTTAAGCTATGGTAAATTTACAGGGTATCCAATTCGGGAAGTTTGTCTATGTAATTTGAAAGCTTTATCATAAAGCTATCTCGATCCTTTTTGTAGAGCGTTTTTTGAGATTTACGAAAGCTATTAATCTGATCCTTAACTTCGGGAAGTGCACGTCGTAAATCACTTATCGATTCTACTTTATAATAACTTTCTTTATACCTAAAAACATAATAATTTATAGGTTTAAAATTATGTTGAACTCCAGTATTTAATGCTTTTTCGCGTTTCTTTAGCCTGTGTTTAATATACAAATTGATAGCATTTCCTTCATAAGCTACTTCAAAAAACTCACTTTTTTCAAAAATTGTCTTTCGCATAAAATGGCGGCCGTGTAGTTTAAAGCTTGAAACAAATTCAGGAATAAGTTTGACTTCAAAAATGCTTAAGTTATCATTAGATTTGGTTAGTAAGTTATCTTCAAACACATCGTATTTCAACAATACATCTACGAAATACTCACCTTTATAAACGACTGAACCTTTCACATAATCGAACCTTTCAAGGTATCGAAAGGTGCCATTTGTATTGAGATAAGAGTCGGTAAATTCGGTACCGTTATAAAGGCTTGTGTTTTCTAATCCTACGAGTTGATCATACGTTTTGTATATATTATCTTGAGAAGCTGTTTGAGCAGTCGCAAAAAATGAAATGAAAAGAATAAGGAATAGAAATAGATACACTCGGTTCACGGGGGATCGTTCTGAAATTTCCTGAAAGTTACATAAAGTTTTACTTCATTTCCTAAAATAAATTATAAAATCATATTTTCAGATGTTTTTAAAATTTAAAAAATACTATTAATTTTAACTCGTTTTTAAAGTTATCACTTATAAAATCATCAATTCTAATACAACAACCAATAATTCAAATTTTTATGAAAAAAATTATTTTAGCCATTTTACTAATCGCAGTAATACTATCATGTAAAGAAAATGCAAAAGATGAACCTACTTCTATTGACACAGTCGCGACAAACTCAGCTATTTATTTTGGAGGTGATATTCTTACAATGGAAGGAGAAACACCTAATTATGCCGAGGCCGTAGTGCAGGAAAACGGCAAAATTGTATTTATTGGATCAAAAACTGAAGCCCTTAAAAAGTATCAAGGGAAGGCAAAAGAAATAGACCTTAAAGGAAAAACAATGCTTCCGGCGTTTCTCGATTCGCATGGACATTTTTTTAATGTTGGATTTACCGCTTTATGTGCCAACCTTCTTCCACCACCCGACGGTCCTGGAAAAAATATCGAAGCGGTCGTCAATACCTTAATTACGTATAAAGACTCTGAAGATGGCAAGTATATTCAAGATAAAATGGGTTGGATTATTGGTAGTGGTTATGACGACTCTCAATTAGAGGAAATGAATCATCCCAAAGCAACCGATTTAGACAGGGTTAGCACTGAATTTCCTGTTGTAATTATTCACCAATCTGGACATTTGGGCGTTACAAACACTAAGGGTTTAGAAATGTTGAATATCACGAAAGACACTAAGGATCCCGAGGGCGGTGTTATAAGAAGAGATAAAAATGGAAACCCAAATGGCGTGCTTGAAGAAGCTGCTATTTTTAATGTTTTATTTCCAATTTTAGCCAAAATGGATGACGAAATGGCGATGAAGTTTCTCAAGAAAGGACAAGAAGAATATGCTAAAAATGGATACCTAACCGCACAAGATGGGCGAACCACTCCAGAACAGCTAACGGCTTTAAAAGCAGGCGCTGATAATGATGTTTTCGTAATGGACGTAGTTGCATATCCAGATATAGCACTAGGTACAGATTATATTGCACAAGACGATTACAGTCCGTCGCACAACTACAAAAATAAGTTCAGAATCGGAGGTGTTAAGTTAACGCTAGATGGTTCTCCGCAAGGAAAAACAGCTTTTTTATCTAAGTGCTATCACGTAAATCCCGAGGGTAGAGATGGATGCTATAAAGGCTATGCAGTAATGGAAGACAGCACAGTTACCAACTTAGTTTCAACGGCATTTAAAAATAAGTGGCAAATTATCTGTCACAGTAATGGAGACGCAGCAATAGACCAATACATTCAAGCCGTAGATAAAGCTGAAAAAGAATATGATTATCCAGACCATCGCACTGTGCTTATTCACGGGCAGACCTTGCGAAAAGATCAAATTCCAGAACTGGTAAGGTTAAAAATGTACGCATCGCTCTTTCCAATGCATACGTTTTATTGGGGAGATTGGCACGTTGAATCTGTTTTGGGTGAGCCGAGAGCTTCATATATATCGCCAACACGAGATGTATTGGATGCTGGAATTAACCTCACTTCACACCACGATGCTCCTGTAACTTTCCCAAAATCTATGCGTGTTTTAGATGCCACTGTAAATAGAGTTACGCGAAGCGGAAAAGTATTAGGTCCCGATCAACGTTTAACTCCTTACGAAGGCTTAAAAACATTAACAATTTGGGCTGCAAAACAATATTTTGAAGAAAATAGTAAGGGAACTTTAGCTGAAGGAAAATTAGCCGATTTTGTTATTCTAGACAAAAATCCATTGAAAATCGATCCGCTTAAAATTAATGAAATAACTATAGTAGAATCAATTAAAGAGGGAAAAACCATTTATAAAAATTAAACCTTATTAACAGAAATAACTGCATATCCGCTATTGATCAAACAAACTTTTTTCATAGCGGATATTTAGTTTATAACGTATTCAAACTATGCCAAGTTTTTATTTGATAAAATCCCAAGTATCTTTGTTGAAAAGTCAGCGATGAAAGCAGCAAGTTTAAAAGATATTAAAACCGAATTAAAACACCATTCGGCTGAAGAACTGCTCGACTTATGTATTCATTTAGTAAAATCGAAAAAAGAAAACAAAGAACTCCTCACGTACCTATTGTTTGAATCTACAGATGAAGAGGCTTACATACAAAGCATTAAAAACAAAATAGATGCTGATTTTGAAGCTATAAACACCAAAACTTTCTTTTATATTAAGAAAAGTGTACGCAAAATTTTAAAGGAAATAAAGAAGTTTATCCGCTATTCCCAAAACAAAGAAACTGAAGTGGAACTTTTAATTTATTTTTGCCGTAAACTAAAAGATTTTAAACCTTCAATATCAAGAAACACAGCGCTTACCAATTTATACAACAGGCAACTCGATTATATTAGGAAGAAAATCAACACATTGCACGAAGACCTTCAATACGATTATAATTTGGAGTTAGCAGAGTTTTCTTGAAAGTGAGGGATAGTTAGTTTTCAGCAGACAATAGCATTTTACTGTTGTGCTTTGATGAATGAGCATGGAACAATTAGCAAACTTTAAACATTACTTTGCGACTTGGCGAGAAAATGTTTCACTGAGCGCGCAGAGACTAGAGAAAATATAAAATCTAAAACAAATGACAACACTATATCACAATCCCCGATGCAGCAAATCGAGAGAAGCGCTTCAACTTTTAGAAGAAAAAGGAGAAACCATAGAGGCTATTAAGTATTTAGAAACTCCTCCTACGCGTCAGGAATTAAGTCAGGTTATCGAGTTACTAGGCATTAAACCAATCGAATTGGTTAGAACCCAGGAAAATGATTGGAAGCAAAATTATAAAGATAAAGAACTCTCCGACGATGATGTAATTGATGCTATGATTGCATTTCCCAAATTAATTGAACGTCCCATTGCGATAAAAGGAACTCAAGCAGCTATAGGACGCCCGCCTTCAAATATTTTAAACATCCTGTAGTCTACTCAATTTCAATACAATGCGTCGTTAGCATTTTAGCCAAGCCACTTTTAACACAAATTTGGCAACATCTCTCTTAAACCAAAGGTAGTTTCGCGAGTCCTAAAAGCTAAAACTATTCAATGAGACTACTATTTTCACTTCTTATTCTTTTATCCACTGCTGGAGTACTTGCCCAACAGTCAGAAAAAAAACAAGTTACAATTAAAGGTAAAATCTTAGAAGATGGCACCAATCATCCATTAGAATACGCCACAGTTTCATTTACAGACGCAAGTGGTAAAATTGTAACAGGAGGAATAACAGACACCGAAGGATTATATAATATTAAGGTACCAGCAGGAGTATACACAGTTAAATATGAATTTATTTCATATAAAACGAAAACCTTACCTGATCAGAATTTAACTTCAAACACTACACTGCCCACAATTTCGTTAGCAATGGATTCTGCAAGTTTAGATGAAGTAGTAATTCGTGCTGAAACCACAGAGGTACAAATTAGACTCGACAAGAAAATTTACAACATAGGAAAAGATCTTACCTCGGGTGGCGCTACAGTTAGCGACGCTTTGAGCAATGTTCCATCTGTTACTGTTGATGTTGATGGTGCAATTGCCCTTCGTGGAAATGAGAACGTGAAAATATTAATTAACGGTAAGCCTTCTGCTATTGCTGGGTTTGGTTCTACCGATGCCCTTAGACAACTGCCTGCCGAAGCTATTGAGCGTGTAGAGGTAATCACTTCACCTTCGGCTCGATATGACGCTGAAGGAACTGCAGGAATATTAAACATCATCCTAAAAAAGGAAAAAACTTTAGGCCTTAATGGCTCTATTAGCACCAGCATCGGAGTTCCTTTAAACAGTAGTACTTCAGGAAATATAAATATTAGAACCGATAAGTTCAATCTTTTTAACACAACAGGAATTTATTATAGAAAAGCGCCTGGTCACGCCAAATTCGACAACCGATATTTTTCTAGGTCTTTTGTGGATGATTCAGGTCAAACTATTACCATAGACCCTCCATTCGACAATATTTATGAAGATAGAACTTACGACAGAGAACGTAAAGGATTCAACACAAATTTAGGTATGGAGTATTTTCTTACAGATCGTTCTTCTATAACCGGTAGCGTTTTTTATCGTGCAAGTAAAAGCGAAGATGTAACAGAAAACAATACATTTCGCTATCAAAACAACCTACTTTCAGATCAAAGTCTACGTATTGAGAATGAAGATGAAGACGATACCACAATTCAGTTTGCGCTAAACTATGAAAATAGATTTAACGACAAAGGCCATAAACTAACAGCCGACCTTCAGTTTGAAGATAGCAAGGAAAACGAGCAGGCTTTAATTAGGGATTTTAAGAAAATTCCGACCAATGAGCTATTACCTAAGGAGTTAATAAACACAGACGAAACTGGTAGAGAGTATCTGGCTCAAGTCGATTATGTACTTCCTATTGGAGAAAACGCGCAGTTTGAAGCGGGATATAGAGGCGATTTTAACGAAACAACAACAGATTATATGCTTCAAAACGAAGTAGGCAACTCTGGAAACTATGTGCGTAATGATAGCCTTTCAAACAAGTTTAATTATGAACAAAATGTAAATGCCATCTATTCTCAGTATGGAAATAAATTTGGAAAATTTTCATTCCTATTGGGTCTACGATTAGAAAATACAGTTATGAAGGGAAAGTTGGATGCTGAAGACGTTACCGCATCGACTTCTCTAAACCTAAACTTTGACAAAAACTACACAGGCCTGTTTCCGACAGTAAACCTAACGTACGAAATCAAAGAAAGTGAAAATATAACACTTGGATACAACCGAAGAATTAACCGACCAAGACGATGGTACTTAAACCCCTTCCCTTCGCGTTCAAGCGAGACGAATATTTTTCAAGGTAACCCAGGCCTAGATCCTG
This sequence comes from Aequorivita viscosa, assembly GCF_900106795.1. Taxonomy (GTDB): domain Bacteria; phylum Bacteroidota; class Bacteroidia; order Flavobacteriales; family Flavobacteriaceae; genus Aequorivita; species Aequorivita viscosa. Next base: position 155,703 of record NZ_FNNS01000001.1, on the reverse strand, counting down.
CTTATGCAAGTGCTTTTGATTTAGGATATCTCAAACGTTGGAAAAAACTTACATTAACAGCATCTATCTATTACCAGCACGAAACAGATTCTTTTGAACGTATTCAAGAAGAAACTGGTGAGCAAACGCAAAACGGGGTTAGTATAATTCGCTCTCTTCCCATAAACCTATCTACCAATCAGCGATATGGCTTTGAAGTTGGTCTTCTTTACAATCCTTTTAAATGGTTAAACTTAAATGGTAGTTTCAACTATTTCCAATTTAAAACAGAAGGCTTTTATAATGATATAGATTATGGTGCCGAAAATACAAGCTACTTTGGAAGGTTTAGTTCAAAAGTAAAACTTCCGCTTAAGATTGAATGGCAAACCAATGCTTTCTATCGCGGCCCTAGCAATAATGCTCAAACCGAATCTGACCCAATATTATCGGTAGATATGGCAATGAGTAAGGATATTATTAACGACAATGCAACTATATCATTAAACGCGAGCGATTTATTTAACACGCGTAAAAGAAACAGCATTACCACCACAAATACTTTTACTAGCGAAAGTGAATTCCAATGGAGAGCGCGAACAGTAACGCTAACCTTCTCGTACCGATTTAATCAATCTAAGCAACGTCAACGCGGACAACGTGGCGGCGGAATGGATGATAACGGCGGTTACGAAGGCTAAATAATAAATTCTTTTTACTTTAAATCTGCTCAGTTTTTGATTATTCAAAAACTGAGCAGATTTTTTTATTGATTATATTTTCAGCATACTTTTAACTGAACGCTTATTTTCTTATTTATTTTATATAAATTCACATAGATTTTTTGCGCAAAATACCCCCTAATGGGTATGTTTTCTCATCTCTTTAGTTCGTATTCTTGTAAGAAAATCAGTTAAATCACTAAAACGAGACCTATGCCATTTACACCCGTTATTGAAAAACATTACATCGCAATTGGAGTTAACAGCTATCAAATAATTTTTGATGCGCAAGAATATACCCACGATATTTTAATTAGAGGATTATTCCATTGGGATGCTGTAGACACTTCAAAAATTAATAAAATTGATTTCTTACTCGATAATTTAAGTACTGTAAAAGTAACTCACACCATCATAAAGGCAGAATGGTGTTCTAACCAAAATCGTATTGAATTACACATCAACAACAACTCCGGAACTGTTTTAAGAACCTCAGAAAGCTTGGCAATTCCAAATGGAGTAGATTTAAAAACAGTAAAACAAATTGAATTGGTCTTGCGAATTTACGAAGTTTCAGAAACTGTTAATTCTTGTGAGGTATTTGAATTAGGAGAGAATCACGATAAACAAAAAGATAAAGATGGCTCCATTTTAATAGGATCAATTGTAACCTTACCGTGAAAGTAATCTATCCACATTTGTTTCTGGCCGCAATATTATTTTCATTTCAGTGCCTTTCACAGAATAAAGCTATTTCAAATGCGGAAAAACTACTTCAAGAATTTGAAGCAGATAGTGTATTACTATTATTAAATACAATTAATGAATCAAAGCTAAATCAACAAGACAAAGCTCAATTTTATCTTCTCAAAGGATCAGCTAATTTTTCAAAAAGCAAACACGACATAGCCTTTGCAGATTTTATCGAGTCCAGGACAATTTATATTGAACTTAATGACACTTGCAATTTAGCAAAGATTGATCTTTTAATTGTAGAAGTTCTAAGTCATCAAAACCACAATATGGTAGACGAAGAACCTTTTTTAAAAGAATACATAAGTGCATCAAAAACTTGCGGTAAACCCATTGATGAAGCTATAGCGTATTCAAAATTAGCTGTATTGTATCTCGATGCTGATAATGCCGAAAAAGCAATCCAAAATTTTGATAGGGCAATAAAAATTGCAAAGAAACTCAATGACACCCTGCGCGCAACTAATTTTCTATTCAATAAAGGCGTTGTTTATTCTACCACTTTAAAACAATACGACAGCGCGCTATATTTTTTCAAAAAAACGGCTCCTTTTTACATTCAAAAAGAAAACCAGGAATATTTATCATACAATTATAACAACCAAGCACAGGCTTATAAAAAGCTAGGCAATTATAATGCAGCCATTACTTATTATAACAAAGCCGATTCGATTCCATTACGTAAGTTCAACTTAAAAACTAAAAAGATTTTTTACGAAAATATGATGGATGTGTATAGCGAAATTGGTCAATTTGACACTGCTTTTATATACTCGCAGAAGCTTTCCCGAATAAAGGACAGCATTAATGAAACGTTCCAAAACGTAAATATGGCGACGATAAAGGAGGAATATGACAATGAAAAGCTGCGTGCAGACAATTTAGAAATTGAATCAAAAAGAACCCAAAATAGAAACATAGCTATTGGTTTAGGCGGTGGGCTTATAGGAGTTGCCTTAATTGGTTTTTTGCTGTTTAAAAATTCTAGACGTAAACAACATATCGCAGAGCAACAACGTGAAATAGAAATTCAAAAAACAGAAAAAATATTGAAAGAGCAAGAGCTTGCAACCATTGACGCTATGATTTCGGGACAAGAAAAAGAACGAGAACGAATGGCAAGCGATCTCCACGATTCGGTAGGTGCTACCTTAGCAGCTGCTAAACTTCAATTTAATCATTTAAAAAATAACAAAGGAAAAATTATAAACGAAGATGAATTGTTTGAAAACACAAGTTCACTTCTTGAAGACGCTTATAATGAAGTGAGAGAAATGGCTCACTTAAAAAACAGCGGCTTATTGGCAAAAAACAGTTTATTACCAGCAATAGAAAAACTGGCTAAAAACGCTTCAGTCTCTAGCAATTTAACAATCGAAGTACAAGATTTTGGCTTAGACGAACGTCTTGAAAACTCTATAGAAATAATGATTTTCAGGGTAATACAAGAACTCGTTACCAATATTATTAAACACTCAAACGCTTCCGAAGCAAGTATTTCCATAACCCAACATTCAGACTTATTAAGCATAATTGTCGAGGACAACGGGCAGGGATTCGATATAAAAAAAATGCACGCGAAAGACGGAATGGGCCTTGCCAATATTGAAAGAAGAATAGAACACCTAGAAGGGAGCATGGAAGTAGATTCCACCCTAGGTAAAGGGACAACCATTTTAATAGATATACCAATATGATTACTGTAGCCATAGCCGAGGACCATCAATCGTTAATGGATGGAATTAATCTTTTATTAAAATATAAAGAAGGTATCACCATAGTGGGAATGGCCAATGATGGTGAAGCGCTTTTGGAAGTTGTAAGAAACAAACGCCCCGAAGTAGTTTTAACCGATATTAAAATGCCTAAAATAGACGGAATTGCAGTTACAAAATTAATTAAGAAAGAATTCCCAGAAACAAAAGTCATAGCTTTTACAATGTTTAACCAGCAAGAAGCAATAACACAAATGATTGCGGCAGGCGCATCAGGGTATTTACTTAAGAACTCTCCACTAGAAGAGGTATTAAACGCAATAAATGCAGTGTCTGAAGGAAATACTTTTTTTGACAGTGCCATAGATCTATCATTTTTAAATGACGATTCAGACACCTCGTCTAAAAAGCCTGTTTTATCAAAAAGTGAACGGGAGATACTGCGATATATTGGACAAGGAAAATCCAGTAGTGAAATTGCGAGTTTACGCTTTACAGCCGTGTCAACAGTAGAAAAACACCGTAAAAATATGATTCATAAACTCGGATTATCGGGCAAAGGTGAGTTATTGCGTTATGCTTTAGACAGAAAATATGATTTTTGACCTATTTTGTTACCCTACACATAGTAAAAATACCCGTTATTGGGTATTTTTTTTAGTTGTATGCTACCGTACATTTGGAATGAACAGTTAAGGGGTTATGTTCATTGAAAAGAGTGCCACGTAAAAATGGTAACCCTTTTTCCTTTTAGTTTTAAATAATGATTCCAGGAATTACCTATCATGAATTCAAAATATACCCGTTACTGGGTATTTTTTAACCCCAAAATTGACCTTATCTTAGCAACGTATTAAACAAGTTAATCTACTTAATCATTGTTCAAATTATAGACTGAAAGATCAGGAGATAGAACAAATATTATAGATTGATTTAAAGTTCATTTAAACTAAAAATATACTTGCAATAATTGGTTGAATTAAGTGTTAAGCAAGTTTTTGGAAGCAAAGTAGCACATTGTTAAATGCAATATACCGTTAGATTTTTTGCGTGCTTGGGGGAGTAGCAATATAAGGGCGAGAGTTACAATGTGCTATAAGTTTCTAAATGTAAGTATCTATTAATCAAAAATATTTAGATAGTCAAGGACGTTTGCTCCTTACTAAATACAGCATTGGTTTGAGCAATTCTGAGGGGTTATTGTTCAACAAAAAGGGCACCGTTATTACACGGTTGTCCTTTTTTTCTACATAATTATTTTCAATAAATAAATAGATTATAATTTGCCCACTATTTCAAAATATACCCGTTACTGGGTATTTCAATAACACCTATTCCTTTCTATATTAGCTTAATACAAAAACAATTCATTATGAAAAAATCATGGCGAATACGTAATGTAAAAAGATGGAATGTTATAATAAGATGTTATTCTAATGAAATCGAAGAACTTCAAATTCGATTAATACTAGAACTTACTTGCTTGAATTAGCCAAATAACGTGCAAGTTTTTAAAGGCTAGATAGTATATTTCAATCAAAATAGCGCAATTCAAAAGAAATAATTAAGGATGCAATATTTTTGAATGACTTGAGCGATATACTATCTGCTTTTAATAAAAATAAGCTCTTTGCTTTAGAATACTTAATGAATAACGAGGTGCATTAACACAAATATTAGTTCTACTTCAAGCATTTTTCAGATTAAAAACCACAACTTTTATAATACTTTAGATAGGTGATTTCGGCAAGAAAAGGAATAATGCAAAATCTATTGTAAATCATTCTATTAGATTAAAGTATTATCCAGTCTATATTCAGGTTATGCGCATTTAAGCATATTTCTTTACTCATATTTCCCGCACACCTTTGGTGTACACCTTGTTAAAATTAAATAATAGGTGGGAAAACAGCATCCAAAATAAGGCCTAAGTCTGCCGCCGTAGATGATATTTGGTATAGGGTTGCAGTGTTATTCAATACTATTATCAAATACCGCGGTTAAATTAATAAAAATTCTAAGTAAATTACTGAAACTAACAGGGAAGTGTATAGAAAACAAGTACAACTTTTTTCAAAAAGTTGTACTTGTTTTCTGTAAAAGTTGGCTATTTTTTAGAAAAACTTGGCTATTTTTTTATGCCTGTAGAAATTGGTATTTAAAGCTAGCCTATGTGTAAAGCTACATAATTTTAAGAAATAACTGAAATCCCATAACCTTTTTGGTAATGTTAATTCTTATTTAAAAGTGTCTACAAAGAATTTCCACATAAGCAAAACAATCGTATTTTATGCAAAACTCAATCTAAACGTAAAAAATTTAAAAACAAAAAAGGTCGTCCAAACTTGGTTTAGACGACCGTTTAAAAAGTATATATTGAAAAAATGTATTTCTTATTTTTTCTCTTGCTTCGCAGCTTTTTTCTCATCCATAATTTCTTTGATTGAGCCTCCAATCCAATATGGTAAAATACCAACTAAAAAGATTAGCAACCAAAACCCGATTGTTGCAACAGTCATTACTAAGATAAATCCTAAAAATTGGTCAAAAGAGAACATACGATAGAGTGTTTAATTATAATGAACAAAGATAAAAGGTTTTTTTGAGATTAAACAACAAAAATAAACCAATTATCAACAACAAATAAACAATAGTATGGGTTGAACACCTTTTTGGTTTTCGTTATCTTTGCCAACTACCTATTTATTATAAAAATAAGGTCTAAAAAATCACTCCTAACCTACTGATTCTTTCAAAATTACAATTGTACTGATAAAGTAGGAAAAGGAATTTAATTAATTTCAATACTAATTAATTTACCATGCAATACCGAATAGAAAAAGACACCATGGGCGAGGTTAAAGTCCCTGCCGACAAGCTTTGGGGTGCACAAACAGAGCGCTCTTTCGAAAATTTTAAAATCGGACCTAAGGCCTCCATGCCGTTGGAAATTATCCGTGGGTTTGCTTACCTTAAAAAAGCCGCTGCATTTACCAATTGTGAACTCGGCTCGCTCTCTGAAGAAAAAAGAGACTTGATTGCAGCAGTTTGCGATGAAATTTTGGAAGGAAAACACGACGATCAATTTCCATTGGTTATTTGGCAAACGGGAAGCGGAACCCAAAGCAATATGAATGTAAACGAAGTGGTTGCAAACCGTGCGCATCAATTGGCAGGTAAAACCATTGGGGAAGGCGAAAAAACACTTCAACCTAACGATGACGTAAATAAGTCACAATCTTCAAACGATACTTTCCCAACGGGAATGCACATTGCGGCATATAAAAAATTGGTAGAAACTACCATCCCTGGTGTAGAACAACTTCAAAAAACACTTGCTAAAAAGGCTGTGGAGTTTAAAGATGTTGTAAAAATTGGACGAACCCACTTTATGGACGCCACTCCCCTAACCCTTGGCCAAGAATTTAGTGGCTATGCGGCTCAACTTGAGTTTGGGATTAAAGCTTTAAAAAATACGCTTCCGCACATGGCCGAGCTTGCTTTGGGTGGTACAGCAGTAGGTACTGGCTTAAACACCCCAAAAGGTTATGACGTTAAAGTAGCGGAATACATTGCTAAATTTACTGGACTTCCCTTTGTGACGGCAAAGAATAAATTTGAAGCTTTGGCTGCGCACGATGCCTTTGTAGAATCACACGGAGCTCTAAAGCAACTGGCTGTTGCCTTAAATAAAATTGCGAATGACGTGCGAATGCTTGCTAGTGGGCCAAGAAGCGGAATTGGCGAAATTAACATTCCTGCAAACGAACCTGGGTCTTCTATTATGCCTGGAAAGGTGAATCCTACTCAGTGTGAAGCGTTGACCATGGTTTGCGCACAAGTGATAGGAAACGATATGGCTATCGCTGTAGGTGGTATGCAGGGCCAATTTGAATTGAATGTTTTTAAACCTGTAATGGCCGCTAACTTCCTTCAATCTGCAGAATTATTAGGCGATGCTTGTGTTTCTTTTGATGAACATTGCGCACAAGGAATTGAGCCAAATCATGAAGCAATTAAAAGACAGCTAAATAATAGTTTGATGCTAGTAACTGCTTTAAACACCAAGATTGGTTATTACAAGGCTGCGGAAATTGCAAACACTGCTCATAAAAACGGTACTACTTTAAAAGAAGAAGCTGTTAACTTGGGATACGTTTCGGCTGAAGATTTTGACAAGTGGGTTCGACCTGAGGATATGGTTTAATGTGTGTTGATCAATGCCACGAATACACGAACAATTATAAAAAAATCGTGTATTCGTGGTTCATTTTATGCTATTTCCTTATCCTATTCAGGCTCCTCCATATCGTTAGTAAACAACTCCATATAAGCTTTACCTAGATTGTCAATAATATCACTCGCCATTAAAGCTTCATATCCTATTACGTTTGCGGCATTATCACCAGCCAAGCCGTGCAAATAGACTCCAAAGAGCGAAGCTTGCAAAATATTATATCCTTGACACAGTAAGCCTGTAATAGCACCTGTAAGTGCATCACCACTCCCACCAGTCGCCATCCCTGGATTTCCAGTGCTATTAATATAAAGATTGTCCATATAAACAATCGTTGTAAATGCGCCTTTTATAATTACAACTGCCTCGTTTTTCTTTGAAAACTTCTTAACCTTTTCAAGTTTTTCATAATCATCTTTCCAAGCGCCAATCAATCTTTTCAATTCTCCAGGATGCGGTGTAAGTATTGAACTCTTCGGAAGTAATTTTAGAACTTCTTTATTTTCAGCAAGTATGTTTAAAGCATCTGCATCAATTACCATTGGGGCGTTTTGAGTTTTAAACAACTTTGTAATTGCTTCGGCGGTAGCCTTATTTTTTCCAATTCCCATCCCGATTCCAATAGCTGTTGGTTCAAAATCGATAACAATATTTGTGATAATTTCATCTTCTTTATCTGTTGCTACCATTGCTTCGGGGATTGTAGTTTGAAGGATATTGTATCCACATTTAGGCACAAAAGCAGTGACTAAACCAGCTCCTATTTTAAATGCAGCTTTTGATGCTAAAACGGCGGCTCCAATTTTCCCATAACTTCCACCTACAATTAGGGCGTGACCAAATGTTCCTTTATGTGCGTATTTGTCGCGATATTTATATAAGTTTTTTGCTTCAAAAAGCGTTATTAAATGTGCCAGTGGTTTCAGATCATCCAAAAAATCGGAATCGAGTCCTATGTCCAACACTTCAAAATCGCGGACAAAAGGAGCTGTTTTTGGCAGAAAAAAAGCGAGCTTAGGTGCTTGAAAAGTTAGTGTATGATTCGCAAGGAATACGGCATCTTCATCTTCTAAAGCCTTGTTCGCAAATAAGCCACTCGGAATGTCTATCGATAATTTAAATGCTTCCGTTTCATTCAAATAAGTAATCAGTTTTTTTACCCAACCTTCAGGGCTGCGACTAAGTCCGATTCCAAATATAGCGTCGATTACAACATCTTCTGAGGTAATTTTGGGAAAATGGGCCTCACGTTTTATTATGATAGGCCAATTTTTAGTCACTTTTTTAATACGATCGTAATTATAAAGAAAATTATCTGAACGTTTATCACTATAGTTTACCACATAAATCACGACGTTATAACCGTGTTCAATAAGCAATCGCCCCACGACCATACCATCGCCACCATTATCGCCAATACCACAGAAAATATGTACGGGAACGGGAACGCCTTCCAACCTGCTGTCTAACCATTCAAAAATTTGACCTCCAGCACGTTCCATTAATTCTAAAGAGGTAATCTGTTGTTTTTCAATAGTTATTTTATCGGCATTATACTGTTGTTCGGCTGATACTATTTTCATTTGTGTACTATTTAGTTTTTAGAAAGTTGTCTGCAAACCTAATTTAATTGACTATCAAAGCACTTAAATCGTATTTGCAATTTACGAAACATAACCACATTTCTTTTTGTTGAAAAGAGGTTTATAACTTAAATGTAATCCTCCGTTAAAGCTTTATATTATTTATATTTTTAGAAAAACTCTATTATGAAAACCCGAGATAGCATGCTTTTAGCCTTGCGCCCTGAGATAGATTCAGCTAAAGTAAATTCAGAAATGAGTACCGATGAACATTTTCAGAATAGCACTCTACGACCTATTGCAAAATTTCAAAATGATTTGTTGTTGGCTTCTTTCAGAAATTATATTGTAAAGCATAAAAATGTGTTTTATGACCTTAAGCCAGAAAAGCGAATGGACTATATTGATACTGCGATTAACAAGGATATGAAATTCCGAAACTCACTCAAAGGAATACTAATTGGGCAGTTTACTTTGAAAGAATTTAATACCTATATTCAAAACTCATCGGCCTTAAACAAACGAATGATGGATATTGTTAAGGAAAGAATAAAGAGTCAGGTTCAGCTTTTGGAGGTTGAATTTGTTTGAGTTTATGGGTTTATGGGTTTATGGGTTTATGGGTTTATGAAAAAAAATTATATTCCCCTCTCAAAACTGAAAACCAAATACTTATCAACAATCCATATTGATTACTGCGACTGAGACTGCATACTGAAAAACTGACTATAAATCATCCAGCAAAGAAACGCCGTTTAAATCGGTTGTAAGCACGCTGCTCATATAATCGAAAAACAGTCGGAGTTGTTTGTAATGCTGCACCAACGTTTCAGCAAAGTCTTCTGAAAGTACTTCTTCGTTGGTATAGGAGCGTTTTACAACAAAGCTCTTTAGCTTAATCAAGTCTATATTCTCGTGATCTTTGTCGAAACCCTTAGGCGCCGATTTTACTGCGTTGGTTTGAAGAAGATTACCAAATGTCTTTTTGAATTCCTTCTCATTTAAAATTTTGCGAATTTCAGAAGCATCTATTTCAAATTCCTTTCTTATGCGGAAAAGATCTTCCTTATTCGGTTCAAAAAAGCCTCCTGCCATATAGCAGTTTCCAGGATCTAATCGAAAGTAATACCCACCACGACGCTGGGCTACTGCTCTACTAAAACTTACACTTCTATGCGAATTATAGGGCGTTTTGTCCTTTCTGAAACGCAGGTCTCTATTGATTCAGAATATTTTGACCTTGGCAATCTCATCCGCCTCATTTAATCCTTTTTCTACTTCGGAATAGAAGCTTTTTAGTTTTTCCTCATTCGCCAGATACTCCTTTTTGTGCTCCTGCATCCAATCGCGATTATTGTTTTCCCGTAATGCTAATAGAAAGTCGAAAGCGGATTTTGGAATGGAATTGCTCATTTTAAATTGTGTTTGTAATGAAAAAAATTTTGTGAAGGAGGTGTTTGTTGTGTGAAAAGGTGGGCTTTAAAACCACTTTTTCTTTTTAAAATAATAAATCATTCCAAAAACCACTAGTACCATAATTCCGAGGAGGAGGAAATAGCTGTTTTTGTAATGAAGTTCGGGCATATATTCAAAATTCATCCCGTATATTCCAGCCAGAAATGTCAATGGAATGAAAATAGTAGACATAATAGTCAAAACCTTCATCACTTCGTTCATTTTGTTGCTAATGGTTGTCATGTACATATCCATCAAACTCCAAATCATTTCCCGATATATTTCCACACTTTCATTTACTTGAATAATATGATCGTATAAATCGCGGATGTATTTATTAGTGCGTTCTTCAATAAGTGGAGATTCTATTTTTTCCAACCGGTTTACCACTTCGCGCAAGGGCACTACTGCCTTTCTAATTCTTAAAATATCTTTTTTAAGACCTTGGATTTCTTCGGCGATATCGGGGTCTTCTTTTTTATCAAAAAGTTTGTCCTCTAGCAATTCAAACTTATTGCTTAAAAACTCCATAACAGTAAAATAATTATCTACTACCGCATCGAGAATTGCAAACATTAAATAATCGGAACCTACTGTTCTAATACGTCCTTTGCCGTGTTCTAGACGCTCGCGCAAGTCTCCAAAAACATCGCCTTCTGCTTCTTGAAATGTCAAAACGTAGTCCTTACCCACAACCATACTAATATGCTCGTTGGTAAGTTTTTCGTCATCGTAATGCAGCATTTTAAAAACGATAAATAAATAATCTTCATATTCATCGATTTTTGGGCGTTGATAAGTGCTTACAATATCTTCCTGAATAAGCGGATGTAGTTCAAAATGAGTTCCGAGTGTAATTATATCATCCGTATTACTTAGTCCGTTTACATTAATCCACGTAATATTGGTGGAGTCTTCATAATTAAAAGCCTCGTGAATATCATTGGTTTCAAAACGATGATAGTGCTCTTTGGAATAATCAATTATATCCAACTCAGTAACCGTAGTTGTTTTCTTCCCCGTATAGTTTACAGTTCCAGGCGAATAGTTTTTCGCCCTTTTGGGTTGTATTTTAGTGGTTTGCACTTTGTTTCTCCTTCTTGCAGCCATAAAAAGTGAATTATTTTTTTAAAGGTAGAAAAAATGCAACAATTATAAGTTTAAATAACATCCAAGAACAGTGCTTATCTATGTTCAAAACCCTGTGAATATTAATATAAGGGAGTTCTAAAAGTTCGATTCAATTTCTTTACTTTAACCGACTATTGTAAACAGCTTAAAAAATCAGACTTTTATGCATTTAACGACCCCAGATTGGATTATCATCATCTCGTTTTTTGTTATTTTTATTTTTATTGGTGTCCTCGTTTCGAAAAAATCGGGGAAAGATTCAAAATCGTTTTTTCTTTCAAATAGAAATATGCCTTGGTGGTTGCTAGGGGTAAGTATGGTCGCTACTACGTTTGCTGCCGATACGCCCAACTTTGTCGCCGGTGTTATTCGCGAAGACGGTGTTTTTGGAAACTGGATTTGGTGGAGTTTTTTGCTTACAGGAATGCTGACCGTTTTTTTCTACGCCAAACTTTGGCGCAAAAGCGGAATTACAACCGACTTGGAATTTTATGAATTACGATACAGCGGCAAAAGCGCTGCCTTTTTAAGAGGTTTTCGAGCCATCTACCTCGGTGTTTTCTTTAATATCGTGATTATGGCTAACGTATGTTTGGCTGCGATTAAAATAGGTCATGTAATGTTTGGCTTATCTGCCTATCAAGTTTTATTGATTGCCTCTCCCGTAGTTGTGATTTACTCCGCTTTTGGAGGTTTAAAAGGTGTAATCCTGACAGATTTTGTGCAGTTCATTATCGCAATGGTCGGTAGTATTTGGGCTACAATTTATATAGTGAATATGCCAGAAATTGGCGGAATGGAAAAGCTTCTCTCAACTCCTGCCGTAGCCGCTAAAACAGCAATGCTACCCGATTTTTCAAAACCTGAATTATTGATTCCCCTACTTATTGTTCCGCTTGCTGTGCAATGGTGGAGCGTTTGGTATCCAGGTGCAGAACCTGGTGGTGGGGGCTATATTGCGCAAAGAATGCTTGCTGCAAAAGATGAAAAGCACGCTACCTATGCTACCCTATTTTTTAATTTCGCTCACTATGCGCTTCGCCCCTGGCCGTGGATTATTATTGGGTTGGCTTCAATTATTGTTTCCCGAACCTAGAAAGTTTACAAGCTGCCTTTCCTAATCTAGATCCTTCATTTGTGAAAAATGATCTCTCCTACCCTGCTATGCTTACATTCCTACCTGCGGGATTACTCGGAATTGTAATTACATCACTTATTGCGGCTTTTATGAGTACAATTTCCACCCACTTAAACTGGGGAAGTTCGTATGTGGTTAATGACTTTTACGTTCGGTTTCTTCGAAAAAATGCTTCAGGTAAGGAGCAAGTAGCTGTAGGAAGGACTTCAACGGTAGTTATGATGATTCTAGCTGGATTGTTAGCACTTATATTGGAAGAAGCCCGTGATGGCTTTAACCTGTTGCTTTCAATTGGCGCTGGAACGGGCTTGCTCTTTATTTTACGCTGGTTTTGGAGCAGAATAAACCCGTATAGCGAAATTGCCGCAATGTTTATTTCGTTTGTAATCGCTGGATTCTTCTTTATAAACGGAAAAATGGAAACCCCAATGATTACTATGGCTGGGCATTGGCAATTAGTACTTAGTGTTGCAATAACTACCATTGGATGGGTAACAGTGACACTTTTAACGAAACCCTCAAAGGCAGAAACCCTAAACAGTTTCAACAGTTTAATCTTTGGCAACGAATCTAAATTCAAAGGCTTTGGAATGAAGATTCTCGCCTTTTTTGCGGGTGTTGTAGGTGTTTACTGTACCCTATTCGCCATCGGGAACTTTATTTATAGCAATATTGTTTTAGCATTCAGCCTAACTGCAGTTGCCGTGGTTTGTGGCTTGGTGATTATCAAATCGTTTCAGAAGACGGGATTCGCAGAAAGGGAGATTTAACTACCTTATACAGTAAGTATTTCAAATTATAGGAATAAAGTCTACAAGCTTCTAAAATCTACCATTTTGAATGTGGCTTAAAATTAAGTGGAATAAAGACATTATGATTAGACTTGTCAATTAAAATATACTTTACCCTTCTCGTAATATTTTCTCCATCTTTCGACCTTTGGCTAATTCGTCTACTAATTTGTCTAAAAAACGAACTTGTTTAGTTAAAGGGTTTTCTAACTCTTCTATCCGATACCCACAGATTACACCTTTTATAAGATGGGCATTCGGGTGAATATTTGCTTTTTGAAAGAAGGTTTGAAAGGTGACCTTTTCATTGATGAGTGCGTCTAATTTATCTTTATCAAACCCTGTTAACCACTCAATTACTTGATGCAACTCATCAATAGTCCTGCCATTTTTCTCAACTTTGGCAACATAATGTGGGTAAACGGAAGCAAAAGTCATCTTTGATATTCGTTCATTATGTTCGGGTGTTGTTTTCATTTCAATTTACAAATTGACGTTTCTAATAAATAATAAAGTTATAGAATTATTTAAAAGTAGGTTTCTCAAAAAAACTTAATCTTAATTCTGTATTAGTTCTAAAACCTTGCCTGGAAAAACTCACTTAAACTCAGCCAAATATTTCTCATAAAAAAAACCTCCCACGAAGGAAGGTTTTATATGTGATTCAAATTGAATTAATCAATTAAACACTTCGACTGCGCGCAGTGTGACATATTGCTTCGACTGAATTCAATGTGACATTCTGGAAATGGCTAGGATTAGTTATTTCCTAAAATCAAAGGCAAACCGCTATCTCCAGAGCCAACGATAACCACCTTAGCATTTTGTGATTTGGCTAGTTCTAACGTAGCATCAATCCCTTTATCCTGAAGCACCTTATCAGTTAATGAAGCGCTCAAAATAGCATTTGCATCCGCCTTCCCTTGAGCTTCAATTCGTACTTTTTGAGCTTCTTTAGTGGCTTTCTCTAAGCGGAATTCATATTCCAAAGATTCCTGCTCCTGACGAAGCTTACGCTCAATAGCATCTTTAATTGCTGGTGGAAGCGTTACATCACGAACCAAAACTTCGTTTAATTGAATGTATTGGTTGTCCAAAATCTTTTTAGTTTCTTCATAAATTTCTGATTGAATAGCGTCACGCTTACTAGAATAGAGTTGTTCTGGCGTGTAACGTCCCACAACACTTCTTGCCGCACTTCTAATTGCTGGTTGGATAACCCGTTGTAGATAGTTTTCCCCTTTTTCTTGGTGAAGCTTTGCTACATCAGCACTTACAGGTTGGTACCAAGCAGAGGCGTCTAGTTTAATTTCAAGTCCGTTTGATGAAAGTACTTGCATTTTTTCACTAAGCTCTTGCTGACGAATTTCGTAAACGAATACTCTGTTCCAAGGTGCTATAATATGAAATCCTTCTCCCAATGGTGGTTGGTCGGTAACAACACCATTTCCGAAAGTTTGATAGAGAACACCTGCGTGACCCGAACTAATTGTAACTGATGATTTGGCGATAATGATAATAAGTAAAATGACTCCTACGAGTACTGGTATTGTAATTTTAGGCAATTTTTCCATTCTATATTTTTATATATTAATTGATTTCTAAATAAGTCCGTTATATTTTCTGAAAAACCATTCTGCAGAAAGTGCTAGAACGATAAGTGCGAGTAGGTATTTCCAATCGATCAAAGGTACAACTTTTTGTTCGCTTCGTTCTATATTCTGGAAGTTTGTGTTTTCAATTAAATCCTGAATTAAAGCATCGGTTTGTGTAGCAAAATAAGCTTTTCCTTGCGAATTGTTTGAAACGCGATTCTGTTTTAAAACATCTGCATTTAAGAATTGTTGCTCTACATTAAAGTCTAAAATAGTGAAAATACCACTACTCGAAACCGCTTCATCGGCTACCGATACCGTAAAGTTATATTCCCCAGCGGGCAAACTATTCAAATCTACTTCATAAAAGTTGTTCCGCAAAAGCATTGGAAACACGGCTTGCTTTTCGGTTTCGGTATTCTTTACTGTAATATTCAAGGAAGCACGATTGTCGAAAATATAATTCCTATCAAAATACTGGGCTGATATCTTGATGGGATTGTTATTGTAGTAAAACGTTTCCGAAGACACCTCTAGCCTACTTCTCCGCTTATTGGAAGCCAGATATTGCACCAAACTCCCAATAAACCCATCAAAATCCTGAAAGCTATCTGTTTTTAAAAAACTACTTGCACGCCAACGCCAAAACCCTTCTCCATCCCAGATAGCATTTCGCTTTCCGTTCATTTCCATAGTCGCCAACAAAGGACTTTCCGTAGCAATTCTGCTTACGGTTTGTTCGAGCATAACTTCGTGTGGCACGCTGATGGTCAATTCTCCAAACTGAGTGTGTAGTGGCGGGAAATCGTCAAAGCTTAAATCTTCTACTGCGAAAGTTCCGTAATTAGGGTTTAGCACTGCTTGAACATCTTCCTTTTGTCTGGAAGAATTCTTCTTATAATTACTTTGAACAGTATTTAGAAAAGTCCAATCGGTTTGTAATCCCGCAATTACCCAATAATTTTTATCCAATTTTTCTATTTCTGAAAAAATCGGAGCGAAACTTCTATCGGGCTGATAAAGAATGACAAGTTGGTAATCATTTAAAGTATTCGCGGCTTCCAAAGGTTTTTTGAAGGTAACAGCTCGTTGCTCGTTGGTAGTGATGGATTTCTTTAAAGCTCCTAAATCTGGATGACTGAGCTTACTTACAATCAACACATTGGTAGCTTGGTCAATCACTTCTACTGCAAAATGCTTGATGTTGTTTGTTTTATTCTTCTCGTTGTCCAGCGGAAGAATCTGTGCCGTGTATTTCTGAAGTCCGACGCTATTGGCTGGAAGATTAAAGTTTAAAGTGCTTGAATTTTCCTTTTCTGAAAATGAAACTTTTGAACGATAGACCGTTGATGCGCCCTGCGTAATAACAAACTCCGAATTTACAGAACTCGTTCCGCTGTAGGTTAGAATCACTTCCACGGGAAATTGGTTTTTCAGAAAAGCATAGCGATTGGTATTCAACTGCTCGATTTTTAAGTCTGTGTATTGAATAGAATCGCCTAAAATTACCGAGTAAATAGGATTTTTAAAGTTTGTTGAAGAGAACTCATAATCACTCCCTAAAGTTTGATTTCCATCGGTTATAAGAATTGTGGGAGCTGTTTGATTTTTAAAAATCTCATTGACAGATGACAGCGCTTGTGAAATATTCGTATTTTTCTCACTAAAGGAAAGCGAATCACTTTTTTGAAATTCACTTCCGAAGGAATAATAAGAAAGGTCGAATTTGTTGTTGAGTTTGCTGTTTTCTTTTAGCTCCTGAATCAGCTCAAGAACATTCCCATCTTGATTCAAAACCGCTACAGAAGCTGAATTGTCTATCAATACAGGAAGTTTTGGCTTTTCGGTAGTATAGGTTTCACTTTCAAACTTGGGATTGATGAGTAGAAGCAAGATCGAAAAAAGCGTAATAAACCGAAGCGTTCCAAATACCCATCGGAGTCGACGTGTTTCCTTTGACTTATATCCATACATAAAAATCGCCAGAGCAATGGATATTACACCGGCGAGGATTATATATAGTATGGTTTCTGGAGACATTGTTATTTACGATTTACGATAAATGATTTTAGATTGAAAATAAGTTTCAATAATACCAATAATAATATTTTTCATGAATCGTAACTCTAAAATCTAAATTCGTAAATCAAGTTAGCATTCCTCCATCAACGTTCAAGACTTGTCCTGTAACATAAGCGGAAAGGTCGCTGGCAAGGAAAACACAGGCATTTGCAATGTCTTCTGGTTGTCCTCCACGTTTTAATGGAATAGCATCGCGCCATCCTTGTACTGTTTTTTCGTCAAGTTTGCCAGTCATTTCAGTTTCGATAAACCCTGGAGCCACAGCGTTACAACGGATGTTCCGAGAACCTAATTCTAAAGCAACAGATTTTGTAAAGCCAATAATTCCCGCCTTTGACGCGGCGTAATTGGTTTGCCCCGCATTTCCCTTCACTCCTACTACGGAGCTCATATTGATGATAGAACCTTTACGTTGCTTAAGCATCGTACGCTGTACAGCCTTGGTCATATTAAAAACGGACTTTAGGTTTACTTCAATTACCTTATCAAAATCCTCTTCTGAAATTCGCATTAAGAGGTTGTCTTTGGTGATTCCTGCGTTGTTTATAAGAATATCGATACTGCCAAAGTCATTTAAAACGTCTTCAGCCAGTTTTTGAGATTCGTCAAAAGAGGCTGCATTACTTTTGTAGGCTTTTGCTTTTACCCCAGATTTAGTAATCTCTTCGGCCAGCGCATTTGCTGCTTCTTCTGAAGAGCTATATGTAAAAGCTACATTCGCTCCGTGTTGGGCAAATACTTCAACTATTCCTTTTCCAATTCCGCGGCTTCCGCCAGTAATTATTGCTGTTTTTCCTTCTAGTAATTTCATTTTTTTCGGTCAGTTTATAGACCTACAAGGTTCTTAAAACCTTGCAGGAAGTTTTAAAATATTACAGGAAAACCTGTGCTTATATACCTACAAGGTTCTTAAAACCTAACAGGAAACTCCTGCTTTTTACAGGGAATCCAAATATAACAAAAGGTTGCGGGTTCTCCATAAAAAAAGCCCTGTGAATTTCACAGAGCTTTCATTGAATTATTTAAAGATTATCCCAATACTTCTTTTACTTTTCTACCAATTTCAGCTGGAGAATCTACTACGTGCATTCCGCATTCGCGCATGACTTTTTTCTTAGCTTGAGCTGTATCATCACTTCCGCCAACAATTGCACCTGCATGGCCCATTGTACGTCCAGCTGGAGCAGTTTCACCAGCGATAAAACCAATTACTGGTTTTTTACTTCCGCTTTCTTTGTACCATTTAGCAGCATCTATTTCTAGTTGCCCACCAATTTCACCAATCATAACCACAGCCTCACTCTCTGGATCGTTAATAAGAAGTTCTAGAGCTTCTTTTGTTGTAGTACCGATAATTGGATCGCCTCCAATTCCGATAGCAGTCGTGATTCCTAAACCTTGTTTTACAACTTGATCTGCTGCTTCATAAGTAAGTGTTCCTGACTTTGAAACAATCCCTACGGTTCCTTTTTTGAAAACAAAACCTGGCATAATACCAACTTTAGCTTCGCCTGGAGTAATAACACCTGGACAGTTAGGACCTATGAGTCGGCAATTTTTATCTTTAATATAATCTGAAGCCGTGATCATATCTTTTACTGGAATACCTTCAGTAATAGTAATAATTACTTTAATTCCTGCATCGGCAGCTTCCATAATCGCGTCTGCAGCAAATGCTGGTGGCACAAAAATAATCGTAGTATCGGCACCAGTTTTTTCAACAGCCTCAGAAACTGTGTTAAATACAGGCCTGTCAAGGTGTGTTTGACCACCTTTTCCTGGGGTTACCCCTCCAACTACATTTGTTCCATACTCGATCATTTGTTCCGCATGAAAAGTACCTTCACTTCCTGTGAAACCCTGTACTATTATTTTCGAATCCTTATTTACTAAAACGCTCATTTTTAATTATTTTCTATTAATTATTTCTATCTAGTGTTTAAGCAATATCATTTTTTAATATTACTTGGAAAATATTGCAAAGATACTATTTTCAGTTAAGCCAATTAAAGAGTTTCTAAACTTTAATCCTATGATAGCTTTTGTTTGTATCGTCATTATCTGTTACGGGTTGGCTCACTTGATGACCACGAATTATTTTACCGTCTTTAACCTCCCAGATAGCGATAAAATGCGCAATGCCTAATTCCTCATCTGGATTTTCTACGGTTCGCACATAATATTTATAACGAATAGTAACATATTCACTATCAGCAAGTAAGTGACTAACCTCTAGTCGCAAGTCGTCGTAAGTTCTGCGTATTTCATTAAAAAACACCTTTAATTCATCGAAATGAAGAATAGAAAGGCCGCTTGGGCTATTCCATAACAATTCCACTTCTGGATGAAAGAAACGTTCAAGAACCGTGTCATCCTTTAAAATGTCGGATTTATAAAAATCTCTAACTAATTCTTTTGCTTTATTGCTCATAGATTTTTATTAAGTTTTTCTAATATCTCTGGAATTAACCTAATGGACGCCATTTCTTTGTATTTTTTTCTGAAATCGTCTGCAGGAGTTCCAAAATATGATTTATTGCCTTCTAAAGATTTACTAACGCCGCTTTGCGCTGAAATAACTGCTTTTTCGCCAATAGTTATTCCACTTGTAATTCCTACTTGACCCCAAATGGTAACAAAGTCTTTAATTACAACACAGCCAGCAATACCCACTTGTGAAGCTATTAAACATCTTTTCCCGATAATAGTATCGTGCCCTACTTGAACTTGATTATCGATTTTGGTGCCTTCTCCAATTGTGGTTGAAGCCGTTACTCCTTTATCTATTGTACACAAAGCGCCAATATCGACGTTATCTTCAAGAACAACGTTACCACCGCTTACGAGTTTGTCGAATTTTTCAGGTCGGTTTTTATAGTAAAAAGCATCGCCTCCTAAAACACTTCCAGCGTGGATTGTTACGTTATTGCCTATTCGCGTATTATCGTAAATACACACGTTTGAATAGATTAGGCAATGCTCGCCAATTTCTACGTTATTTCCTATAAATACATTAGGCTGAATAATGGTCCCCTTCCCTATTTTAGCCGAATCTGAAATTGCGCTATTTGCACTTCGGAAGGGCATAAAATAATTAGTAAGTTTATTGAAATCGCGAAAAGGATCGTCAGAAATCAGTAACGCCTTACCTTCAGGGCAGGTTACCTCTTTATTGATAAGTATAACGGTAGCAGCAGATTCGAGTGCTTTATCGTAGTATTTAGGATGATCTACAAATACAATATCGCCAGGTTCAACGACATGAATTTCGTTCATCCCTAAAACAGGGAAATTGGCATCTCCAACATAATCACATTCGATTATATCAGCAATTTTTTCCAGGGAATGAGGGTTTGGAAATTTCACGTGTCGTTGCTTATGTTTTTTTGCGGAATTTGTTTAATTGCTTGCTGCTACTAGTAGTTTAATTTACTCTTTAATGCGTTCTTGATATTGACCTTTGTCTGTATCAATTCTAATTTTATCACCTTCGTTAATAAAAAGTGGAACGTTAATTTCGGCTCCTGTTTCTACAACAGCTGGTTTAGTTGCGTTGGTAGCAGTATTTCCTTTTACACCCGGTTCTGTTGAAGTTACTTTTAAAATAACGTGTGCAGGCATATCTACAGAAAGCGGAGCTCCGTCTTCGGTATTAATTAAAACCGTTACAACCTCTCCTTCTTTCATTAACTCAGGGGTATCCAGAATACTTTTCATTAACTGAATTTGAGAATAATCCTCTGTATTCATGAAATGGTACGTTTCTCCTTCACTGTAAAGATATTGATACTTATGGGTTTCAACTCGCACGTCGTCAATTTTATGTCCTGCTGAAAAGGTGTTATCGATAGTTTTCCCTGTAGTAACACTTTTTAGTTTAGTACGAACAAAAGCAGGGCCTTTACCAGGTTTTACGTGTAAAAATTCAATTATTTTATAAATATCGTTGTTGTAACGAATGCAAAGTCCTTTTCTGATATCTGATGATGTGGCCATTAATGATTTTAGATTTAAGATTTAAGATTGTAGACTGTTATATTAGTCTAACGCCTCAATTTTGTATTTCTGTTAATTTGAATTGAAATATCCTTTCATAATTCCTCGTTTGGAATTTTTGATAAACTGAAGAATTTCGTCACGTTCAGGAGTTGCCTCCATTTCAGCTTCAATAATTTCGGCAGCTTGAGACGTGTTATAGTTTTTCTGATACAGCAGACGGTAAATATTCTGGATTTCTGAAATTTTTTCAGAAGTAAACCCTCTACGTCGAAGTCCGATAGAATTTATACCTACATAGCTCAGCGGTTCGCGTGCTGCCTTTGTATATGGCGGCACATCTTTTCTAACCAAAGATCCTCCTGTTACAAATGCGTGATTTCCTATCATACAGAATTGATGTACGGCTGTCATTCCTGCTAAAACAACATAATCTCCTACTGTTATATGACCTGCCAACGTACTGTTATTGCTGAAAATACAATTGTCGCCAACAATACAGTCGTGGGCGATATGGCAATAAGCCATAATCCAGCAATTTTTTCCAATTACGGTTTTTCCTCTATCAATTGTCCCGCGATTTATGGTAACATATTCCCTTAGGGTAGTACCATCTCCAATTTCAACAGTTGTATCTTCATCCTTGAATTTTAAATCTTGAGGAACTGCAGAAATGACAGCACCTGGAAAGATATTGCAATTTTTGCCAATACGCGCTCCTTCCATAATGGTTACGTTACTTCCAATCCACGTTCCTTCTCCTATCACAACGTTATTGTGAATGGTGGTAAAAGGTTCGATAACAACGTTCTTAGCTATTTTTGCGCCCGGATGGACGTATGCAAGTGGTTGATTCATTTCTTGTATTTATTATTTCTTACAGTCCAAAATTATTTGCAAGGTAATGTACTTCTTTCAAATGAAATTTGAAACATGCTTGATTTTGTCTATAAATTCTTTGTTTTTACCATTTGTGCCATTAGTTCGGCCTCTGTTACGAGTTTGTCGTTGGCATAGGCACTTCCTCTCATGTGTACAATTCCACGGCGAATTGGTGAAATTAACTCCAAATCAAAAATAAGGGTGTCGCCCGGATTTACTTGTTGTTTAAACTTCACATTATCTATCTTCATAAAAAACGTAAGATAGTTTTCAGGATCTGGAACCGTACTTAGTGCCAAAATTCCGCCAGTTTGAGCCATTGCTTCTACAATCAACACACCTGGCATAACGGGTGCTCCTGGAAAATGACCAACGAAAAAAGGCTCATTCATGGTAACGTTTTTCAAGCCAACAACGTAATCTTCCCCTAGTTCCATGATTTTATCTACCAGCAAAAATGGCGGTCTATGAGGGAGCATAGACATTATTTCGTTAATATCTTTAACTGGTGGTTTGTTTAAATCAAATTTTGGAACTCTATTTCTTTTTTCGATTTTAATTATTCTGGAAAGTTTTTTGGCAAACTGAGTGTTAACGTAATGTCCTGGTTTATTAGCTATTACCTTTCCTTTAATTCGAGTACCCACAAGTGCTAAATCGCCAATTACGTCTAATAGTTTATGCCTTGCAGCTTCATTTGGGTAATGTAATGTAAGATTGTCTAAAATTCCGTTTGGTTTAACCGAAATATTGTCTTTGCCAAAAGCGGTTCGGAGTTTATCCATAGTACTTGCAGAGAGTTCTTTATCTACATACACTATCGCGTTGTTAAGGTCTCCACCTTTAATAAGGCCGTGGTCTAAAAGCATTTCAATTTCGTGTAAAAAACTGAAAGTCCTGGCATTTGCTATTTCCTCCTTAAAATCTGAGATACGCTTCATCGAGGCGTTTTGAGTACCTAAAACTTTTGTGCCAAAATCGACCATTGTAGTAACCTGATATTCATCTGAAGGCATTACAATAATCTCGCTACCCGTTTCTTCATCTACAAAGGATATTACCTCCTTTACAACGTATTCTTCACGTGGTGCTTCTTGTTCTACAATGCCCGCTTTTTCAATTGCCTCTACAAAATACTTTGAAGATCCGTCCATAATTGGCGGTTCAGACGCATTAAGCTCAATTGTACAGTTATCCACCTCGAGCCCTACCAAAGCAGCTAAAACATGTTCAGAAGTTTGAATTTTTACACCACGTTTTTCAAGATTGGTACCTCGTTGTGTGTTTACCACGTAATTGGCATCGGCTTCAATTACAGGGTTTCCTTCCAAATCTACTCTTACAAAGTTGTAGCCTTGGTTTTCTGACGCTGGTTTGAAAGTTATAGTAACTTCCTTCCCTGTATGCAATCCCACCCCAGTAAGAGAAACCTCCTTACCTATGGTGCGCTGTTTTACAATACTTTCACTCATTATCGATTTGTTTTTCAACCGTATTTAACCGTTCCACTATTTTGGGAAGGTTTTTGAAATATACATAACTTTTATTAAAATCGGCTAAGCGAATTCCTGGCGAACCTTGAAGAACTTCATTGTCCTTCACGTTACGGCTTATTCCGCTTTGCGCTTGAATTTTTACATTATCACCTACGACTAAATGTCCAGCAATTCCTACTTGACCGCCAATAATACAATTTTTTCCAATTTTTGTAGAACCCGCCACTCCACTTTGGGCGGCAATTACTGTGTTTTCACCAATAATAACATTGTGTGCTATTTGAATTTGGTTGTCTAGTTTTACGCCATTCTTAATAATTGTAGAACCCATTGTTGCGCGGTCAATAGTGGTACCAGGACCAATATCAACGTTGTCTTCAATAATTACATTTCCTATTTGCGGTACTTTATGAAACTCCCCTTTTTCGTCTGGAGTAAATCCAAAGCCATCGGCACCAATCACAACTCCGCTATTAATTACACAGGATTTTCCAACCACGGTTTCAGAATACAACTTGGCACCCGTGAATAAAATTGTGTTGTCTCCTATTGTAACATTGTCTCCTATGTACACTTGAGGATAAATTTTAACGTTGTTCCCTATTTTCACATTTTCACCTAAATATGCAAAAGCACCTAAGTACAAGTCGGTGCCGTGTTCAACATTATCTGCAATAAAAACAGGTTTTTCAATTCCTGTTTTATTCATTTTTACTTGATTGTAATATTCTAGTAACTGAGAAAATGCTTGGTATGCATTTTCAACGCGAATAAGGGTTGTAGAGAATTCATTTGATGCTACAAAATCGTTATTAACAATTGTTACTGAAGCTTTGGTTGAATAGATGTAACTCTTATACTTTAAGTTGGCCAAAAAAGTGAGACTCCCCTCACTCCCATCTTCTATTTTAGACAGTTTAGAAACTACAACATTCTCATCGCCTTCAACGGTTCCGTTTAGAATTCCTGCTATTTGGGCTGCTGTAAATTTCATGGGGAATAAAAAGACGTTTTTTCAAATTGTTAAAAAAGAGCCACTGCAAAGGAGTCTTTTTAATATGTATTGATTAACTTAGGTTATTAATTTTGATTAATGCAAAAATAGAAAAAAAGGACATAGCCTCGTTAGCTATCTTTATTGTTTTTTTGGATAGCACATATAGTACTTAACTACTGATTTTGAAAGGGCTTCAATATTAAATTGATCGCTAGCCTTAGCCACATCGACAATCTTCCCGTTTTTTCGCAACAAGTTTATCGTATCTTTCTCCATACTATACGCTTGGTTCTCCATTTTACCCGAAAACACAAAATACGCTGCCTCTTCTTCCGATATTTTGTAACGACTCATTAATTGCTCATTTTTTGTTTTTAATTTCTTAACCGGAAAAGGTTTCGACTTTACCTTAACCTTCAATAAATCCCGATGTAAAAGCATATCGCACAAATTTTTAAGAACAAAATCTTCATGGTCTACCCACGATTTCATTGCCGAAATAACATCATTGTCATCTAGTTTTGCAAACGTTTCAAGCACTTCATCTGAAAAATCGCTCAAGCCAATATCATTATGTAGAAAAAACCGCAATGCTTTGCTCGCAGGAAGTTCAACACCTTTGGCCGTAAGTTGTTTGGCTCGTTTTAAAACACGTACTAAAAGCTGTTCTGCCACGACTCCTGTTTTGTGCAAATACACCTGCCAATACATTAATCTTCGGGCTACAATGAAGTTTTCTACAGAGTAGATTCCCTTTTCTTCAACAACTAATGCATCGTTTCGTACATTCAGCATTGCAATTAATCGTTGTGAATTAACTGTGCCTTCTGAAACTCCAGTATAAAAACTATCACGTTTTAGATAATCTAAGCGATCCATGTCTAACTGTCCCGATACCAACTGATGAAAAAATTTGCGAGGGTATTCGTCTTTAAAAATTTGTATTGCTACAGTTAATTGCTGATTAAAACTCTGGTTTAACGCCTCCATAAACCGCAGAGAAATATCTTCGTGGCTCACATTCTCTACAATGCTATGTTCCATTGCGTGCGAAAACGGCCCGTGACCAATGTCGTGCAATAAAATTGCGATATACAAGCCCTCTTCTTCTTTTTGAGAAATTGGAACTTTCTTTGATTTTAAAACTTGTACGGCTTTTTGCATTAAAAACATGGCACCTAAAGCGTGGTGCAATCTTGTGTGATGCGCGCCGGGATATACGATATACGAAAACCCCATTTGTGAAACTCGGCGCAACCGTTGGAAATATTTATGCTCTATGAGCTGAAATACCAATAAACTAGGAATAGTAATAAAACCGTAGATTGGGTCGTTTATGATTTTAAGCTTGGGAAGGGTTTTCAAACTTTAACTTTAAATTAGTAGCTACAATAATCTTTTAAAAAAATTCAGGTCTATTTTTGAAGGAATTCTTCGCAACGACTGAGAATTACTTATAAAATGAAATAAACAATATTCCTTAGCCAAAACTTTGGAGTATAATAAGACTCCTTCGCCCAGGCTTCGGAGCGCAAAGACAAATATACATATATGAGCGATATAAAAATACTTTGGGTAGATGATGAAATAGATATGCTTAAACCACATATCATTTTCCTAGAAAATAGAAATTACAAAGTCACTACTGCAAAAAGCGGAATGGAAGCTTTGGATGAGATAAAAAAAGAATCATTCGACATTGTTTTTTTAGATGAAAACATGCCCGGATTAACAGGGCTCGAAACACTTTCAGAAATAAAAGAAGTTCACGCTGCTCTTCCTGTGGTAATGATTACCAAAAGTGAAGAAGAATACATTATGGAAGAAGCCATTGGTTCAAAAATTGCCGATTACCTAATAAAGCCCGTAAATCCGAATCAAATTTTACTTAGTTTAAAGAAAAACCTGGATCATAGTCGATTAGTTTCTGAAAAAACCACTTCAAATTACCAGCAAGAATTCCGAAAGATTGCCATGGATTTATCCACGGTTAATAGTTATGAGGAATGGAAAGACTTATACCAAAAATTGGTTTATTGGGAATTAGAGCTAGAAAACATTGAAGACCCTGGAATGTTTGAGATTTTAGAATCTCAAAAAGTTGAAGCTAACAGCCAGTTTTGTAAGTTTATTGATAAAAATTATCCTGAATGGTTCCGTGAGCCTAGCGATGCTCCTATAATGAGCCATAATCTTTTTAAGGAAAAAATAAAACCTCAACTTCAGCAAGGAACACCTACCCTTTTGGTCGTAATAGACAATTTAAGATTGGATCAATGGAAAGCCTTAGAGCCAACGATTTCAAATATTTATAAAAAATCTTCGGAAGAACTTTTTTACAGCATACTACCAACAGCTACTCAATATGCAAGAAACGCCATTTTCTCAGGACTTATGCCACTTGATATGCAAAAACTCCACCCAGATTTGTGGCTGAATGATACAGATGAAGGCGGGAAAAACATGAAGGAGCAAGAGTTTTTTGCCGCTCAGTTAAAAAGGCTTAGAATGAACCTAGATTGGAGTTACCACAAAATATCCAGTTTAAAACAAGGAAAAAGATTGGTTGAAAATTTTAAATCGCATAAAGATGAAGACTTGACTGTTGTGGTTTACAATTTTGTAGATATGCTTTCCCACTCTAAAACTGAAATGGAGGTTATTAAAGAATTGGCATCAACTGACAAATCGTATAGATCGTTGACTCAGAGCTGGTTCAAAAACTCGCCTTTGTTAGAAATTATTCAG
Source organism: Aequorivita viscosa (assembly GCF_900106795.1). Lineage (GTDB taxonomy): Bacteria > Bacteroidota > Bacteroidia > Flavobacteriales > Flavobacteriaceae > Aequorivita > Aequorivita viscosa. Next base: position 128,403 of record NZ_FNNS01000001.1, on the reverse strand, counting down.
CAAGCGGCACGATTAGGTTTTAAACTTATTATCACAACTGACCATGGAACGATTAATGTCAAAAATCCGTCTAAGGTTATTGGAGACAAAAACACCAGTCTTAACCTACGGTATAAAACCGGCAGAAGCTTGACTTATGAAGACAAAGAAGTATTGGCTGCCCAAGACCCGAAAACCATTGAATTACCTTCAATAAATATGAGTAGTTCGTTTATTTTCGCTAAAGGAGATTACTTTTTTGCATATCCAAATAATTACAATCACTATGTAAAATACTACCGTAATACATACCAGCACGGGGGCGTGTCGCTTCAGGAAATGATTATTCCATTTTCGGTACATGTTCCTAAATAGATATATCGAAATCGAATACCATGTATACTTAAAAAAGTAAATTTGCAAAAAATAAATTCGATTTCTTTTAAATGAAAATAACTTATACGCATACAGAACTCCCTGAGGTTGCAAAAAACATTTTAGGGATTGCAACCTCAAGGATTTTCCTTTTTTATGGTTCTATGGGGGTTGGAAAAACAACGCTCATAAAAGTATTATCGCAACAATTAGGCGCTAATGAAGTTGCTTCTAGCCCATCGTTTTCTATTGTTAACGAATACGAAGTTGCTGATGGTTTAATTTATCATTTCGATTTTTATCGAATTGAAGATCCTATGGAAGCTTTAGACCTTGGCGTTGAAGACTACCTTTATAGTGGCCATTATGTATTTATTGAGTGGCCGGAAAAAATCCAAAAACTATTACCTGAAGAAGCTGTGAAAATCGAAATCACTAAAAACCACGACGGAAGTCGCACTATAGTAATTGACGATTCAAACGAATAACAGGCTTTAATAAAAGTCTTTATCAACGTTTCAAAAAAACTACTTGATTCGTTTCATTTTACAACCTTCTTATATTCAAGAAATAAAAAATTAAACTTCAACCCTTGTAGTTTCATTCTTTTATATTTCATATTGATCTTTTTTATTTTTTTGGTAATTTAATTTATTACGTAACTTGATGCGAGAAATTTGCACCCATGGCCAACCCTAAATCACCCTTTACCAAAGCGCAATTATTACCTCAAGAGGAGACTTTGGAAATCGCGAAACAGAAAGGAGAACTCTTTATTGGAATTCCAAAAGAAGCTTACTTTCAGGAAAAACGAATTTGCCTTACTCCAGATGCAGTGAGTGCCATTGTAAGTAATGGTCATCGTGTACTTATGGAAAATGGGGCTGGACTTGAATCTGGGTTTTCCGACAACGAATACTCCGAAGCAGGAGCGCAACTAACAGATGACACAAAAAAAGTTTTTGGATGTCCTGTGGTTTTAAAAGTTGAGCCTCCAACCTTGGATGAATTAGAACTTATAAACCCCAAAACAGTACTTATTTCTGCGCTACAGTTAAAGACGAGACAGCTTAAATATTTCCAAACCCTCGCAAAAAAGAAAATTACTGCGCTAGCGTTCGAATTTATAAAAGACGAAGACCACACCTATCCATTGGTTAAAGCATTAAGTGAAATTGCAGGTACAGCTTCAATTTTAATTGCAGCAGAACTCATGGTGAATGCAAAAAAGGGCAACGGACTTTTATTTGGAAATATTAGTGGTGTTCCTCCTATTGAAGTTGTTGTTATTGGCGCTGGCACTGTAGGAGAATTTGCTGTACGTTCGGCACTCGGGCTTGGTGCGAATGTAAAAGTTTTTGATAGCTCAATAACGAAGCTTAGAACTATTCAGACTAATGTTGGCAGAATCCTATATACCTCTACCATACAGCCGAAAAATTTAACAAAAGCACTTAGAAGATGTGATGTGGCCATTGGCGCTGTTCGAGGGCATAACCGCTCCCCTATTATTGTTACAGAAGAAATGGTGATGAGAATGAAGAAAGGCGCCGTTGTTATTGATGTTTGTGTAGATATGGGCGGCTGCTTTGAAACTACAGAAATGACGACCCATGATAACCCTACCGTTATTAAACACAATGTTATTCATTATGGAGTACCTAATATTCCTGCAAGATATCCTAAAACAGCTTCTATAACCATTAGCAATATATTTACTCCCTATATTTTAGAAATTGCAGAAAGTGGAGGTTTGGAAAATGCAATACGCTTTGATGATGGTTTGAAAAATGGTTTGTATTTTTACCGCGGAATACTCACCAACAAAGCTGTTGCCGATTGGTTCGACTTGCCATATAGCGATTTGAACTTATTGATTTTTTAAGCGCAATTGATAGCGTATTCTAAAAACCCGGATTTCCGAATATTTACAATTCCCAGAAATGAAACTAAAATACCGATTGGCCTATTTTTCAGGAGGTTTATTTATTGGCATCCTGCTTGTAATTTTTATCCTTAGCGGAAAAAAGACGTCCTGTGCTTATGGACTTGATGCACGAACTTTAAAGAACATTCGACTAAAAGAGCGTGCTTTTTCAGATAATACATTACAGTTTTTAAAACAAAACCAAATGGATACTTCGGCTGTTAGTATTCTATTGCTTACTGGAGATGTTAATTTTTCTGAAAGTAATACAAAATTAGATTCGTGCAAACAATACGTTGTAGTAGGAAAGGTTCAGGAAAAAAACTTAAAATTAAGAATCGAAAATTGTGAAAAAGTAGCGACCGTAATGACCGCTACTTTTGATGATTAAAAAAGGTATATACAAATACCTCAAAGCACTCTTACATTTTTCTACGCTGTCTTTCTTTTTTTAGCAGACTTAATTCGCGACTTGTTTGCCCAGCAACCGAAGTGTTTTCTTCTGCCCGACGAATTAAATAAGGCATCACATCTTTAACAGGTCCAAACGGAATGTATTTTCCTACTTTATAACCCATTTCACCTAAGTTAAAAGTAATGTGATCGCTCATTCCATAAAGCTGACCAAACCACATTCTGCAGTCTTCTTTGTCAATTTTCATTTCATCCATCAACTCCATAGCAAGATAAGTGCTCATTTCATTATGCGTTCCAACAAACAGTGAAATATCATCTAAATTGGACATGATGTAACGCATTACCTCATCAAAGTTATCGTCGGTTTCTTTCTTGCTACCGCAGATTGGTGTTGGATAGCCTTTTTCTAAAGCCCGTTCATTTTCTTTTTCCAAATACGCTCCGCGCACTATTTTATAACCTAATTTATAACCACCGGCCTTTGCCTTTTCGTGTTCTTTCTTTAAATAATCTAAACGGTCCCATCGGTAGCATTGCAAGGTGTTAAACACTACTGCTTTTTCACGATTATACTTGGCCATCATTTCTTCACACAGAAAATCTGCAGCATCTTGCATCCACGATTGTTCCGAATCAATTAGTAAACTTATATTACAATCGTAGGCAGCTTTAGAAACAGAGTCAAATCGACGAACTATTTGTTGCCATTGCTGTTCTTCAGCTTGAGATAAGGGTTTCTTTTCAGTTTTTTTCTGGAAAATTTCAAATTTCCCAAAACCTGTAGGCTTAAATACTGAAAATGGCATCGATTTTTTATTTTGGGCAAAGTGAGTTAATTCAACCACCTTTTCGGCAGTCGCATCAAATTGAGCCTCTTCCTCTTTTCCTTCCACAGAAAAATCAAGAACAGAATAAACCCCAGCATCATAAAGCTTATCTACCGTAGGCATACAGTCCTTTTCATTAACCCCTCCGCAAAAATGGTCGAATACCGTTGAACGTATTAATCCTTCTACAGGAAGATTTAAATTAAGCGCAAATTTTGTCATTGTAGTACCTACTTTTACAAGAGGTTCTTTTGAAATCATCTTAAAAAGAAAATAGGCTCGCTCAAGTTCCGAATCACTTTTAAGTTTAAAAGCAACTTCGGTATTATCGAAATAATTTTTTGTTGACATATAATAAAAATAAAGTGTGTAAATATAGTTAGATTTGAAATCTGTTTAAAGACAAAGTATCTCAAATAATAAAAAATGATCCAAAAAGAAGGATTGGTTTTTCAAAATGAAAATGCGTGGAAAATTCTAGCTTCTCATATTGAAAAAACGAACTACTCTAGTGTGTTTGTAATTGTTGATGAAAACACCAAAAAACACTGTTTACCAGTTTTATACGAGAAAGTAAATTTAGAAGTAAATTTAGAAGTTAATTGGAAGGTATTGGTAATTCCATGTGGCGAAAAGCACAAAAATATTACTACTTCTAATGGCCTGTGGGAAGCACTCTCGGATAAAGGAGCTGATCGCAACAGTTTAATAGTAAACCTAGGAGGTGGAATGATAACCGATATAGGCGGATTTGTTGCTTCAACCTACAAACGAGGGGTCGCTTTTGTGAATATTCCTACTACGCTACTTGCAATGGTAGATGCTTCTATTGGAGGTAAAAACGGAATTGATTTTGGTCTTGCCAAAAATCAAATAGGCACTATCTATCTTCCAAAAATGGTGGTTATTGAAAACATCTTTCTAAACACCTTACCCAAGAGACAATTAGTTTCGGGAATGGCCGAAATGTTTAAACATGGTATTATTCACAATCAAAAATCTTGGGAGAAAGTTGAAAGTCTGAACCCTAATGATACATCTAAATTTGAATCACTAATTTGGGAGTCGATTCAAATTAAAAATGAAATAGTCTCGCTGGATCCTTTTGAAGCTAACTTGAGAAAGACATTAAATTACGGGCATACGCTCGGTCATGCTATCGAGTCGCACTGTTTAGATAATAAAGAAAGAGAACCACTGCTGCACGGCGAAGCAATTGCCATTGGAATTATTTTAGCCACCTATATTTCAAACCAACTTTTAGATTTTCCTATTAAACGGTTAACCGAAGTTACAAAAACGCTTATGGCTGTATTTTCGAAACAGGAATTCAATAAAAATGAAATCGATAATATCATAAACCTACTTGTGTTTGACAAAAAGAACAGAAATGGGAAAGTGCTTTTTGTACTATTGCATGATATAGGTAAACCAAAAACAGACTGTATTGTGAACAATAAGTTGATTTACAACGCATTTGATTTTTATAAAAATTTATGAAAATTCTGTTTAAATAATTTTTAAGTGATTAATTTTTGAATAGTTTTATACCCAAAACTAATAAAGATTTAATTTAATGAAGCGCATTATTGTTGACTATCGGAAATTGACCCCCGAAATACTTTCTTTACTTGTCGAAAAATATCCAGACGGGTATGACGATGACCATGTTATCACCTTCAAAAACGCTAAAAATGAAACAGTTGAAGCTGTAGAGGTTAAGACAGAAGACACAGTATATCTAGTTAAAGTAAGTTCTAGATTAGAGACCTCAATGGCCAATTTTGATGAGGATGACTACGAGGATGCAGACTTTCACGAGCCTATCAGCGATATGCCAGACAAAGTGAAGCTGGACGAAGAGGAGTAAAATTCTTATTACATATAAAAGCGAAGGTCATCTAAATATATGTTTAGGTGACCTTCGCTTTTGTATGTAACTTTTTGTATATCGTTGGAGCTGTTTTAGTAGAAAGCAGGACAAATGATGTTTAAATGAATATAAATGGCTTTTAACTCGCTCTTTACATTCACTATTGTTTAAAACAATTGTGTTGATTATGTATTTAAACTTGAAGATGATTAAATAACGGGATCTATTCTTCTGGTTCTATAGTTACCTCAGTATTTCGGGTATACCCTTGTCGGGTCATACTCGTCCACTTAAATTCTCGATTATACAAAAACTGCCCATAACCAATTACAAAGAAAACAGTATTAAAAGGTTGATATAAAAGCACTTCAAAAAGACTGAAAAAAATTAGTCGCCCATATTCTGAATAGTTTTTATACAGTTTTTTATTGGATAAATCTGCTGTAATTGCTACCAATGACATACTAACCCCTATTAAATAAACGAGTAGTAACAGCAACCAAAAAGTATCAAAATTGATTTGATTGGTAAACAATAAAAAGGCGATAATAAAAAACCCTGTGGTTGTTAATATTGGAGCCAAGAAATCGAAAAAGAGCGCATAGGGTAGTAATAACATTCCCATGCGTCCGTACTTCGGATTAAAAAGATATCGGCGATGAACCAGAAATATTTGTAAAAGCCCTCTTCCCCATCGCGTTCTTTGCCTATAAAGAAGCCTTAAATTTGAAGGTCCTTCTGTCCAACAACACGTATCCGGGATTTGCCTAATTCTATATTTCTTTTTTCTGTCACGCATAAAAGCAATCATTCGCAAGGTCATATCCATATCTTCGGCTTGCGAAAGCGGGTCATAACCTCCAGCTCCAATCACTACGTTTGTATCGAATAACCCAAAACCTCCAGACACATTGGGAACTGCATTTAAAGTAGCCCAACCCATTTTTCCAATTAGGTACGAGCGTAAATATTCAGTCTCTTGAAACGTTGGAATTAATCTATTTGGAGGTCTTACCCGTGTAATTCTTCCTTTATCTACTTCGCACGAATTTACCATACGGAGTGTTGCGCCTACTGCTATTACCGGTATCTCGGAATCCAATACTGGTACAATCATTTTCGCCAAGGTATTTGGTACTAACAATCCGTCGATGTCGGTATTGATAAAATAGTCGTAATTAGCAACGTTTACTCCGGCGTTCATAGCATCGGCCTTGGTGCCTCCATTTTCTTTATCCACAATCGTGAGATTTGAATAACGAGGGTTTTTCGACTTATAAATACCTCTCATGGGTTGGCAACGCACCTTTTCTATATACGGAAAAGGAGTTAATACAAGGTCGAACTCTTTAATGAGCGTGTCTAAAGTATTATCAGTACTTCCGTCATTAACTATTATGACTTCAAAATTCGGATATTCTAGGTTTAATAAAGAATGAGCACTGTCTATAATAATAAGATCTTCGTTAAAAGCTGGGGTAACTACCGAAATGCCCGGCGCCTCTTCTGGAAAACTATTGAGAAGGTTGTCTTCTCTTTCGGTGTAATAGCTGTTTTTACTGGTAATATTAAAATATCCTAGAATGGCCAAACTAACATACGCTAGCGTGATAAAAGCAGAGTAGAAGAATATTGCATATTGATAAAAGTCTAATATTTGATCCATTCAGCAATTAATTTAAAGCATAAGCAAATAGGTTCTCCTCAAATTTCGAGCTACTTTTTTCTGATAGTGAAATCAAAATTGACATGCCTTCTTCATCAAATTCTTGCAACATCTCAACTATTTTAATTTTAGTTTCACTAAACTGTGTGCTTTGATACGTCTCAGTTAAAAATGGAAGCGATTTTCTCGATTTTAATAATCTTAGCCCTTCAATTATGCTTGTTTGTAGGGGTTTGGAAGCAGAATTAAACTCCTCCTTTGCCAAATCAATTAATGGTTCATATTCCAATTCACCTAACGTTTCCATTATCTCACATTTAACCAAAATGCTCTGTTCTGTTTTATACAGTTCAACTAAAAAGGGAATGCTTTCGTATTGTTTAAAAAAGCCCATTTCCCTAACGAGGAAACCTTTATAGTTTTCCTTGGTTGAATTACGCACCCATTTTGTTAATAGCGGAATAGGATGGTCTTTATTCATTTCAATTAGAATATAGTGCAAGCGCTTTTCATCAAATTTATTGAAATGGTCATCCAAGCCTTGTTCTAAAAATTTATAAGGATCGTGAGAGTCAAATCGGGTGTAGGTCATTCGTGCAAATTTTCGAAGATACCCATTGCGGTGATAAACAGAACTAGAAAAAGCTGAACCTCGAACTCCTCCCCCTATTTCATTTATAACCCGCAAAGCCCTGATTGCTTTAGAAATGTCTGTTGAAGATATTTCATTTACCCAATAATCATACAATTTAAAATAAGTTAAAAGGTTGATGTAATTATAACTTTGAAAAACACCACCGTCCATTTCATAAGATTTATCGCTTTTAACCTTTAAAATGAGGTCGGTAAGCATTCTTTTTTGCCATTTTTTTTGGGGTTCGGGTAATTCGGCATCAGCATTTAAATCTTGTACGCTTAGCTCTTTAAATGAAAAGTACAGTATGTCTATTAAGTTTGCCTTATAGATTTTTTTGATTTTCTTTTTTCGCTTGGCTTTCAAAATCTGTTTATGACGAATATAGAAAAACCTAATCAAGCTCATTACAGTCAATGAGAACAGAATAAGAATGATGAAAATAGCTATTTTAATTATTACCGGATATCCAGCGAAAACAGCAGAATAGTAATAATAGTAATAATCGAATACGCTCATATAAAATCCGTTCTGTGTTGGTAAACCCTAGAGTCTTTTTATTTTAAAAAATAGTATAAAATATGGCTTTATTTTTATAGTAAACTTGTCTGTGCTATAAGCATCAGTAATCCAACCCCTATCCATGGGAATTTAGTTTACGATTTATAGTATTGGATTTTCAGCAAATAGGAGAAGGAAATTTTATACCGCTATCTGTTTTTGCTTTTTCTTACAAGATTCTTTTAGTTCTGAGATTATTTCAGGATGATCAGGCAAATTTATTAAATATCTGGTCAAAATCCCTTCTAAATAATTATCCCAAAATTGTTCAAAGTCACCATCAAAATACTTTAATTTAAGAAAGTACGAAGGGCCAATATGATAAAGCTCGTTTAGACCTGGTATATTGTCTATTCTTTTATTAATAGTAGTCATTATTCTATAGGCTTCATCTTTATATTCTGGGATTAAATCGTCCCACATAGACAGCCTATCTTTCACCTTTATTTCTTTCCAAGTAAACTTTTTAATGGTATCAAAATCCAGAACTCTACTTTCTGAGCTTACGTCGTTCATAGTACCAATTATATAAACGTTTTCAGGAATATAGAAACCATCATGAAACAGATCGTATCCAGGGACGTGATCTATAAGTTTGGTTTTAACCTTGCCCTTTGGGCCTCGATTTTCTGGATCAAGTGTAGTACAGGCTTCTCCAAAAACTTTAATAATATTAGCATTGTTCATTTCGTCAATTATAAAAACGAAATCTTTTCTTTCAACAACGTCTACATCAACTTCTACAAGATTTTCCTCTTGAAACTTATCATAAACCTTTAAAAAGAGGAAGAAAACAATATGGTGATGATATATTTCAAGATATTTTTCTATTTCAGAAAGCGACCAACCAATATTTTTATGTTTTTTATACGTCTTATACATATTAACCATATTCCCCCACGGTATTGATAAGCTTTCTCCTTGATCGGTATAAACTGTTATGGTAGATCGATTTAAGCTTGTAACCTTAACTTTTTTACCAATTTTAGCACATTCAAGTAAGTAATGGCCGTCTTGAAAAATTTTATCTCTCATGGTTTCCGTAAACAAGGTCATTGTTTCGAAAATAGATTTTTCCTCTTTGAGTTCTTCTACTGTTTTTTGGCTATCTAATAGGTTTTGCAAGGCCTTCTTACAGAAAATTGTAAAATCACCATCTTTAAGTTCTTCAGTATAATCTGAGCTATTTTCCCACCAAGTTGTTGGTCTTAATCCTTCAATAAAATCTGAATACGAATAAGCTGCATGGAATCTAACTAAATTATATTCTGCTTGCATTTTTTCAGCTATTTGTTTTGCCAAATAGGTTTTTCCAGTTCCAATAACTCCTGTTAACACTAAATTCTTGCTCTTTTTCAATAAACTAACATAGTCTTTAATAGAAAAATTGGTTTTAGCACGTTCTTCTGGAGTCTGGTGTATGCCACCAATAGGTTGTACCATTTTTTCGTGTAAGGGATTTCCGTCGACATACAAAGTTTCCATTGCCTCAACTAATTCTGGCCGGATAACCCATTCTAACGTTCTGTTGTTTAACTCTCCATACATCGGAATTACCCAATAGGTAGGTTCTTTATCGCTTCCAATTATTTGAAATCGGTTGAGTTTTTTTTGAATAGCTTTTCCAAGCGCATTAATGCTATTCTGAATAATATTAGAATCTATATTGTGCTTTTGTCCCAACTTGCGACACGTGCTTCGGTGTCCGGGCTCGAGGTAAAATTTATACAATGAAGATTTTGTTTCTTCTTTAATTAAAGATTTATCTTGTAAAACTGATATCCACTCGGATTTAGTAATATTATTATCCCACGTGTATATTCCATCAATTAATTCAGCCTTTTTAATTCCCATCCTTTTCAACTAATTTTTTGGAAAGCTAAAGTGGTATTACCGAACACCACTTAAGCAACCAATATTGGTTAATACTATTTGCAATAAATCCTGCTAAGAAACTGCGATAGTACTAAGATAACACACTCTAAACAGCAACCTTTGTTACAAAGCTGAAAACAGTGGGGATGTTTTCGAATTTCCTCTAATATTCTCTAATATTGATGTCAAATTGTTAAAAAGCGATTGACATTTTAAAACAATATAAGTACCAGTTTTTGAGTTAGGTAAAGTTTATTAACAAAGGTAAAAATGTTTCGATAAATTCGTATATCTCAGTAAGAAAAAAATAAAGTTCAGTAATAAACTTTAAACAATCTCTCTATATTATTTCTATAACAGTGTAAATGCACTATCAAGCTGGATGTAAATCATCCATTCCTTTGGTAAATCTATATTTTAAATAAATTATTGTAAAGTGTTTTGTGAGCGAATTTGCATTTAAACTGTTTATTTAATATTTTATTTGGTTTTCTGAATTTAGATAAGTTCTGGCTGCTTACGGTACTTCGCAACCTATTAGCAAGTTGAATATAAGGTGAATTTTAAATATATCGCATCAAGTTTATTTGAAATTTATAGTATTAATCTTCTAAAAATATCATTATTGAAGCTGTGTAAGTTTTTACGATATGCAGACATAATTAGCTCCTATCAGATTAGTAATCTGACTGTAAATGAAAATAAAACACGTTAAAACGATCCGATAAGCTGCTTCTATGAGGAGTATTCCATAACTAAATTGAAGGCCTAAAGAGTTTGAAAAGATCTTAGATGATAGATAAATGATAGCATCGTGAAATAGAATCCTAATTATTACAAACAATTGTGAAGAAACTGAATAGTTGAAAAAATGTTTCAAAGTTTGTACAAAACCAGGTAAAAGCACTTCAAAACAGCTTTTACAGGAGTATTATTTCCCAATACCGTTCAAATTTAATTAGCTTTTAAGGATTCGGCTTTTTTTTTATCCTCTTCAACTTTTCGCTTATATTCTCGAAGTTCTTTCATTTCTAATTCATAAGAAAGCATAGCATTTTCGCTTGGTTCAATTTTAATTCCTCTATGCAAGGCCCAGTTTACAGTAAATTCGGCTCCAAAGAATAATATAAGGCAAGTGTAATAAATCCAAAGTAAAAGCAACACTAAGCTCCCTGCGGCTCCATAAACCGAGGCAGGATCTGATTGTGAGAAATAAAATCCAATTAAATATTTACCAATTAAAAACAATAATGAAGTCATAAAAGCTCCAATAATATTGGTTTTCCATTTAACCTTAACATCGGGTAAAACGGTAAATATGGTGGCAAAAAGTGCAGTTACAATTATTTGAGAAAAAGCGAAGTTTAACACCTCCAAAAAACCAGAAGACAAATCTTGATAATAGCTTCCGATAAACTGGCTAAAGGCATTAATAGCTGTGCTAATAATCAACGAAATAAGTAATAAAAGACCAATAGCCAAAACCATCCAAAAGGCCACTACCCGACGTTTTAAGGTAGAAATTAACGTATTCTTTTTAGCACGGACACTCCAAATATCGTTAAGAGCTTTTTGTAGTTGAAAAAAAACCCCGGTAGCTCCAAAAATCAAAACACCCACACCAAAAATAACAAACAGCAAAGAGCTTTCAGCCAACGCAGAATTTATGATCATTGCTTGAATTAATTCTGCACTCCCCTTCCCTATTAATCCGCCAATTTCAGAGGTAATCCTTCCTTCTACAGCTTCCTTTCCAAAAAACACTCCCGCAATATGGACTGTTATTATAAGTAGCGAAGGCAGCGAAAAAAGAGCATAATAAGCTATAATGGCGCTTTTTGCCCACGGATCATTCTTATCCCAACTTAAATAAGTGTCTTTTAAAAGTTTAATGAATTTCATTCTATATTAAGTTCGTGCGTGATTATTTCGATAAAATTCTCGGTTAAGGTACAATCTATTGTTTTATATACCACGTTTCAGAATTATATATTTATGCAAAACAAATAATAGAATTTTGTTAAAGCCACACAGAATTAAGGTTAACGAGTAAAAACCATCTTCATTTACATTTGGCAAATAGAAAACCTTCTCATAATTTTTCCCCAAAAGCATATATTTTAGAACGCATTCGCATTTACCTGCAAAGGGAAAACAAGCGAATAAAAGTAAATTTAACGCCCTTATTACGTATAGCAATTTATCCGTTGCTTCGAAAACCGCAAACAACGAATATATAATTTTAATAATACGACTTTCTCAGTAAATCAAGCTTACACTTAATATTAATGCAAGAATAAATTACGAGTTTTAAGGCAGCATATTAATCAAAAAAGCCACTCTCATAAGAGAATGGCTTTTAAAAATTTGAATTTAACGATTAGTCGATGCTAAAAATTGAGTGTAGCAATCTCTTTTTATCGTTAATGCTTTCTTCCATGGAAATCATTGTTTCCGTACGGCTAACTCCTTCAATATCGTCTATTTGATAAATGATATCTTTCGCGTGAGCAGTATCTCGAGCTCTTATCTTACAAAAGATATTGAATTTACCAGTGGTAACGTGAGCTACGGTAATATAAGGTATTTCACTTATACGCTCCATAACAAATTGTGTTTGCGATGTTTTAAAAATAAACACCCCTACATAGGCGATAAAAGAATAACCTAATTTGTTGTAATCAACCTGAAGAGAGGATCCTGTAATAATCCCTGCTTCTTCCATTTTTTTCACTCGAACATGAACCGTTCCTGCAGAAATATTAAGTTTTTTCGCAATATCCGTAAATGGAATACGCGTGTTATCTATCAATAAATCGAGGATGTTGTGATCCGTGTCGTCCAATTTAAACTTTGACATAATAATTAATTTTTCGCAAAAATAGCTTGTTTTTAGAGAGTAAAAAATATTTTAATAAAAATATAACGGCATTTAAGCCCTAAAACCTATGATATCTGAAACTTTAACACCATATGTTAATGTTTTATCAGTATTTGTTAATATTTCTGAGCCTTGAGCATCAATTTCTAAATGCCCAAATAGCTTCTCAAGCCCACCTATTTCGTCCAGATGTGGAACATGAATAATAACGCCATTATTTAAAACTTCGACATATTGAATAGCAGCGTCTTTTAAGCTAGTATGACTAGCCAATTTAGCGTTTCGTATAATAATATCACGATAATTATTACGGTTTTCCGGAATCGCAAAATAATCGTTGTAATCTACTTTTTGACGACCTCCCATTATATCAAATAATGTAAGAAGTGCATAAAATATAAATTCCCGCGTTTTTTCACGTTTATAGTCATCTTTATAATGCCCTGCTTCAAACAATATCGTTGGTACTCCTTCCATTTGGAAAGTATCTCCAACACAGGCGGAATTAAAGCTGTCGTCATACCTCCCTACTTGCCCTGGAATGAATTTCTGCAAACAATTATTCATTCGTACAATATTTTTCATTGCAACCATACGCGCTTTTGTCACAGAACGTGCGGCATTTGCAGCGGGCGATAAAAAAGATACAGTGGCTGGCATACCATTATCAAAACCATAAATTGTTCGCTGGTCGTGCATATTTAAGCACATACTAGGTTTTAATGTGTCAAAAACTGTTCGAAGACATCGACTTTCACTTTGTGATAATTTTTGAGCGTCTCGATTAAGATCAATTCCGTTAACATTTTCACGCGTATATAATGCTGCTCCATCAGGATTTAATATTGGGATTACATACAATGAATATGTGTTTAAAAAATTTTGAATCTCATTTTGGAAGAAATCTTTTTGATTTAAAAATTTCAAAAGGTCAAAAATTGCCTTGGTAGTCGTGGACTCATTTCCATGCATTTGAGACCATGCGAGAATAGTTTTTCCCCCATTACCAATTTTTATTAAATGAATGTTTTTGTCTTTTTCAGAAGCCCCAACAATCGATATTTTAAACTTGTTTTTATACTCGTTTAATAGCGGCAAAATCATTTTTGAAGTAATATACCTTCCACCCAATCGAGCTTCAAAATTATTGCGATACCAATTCTCTATTTCCATATTATTTGTGTGTTACAAAGTTAAACAAAGCTATGTTTACAATTGTAACCTAAAGTTTTCTGCTTTTGTGATTACAATAGTAAACACAGAAGACTTGAAATCTGCTATTAACAGTCATAAATTTTAACTTCATTTATTTCAATATGCTATAAATGTATAATTCAGTTACATAAACAACTTTATACAAACTAAAAGTTTAACTATTTCAAAGTAAGTTAATATGAAGTTTTGATACCATGAAACAATGCGTTACATTTGTAATCGCAAATATGGGTTTAAAAATGCTACAATGTTAAACAGCAAGGATTTCACAAAAAGACTAGAAAAAATTTTGAATTTTTATGGACTAACGGCCTCCGCTTTAGCCGAAGAAATCGATTTTAATCGCTCTACAATTTCACACTTAGTGTCTGGAAGAAACAAACCTAGCTTGGAATTTGTGATGAAACTTCTGCAAAAATTTCCGGAGATAACCATGGATTGGTTGGTGTTTGGGAAGGGGTCATTTCCTTCTGATGGTGCATCTAAATCTGTTGAGAAAATTCAAAAACCAGACCCTATTCCTACTCTTAAAAAACCGCAGAATTTAATTTCAGAAGCTGTTCATGAACCTGAAAAACTCCCTGAATCAAAATCAGGATCTCAACAAATTGATCGCATTGTTATCTTTTATGCCGATGGAACTTTTAAGGCCTATGAAAACTAAAAGAGAAGTTGTCGTTAATTTTTCCGAAATTCGCAGAAAATTTTAATTATGCGTTTTCTTTATGTTTTAGGGCTCTGCCTCCTCTTTTCTGGATGTTATGAAAAAGATAGAAATTGTGCAGATTTCAAGACTGGTAGCTTTGAGTTTGAAGCCGTAGTAGGTATCGAAGTGTTTAAAACAACGCTGGTGCGAAACGATTCTATTGAAATAGATTACTTTCAAGGAAAGACTGATACCTCATCCATCCGATGGGTTAACAACTGTGAGTATATACTTCAGAAGTTAAATCCAAAAAATCAAGCTGAAAAGAAAGCTATACTGATTAAGATTCTCACCACTTCTGAAAACGAGTATACATTTGAATTTAGCGAGGTGGGAAGCACAAACACTAGCAAAGGTGTTGCTCGCAGGGTTCATGAAAAATAAGCTTCTTAAATGATTGATGTAAGCGTTTTAGCTTGGTTTCGGTATAGGAAAAGACCGTTCGGGGCGCCTTTACTTCTCGACAGCTTCTAAAGAGAATAAATTTAGGCAATTGTATTACTTAGCTCATTCTAAATAAAACCTTGGATAAATACAGTATTCGGATCTCTCACCGAAAATGGTTTGGGATTGGATTCTTGCCAACATCACTTAAATTCGCCTACAATCGTATTGTTATAAAAGATTTGAAACGCTTCGTTTCCGTTATTTATCAAGAGCCCATTCTTGCTAGAATCTATAGCCCATTCTGAGGTGGAAATTGACAGCAACATCGCTTTCATTATCTAAATATCCCGCTGCTTTTGCAAAATAATAAACATACCCAATGCCAATACCAGTTTCATAGGTAAAATGGTTCCCAAGGTTTCTTCTTATTCCCCAAGTTGGAATAATAACAACATCACTAACAATACTAATATTTTCGTAGTTTGAAATCACGAACCAGTCGGGATGGTAGCTTGTTTTTAAAGAGATAAAAT
The DNA here is from genome assembly GCF_900106795.1 of Aequorivita viscosa. GTDB lineage: Bacteria > Bacteroidota > Bacteroidia > Flavobacteriales > Flavobacteriaceae > Aequorivita > Aequorivita viscosa. The sequence goes on along the minus strand of NZ_FNNS01000001.1, from coordinate 112,547 downwards.
TTCCACTATTCCCTTCAATTCTCCTATCTTTTTTTACACGTTTATTAAGATTATAATACCAACGCGGTTCCAACGTAATTACTGGAGCAAATACATATCCAGTTTTATCATAATAACTTCCGCCCCAAATTCCTGAATCAAAACCTAATTCGCTTCGCAGCACAATTTGATTTGATAATTTCGCTTCATTATGAGCCCAAATTCCTAAAAAACCTGTTTGGATGCCGAAAGTTGAGTTTTCAACGCTTACCGTTTGTGATTTTGCAATTAATGTGAAGCAGAAAAAGGTTAGGGCAAGTATAAGATTTTTCATAGAGAATCATTTAAACCTTACAATTTTATTATTTAAAATAATATCCAGCATCATACTATGAATGAATATTTTATACATTCTTAAATTGCAAAAACAACACCCTTTAATATAAAAGCCGTTTATCGATTCTTTAAAATATCGTTCTGCTCAGCCATCAATTTCTCAATATTAGACAGGAGCTGAATATTTTTTGGAGTTTCCACCGTTTTATCTTTAGGGTCCTCTGCCCTTTTCTTAAAGCGGTTTAAAAACTTCACTATAATAAAAATCGTGAAAGCTATAATGAAAAAGTCTATCAGGGCCTCCAGAAGTTCTCCATACCCTATCGCTAGTTCCTCCCCAGCTTCTGTGGCCTCTCGCAATACATATTTTTTATCTGAAAGCGATACATCTTGGGTAAGAAGAGATAAAGGAGGCATTATAATTTTTTTAACAATGGTGCTTATTACATTGTTAAAAGCGGTACCAATTACGATTCCGACTGCCATATCGATCATATTTCCTTTTATGGCAAAATTTTTAAACTCTTGGTAAAATGATTTCATACTTTTTATTGACTTTAATTACGGTACAACTAGAGTATACTCTTATAGTTTTAAAAGTGTTATAAATTTAATTTGAAATTTGGCAGAATGCTTACACACCAAAATGCTTTTCTAAGATAAAAATAAGATTATTTAAATTGCCTCACATTTAATCAATTCCCATATTTTTTAGAATTAAGAGCATTTTGAAAATAAATTTAAACGCGACCTGCTATACGGTCTTTTGCTAATTGGAGCACCATATGGAATTGGTCCTCGATATTCATTTCGGAATTATTGATTTCGATAGCGTTTTCAGCTTTTTTAAGCGGGGAATCCTTTCGTGTAGAGTCAATATGATCTCTTTCTTCCAGGTTCTTTAAAACGGCTTCAAATTGAATGTTCTCGCCTTTTTCAACAAGTTCTTTGTAGCGTCTTTGTGCGCGTTGAAAGGCGGATGCATTCATAAAAATTTTTAACTCGGCTTCGGGAAAAACAACCGTTCCTATATCGCGACCGTCCATAACAACTCCTTTTTTGAGTCCGATTTCTTGTTGCTGTGCTACTAATTTGGCTCTCACCTCTGGAATAGCAGCAATTGGGCTTACAAATCCGGAGACTTCAAGATTTCTAATTTCGTTTTCTACGTCTCGGTTATTCAAAAAAATGTGGGCTTTTTCCCAATCATTCTTTTTTTCAAAATACAGCTGTATTTGAGGTAAGGTTTCAATGAGTTTGGCTTTATCAAAATGTGTGTCAGAAATAATTCCATTTTCCATCGCATAGAGTGCTACAGCGCGATACATGGCTCCACTGTCTACGTACACATAGCCCAAATAATCTGCAAGTTGTTTGGCTACGGTACTTTTTCCAGTAGAGGAATAACCGTCAATGGCTATGGTAATTTTCCTCATAAAATCAATTTATGGCTATTGTTAATTTGCGCAAAGATGCGGGTTTTATTACTGAAGGTCAATATTAAGCCCGAAAAAACTAGAACTTGCCGCCGTGCTATACTGCGCATACGAATAGCTCAATCGCAACTTATTCAATTTTATTGAAAAGCCTGCACTTAGTCCGGCAAAGGCTCGTTTTTCTAGAATTCGCAACTCCTCTCCTCTTCTAAAGTTGTACCCTAAACGAATATTGAATCCACTTTCTGGAAACAATTCAATTCCAAAAATTGTATGCCGTAGCGCGTTCGTGAAAACATTTGATTTTTCTTCGGTTACATTACCTTCAAGATCGGTCTGCTCTCGTGCTGGGTTGGAAAAGGAAACATCCCACTGCTGCATATTTTCTAAGGTTAAATGCCAACGAATAGGGATGTTTTCTAACGTTTGCGATATTCCGAATAGCAATTCAAAAGGAAGTGGCTCATATTGCTCGTGATATGGCGTAAATTGAGATCCTATATTCCGCGCAACTCCCGTAATATTCAAGTCCCAATCTTCATATACATACATTAGTCCAATATCTACAGCGCCCCCTAAAGACGAGTATTGCTCTAATTTTGAAGAAATTAACTTAACATTTACCCCAACGTGAAAATTGGTAAAAGCAATATTTCGTGCGTGACCAAAAGATAAGGCTACTTCGTTACCGCTAAAGCTATTGGTGGGAGTTCCAAATTCATCATACCCATCAAATTTACCGTAGTTTACATAGGTTACACCAGCGTGCAGCACTTGTGTTCGTCTATCCCAAAGGTAAGCATAGGCAGCAGTTCCGTAATTTACATCGCCAATATAGTTGGTGTAATTTAATGAAAGTTGGTTGTCCATTGCTGGATTAATACTCGCTGGGTTCCAAATAGCTTGGATAGGGTCGTAATCGTAATTAGTCAACACTTTCCCTCCTAAAGCAGCCATTCTGGGGTTGTTTACCAAGTTGAGAAATTGGTACGTTCCATCCCCGCCCACTTGTGCTGTGACTGTAAAGGAAAGTATAAAAAATACAATAAAAAATTTTTGGGCCATGAACGCAAGTTACCGTAACTGAAATCTAAAACGAAAGTAAGTATAATTTATTTTCATGAACTCTAGATTGTTGGGGAAATTAAAAATAAAAACGGATGAAATGTAAAAAACATCACTTTTTCACCTCATCCGTTTAAAATATCAAACCAATTTTTACCTTGAAATTATAGTGTTTTTGCGTTTTTAACCTTTTCTTTCGTTAACGCAACTTCTAAAACTTCACTCATGTCTTTCACATAATGGAATGTTAGGCCTTTTAAGTATTCTTCTTTTATTTCGTCTATATCCCGTCTATTTTCTTCACAAAGTAAAATTTCTTTGATATGAGCACGTTTGGCTGCCAATATTTTTTCTTTAATTCCGCCCACAGGAAGTACTTTTCCCCTAAGTGTTATTTCTCCTGTCATTGCAAGACTTTTCTTCACTTTTCGTTGGGTAAATAAAGAGACTAAAGACGTTAGCATCGTAATTCCTGCACTTGGTCCATCTTTAGGAGTTGCTCCTTCTGGCACGTGAATATGTACGTTATATTTATCAAAAATATCAGGAGAAATATCTAAAGCTTCGGCATTCGACTTAATGTATTCCATCGCGATGGTCGCTGATTCTTTCATAACCTTCCCGAGGTTTCCGGTAAGGTTAAGCGTTCCTTTTCCTTTCGAAATTGCAGATTCTATAAAGAGAATATCGCCTCCAACACTCGTCCAAGCCAACCCAGTTACTACTCCGGCAACTTCATTATTTTCATATTTACCACGTTCCATTTTTGGCGAACCTAAAGCTTCGACAACTATTTCATTGGTTACTTTCTTTTCATACGGTTCGTCCATTGCTATTTTCATGGCTGCAAAACGAACCATTTTTGCAATTTGTTTATCCAAAGAACGTACGCCACTTTCCCGCGTATAGCCTTCGACTATTTTTTCAAGTTGTTTCTTCGGAATTTGTAAAGCACCTTTATCTAAACCATGCTCTTTCAATTGCTTAGGAAGTAAGTGTCGTTTTGCTATTTCCACTTTTTCTTCAACTGTATAACCTGTTACGTGAATAATTTCCATCCTGTCCCTAAGCGCTGGTTGAATTGTACTTAAACTATTGGAAGTAGCGATAAACATTACCTTTGAAAGATCGTACCCCAGTTCTAAAAAGTTGTCATAAAAAGAATTGTTCTGCTCTGGATCCAAAACTTCGAGCATTGCTGAAGATGGATCTCCTTGATGACTCGCAGAAATTTTATCTATTTCGTCTAAAACAAATACTGGATTACTTGTACCTGCTTTTTTTATGCTCTGAACAATACGACCAGGCATTGCCCCTATGTAGGTTTTTCTATGTCCACGGATTTCAGCTTCATCGCGAAGCCCCCCTAAGGACATTCTAACATATTTTCTACCCAAAGCTTCGGCCACAGACTTACCTAGAGAGGTTTTTCCAACTCCTGGAGGTCCATAAAGACAGAGAATTGGCGATTTCATATCATTTCGCAATTTTAATACTGCCAAATATTCAATGATTCGCTTTTTAACATCGTCTAGTCCGTAATGATCACGGTCTAATACTTTACGGGCGCGTTTCAGGTCGAATTTATCTTTACTGTAATGATCCCAGGGTAAATCTAGAAGAAGATCTAAGTAGTTACGCTGAATGCTATATTCCGCCACTTGCGGATTCATTCGCTGCATTTTGGTAAGTTCTTTTTCAAAATGGTTGTGAACTTCCTTACTCCATTTTTTCTTTTTAGAACGAACACGCATTTCATCAATCTCCTCTTCTATTGAGGAACCTCCAAGCTCCTCTTGAATGGTTCGCATTTGCTGCTGAAGAAAATATTCTCGCTGCTGCTGATTAATATCACTCTGAACTTTGGATTGAATATCGTTGCGAAGAGAAAGCTTCTGTATTTCGATATTCATATATCTAAGCGTTTCTAATGCCCTGTCTTTTAGATTGTTTATTTCCAATAACGCCTGTTTTTCTTCGACTGAAATATTAAGGTTTGAGGAAACAAAGTTGATAAGGAAACTAGAGCTTTCTATATTTTTAATAGCAAACGCAGCTTCTGAAGGAATATTCGGGCTTACTTTTATAATTTGAAGCGCCATTTCTTTAATAGAATCGATAATAGCCAAAAATTCATCGCTTTCATTTTCTGGACGGGCCTCACCTACTTCTCGAATAGAAGCAGTCATATAAGGTTGGGTTTGTAGAACATCCACTACCTCAAATCTCTTTTTACCTTGGATAATAACAGTTGTATTTCCATCAGGCATCTTTAAAACCCGAAGAATCTGAGCTACTGTTCCAATAGTATTGATATCATCGATACCCGGTTCTTCTTCAGATTCGTCCTTTTGAGAAACGACACCAATAATTTTATTTCCTTTATTGGTTTCGTTAATAAGTTTAATAGATTTATCCCGCCCAGCTGTAATTGGAACAACAACACCTGGGAAAAGAACTGTATTTCGTAAAGGCAGAATGGGAAGTGTATCAGGAAGATCCTCTTTGTGCATTGCATCTTCATCTTCAGCAGACATAAGCGGAATAAATTCAGCATCCCCATCTAAATCCTGAAATGACAACTTGTCCAACAATTTTAATTTTGATTGAGCCATATTTTTATTTAAGACATTGTGTCACTTTTAAAAGTGTCACAACGAGTTATTATTGAGTTTAAAACATTATATAATCTAAAAACGGTGAAACCTAGAGGATTCAACGTTCTTCCTTAGATGTATTTCAAGAGTTATGCCAGTTATCGAATAAAAGCTTTAAGAACGCCCGTATAAAGGGGAAAGAATTTTAAATTGAAATACTTTTTTGAAAATAAAATTAATATTCCAAATGAAGCTTTAAGAGTTGGGTGAATTCCCAAAATCAAAAAAGCCACTTCAACATTTGAAATGGCTTTTATAAAAGTCAAACCTATTTTAAAAATCCTTCTTTTTTGAAATTCTCCAAATAAGAACAGTAGGAATTAACACCCATAGTACTAACATTTTAAAAGAGAGAATTAATCCGAAATTGGTTCCAAAAAACCGCTGAAATACAGCACCTGTATATCCTAATAAAGCAGAAATATCGAGTTTTAATAAGATGAGTACGCGGGATAAATCTATCGGGTTTGTAAGAATAGCGATCAATGAAAAGTTGTCTAGCGGATAATCAGAAAAGTATAGGATAGACATTAAAAATATTCCGTCATAGATTACTGCCATAAATAACCAAAGTAGGATTGCATATCCAAATCCTTTAATTTTATTTTCATTTAGAAGTCCAATCATAAAGGCTAAAGCCGTAAATATAAACGTTAAAAAGGCTCCTGTTATTAACAATAACGAAAAATCCCAGATGGCGTTGCTGTTAAAAAGTCCATAGAAAACAAAAGGAAGTCCGAGACCTATAATTAAACTCATTGAGAGCGAGGTAGCCACTCCAAAGTATTGTCCTAAAAATATTGAACTACGTTTAATAGGTTGAGCCAACAACAGCTCGGTAAACTCTCGGGAATCGTAATGATACATTATACCGAAAATAGTTCCAATTAATGGCACCAAAATAATTATAACGTTCATTAGTGTGATTACCGCTTTTGATAAATCGTTATTTAAAAATAACAGCACTACTCCAAGCAATAAATAGAACAGAAAGTATACGTAGCTCCAACGGCTTCGCATTAAATCGTAAAAACTGTATTTTAATATTTTAAGCATAACTAGCGGATAAAATTGAGGCTATTGCGTGTTCAAGGTCTGGTTGTTCCGTTTTGGTTTTTAGTTGGCTGATGGTTCCGTTAAAGTAAATTTCGCCTTCTAATAGGAAAACAATTTTATCGGCAATATCTTCCACAAAACTGAGGATATGCGAAGTAACCAAAATGGTTTTTCCTTTTTCCTTTTCCGAAAAAATTAAGTTCTTTAATCGCAAATGTGAAATTGGATCCAACCCACTTGTTGGTTCATCTAAAATAATTAGCGGGCTATCGAACATAAACGTAAGCACCAAGTTTACTTTTTGCTTTGTTCCGCCCGAGAGATTATCTAGCCTTTTATTTAAAAACGGCTCGAGTTTAAAAAGTTCGATTAATTCAATTTCCTTTTCTGTTTTAGATGCGCGTAGATCTTTAATCATCGCAATTATTTCTTTCACCTTTAAATTGCCTGGAAATCTGGCTATTTGAGGTAAATAATCTATTTTATTACGGTATTTATAATTGTTTTTTATAACCTCATCGCGTATGGTAATGTTGCCCGAATCGGGGATTACCATTCCTAACATACATTTAATAAGGGTTGTTTTTCCAGAGCCATTTGGTCCAAGAATAGAGAAGATTCCTCCTTCATTAATCGAAAGATTAATACCCTTTAATACTTCATTCTTACCGAATTTTTTATGAAGATCATTAATTTCTATCATGTTCAATTCTTTTAATTTTAGGATTTTCATCGATGAGATCATCAGGCGTAAACACCGGCGACACTTTTTCAGAAAAATCAATAATGTCTATAAACAAGCTTCTTAGTAAAATTATGGATTCAGGAGCTTTATTCACTATATACGAAAATAGTTTCACCGGACGATAAGGCACATCACCAATACCATTTTTATCCAAATCATATCCCGTATAAGTACTCCAGTAATTACCATCGAATTTATTATCATTCATTCTTCCGAGATACGAAATATCAAACGAGTTATGAATAAAGTTGTTATTAATTACCTTGGTGGCATAGGACCCTCCTTTCATATTCATGGCCCATCCATTACTTATAAAATCATTGTTTTTATATTCAATCCGATTGCACACTTCTGAAGTAATTCCAACTGTATTTTCAAAAAACACATTATTGGTAATTTTGGCATCGCTTATTTCTTTTAATAACAAACCATACGAAGCCGTTCCCCAGTTTTTTCTGAATTGGTTATGATGCATATCAATTCGTTTGGAAAACATAACTGCTACACCGGCTCCATTGCCTTCAAAAGTATTGTATTCGTACAAGTCATCGTTACTGAACATAAAGTGTAAACCATAACGCACATTGTATTTACTGATGTTGCTTCTGATAATTATAAAGTCTGAAAATTCTAAATAAATACCATCGCGTACGTGTCGCACATCATTTCCTGTAATTTCAATGTTTTTGCTGTGCCAAAGGTGGATCGCATTTCCTGAATTAAATTCGGATACTGCTTCTCCTGTTACCTTATTATTTAAAATTTTTCCGTGTTGTGATCTTTGAACGTAAATTCCGAAAAACAATTTTTCTAAAACTAAATTTTGAATTACGAAGTTCTTACTTGTTACCACTCTAACCGAAGCGTAATCGGTTGTATAGCTAGAGCCTACGTTAATAATCTTAAAGCCGTCCAAGGTAACATTGTCCGCCCCAATGGTAACAATTTCTCCCTTGTCTTGACCGTCTATCGTTGGAAGCCCTTCACCAATAATGGTTAGCCCCTTGTCTACTTTTATTCCAGATTCTTTATAAACTCCTGGTTTTACAAGGATAGTGTCTCCTTCCTCGGCGATTGCAATTGCGGCTTTTATAGACTTTGTTTCGCAACTACCACACACAGTTATGGTATTGGCCCACGAATATTGCACCGATAGGATAAGAAAACCAAGAATGAAAATATAGGTTAGTTTTTTCAATTTAAGGAAGATTTATAAATAGCTATTTTAAAAAAGAGAAGATTGATTTTAATTTGTGAGCTTATTTGAAATCAGATTGTTTGGAATAACTTACAATATAGGCATTAAATACTATTGAACTTGATACGCATTCTCGTTAATTTTAACCCCGTTTTAAATGCGATTGAATTTCGTCCCAATTATATATTTTTCCTCCAAATTCCAATTGTTTGTTTTGGGCGTCATCTTCAGATTTATATCCCGATAAATTCTCTGCCATAGGGCTAGGTAGTTTATCACTCACTAAATAACTAGCCGATTTTGCATCTATTAAATTGCCAGGGGTATTAAAATCTGCAATTAACTGATACGCCATCTCAACATCTGAAAATTCTTCTTGTAAAGAATGAACCATACACTCTATGGCATCATAACTATAAGCCTTTCCTTTGGATGTAACTAGCTGTGATGCAAATTGTTGATCTACAATATTCATATTGCAATAATGACAAGCATCCGAGCCATAATTAATTGGTTTTGGCTTTACGTTACAGGCGGTGAACAATAATGAAATAAGTAATAATTGTAAGATTTTCATAATTGAAATATTTTGAGATTTATCCTCCCACGTCTTAAATAATACGTTTTTTAAAATTACTTAAGACACCTTCCTCTTTTACCGAGGAAGGAACTTAAGTTTTTACTTTAATTTGATTTAGATTCGTACTTTCCAACAAAGAAAGCTACTACAGTAAGCATCATACCTGTAAAAATCATATACGCTCCAGTAGCTGGCCAAGAATCTACATCAAAGTTTAACATTTTTTGATAGCCTAGCAAAGGTGGCTTATAGGTCATTGGTGTGCCATCTAAGTTTTCAAGCTTCATAATTGCTTTGGGGTCGAGGTCGGTTCCGTAATCTATTAGCCAGAGGTTAAAGTCGTACATTCCCAATAAACCGAGAATTGACATTAATATAAACCAGCCTAGAAACCACTTATAACTTACCTTTCCAAAGAAACCTAGTAATCCAATTATAACTCCAAGAGCAACCATTCCTCCAACTACTTTCGGAAAAACGCTAAACTCCCACATATCTTCGGCCTTCGGAATAGTTTTCATTCCGATGTAGTGGTTTAACCCATCGATATTTTGAATGTCAAATTCTTCAACACCTTCTATTCCTTGAATATAAATATTCATTCCAAGTGGATCTGGATATTGAGGTGCGCCTAGCATAATGTTCCATAATGGGAATTTAAAAAGTCCCAATAAGAGCAAGGAGCCAATAATCATTATTAATCCTGCTTTTTTCATTTTGTTTGTTTTTTAATTCGCGAAGTTGCGAATAGCTTTAGACGTCAGTGTGTGGTCGGTTTTAGAGGTCTAATTGTAATACTGTATAGATTACAAGAAAGTAAATTGGTATTGTTGATTGTTTTTTATTTTTTTAAAAAGACGGGGGAAATCAACAACCCCCGTCTTTACTGAAAATACTATCAATCACTAATCTAGTATTTTCACAACTAAAAACATCTTTATTAATCTTCACCTAAGCTCCAAGACAACTCAATATCAGAGTCAGCTGGACTTACGCGCACATATCCTTGCATTTCTTGGTGAAGTGCAGAACAGAAGTCGGTACAGTAGATTGGCCATACCCCAACTTTCTTAGGCTCCCAAGTTAAAGTTTCCGTTGCTCCTGGCATTACAAGTAATTCGGCAGTATTAGCACCAATTACAGCAAAACCGTGCGGTACATCAAAGTCTTGTTCTAAGTTTGTAACGTGGAAATAAACTTTGTCTCCTACTTTTATACCTTCGATGTTATCTGGGTTAAAGTGGCTTCGAATCATGTTCATATAAACGTGTACTTCTTTTCCGTTACGTTCAACTCTTACATCTGAGTTTGACAATGAAGCATAAGGGTGCTTGTTATCTGCCAACTTATAGATTTTTTTAGATTTTGGCGCAACTATTTCGGCAGGAATACCAGCAGCATAGTGAGGTTCTCCGTGCGTTGGGAAATCTAGTAACAATTCCATTTTATCTCCATTTATATCAAATAATTGTGCGGAGTGTTCCATTTCTGGTCCAGTAGGCAAGTAACGGTCTTTTGTAATTTTGTTCATTGCTACAAAGTAATCTCCAAAAGGCTTACGAGAGTTTCCACCTGGAATCATACCGTGTCCTACTGAGTAGAATACTGGTTGGCGGTCTAATACCTCCCAAGTTCCAACTTTCCATTTTACAACCTCAGAAGAGATAAAGAATGTAGTATAAGCATTTCCTTTGTTGTCAAATTCTGTATGCAATGGCCCTAAACCTGGTTGCTTAACAACACCGGCAAGAATATCTTCAAAGTTTAAGATTGGAATACCATACGCTTCTCCATCAAATTTTTTGTTTTCGATAGCATCAATCATTTTAGTAAAGCTGTGAACAGTTAAGTCAGCAGATAGTTTTCCGTTACCAATAATATATTCTCCTGTTGGGTCAACATCACAACCGTGTGGTGATTTTGGTGTTGGTAAAAAGTATACAGCGCCAGGAACATCTAGTGGATCAACTGTCAAAACTTCCTTAATCATAGTAGAAGTGGCAGTATGTGTGTTTTCATCCATAATGTTATGTGCGTAATTTGCAGGAACTTTTTTACCACCTCCGTTATTAACGTATTCTTCAATTTTCTTCCAGTTTACCGCTGCGATAAAATCTTTATCGTTTTGTGAAGCATTAACTTCTAAAAGTGTGTGAGCTTCTTCGGTGTTATAAGTAGTAAAGAAGAACCAACCGTGACTCTTATCACGTCCAGGGTGCGATAAATCGTAGTTAAAACCAGGCATCATTAATTGGAATTTAATTCCCATTCTTCCTGTTTCTTGATCTACATTAATAAATGTAAGCGCGCCTTTAAACTGACCTTTATACTCATTAATAGACATATCTCTTTGAGGCACAGGCACAGAGAAACGAGTTCCAGCAACTACATACTCGGTATTTTCAGTAATAAATGATGAACTGTGGTTACCGGCACTGTTAGGAATTTCAATAATTTCTTCTGTTTTGAAGCTCTCTAATCCAATACGTGCAATTCTAGGTGTGTTGTTACCGTTAATAAATATCCAACGGCCATCTAATTCACCATTAGTTTGTGAAATGTCCGGATGGTGAGAGTCATCCCAAGGCACAAAACCGAAAGACGTATTTAGCATCGGTGTTGTTTCTTCTGTATATCCATATCCATTTGTAGGGAATTGTGAAAACACCGGAATTTCTTTCAGCATACGCCCAGAAGGAAGTCCGTAAACCGTTAAGTTTCCTGTGTAACCTCCAGAGAAGAAACCATAGTACTCGTCGTGCTCGCCTGGAGCCACATACACTCGCTCAGCTGCGTTGGTCGATAATCCACCTTGGCTGCCTTTTTTGCCATTTTGTTTACCACTATCATTACAGCTTACCATTCCAGCAGCCATAACAAGGGCAATTGCAATATTAATTGATTTTTTCATTGTTCTATTTATTTAAAATTAAAGTTGATTTGTTAATTAGTTTGCTGGTAAAATCACTTTATCTACCACGTGTATAATACCGTTACCAGCATCTACACTTCCTACAATTTTAGCTCCTCCTACAAATACATCATCGCCTTCTACTTTCACGACAGCGTCATTTCCGTCGGCTTGACCTACTTTTTTGAATTTCTTCAAGAAATCTTTAGAATAATTTCCTGGCGTTACGTGATGCTTTAAAATAGACGCTAATTTTTCTTTGTTTTCTGGCTTTAAAAGATCCTCAACAGTTCCAGGAGGAAGCGCTTCAAAAGCTGCATTTGTTGGTGCAAAAACCATTAAAGGTCCGGCGTTAACTAACGCATTTTCTAAACCAGCGGCCTGGACAGCGGCAACTAACGTGGTGTGATCTGGCGATTTAAGTGCTATTTGAAGAATGTTAGGTGTAGACCCATCATCTTCAATAAAAGCTTGTCCTTGGTTTGAAGGAACATCGGCCGCATTTGCAGTACTCTCGACCACGTTTCCACTTTCTTCTGTTTTTGTTTCATTCTTACAAGCCGAAAAAACAAGCAGGGCTGCTGAAACAAAGAGTAATTTAATGGTTGTTTTCATATTACGATTTGGTTTTAAATCCTTGCAGGGCAGATACCCTGCAAGGAAGATGGTTGTTTATGTATATATTAAAGAGTTCTGAAATATTCTAAAATCTGTCTTGATTGCTCTTCGGTCATGTTTTGGTTTGCCATTGGTGAACCGTTGAACTCCATTAAAAGTGCCTTAGCAAGCGGATCGTTATTAACCATTCCTTCTGGATCCATAATCATATTCATAATCCATTCTGGGGTTCTTCTTTCCAAGATGCCTTTAGGCGCAGGTCCGATAAACTTTTTGTCGGTTTTGTGACAGGCCGTACAGTTCATTTTAAAAACTTCGGCTCCCTTGGCTGCCATTGCCTGGTCTATAGTTTCGCCAAGCTCTACATTTTTAATTGGCCCAACACCTTTATTGGTCAGGTCAACCATTTGAGAAGGTTTAACATCCGACTTCGCTGGAGCTTCCTGTTTCACCTCTGTTTTAGGCTTTGCTCTAATTTTAACAGAGCTGTCCTCTTTTTTTTCTTCTTTTCCACCACAACCTACTAAGGCGATGATAGCAAATGCGGCAAATGATTTAATTAAATGTTTCATAGTTGATATAAGATATTAGTGTTATAATTGATTAACGATACAAATTTAGTCTGACAAAGATTTGTAGGAAATGATTTTCGTCATATTACAGACAAAAACCTCCGATTATGTTTTCTATTGAAAGCCAATTTCATACGTCTTTAATTCCACGACAAATGTGTTGCTATTTTAACAAATAGGCTATGACGAAAATCATATCTACCAATTATTTTATATGAAATAAAAGTTGAAATGACTATACAAAAAAGTATGTCTAATTACTGAGGTGAAGACGCAGTTGAAGTTGAAGTTGAAGCGTATAGGAAACCGCACTCAGCTTGGATTGAAGAGTGAAAATAGTTTTACAGACGTAACCTGCTTTATACCTAAACTTTACCTTACCTTTAAAAAAATGAAATAAAGATTTTGACGATAATCCCTTACGGATTGGGCTTACAGTTTCAAAATCTGTTCAAAACGCATAATGCATAGACTTAAATAGTAAAACAAGCCGAAAAACGTTTTTACAGAAATTTGGTTGGAATTAATTGAAAAAGCGATTTTTTCGTAATGCCCTTACAAGCGTATTTACGTAATCCCGAATTGTTTTTTGCGAATTTGGAGCGTTTACAATATCAATATTGCCACGCCAAATTAAGTCGTTTTCTCGGTCGGGACATAAACAATATAAAGAAGATTCAGTATTAAGCACAGGATAATCTTCAAGCTGTCCACTTTCAGAAATAGTTCTGTTTTCTTTATAATAAGTGTCGAAAGTTTCAAAAGTACGCACCAAATTACGATAGGATTGTGCTATCGTAACTCGAGTTTCCTGACCCGTAATTTTTGACAAAAGCACCGAGTCAAACCCAGACTTTAACAAATCCGACTGGAAGTTTTCCCAGTTATTCTCTATGTCTTGTGAAATTTCGAATGGTTCACCATACAAATCCACACTTTTTACCGCATTAACGTTTTGATCTTCCAAAGCCTTAACCATACTATATTCAAATTGGCGTTGCAGTCCCCCATCGGGTGTCAAGCCAATAACTAATATTTTCTGCGGCTTAAAATCAGTTGTTTCAGGATTTACATATTGTTCCACAACTTTACTTGATGAACAGCCAGAAATTATAATAAATAATATAATTAGAGTAGAAAATATTCTCATACTTACGATGGTTCAAATTGTTTCACCGGTCTCAGGATTTGTTTTTCAATTCCGATGAAATTACTTGTAAATATACACCTTTTCAGTTTCGGAAGCCCATTGTCAATTTTGTAGACTCATCTTCATTAAAGTATAAAAACAGCTTCAACTCTTCATTAAAAAATGCATGATTAAGCTGCATTTTAGAAAACACGCAAAAGAATCTGAAAATCAAATAAATACAACGATCGAATAATTATTTCATAAAATATTTTTTTACCAAAACAAACTTTCTATCTTTGCTAACCAAATGGTTAAACCGCAAAGTTAAATAAGATGGTTAAAGAAAAAGCAAACCAAGATACAGAAACACAAATCCTGAATGCAGCGAAAGACGTTTTTCAAAAAAAAGGGATGGATGGGGCGCGAATGCAGGAAATTGCAAATGAGGCTGGCATAAATAAAGCCATGCTTCATTATTACTATCGCAGTAAACAATTGCTTTTTGAAGCAGTATTTAATAATGCTTTCTCTCTTTTGGCCCCAGAACTCAACAAGATATTAAACGATGATTCTGCGGTTGAGGACAAGGTTAGAAACTTTACCAGTAATTATATCACCTTTATATCCAAGCATCCGTATTTACCTAATTTCATAATTCAGGAATTGAACCGCAATCCTAAGTTTTTTGAAAAAATCCAACAAAACGCAGCTTTTCCTACGCTCGATAAATTCAAAGCCCAAGTAGCTCTTGAGGTGGAAAAAGGGATTTTGAAACCTATAGACGGCGAGCAGCTCTTTATAAATATTATCTCGCTAAACATTTTTCCTTTTATTGCCACTCCTTTAATTAAAGGGCTTTTAAAAGTTGATGACAAGGGTTTTAAACAATTAATGGAGAAACGGAAAATAGCAGTCTCCGAGTTTATTATCAATTCCATAAAAAAATGAAAAAGCTTCTATTTATACTTTTCGCAATCGCTCCCATCCTGGCATTTTCCCAGGAAACGCTCACTTTGGAAGCGTGTTACGACCTAGCGGAAAAGAACTATCCCCTGGCAAAGCAAAAAGCCTTATTGGAAGAAAAATTAAATTCTGAAATAAGGGTTTTAGAAAAAGAAAAACTTCCAAAGATAGATTTGAATGCACAGGCTACCTATCAATCTGATGTTATTGAATTTCCTCTTACTCTTCCAAATACAAATATAGAATCCCCCAATAAAGATCAATATCGAGCTTCAATAGACGCAAACCAATTGATTTATAACGGTGGAAACATCGCGGCAAACACAAGATTAAAAACTGCTGAGTTAGCGACCCAGCAACAACAAGTTGCCGTAAATCTATACACTTTAAAGTCTCGGATTAATCAGAGTTATTTTAGTGTTTTACTTTTCCAAGAACAGAAAAACTTGCTTCTTTCAAAAATGAAAGAACTCGAAACGCGCCTTAATGAAGTTAAAATCGGAGTGAAGTACGGGGCAGTCCTTCCCGCTTCCGAACAGGTTCTAACAGCTGAACAACTAAAATTAGAACAACAAATTTCACAAACTAGTTTTGACAGAAAAAAAGCTCTCAACAATCTTGCTTCACTACTTTCTCAAAATTTAGATACTAAAACAATTTTAACGACTCCAGAAATTTTAATCGCTCCAGAGATTGAGTCGAATCGTCCTGAATTAGAACTTTTCGACCTACAAGAAACGCAATTGGAAACTTCAAAAGAAGTCATTTCTAAAAGTAATTACCCAAAGATATTTGGATTTGCGCAGGCTGGGTACGGGAATCCAGGATTGAATATGCTGGACAATTCATTTCAGGATTTCTATATGGTTGGATTAAAACTAAATTGGAATGTTTTTGATTGGGGAAAAACGAAAGAGAAAAAGCAAGCTATAGATATTTCAAAAGAAATAGTTTCTACTGAAAAAGAAACTTTTGTGTTGAATAACGAAATACAACTGAAAGAAGCTGAAAGCGACATCAAGAAATATGAGGCAATGCTGCTTAAAGATATCGAGATAATAGAATTGAGAGAGCAAGTTTTACAAGTTTCAACTTCACAATTACAAAATGGGGTTATCACTTCATCAGAATACATCACAGAACTAAATAATCTGTACGAAGCAAAAATTGACCAACAAGTACATAAAATACAATTGTCTCTGGCAAAAGCGAATTATAAAGTAATTAAAGGCGAATAAAAAGATGAAAAAACAATATATCCTCATAGCAACATTCCTTTTAGGAACGCTCCTCTCCTGCTCTAACGGCGAAAAAGCCGATGGTTACGGCAATTTTGAAGCCACTGAAATTATAGTTTCTTCCGAAGCAAATGGGAAATTGGAATTTCTAAATTTAGAAGAAGGCCAAATTATAGAAAAAGGAGCAGTCATTGCACTTGTCGATACACTTCAACTGTATTTGAACAAACAGCAAATGCTTGCTTCCAAAGAAACTGTAGCGTCAAAATCGGGTGGCGTATGGTCGCAAGTGAGTGTTTTGAACGAGCAATTGCAAACGGCCAAACTCGAACAACAGCGCATCCAAAAAATGTTTGCTGATAAAGCAGCAACACAACGTCAATTGGACGTAGCCAACAGTCAAGCGGATGTTTTGAAAAAACAAATTCAAAATGTGGAAAAACAGAACGCACCCATTGTAAACGAAGTAAAAGCCATTGAGGCAAAAGTGGCACAAATCAATGATCAAATTGCTAAAAGTAAAATCACAAACCCAATAACTGGAACGGTTTTAACGAAATTCGCTGAACCTGGAGAAATTGTTTCCTTCGGGAAACCACTTTATAAAATTGCCAATATGGACGAAATGACATTGCGGGTTTATTTAAGTGAAACCCAACTTGCAAACATTAAAATCGGACAGCAAATAACTGTAAAAATTGATTCTGGAGATGAAATGAAAGATTATGAAGGAAGCATAAGTTGGATTTCAGCTTCAGCAGAATTCACCCCGAAAATTATACAAACCAAAGAAGAACGCGTAAACCTTGTTTATGCAGTGAAAGTAAATGTAAAAAATGATGGTAGCCTAAAAATTGGAATGCCTGCAGAAATGTGGATTCAGTAGATTTGCGATGTATCGCGAATCTTAACTAATCTGCAAAGTACCCCCCTTTTCCGCGGGATTCCTTTTAAGTTTAAAAAAACGGTTTATTATTAAATGAACATAAAAGAAGAAATACTATTGACCAATGGAAGCAATTGAATTTATTTAATATGTCTCAGACTAAGTGCGGAGTACCGAATTCTATGAGAAATTGATCAAAATAAGCCCGAGTTTGAACGTTCCAGGAATGACGGAGTTCACCATTTCTGAAACGGTTAAACTCGGATTGATGCCAGAAAGCGGTATTGCGAAGATTATTTGTCCTGCAATGGCGCATCCTAAAATTGCCAACAACATCCCGCGGTGCGAGCTATATTTAAAAGTGCCGGACCCCGTCGAGTATTTGGAACGTGGCATCCAGTTGGGCGAAAAAAACATCAGTGGACTACAGGCACGCGATTGGGGCGATACTGTGGCATATCTAGCCGATTTGGATGGTCATGTAATCGCCTTTGCTCAAACGAATAAGTAATCAATGTTCAATTATCAATAAACTCCAAACCTTTTAAACTTATAAGCTTTTAAACTCTGAACTCAAAGTTATAAACTCTTAACCATTTAAACTTATAAATTTTTAAACACTCAAACCTTTAAACATTATGAAAAAAATAATCTTAACAGCAGCAATCCTTTCAGCATTATTAGTAAGCTGTAACGAGACAAAACAAAAGCACGGTGACGTCTTAGAAACCACAGGGGTAAGTAATGAAAACCACGATGCTTCGGATCCTCACAGTAATCATGAAGAGGTACTTTTACACGCGACTGACAACTCTTGGGTTGAAGAAATAAAACTGGACAGCGGTAAAAAATGGGATGCCAATTTTGAAACAACTGACGGAGTTGAAAAAATGATGGTTTTAGTAAAAACCAGTGAAACTAAAACTATTGAAAGCTATCACGCTTTAGCTTCAGACCTCAACGAAGTAAAAAACTATGTTGTAAAAGAATGTACTATGGACGGTCCATCGCACGACAACCTACACGTTTTTCTACATCCACTCATCGAGAAAATTGACGCTTTAGGAAAAGTAACATCTGAAGATACTGCTGCTGAAATTAAAGCAAGTATCCAAGAAAACCTTGAGGGTTATTACACTTATTTTCAATAACAAAATTTAAAGAACAATGGAAAAGCATCACTATAACGTCGATATAGAATGGCGCGAAGACCGAAAAGGAATCATGTGCTCGCCAGAATTAGCAGGAGGCAATGATGAATCTTCAAACTGTATTGAAATTGCCACACCGCCTGAATTCCCTAAGGGAATGCCCAATATTTGGTCGCCCGAACATCTTTTTACAGCTGCTGTTAGCAGCTGTTTGATGACCACATTTTTGGCTATTGCAGAAAACTCAAAATTGGAATTTTCAGGTTTCAGTTGCAAATCGAAAGGGGTTTTAGAAAGAGTGGATGGAAAATATTTAATGACGGAAGTAATTCTGGAACCAACAGTAACCATTAAAGACGAAAAAGACCGCGATCGTGCGGAACGAGTCGTTCAAAAATCGGAAGCTGCTTGTTTGATTTCAAATTCAATAAAATCAACGATAACGATGGAAATCTCTATCAAGGTTGAATCGTGACTGGTTTATTAAGATTCTAGAGAAATCGGAAAACATGTATTTATGACATGCGGATTTAAGAATATAAGTCTTAGTATCGTTTCATAAAACAGAGAAAAGAATGTTTTTAGTTTGGCGCCGGATTCACAGTTCGCCTGTTATCTAAAGACTAAAGCACCGTGGTTATTCAAGGCTGGATTTTTTTATAACTCCGTGCTTTAGTTCGGAGAATTTTAACCCCGTGCTTTAGCTCGGGGAAATAACGAAAATGATTATCGGCTTTAGCCAAATAACCGTCAACTACTTTCATAAAAAACTGATCAAAAGTAATTCAAAAATCATCAATCTTATCCACACCCTAGAGCACCGTGGTTATTCAAGGCTGGTTTTTTTATAACTCCGTGCTTTAGTTCGGGGAAATAACGAAAATGATTGTCGGCTTTAGCCAAATAACCGTCAATTACTTTCATAAAAAACTGATCAACAGTAATTCAAAAATCATCAACCGTCCACAAAATAACTTAATAAACAAGAAAAAATGGGCATCCGGCTTAGCAATATCAGTAAATCCTACAAAAAGGTTAAAGCAGTTCAGAACATTTCGTTCAATGTCCAACCTGGGGAATTATTTGGCCTAATTGGGCCAGATGGTGCAGGGAAAACTACCATCTTCAGGATACTAACCACGTTGTTATTTCCTGATGAGGGCAGTGCCTCCGTTGCGGGATTTGATGTTGTAAGGGATTATAAAGCCATCCGAAAGTCCGTGGGTTATATGCCTGGACGGTTTTCACTGTACCAAGATTTGACTGTGGAAGAAAATCTGACGTTTTTCGCCACTATTTTCGGAACCACAATTGAAGAAAATTACGATTTGATCGAAGATATTTACGTTCAGATCGAACCTTTCAAAGACCGACGCGCTGGAAAACTTTCAGGCGGAATGAAGCAAAAGCTTGCACTTTCCTGCGCCTTGATCCACAAACCGAAAGTTCTTTTTTTGGACGAGCCTACCACAGGTGTAGATCCAGTTTCACGAAAAGAATTTTGGGAAATGCTGAAAAGATTGCAGAAAAAAGAAATAACTATCTTGGTGTCCACTCCATATATGGACGAGGCTGCTTTATGCGACAGAATTGCTTTGATACAGGATGGCGAGATTTTGGAAATTGACGCGCCCGAAGCTATTGTAAAGAAATTCCCAAAAACCATTTACAATGTAGGGGCAAATAATATGTACAAATTGATTCAAACGCTTCAAAATTACGAGCATTTGTATAGCGTATTTCCGTTTGGAGAGTTTGTGCATTACACAGACAAAAGAGATTCTATTGAAACTGCCGATTTGAAGTTGTATTTAGAAAATGAAGGCTTAACAGACATTAGCATAGGAGTCACCCAACCTAATATTGAGGATGTTTTTATGGAATTAGCGAAGTAATGAAGAAGGAAAATGTTATAGTAGCCGAAGCATTAACAAAGGCATTTGGCGACTTCAAAGCTGTGAATGCAATCAGTTTTGAAGTCAAAAAAGGGGAGATTTTTGGCTTTTTAGGTGCGAATGGCGCTGGGAAAACAACAGCGATGAAAATGTTGATTGGAATTTCCAAACCCTCATCAGGAAACGCAAAGGTTGCTGGATTTGATGTCTATAACCAAACTGAATCCATCAAGAAAAATATTGGCTATATGAGCCAGAAATTCACGCTTTACGACGATTTAACGGTTAAAGAAAACATTACTTTTTTTGGAGGAATCTATGGTTTGTCCAGAGCAAAAATTAGAGAAAAGAGAGCGCAATTGGTTTCAGAATTGGGGTTAGAAGGCATTAGCAACAAATTGGTGGGCTCCTTGCCATTGGGCTGGAAACAAAAGTTATCGTTTTCGGTTTCACTTTTACACGAACCAAAGATTGTTTTCTTAGATGAACCCACGGGTGGCGTGGATCCAATTACCCGACGACAGTTTTGGGAAATGATATATAAAGCCGCAGACCAAGGCACCACAATTTTCGTAACCACGCACTATATGGACGAAGCCGAATATTGCGAACGAGTTTCCATAGTGGTCGAAGGAAGAATAGAAGCCTTGGACACCCCGAAAAAACTGAAAGAACAATTTAAAGTAGATTCGATGAACGATGTGTTTTTAAAATTGGCGAGAAATATAGAATAATAACCGAAAGACCTGTCAGGTTTTAAAAACCTGACAGGTCTATTGCTACCATAAAAATGAAACGATTTATAGGTTTTATAAAAAAGGAATTCTACCATATCTTTCGGGATAAGAGGTCGCTGTTTATATTATTCGGTATGCCCATTGCCCAAATATTGCTTTTCGGGTTTGCCATTACCAATGAAATCAATAATGTACAAATCACCATTTTAGACCATTCAAAAGATGCTACAACAGAAGAAATTATCAATAAAATTTCAGCTTCAAAATACTTCACAACAAATCAAATGATTGCCCGAGAAGCGGATATTGAAACTGCTTTCAAAAAAGGAAAAATAAAAGCCGCATTGAATTTTGAAAAAGATTTCAGCAGAAATTTAATTAGAGAACAAAAAGCAACCATTCAAATAATAACTGACGCTACCGACCCAAATACAGCAAATTCGATAACCAATTATATTAATGCGATACTTCAAAATTATCTGCAAGATAAAAACAAAGGAATTCAAATTGATTATCAAATAGTTCCACAAACGCGGATGGTTTATAACCCAGAACTTAAAAGTGTTTTTATGTTCGTTCCTGGCGTGATGACGATTATTTTGATGCTGGTTTCGGCAATGATGACTTCAATCTCCATTACCCGCGAAAAAGAATTGGGTACGATGGAAATTCTATTGGTTTCACCCTTAAAACCATTTCAAGTTATCATTGGGAAAGTGGTTCCTTATATTTTCTTGTCTGTTATCAACGCAGCAGTGATAGTACTTCTGAGCATTTTCATATTTAAAATGCCAGTTCAAGGCAGTCTGTTTTTATTAGGTGCGGAAAGTGTATTGTTTATCATCACTTCCTTGGCATTGGGAATTTTAATCTCAACCATTGCAGAAACACAACAAGCCGCGATGATGATTTCCTTGATGGGATTAATGCTTCCGGTTATATTATTGTCTGGCTTCATTTTTCCAATATCGAGTATGCCCGCGCCCTTGCAAATAATCAGTAGCATAATCCCAGCAAAATGGTTTATCATTATCATAAAAGGCATTATGCTAAAAGGAGTTGGAATGGCTTTTATCTGGAAGGAAACGTTGATTTTGATTGGAATGACAGTTTTATTTATTGGATTGAGTGTGAAAAAGTATAAAATACGCCTAGAATAATGAAGACGATTGGATTTATCATACAAAAGGAGTTTAAGCAAATCTTTAGAAATAAAGGGATGTTGCCTATCATATTCATCCTGCCCATTTTGCAGTTGGTCATACTTTCAAATGCGGCTACGTATGAAGTTAAAAACATAAAGTTTGCATACATAGATTACGACCACACCTCTTCATCCCGCGCCTTAGTTGAGAAGTTTAATGCCTCTACCTTTTTTAATGTTTTAACCGATTTTCCATCCCAAGAAATAGCCAGCTCTGCAATGCTATCTGGAGAAGTGGACGTGGTGCTTGAAATGCCCACTAATTTTGAACGAAATCTTCTAAAGGAAAAAACCGCCGAATTATCCATTACCATTAATGCTATTGATGGTGCCGCTGCCGGAGTGACAAGTGGTTATGTAAATCAAATTGTACAAAGTTTTAATAAAGATGTGAGAATGAGCATTATCGACACATCAAAAAAAATTGTTCAGCCCGTGACAATTGAGAGTATCCCATCCTTTTGGTACAACACTACTCTTGATTACAAAACCTTTATGGTACCTGGAATTTTAGTGTTATTGGTAACGATGATAACCCTATTTCTCTCGGGGATGAATATTGTTCGTGAAAAAGAAATAGGCACTTTAGAACAGATTAATGTAACGCCTATTCGCAAAAGTCAGTTTATCATCGGAAAGTTATTTCCGTTTTGGATAATTGGAATGGGTCTGTTGACCATTGGGCTGATACTAGCAAAAATTATTTTCAATACTCCCATGCTTGGCAGTTTACTGCTGCTATATGGCTACACTTCTATTTACATTTTAGTGATTTTGGGAATGGGGTTGTTGATTTCAAATTTCACCGATACCCAGCAACAAGCCATGTTCATTGCTTGGTTTTTTGTTGTGATTTTTATTTTAATGAGCGGCTTGTTCACGCCAATAGAAAGCATGCCAAAATGGGCGCAGATAGTTACTGAATTCAACCCTATAAAGTACTTTGTAGAAGTTGTACGAATGGTACTTCTGAAAGGTTCGGATATAACAAACATCCTTCCACAGCTGCTAAAAACCCTTTTATATGCTTTAATAATGAATGGTTTAGCCGTTTGGAGTTATAAAAAAGTAAGTTGATTCAAAAGTGCGTAAAACACTTGCAAATACAACCTATATTTTAACAATCTATTGTTAGTTATTAAAATGGAAAACGAAATCACACCAAACCTAAAAAGAGATAGAAAACAAGAAAAAATGGATCGTTACGATTCCCGTGGCGTACAAACCTTGTTCAGAACCCTTTCCCGAAACCACTATAACTTACTTAAGATGGTGGACAATAAAGCAAGGATTGTTCTTACTGTCAATTCCATTATAACCTCGTTATTATTGGGATTGTTATTCGTAATTCCCAAATCGCAAAAAGTCCCATTAGAAACTGGCACGCGCATATTAATTGTCTCTAGTATGCTGTCGATGATGTTTGCTTTGTTCAGTATGTTGCCTTATCGATATTTTGGGACTGCTTATAAAAAGAGCGGATATAGAGGGACATTGTATGCCGAAAATTTCGCAAAAATGTCACTCGACGAGTTCAAAGTAGAATTTGACCGAATAATGATGAAAGGACAAACCATCTATGATGAAATGATAGCTGATCTATATTTTCTGGGGAAAAGCATCGCTCGAAAACAGAAGCTTCTTTATATCGCGGTTATTATTTTTTTGATAGGCCTGGTATCGGCCATTAGCTATACCTTGGCAAATGGATTAGTGGAATTCGTTTAAATTGAACGCCTCCCAATTGAAAATGTAACAAAAATCTCTAATAAAAGCTTCAAAACTAATAAAACACTTTGAAAAAGAAGAATCAATTACTATATCGAATTCGAAGCGGGAACTTAAAAGTAACTAATTATCAGAACCGAACATACAACATTTCATCTTTAACCTAATCATTGGAGGATTAAGGACCTAAAAAAACCGCCTCAACTTCAAAATTGAGACGGTTTTCTAAATCTTAGGAGTAGAGCTTATTCTTTGTGCATAAAGGCCTGTTTGGCCAATAACTCTTCCTCAGTTTCCACATTGTCATCATCTGGGATGCAGCAGTCCACGGGACACACCGCAGCACATTGTGGCTCTTCGTGAAAGCCTTTACACTCCGTACATTTATCGGCGACAATGAAATATATTTCATCACTCACAGGCTCCTGTGCCTCATCGGCATCAACCTCCTTCCCATCTGGTAATACAACCTTTCCTTTTAAGTCGGTTCCATCGGCATAACGCCAATCATCGGCACCTTCGTAGATCGCAGTATTAGGGCATTCAGGTTCGCAGGCGCCACAGTTGATACATTCATCTGTTATAATAATTGCCATAGCTTATACTTTTTCTAACTTTGCGCAAAGTTAACCCCTCTTAAGGGCAACTCCAAAAATAAATATGGAATTAAAACAAAGAATTAACGCTTTAGTCAGTTTAGGGAAATTTCTCAATGAAATAGAGACTAATGCCATCCAAGATGAAATCGAATTTACCCTGAGAAAAGCTAAGGCTGAAAACGGATGGTTTACTATTGAAAACATCAAATTCGCACTACAGAATTGGGCAGATGCACTTTCGGAAGAAAATTTGAATAAGTGGACTTCAAAATACAATTTGCATAGTTTTTCTGAAACTTCGGTTAAAAACCCAAAAACAATTGCCATTATTATGGCAGGAAATGTCCCATTAGTCGGTTTTCACGACTTTCTTTCGGTTTTAATTACTGGAAATAAAGTATTGGCAAAACTCTCTTCGAACGACAAAACCTTACTTCCTTTTATTGCAAAAAAACTGGTTTTCATAGAACCAGAATTCAACAACTACATTGAATTCACCGAGGGCAGACTCGGCAACTTTGATGCTGTAATTGCAACCGGTAGCAACAATACCTCGCGTTATTTTGAATATTACTTTTCAAAGTACCCAAACATTATACGAAAAAACAGAAACTCAGTAGCAATACTCACAGGAAATGAAACTGAGGAAGATTTAAACCTCCTTGCCGATGATATTTTCCAATATTTTGGATTAGGATGTCGAAATGTTTCAAAATTATACGTTCCAGAAGGTTATGATTTCGAAAAGTTTTTTAAAGCTATTTATCGTTGGAAGGAAATTATTCATAACAACAAATACATCAATAATTACGACTACAACAAGGCCGTTTATTTAATGGATAGCTTTCCGCTTTTAGACAATGAATTCTTATTACTGAAAGAAGATTCAGGCTTCTCCTCTCCTATTGCTGTGCTTTTCTATGAAATATACACTTCACTTTCTGACTTAAAAAATACCTTGAAGACGCATGCTGAAAACCTACAATGTGTGGTTACGAACGAAACTATAGACAACGCCGTTCCTTTTGGAAAAACGCAAAGTCCCGAACTTTGGGATTATGCAGACGGAGTCGATTCTGTTGACTTTCTATTGAATCTGCCACGATAGTCGGTAAAACATAGTGAGTAGTTGGTTGGTATAAATTGACGGAAGAAAGACTAGAAAAACTTCCTAATTCAGTATTTAATTAAGCTCATAATACTGAACTTTGTAACACAAAACTTTCAACCGATGAAAAAACACAACTTTAGCGCTGGCCCTTGCATTTTACCGCAATCTGTTTTAAAACAAGCCTCTAACGCTGTTTTAAATTTCAACGATTTAAACCTTTCACTACTTGAAATTTCGCATCGTAGCAAGGATTTTGTTGAAGTTATGGAAACAGCACGAAGTCTGGCTTTGGAGCACCTTGGGCTTCAAAATAAAGGATATCACGCATTATTTCTTCAAGGGGGTGCGAGTATGCAGTTTTTGATGACGGCTTATAATCTACTGGAAAACAAAGCCGCTTATTTAAACACGGGAACTTGGAGCGATAAAGCAATTAAAGAAGCAAAGATGCTCGGTGAAGTTGTGGAAGTAGCGTCTTCAAAAAGTGATGGTTTTAATTTTATTCCAAAGAATTATACAATTCCTAAGGATATAGATTATTTTCATTGCACGAGCAACAACACTATTTATGGTACACAGATGGATGGATTCCCAACTACTGATGTCCCTCTTATTTGCGATATGAGCAGCGACATTTTTTCGCGACAGTTAGATTTTTCAAAGTTTAGTTTAATTTACGCTGGTGCACAGAAAAATATGGGTCCCGCGGGAGCTACTTTAGTTGTAGTTAAAGAAGATGTTTTAGGAAAAGTAACACGTAACATTCCTTCTATGCTAAATTATCGAGTAATGATAAACAAGGATAGTATGTTTAATACGCCTCCTGTTTTTGCTGTTTATGTCTCAATGCTGACGTTAAAATGGCTGAAAGAATTAGGCGGAATTTCAGAAATTGAGAAAGTGAATAAGCAAAAAGCAGCACTTCTATACACAGAAATTGATCGCAATCCTTTATTCAAAGGATATGTAGCATACAAAGAAGACCGCTCAATAATGAATGCCACTTTTAATATTGTAAACGAACAATTAAAAGAAACTTTTGATTCGCAAGTAAAAGCAGCAGGAATCAGCGGGATAAATGGGCATCGAAGTGTGGGCGGCTATCGAGCATCAATGTATAATGCCCTAACACTGGAAAGCGTTCAAGTGTTGGTTGATGTAATGCAAGAAGTTGAGAGAATAGGATGAGAACAACTTGTTGCAAGGTTTCTAAAACCTTAGGTTTTTTCCCAATCAACTTATATTGTAACACATACAATGTCAGAAAAGAGACCTTGCAAGATTTAAGAATGATTTTACTTTCTTATCAACCTTTGCACGGCTTCTTTACCTTCTGAAGAAATTTTGAGAAAATAAACCCCATTTTCAATAAAGGAAATATCTAGTGTTATCATGCTATTCTGCGGAAGTGATTTTTTGGAGAACAGCCTTTTTCCTACAATATCATACAGTGCAATAGTCGTTTCTGAAACTAATTCTGAAGATTGAATTGTTACAGTTCCTGAAGTTGGATTTGGAAACGTACTTAAGTTTTCAAATTTTAAATAATCGGTTGAAAGCGTCTCTGTACTTATGATAAAGGATGCAACGACAACACAATTTCCACTAAGACTTTCAACCCGTACATAAATAGTTTGAGGGTTTTGTATATTATTATAAATCGTTGGATTGAAAATAGCAAATTCTCCAAGAACAGCATTTGCTTGGGTTTCATAATATGTAACACTATACAGCTCAGGATTTAATCCTTCCAAAACTATTGCATCATTTACGGTAAGATCAAAAATTGCAATACCGTCGCCATCACTATCTGGAACAACTAGGTCGATTGGTTGTGTTATTGGAAGATTATCAACCACTTGCAATTCTAGTTCTACTACCGCATAATTTCCTTGGGTATCTTCCGCTCTAGCAAAAACCACTTCGATATAGATAACTTCGTTCATGTATGGGCTAACCAATGCATTTGTACCATTTTCAGCGTCCATAACTGTTTTATGATAGGTAAAATAATAAGAGGTGTTGCCCATAGCAATATCTGCATCTGCCAGATGTAAATTAAAAAAGGCAAAACCATCACCATCATCATCACATTCTATCAATGGATACGGATTGTTATTAACGATAAGCTGGGCGTGAGTAGAAATGCTAAAAAATAAAATTCCCACGAAAAGTATAAACTTTTTCATAATTCAAATTTTTGTGCAATATATGCAATATCAGGTAAATAATTTCAATGATAGTACGGTCGCAGTTAATTACTCTAAACATTACACCCTTCATATTTCTATATCTCCTTACCTTTGCGACTTCGCGCCTTTGCAAGATATATTAAGCACCTTATGTACAAAACAATCACTAGCCCTCACAATCCACTGATAAAGCAAATTGGTTTACTTCAAGATAAATCTCGCGAACGTAGAAAAACGGGACTTTTTTTTATTGAAGGGCTGCGCGAAATTTCACTCGCACTTAAGGGAGGCTATCAATTAAAAACACTCCTTTTTTGTCCTGAAATCATTTCCGAAGGAGAAGTAACTGAACTGGAAAAATCTATCAACTCCGAAACAGAATTCATCGAAATCACTTCCGAAATCTATGAAAAACTCGCCTACCGAAGTTCAACCGAAGGCGTTTTGGCGATAGCAAAAGTGAAAGACTTAACCATTTCCAACCTGAAATTTAAAACCAGAAACCCGTTACTCCTTGTCGCTGAATCTCCTGAAAAACCAGGAAATATTGGCGCTTTACTCCGTACAGCCGATGCTGCAAATGTAGATGCCGTAATCATTGCCAATCCAAAAACCGATATGTACAACCCCAACATCATTCGCAGCAGTGTGGGGTGTCTGTTTACCAATAAGGTCGTTACAGGAACCCCTTCAGAAATAATCTCATTTCTAAAAGAAAACAATATCAACATGTATTGCGCCGCTTTACAGGCTTCCGTTCCTTATCATACTTGCAATTTCAAAGAAAGTACCGCAATAGTCGTGGGCACCGAAGCAACTGGCCTTTCCGAAGAATGGTTAGAAAATAGCACGCAAAATATCATCATCCCAATGCAAGGTGAAATAGACAGCATGAACGTTTCCGTAGCTGCGGGAATCCTTATATTTGAAGCCAAACGTCAGCGGGATTTTCTTTAAAAAATATCGCAAATAACATATAAAACAAATTCTAAATTCCAAAACGCCACCTTTTGGAATTTGGTTCTTAAAATGTGGAATTTAATCTATGAAGCCCGAAACAGTTTTTTTCGTCATAATAACAATCTTAGTCGTCAGTTTTATAATTGATCAGGCTTTGGATTATCTCAATGCAAAACATTTTAACGATCCACTTCCAGCAGAATTGCAAGATGTTTTTGACCAAGATGAATACAAAAAATCACAACGTTATAAAAAAGAACGCTACAAATTTGGATTACTCAATTCAACAATCTCACTCGTTGCCACCCTCCTATTTTTCTTACTAGACGGATTCGCTTTTGTAGACGGTTTGGCTCGATCGGTTTCAGATAATGAAATCATCGTCGCACTGGTTTTCTTCGGAATAATAATGATTGCGAGTGACATAATAAGCACTCCTTTCAGTTATTACAGCACTTTTGTAATTGAAGAAAAATACGGTTTCAATAAAACAACAAGAACAACTTTTTTTCTCGACAAACTAAAAGGTTGGCTCATGGGTGCCATACTCGGCGGAATTATTTTAGGTGCTATTATTTGGTTTTATCAAAGTACAGGCAACAATTTCTGGCTCTATGCCTGGGGGCTCGTAACGGCTTTCACCGTTTTAATGAATCTATTCTACGCTGGATTTATTGTCCCATTATTTAACAAGCAAACACCCTTAGAGGAAGGTGCGTTGCGTACACAAATTGAAAAGTACGCTTCTAAAGTTGGTTTTACTCTCGATAAAATATTCGTAATCGACGGAAGTAAACGAAGCACTAAAGCCAATGCCTATTTTTCTGGATTTGGAAGTGAAAAGCGTGTAACCCTTTACGACACCTTGATAAACGATTTAGACGAAGATGAAATAGTCGCCGTTCTAGCGCACGAAGTTGGTCATTATAAAAAGAAGCACATTATCATTAACCTCATCGCTGCCATTATTACAACTGGTTTCACGCTATGGTTGCTTTCTCTATTTATAGGAAATCCGTTACTTTCTGAAGCTTTAAACGTTTCGCAACCTTCTTTTCATATTGGGTTGATAGCTTTCGGGGTACTTTACAGCCCAATTTCAGGAATTACAGGCTTATTCATGAACCATCTAAGCCGGAAGTTTGAATACCAAGCAGATGACTACGCCAAAAACACCTTCGCAGGAAAACCTTTGATCAGCGGACTTAAAAAACTATCTAAAAACAGTTTAAGCAACCTTACCCCTCACCCGCTATACGTTTTTGCACATTACTCCCATCCTACTTTATTACAGCGATTTAGGAATTTGGAAAAATAAAAATTTCTAGAAGCAAAGACCAAAAAAGTTTTCGAAACTTTTGGGGTATGGTTGCCGTTTCGATTTAATTATTGCTTTGAAAAGACAATAAATTAGATTGTTTTTAAGGCTAACTAAACTATAATCAAGTATTGCGACAATTACGTTTATTTATAGCTTCCATTTACTTGATTCAACTCTAATTTAATACCGTTTTATTGAAACAACGTAGGGGGTAAAAAATCCAAAATCCAACTTGCCCGAAAATAGGTAAATAAACTCGTAAATACTATCTTTGCGCTCCTTTAAGATTTCACTATTATGAATATTTCGTACAACTGGCTAAAACAATTTATCAACCTTCCTTGGAATCCTGAAAAAACGGGGGAACTACTAACAGATTTAGGTTTGGAAGTTGAAGGAATAGAAGATTTTTCTTCTGTAAAAGGAGGTCTAAATGGTATTGTTGTAGGGCACGTTATTGAAAGCGAACAGCACAGCAATGCAGATCGTTTAAAAGTTACAAAAGTTGATGTGGGCGATGGAAAACTTCTTCAGATTGTCTGTGGTGCTCCAAATGTTGCCAAAGGTCAGAAAGTACCGGTAGCCACAGTTGGGACAACTCTTTATGATGCAGAAGGCAAATCTTGGGAAATTAAAAAAGGTAAAATTCGTGGTGAGGTAAGCGAAGGAATGATTTGTTCAGAAGACGAACTCGGTCTCGGAAAATCTCACGACGGCATTATGGTTTTAGATTCAAAACACAAACCAGGCACGCTAGTGGCTGAAATTTTCGAGGTTGAAAACGACAAAATATTCGAAATAGGCCTAACGCCAAATCGCTCAGATGCAATGAGCCATTGGGGTGTAGCACGCGACTTAAAAGCAGGTCTTCTGCAACACGGAATTTCTACCAAAATAAATACACCTTCCTCAAGTAGGTTTAGGGTCGATAACCGCTTACTAAGGGTAGATATTAATGTAGAAAATCCAGCCTTAGCCCCTCGCTATTGCGGAATTACCATAAGTGATGTAAAAGTAGAAGCCTCTCCTAGTTGGCTTCAAAATAGGTTAAAATCTATCGGACTTTCACCTATTAACAACATTGTAGATGCCACAAATTATGTACTTCACGAACTTGGGCAACCCTTACATGTTTTTGATGTTGAAAAAATTACTGGCAATTCTGTCACCGTAAAAACGCTACAAAATGGAACGAAATTTACAACACTAGATGGCGTTGAAAGGGAACTAAGCGATGAAGATTTAATGATTTGCGATGCTGAAAAACCAATGTGCATTGCGGGAGTTTTTGGCGGTTTACATAGTGGCGTAACCGAGAGCACCACAAATATTTTCATTGAAAGTGCTTATTTTGATCCTGTAAGCATTAGAAAAACTGCCAAGCGTCACGGTCTTAGTACCGATGCCTCATTCCGTTTTGAAAGAGGTGTAGATCCTAACATTGCCGATTATGCACTTCGAAGAGCAGTAATTCTTATTCTAGAAATTGCTGGCGGACAAGTTACAAGTGATTTAATAGACCTATATCCTAAAAAAATTGAAGACCATCAGGTTTTTCTAAATTTTGAAAAAGCAAACAAGCTTATAGGTGAAGAAATCTCGAAGGAAACAATACAGGAAATTCTTACGTCCCTTGAGATGAAAATCAACAATCTCACCGAAACGGGCATAGGAATGAGTATCCCTCCTTACCGAAACGACGTAATCCGAGATGTAGACGTTATTGAGGAAATTCTACGGGTTTATGGGTATAACAACGTAAAATTTACCGAAAAACTCAATGCTTCCGTTGCACCAGTCTTAACGGGCGAAGATTATTCTGTTCAAAATAAAATCGCCTCTCAGCTAACATCGCTTGGATTTTTCGAAATGTTAAACAACTCATTAACATCTCCAAAATACAGCGGTTTAAGCGAATCGATTTTAGAGAAATTCAACATTGCAATGTTGAATCCATTGAGCAATGATCTTTCCGTGTTGCGGCAATCGATGTTGTTTTCGGGATTGGAAACCATTGAATACAACAGCAATCGAAAAAACAGTAACCTTCGTTTATTCGAATTTGGAAAAACATATCACGGCTTTCCTGGTGGAAGAATAGAGAAAAAACATCTTTCTCTTTTTCTAACAGGAATGAGGAACGACGGAAATTGGGCTGCCCCAAATACGAAAAGTGACTTTTTCTTCGGAAAAGGTACAATTGAAGCCATCTTAGAGCGATTAGGATTGCAAGACTTTACAGAAGAAGGCACTGAAAATGATATTTTTTCTGAAGGAATTGCTTTTAAAAGAAACAAAGAAACAATCGTAGAATTTGGAATTATAAAGAAAGCAATAGCCAAAAAATTAGATATCGATGCCGAGGTATTTTATGCAGATTTTGATTGGGATGCGGTGCTAAACCAAATTTCAACTAAGAACTTCAACCTTAAACCCATTGCTAAATTTCCAGGATCCGAGCGTGATTTTGCTCTCTTGCTAGACGATTCCGTAAGATTTCAAGATTTGAAAAAAGTAGCATTAAGCACCGAGAAAAAGTTGCTTAAAGCAGTTTCTTTATTCGATGTTTATACAGGAAAAAATCTTCCAGAAGGCAAAAAGAGCTACGCCATCAACTTTACTTTTCAAGACGAGTATAAAACGCTTACCGACAAGCAAGTTGACAAAATAATGAGCAAGTTAAAACAAAGGTTTGAAACTGATTTCGGGGCTACTTTGAGATAATTTATTTAAAACGCTCTCATAAAATCTTCAGCGAAAACAGTTTTCAATCTTGTAATAAGTTCTGTTGCATTTTCTTTACTAAAAACAACAGGAGGTTTTATTTTCATAACATTGTGGTCTGGCCCATCTATGCTCATCAAAATTCCTAACTGTTTCATTCTGTTAGACAAATAGGATGTGTGCATTGGCAATGGTTCTTTGTTTGAATTAGTCAATTCAAATCCTAGGAATAAGCCTTCTCCCCTAACATCTGCAATTATCGGGAATTCTTTTTGAAGGATTTTCAATTCTGACTTTAAAAATCCGCCTACTTCCAAAGCGTTGTGCTGAAGGTTTTCCTCGTCAATTACTTTTAGAACAGCTTTACCAATAGCACACGAAACAGGATTGCCTCCAAAAGTGTTGAAGTATTCCATTCCTGTGTTGAATTTAGCTGCGACTTCTGCCGTACACGCTACTATTGCAAGTGGATGGCCATTCCCTGCTGGCTTACCCATTGTAACTATATCGGGCAAGACATCGTAAAGTTCAAACGCCCAAAAGGTTTTTCCCATACGGCCGAAACCTGTCTGCACTTCATCTGCAATACAGATTCCCCCAGCACGCTGAACGTGTTTATAAACTTCTTTAAAGTAGTTCGAAGGCGGCACAATTTGTCCACCACAACTCACCATACTTTCCCCAATAAACCCAGCAATTCCTTTCCCTTGAGCCTCTAATTTTTCGATAATTTCTTTGGCGTATTTGGAATAATCGAGTCCGCAATTTTCGCCCGTATATTTCCCTCTAAAAGAATCAGGCAGCGGAAGAATATGAGTCGTTCTTGGGCCGCCACTTCCACCGTAACCATCAAATTTGTATGAACTAACATCCATAACAGCATTGGTATTCCCGTGATAACCGACTTCAATTGCAATAAAATCCTCGTTGCCAGTAACTGTCTTAGCCATCCTGAGTGCCAGTTCGTTCGCTTCACTGCCTGAGTTTACAATATGGATTACAGATAAATGAGGAGGAAGTTTTTCCAACAAAGCTTTGGAATATGCCACAATTTCTTCGTGTAAATAGCGTGTATTTGTATTCAGAACCGCCATTTGTCGCTGCCCTGCCGCCACTACCTTGGGATGTTGATGCCCAACGTGGTTTACGTTATTAACAGTGTCTAGATATTTCCTTCCTTCTATATCAATCAAATAAACGCCTTCGCCTCGAACAATATGAAGCGGTTTATCATACGAAAGACTTAATCCTTTTCCAAGATGTTCTTTTCGGAAATCAATTAAGTCCGTTTCCGAAGGTTTTTCTTCTTTAGTATCCAATTCTTCTGTAAATATAAGATTCGGGTTTGGGCAGATACTTTTCCAAATCTCTATTTCATAAGGAAGTGCAACGCCATTAAAATTTTCGTTATTACCCAATAAATCCAAAATTATTTGAAAATGAAGATGCGGAGCCCAATTGCCATTTTCACTTGAAGTGCCGATATAACCTATAAGTTCACCTTGTTTAACAGATTGCCCTACATTTAAAATATCAAGAGAGCTTAATGATAGGTGACCATACAACGTGTAAAAACAGGTGCCTTCAAACTGATGCTCTAAAATCAACATTGGGCCGTAATCCTTGTCATAATTATTATGGTGGATAATTTTTACCGTTGCATCAAATGGTGCGTGAACAGGCGTTTGGGAGGGAAGCCAAAAATCGGTTCCTAAATGAACTGTCCTGTATTGTGGCCCATTGTTGCCTTCGCTTTTAAAGGCTTTGGTAGTGTAAAATGGTCGAACTTCTAAATAGCCATTTAAAAGAATTGCTTGAGGGTTGTTTTCTCGAGATTGACTTAATTTAAATTCAGACAACGCGGTATCGCTATATTCTGAAAGATTCCCCAACAAGGTACTTCCCACACTCATATCTAGATTAATGACTGAATCAAAATGAATTGTTGGAAATACTGTTTTTAAGGAAATTTGATTGTTTTCTGCCCAAAGTTTAAAAGCTAATTCCTGTGGATGTGCTGTAAATCCGCAAGCTTTACGGAAAGAATAGTGTGCGAAATTTTCGTTTACATGAAACCATTTTTTAAGCAAGTCCCACGCGGGTTTTTCGCTGATTACGAAATATTCATCATTCGGGAATTCTTCTTTTTTTAGAGAAGCACTTACTACTGTGGTCACTAATCGCATTCCGACTAAAACATAAAGACAGGCTAATTCATTTTCTGAAAATTTATATTGCTTATTGTAGGCAGAAACCACATCGAGTGCTGCCGAAAGTGGCTCGGGCAAATTCATAGTTGCATACGCCAAAGCAATAGCCAAATCGTTGATGGTTTGTGTATAAACAGCATCGCCAAAATCAATTATGCCACTAACTGAAGGGTTTGAGATGTCTTCGGAAACGAGAATGTTGTAATCGTTCAAATCATTGTGAACCACACTTTTTGGAAGTGTTTTATACGTGTGTTCAACCTCAGAAAACCTTTGCTGGAAATACGAAATCATTTTCTTCTCCTCACCAGAAAATCTATTTAAATATCGTTTTGTCCAATCGGCATTAGCCAAATCCCAATCCAATCTACGATGTGCCGCAGGATGCTCAAAATCTTGTAAAGCCGTGGTTAAAGTTCCTGCAACCTTTCCTAAATTATTGCGTAAAACATCGGTCTTAGGGTTTACAGTAGCCCATAGTCTTCCTGGAATCCAACTTAATAAACGAGCAGTTTTATTTCTTGAAATAGCTGCAAGTGCATTTCCATTCTTGTCTAAAACAGTTCGTGCAATTAGACATGGCAGCTTCATTCCAGAAAGATGTTGCAACAACCGAACCTGAAAATCTAAGTTCTCTTTAGCTGCTTCATTCGATATTTTAAGAAGAAACTTTTCTCCTGAATCTGTTTCAAGTAGAAAATTTTCATCTGCATAACTATTGAGCGTAGTAGATTTAGCTTTTAAATTGAAATATTCAAGAGCGATTTGAGAGGCTATTTTAGAAGAGGTTTTTGACATAATCTTGAGAAATGATTGAGTATCAAAATTAGTCAAAATATGAATTAACGGTTGTTCAAGTGTAGATAAATATTAGGCTTTCGTATAAAATAACAAGTAGAAAACAACAGGTTGCGATTACCTAAATTGGGTAATTATCGTTTTAAGGTAAAGTGACCTTTATAAACGCTGCCATCCATAAAAATTGCCCTAAACCAGTAATCGGAAGAAGGAAGTTTTTCGCCGTTATAGGTGCCATCCCAGCCTATTCCTTCTAAATCAAGTGAGTGAAGAAATTTTCCAAAACGGTCGAAAATAAGTACCTGTTTTAATTGCATATTGTTGCCGTTTAGCCCCCTTAACTGCCAAAAATCGTGATAACCATCATTATTTGGAGTAAAGAAATTTGGATACCCTACAACACTAACAGGGATTGTAACCGATTGGCAGCCATCAACTTCTCTTACAGTCAATAAATATCTTCCTAATTCTAAATTTTCAAAAACATTGCTTTCTTGAAATGGACCATCATTTAAAGCGTAAAGATAATCTCCCGTTCCCGAAACTGAAACAGTTAGGGTTTGGTTTCCATATTCACCTTGAAGAGTATACGATACTTGTAATGGTTCAGAATCTACTACCGTTATAGTTCGGGTACTTGTGCACGTATAAGTTTCACCATCAATCGTTCTAAAGCGAGTAACGGTTACTGTATAAGTCCCAGCTTCATTTACTTCAATTTGGGGTTCGGTGCTACCTGTAGACCAAAGGAATTCAGTATCGGTAATTGTTCCGATAAGCCCTGATGAAAGTGTTATTTCTGCAGGAAATTTGTTTACACAATACGTAAAAGTGTCGGGGCTTTCAAATTCAGGTGTATTAATTACCCTTAAATTTACTTCGGCTGTTCCCAAACATCCTTCATTTCCTGAAATTCTTGCAAAAATAGTTTGAATCCCTGCTTGTGTATTTACAAATGGAACTGAAAGTTGATTTCGTTGCGCAATAGCATCAGCGTAAGAACGATAATATTTTACATTTGAATTACTTCCGAAAAGTGCTATTAATTCTGAAGAAACTTCTGACAAATTGAAGGTGGCATACCCTGGAGTTCCTTCATTTGAACAAGCCACTAGTTGAAATGGCGATACGGTATTGGTCGTTACTTTTAAGGTTACTTCGGCAACCCCAACACATCCATAATCTGAAACAACACGTGCGAACACTACTTCATCTGGTTGTGTATTTGTGTAGCTCCTAGGGTTAGGAATTGGGTCGAAATTGGCTTCAGCATTTGCAAAGCTTCTATGAAAAGAATACACCCGAAGCAATGGATTGCCATCGATAACTGCCGCTTCAGCATTGAACAGATTGAAAGTAGCGCGACCATTATTAACAAAATCGCATTGGTACAAATCGGTATTCTGGGCGGCAACAGGTCCATCAAATTCAATTAAAACCTCATCTATTGCAATACAATTGTTTCCGAAGTCTATTTCTACTTTATATACTCCTTCGGTTGTAACAGTAAGTTCTGCAGAGGTTTCGCCTGTAAGTAAAACATCATTTCTAAACCATTTATACCCAACAGGATTGTTTCCTACGGGAGTTGCGTCTAAAATGTAGATTTCATCTTCGCACAACGGATTATTGGTTACAAAACTTCGGTCAGGACCTAAATTTGCTGCAATGTTAAAACTCCCACCTTCCAAGAAAACAGCGGAATCGTACCTGTGATTCCCTTCGTCTGCAATAACAAGTTTTATGTGATACGCTTGGTCAATTGTAACAGGAGATTCAGCTATTAAAACCTTTGTTTGACCGTTAAAATTTATAGGCGCATTTGGACCGTTCCAACCTTCAAAATAGGTTTCGTTTATTGGAGGGCAAGAACCAGGAATACCAGAATGCACGGTCGTTACCTGAACCGGCGTGTTGGTACCGGGAACTAAAGCAATATTATTATAACTTCCACCGACTGGTTTAATTAAAAAAGCAAAGGCATCGGAATAACGGCACGTATTGGGGTCGCCTTGTTGATATTCTTCGGAAGCAAAAATATAACGAAACCGAATGTTGTCGGCATTGGGCACAAAATCAAATTCGATAATTGTGGCATTGGTAGTATTGTGAATACCAAGTGCGGCTTCTAAATCGGGGTCTCCAATCCATCCTGGGGCATCATCGTCACTTAGGGTAGTATTTGGTCCAGGTACATTCGCAAGTTTACCGGTAGAAAGAACGACACCTTTTTCAAATGGAAAATCACTTCCGTTTGCATTAAAGTATCCATAACTTTTATCTGAATCCTGAAAACCTCCTCCTACCGCATTGGTAATTTGAACATTATCAATACAGCCACTATCTATTAAAATACTTTCAACAAGTTGTTGTGGGGTGTAGGTATTGGCATCAACCGTAATGTTCTGGGATTGAACAAATGAAACCCAAAAAAGCACAGAAAATAAAACGCAAGTTTTGAAAAGATGATTAACCATAACGTACTTAGAGCGTGCAAAAATAACCTAACCGAATGGTTTTTCGGCAAACTTGAACGTTAATCAAATTGTAATATTTCTAGCGTGCGGAATTAGAGTGCTTTCAGAAAAATACTGATTTTTTCTACTTGATATTTGGAAAAACCAAACCATCAATAATATGAAAAAACCCATTTTTATGAGTGAAATTCGTTGCAGTAATAGCAGCGCGTCGACCTTCCATATCTATTAAATAAAGTTGGCCACCTTCTTCAATAACCTTTAATTTTTCACCTAAAAGTGTAGCTAAGTAAAACTGATCTTTGTGTTTTTTCGCTTCTGTTTCAAGTCCGTGTTTGTCTATACGTCCTGGAACAATAAGGTATTTAACAACCGAATTCATCATTTGTTTATTTGCCAAAAGCGCGTTTTTTTCTTTTTTGCTGTATTCAGAAAATGCGGCGTCACTAAAAGCAAAAACAGTAACCATCTCATTGTTTTCAATAGATTTGGCCAATGAGTTATCTTTTAAAATTGCAGATAGAATTGTGAATTCTTGCGCTCCACCAATGTTCTCAGTAAATGTTTTGGTAGAAGTAAATGTATTTTCATTCCATTCCTCTGAGATCTCAGGCATCTCTTTTGATAGGTACTTTTGAGCGGAAACTAGGTTGCCACAAACGACAATAAAAAGTAGTAGCGAAATATTCTTTAGCATCATAGGGATTTTTTATAGGTCGTAAATATAATAATTAAGTATTAATAATTGACATAACGTTTCGCACATCTTCAAAGTATCAAGAAACATCTTTTTATTTAATCAAAACCTTCAAGGCTGTGGTGTTTTTAAAAAATATTATAGCATCATAGCGCAAAGAAGCAAGGGTAGGAACAAATTGCCTTCTGTCGGATTCTGGATTGTACACCACGCCTACCGCCCTATTTCCCATAACTTTTAGGTTCTTTTCTTTTCTATCCTCTTCATCAAAAATAATATACAGTGATTTATGACCAATTTTATTCAATTTTGATTCCAAACTTTTGGAGATAGCTTTTGGTATTTTCATTTCCTGCATCGCACTTCCCCAACTGCGGGCAGCCATAACCTTTCCTTTATAGGTAGTAAAGCCTATTAAAAACACATTTTCACTACCCAAACTTTCACGGCTTAGTTGCCCAATATTTTTTTCTCCAAAATTCCGCATATTGGTATACGAAGCATCGCCAATGTGGGTATTATGAGCCCAAACAATTCCTTTTGAATCCCTGCCATAGAGTGAAAGTAAATCCCCTACCGTTTCTTGCATATGAAACACTCTGGAATTCCACGAGGCAGATTCTTTAGATGCTATACTCTCCCTATAAAATTCCTCTGCATTGTGAAAGACGATTGCATTTTGAAGCAAATAAAAATAAGTATCATCAGACAAGTCGCTTAGCAAATTTCGATTATTTCTAATGTAATCGACAACATTTTTCGTGGCAGTAGCGCAATCCTTTTTCCCAGCCTTTACTGCGCGTGCATATTGCCAACTATCTCCTTTATACGGATGAAAGCAATCGTATTCAGCTTTTACAAAATCGTAGCTGGCTTTATCCGTGCTTTCCAGCAGCTCCAAAACCATCTTTTTAGAATTCCATTCATCATATACATCCATGCCATAAAAACCAATTTTCTCGTTCTGAGGCAAATTGTCATTATACTTTCGAAGCCATTCTGCCAGTGCTACTATTTCTTCATTAGCCCACATCCAAGTTGGCCAACGATCAAGTTTTAGCAATACTTCTCTCGCAGAGTTTTCGGCTCCTTCCATATTCTTAACATACTGGTTAAGGCGGTATAGACTTGCAAAATCTCCTTCCAGAGCAATAAAGCTGAAGTTATGTTTTTCAATTAATTGGCGGCTTATTTTGTCGCGCCAGAGGTAATATTCGTGCGTACCGTGACTGGCTTCGCCTAGCATTACAAGCTTTTTGTTTCCAGCCGCTTTAATGAGTGTATCCAAGCTAGATTCATCATTAAGAGGAATAGCTTTGGATTTGAAATCTTGAGCATTAGACAAAACCATAGTAAAAGCCATTAATAACATTATAAACAACTTCATAATTGATTATTTCAAGGTAATACAATATAGCCATTAAGATTGACACCCAAAAGCAGAACACACAGCATGTAATCTTTAAAGCCTTAGTAGCGATTAATTAGGAGAACAACGATAGTTTTTATAAAATTTATCGATGTAAAGTCAATAGCGTCCTAAACGTTTTTACTAATCTCTGCAAAACACCTTATTTTATTAATATTTTTGGAGGTTTAATGTTTTAAGGGGTTGAAAATTAAATGTCAAATCGGCCTATCGGAAATTTATCGTAAAATTTGAAATGAGAGCAGCGTTAAAAATTTTAGGCTGTTTGAGCATTATAAATTTTTATATTTAGCAAGAAATATCAAAGCGAGTTCCTAAAATTTAGCTGCCGAATGATAAATTTAGATAAAGTTTCGTCAGCCTAGACTTTTTTGTTTCTTTTTTGGGCGATGCAAAAAAGAAAAGAGGTCGAAAAAAATTAAAAAACTTTTCAAATGGACAACAAAATTTATTTAGGACAGGATTGATGTAAAGTCTAAAATAAGTTAGTACCTTAGTAACTGTATCAATAAAACAAAATAATTATGTCTGAAAGCAAAGAAGAAACAGTTCGCATTTACACTGGCCCTGTTTTAATGGCCGAAGCACTCGTAGTAAGATTGGAAGAAATTGGCATTGTTCCAATTGTACGGGACGATCAAAAAAATGCAGTAATGTTTGGCTCTGGAAGCAACTATTCTGGTCAGATTCGGGTTTTTGTTAGAGCAGATGAAGTTGCCAAAGCCAAGCCCATCGCCGATGTTTTTATTGCAGAAACTGAAGAATAAAAAACGATGTCGGAAATTAAAAGAATATACACAGGTCCATCTTTGGTTGCTATGGGTTTAATTGCGCGATTAAATG
Organism: Aequorivita viscosa; assembly: GCF_900106795.1. Lineage (GTDB taxonomy): Bacteria > Bacteroidota > Bacteroidia > Flavobacteriales > Flavobacteriaceae > Aequorivita > Aequorivita viscosa. The sequence continues at coordinate 71,099 of NZ_FNNS01000001.1, read as the reverse complement.
AAATAGGAATAAGTCCTGTACAGAAAGATGACCATGAAAGTGCAACTAGAGCAGGATTTGCTGCAGATATTAACAACCAAATGAGAATCTATATTCGGGAGGATGAAATGGCAAAAGCACAGCCAATCATTGATGAATTTTTTATAGAAATTGGAGAAGAAATAAATAACCAGAAGTAATTAAAATTCACTAAAAAACAAATGTGGTGTGCCTTATTGTATAAGTCCACACCACACTTCGTTTATAAACTAAAAATATTATTCCGCTTCGGTAGCATACATTTTTTCGCGTTGCTCTTTTATTTTCTTATCGTCCATATACTCATCAAAAGTCATATAACGGTCGATAACGCCATTTGGAGTTAATTCTACTACTCTATTTCCAACAGTTTGTGCAAATTCGTGGTCATGCGTTGTAAAAAGCACGGTTCCCTTAAAGTTTTTAAGTGAGTTGTTAAATGCTGTAATAGATTCTAGATCTAGGTGATTTGTAGGTTCGTCTAGCATTAAAACGTTAGCACGCATCATCATCATTCTACTTAACATACAGCGCACTTTTTCACCTCCAGAAAGCACATTGCTCTTTTTTAATGCTTCTTCACCACTGAAAAGCATTTTACCTAAAAACCCTCTAATATGAACTTCTTCACGTTCTTCTTCAGTTTTGGCGTATTGACGTAACCAATCAACTAAAGATAAATCGTTTTGGAAAAATTCTTCATTATCTAACGGCAAATAGCTCTGATTGGTTGTAATTCCCCATTGAAATTCACCGCTATCTGGTTTTAAATTGCCATTTAATATTTCATAAAAAGCTGTGGCAGCACGTGAATCTCTTGAATAAACAACAACCTTATCTCCTTTCGCTAAGTTTAAATTAACGTTTTTAAACAACACCTCCCCATCAATTGAAGATGAAAGGTTTTCTATGTTTAAAATTTGATCTCCTGCTTCACGATCGCGATCAAAAATAATAGCAGGATAACGTCTGCTTGAAGGTTTTATATCTTCAATATTTAATTTCTCGATCATCTTTTTACGCGATGTAGCTTGCTTACTTTTCGCCACGTTTGCGCTAAACCTCATAATAAACTCTTGCAGCTCTTTCTTTTTTTCTTCGGCTTTTTTGTTTTGCTGAGCACGTTGGCGCGCCGCTAATTGACTACTTTCATACCAAAAAGTATAGTTACCACTGTAGTGCGTAATTTTTCCGAAATCGATATCACTAATATGTGTACAAACCGAATCTAAAAAGTGACGGTCGTGCGAAACAACGATAACACAATTGTCATAATTGGCTAAAAAGTTTTCCAACCACGTAATTGTTTCATAATCCAAATCGTTTGTAGGCTCGTCCATAATTAGGACGTCTGGATTTCCGAAAAGTGCTTGTGCAAGTAGCACTCGAACTTTTTGTTTTCCATCTAAATCTTTCATTAACGTGTAATGATAACTTTCATCAATGCCAAGGTGTGAAAGCAATGTCGCTGCATCGCTTTCAGCATTCCATCCGTTCATTTCTTCAAATTCAACTTGAAGTTCACCTATTTTTTCAGCATTTGCATCGGTATAATCCTCGTAAAGTTTATCGATTTGAGTTTTAATAGCGAAAAGCTCTTTATTACCTCGTACAACGGTTTCTAAAACCATAAAATCATCGTAAGCGTTGTGGTTTTGTTCTAAAACAGACATGCGCTTACCCTTTTCTAAGTGCACCCGTCCTGAAGTTGGCTCTTGTTTTCCTGAAATTATTTTTAGGAAGGTAGATTTTCCCGCACCGTTAGCCCCGATAATACCATATATATTACCAGTGGTAAATTGAGTGCTTACCTCGTCGAACAAAACTCTTTTGCCGAACTGAACTGATAAATTTGAAACTGATAGCATACTTTCTTAAATTTTGCGCAAAAGTAGCCATTTAACTGATACGCTGAAAAGATTAACTTTCAAATGGCGCTTTTAACCATGATTTAACACAATCCATTGATGCTCTCGGTTACATTTGTTCACAATTATAATTAATGTGCTCTTGGTTAGAAAATTACTTCCTCTTGTTATACTACTGTTAACCCTATTTTCTTGTAAAGAGAAGAACAACCCTGTTGATGGAACTACCTGGATAGGCGGTCAAATAGTAAATCCGAAGTTAGACTATGTTATTTTTGGTCAAGGTAAACTGGTAATGGACACGGTTAATCTCGATTCCAATAATTTCTTTTTATATAGAACCGATAAAATAAAAGAGGGGTTATACACCATTCGACACAATGAAACCCAGGTTTTTTATATTGAACCGGGAGACAGCCTTTTAATACACGTAAATACAATTGAATTTGACGAATCATTAGCCTATTCAGGAAAAGGTGCAGAACAAAACAACTTGTTGATGGACCTATATTTGAGAAGTGAAAAAGAAAACAAAATTCTTCCAAAATGGTATACGCTTTCTCCAGAAGAATTTACCTCAAAAATCGACTCAATAAAGGTTGAAAAAGAAATCGAGTATAAAGATTTTCTTGATAAAAATACTGTAAGCGAAGGTTTTAAAGAAGTAGCTCAAGCTTCTATTGACTATGATTATTTTTCCAAAAAGGAAATGTACGGAATGGCCAACAGAAGTAGGATTGAAACAATTGGGGATGATTTTTATAGTTTTAGAAAAGATATAGATTTCAATAATGAAAAGCTTCGATTTTATTATCCTTACTACCGTTTTTTAAATCGCTATTTCACTAATTTGACAATTGCAAAACATCCTCCTGGAACTGATCGTAATTCATACGATTTTAGCGTTGATAAAATAAACGCCATAAACAGTGCTATATCAAACGATTCTATTAAAAACAGTTTGTTGCGATTTACCGCATTTCGCTATTTGTTTTGCGCGAAAGATCCAAATGAAGAAAAGCAATTTTATGAGTTGTTCGCGAGTTTAAATAATAATTCAAGACACCTAATCGAGATTGAAGAATTGACAGAAGCCACGATTAAAATGTCTAAAGGCAATTTGATTTCGAACGTTTCATTGCTATCGATGGACAACAATGTGCTGAACCTTCATAGTGTAGTAACCAAACCAACTGTGCTTTATTTTTGGTCTGCTGAATCTCCAAATCAAGCAAAAATGGTTCATAACCGTTCTGCCGAATTGAAATCTAAATATCCTGAATATAACTTTATTGCCATCAACAGGGACACACACTTTAAAAAATGGCGAAACACTGTTAAAAATTTAGGGTACAACCCAAAACAGGAATTTCAACTAGAAAATGTTCCAGAAGCAGAGAAACAGTTAGTCCTTAGCACAACTAGCAAAGCAATTATTTTGGACAAAAACTCCGTAATTCTTGATGGAAATACAAATATGTTTAATAACGATTTTGAGGAGTTATTGCTTGGGTTTTTAAACAAATAGCAAAAACTCCCCATTTTTTTTAAATGCTGCTTTCTAGAATTTATTTCTTGAATGAAATAGAAATTTAGTTCCCCTTTTTGTGGTCTGCCAAAAATTGTTTCAATCCGCTATCTGTTAGAGGGTGCTTTAAAAGCCCTTCAATTGATGATAGTGGTCCCGTCATTACATCGGCTCCAATTTTTGCACAATTTACAACGTGCATTGTATGCCTGATTGAAGCTGCTAAAATTTCTGTTTCAAAGCCGTAATTATCATAAACAAGACGAATGTCTGCAATCAATTCGAGTCCGTCTGTAGAAATATCGTCCAATCTTCCAATAAATGGTGAAACGTAAGTAGCTCCCGCCTTTGCAGCCAATAACGCTTGCCCCACAGAAAATACCAACGTACAATTTGTTCGAATACCTCGATCGGCAAAATATTTAATTGCTTTCACGCCTTCTTTTATCATTGGAATTTTTACTACAATTTGGTCGTGAAGTTCTGCTAACTCTTCCCCTTCTTTTACCATTCCATCAAAATCGGTTGCAATTACCTCTGCTGAAACGTCTCCGTCAACAATATTACAAATGTCTACGTAGTGTTTCAGTATGTTGTTACGGCCTGTAATACCTTCTTTAGCCATTAACGATGGGTTTGTAGTTACTCCATCAAGAATTCCCATGTCTTGGGCTTCGCGAATTTGATCAAGGTTAGCAGTGTCGATAAAAAATTTCATAGCTTAAGTTTTCTAGTTATTTAACGCAAAAATACACAAGATAAGTTGCGTTCAATATAGTTTTCGGAAAAGATTGTTTGTTGGCAGAAACTGAAGTTAGGAAAAACTAAAAATCCTTTAATACCATAATTGGAATTAAAGGATTTTATTAAAATAATTTTATTATTCAGAACTATGCTTTTCTGAAAATATAATATTAGGTTTTACGTGAAGCAGCGCTTTTAGTGGCTCCACCTTTCTTTGCAGATGAGGCTTTTTGAGCTGTGTTTTTAGGTGCAACGGATTTTGCAGCTCCAGAAGTTTTTGTTTCCTTAGTGGCTTCAACAGCTTCTTTGCCTTCTTCATTAGCGTTCTTTTCAGCTACAGAGAAATCGGTCAAGTTGTTTTTAACAAGCATATTGTACCACTGAATTACTTTTTTGATATCGCTTGGATAAACACGATCCTCATCATAATCTGGTAAAATATTGAAGAAATATTCTTCTAATTCTTCTTTTGAAACCTTGTGGCTTATGGCTTCCTTTCCTTCTTCTTTGTCTGCAATTTTCTGAAAAACTTCTCGAAGTGGCACTTCAGAAGTTAACGTATAAATAGCAATTTCAGAAAGTAGACTCACACTGTGGCGACCACTAACGTTCACGGTTTTTCCATCCAGAAGCGATTCTGCTAGAAAACCATTACGAGTTTGATTCTTTAATAAGAAAAGTCCCGGTTTGCCGGAAATGGATAGCACTTTTTCTAAGCTCATAAAATATTTTTAAATTTTAACGGTTGCAAATATCTTTGGTTTGATTAATATAAACAAGCGTGTTAACGTTTCTTTTTTGCATTGGGAAAACGCATTCGGTAATCGACATCTATTTTCCCTTTAGAGATGTTGGTCAACTTACTTTTAATTAACCTTTTCTTTAAAGGCGAAAGTTTGTCTGTAAAAAGAACACCTTCAATATGGTCGTACTCGTGTTGCACAATGCGAGCAACAATACCACTTAAGGTTTCTTTGTGTTTTTTGAAGTTTTCATCTTCGTATACAATCGTAATTTCAGGCTGACGGAAAACATCTTCACGTACATCAGGAATACTTAAACACCCTTCATTAAAAGCCCACTCATCGCCTGATTCTTCAATTATTTCAGGATTAATGAACACCTTTTTAAATGTTGAAGCAAATTTTTGTTCCTCTTCAGTTAAATCTTCATCATCTTCAAAAATGGTCGCATCTACGATAAAAAGTCGGACAGCCATTCCAATTTGTGGTGCTGCCAACCCGATGCCTCGCGCCGCATACATAGTTTCGAACATGTTTTCGATTAGCTCATCCAACTTCGGAAAATCCTTGGTTATCGCTTCGGTTTCTTTTCGTAATACGGGGTCGCCGTATGCAACAATAGGTAAAACCATTTGTAAATGTTTAATGATTAATGATTAAATTATAATTATCGGTTCAGGTTTTTTTCGGCTGTAATTCTCGAAGCAATCCCATTATTCACTAGCCATTATAAAGGTATTCTTGTAAAATTATCGTCGCGCTAATCTCATCAATCAACGCTTTATTTAGGCGTTGCTTCTTCTTTAAGCCGCTATCGATCATTGTTTGAAAAGCCATTTTACTAGTATAACGTTCATCAACACGTTTCACCTCTAAGTCGGGGAAAACGTTGGTAAATTTCTTTAAAAACTTCTGAATTTCTTGTTCAATATTGGAATGCGTTCCGTCTTTTTGCTTCGGTTCACCCACTAAAACCAATGCTACTTTTTCTGAAGCGATATATTTCTTCAAAAACTCCATTAATTCAGAGGTAGCAACGGTTGTCAACCCTGAAGCAATCAACTTCATTTCGTCTGTAATGGCAATACCTGTGCGTTTACTGCCGTAATCCAATGCTAAAATCCTTCCCATAACGACTGCAAAAGTAAGAGTTTGTTAATTACTATACTACTATCTATTCTGATTTTGATTTATGAAGAGTATATTTGTCAAAATGTCGTTGATAGTAACGACAAGCGAATAACACAGTAAAAAACTTGGTTCAATGATTCTGAACCGAATTCAAAATAATATTTATGCAAGGACTTAAACAAACCATAGAAAAAGCTTGGGAAGACCGTTCCCTACTCTCCGAAACTGAAACCATTGTCGCCATACGCGAAGTTGTTAACCTTTGTGATGCAGGGGAACTCCGTTGTGCTGAACCAACGGCTGATGGCTGGCAGGTAAACGAATGGGTTAAAAAAGCAATCGTACTCTACTTCCCGATTCAAAAAATGCGGACTATGGAAGCTGGTATTTTTGAATATCACGATAAAATTCCTTTGAAATCAGGTTATGAAGCGAAAGGAATCCGAGTTGTTCCTCACGCTGTGGCACGTCACGGGGCTTATATCTCTAAAGGAGTTATCCTTATGCCGAGTTATGTGAATATTGGCGCGTATGTTGACGAAGGTACAATGGTAGACACGTGGGCTACTGTGGGCAGTTGCGCTCAAATCGGTAAAAACGTACACTTAAGCGGTGGCGTTGGCATTGGAGGCGTTTTAGAACCACTTCAAGCTGCACCCGTTATTATTGAGGATGATGCGTTTATAGGCTCACGCTGCATTGTAGTTGAAGGCGTTCGCGTGGGGAAAGAAGCTGTTTTGGGTGCTAACGTTGTGCTGACGGCTTCCACAAGAATCATTGACGTAACAGGTGAAAAACCTGTAGAAATAAAAGGATACGTTCCCGAACGCTCTGTAGTTATTCCGGGAAGTTATACTAAATCGTTTCCTGCGGGCGACTATCAAGTTCCTTGTGCCTTGATAATTGGAACCCGAAAAGCAAGTACTAATTTGAAAACTTCACTGAATGATGCCCTGAGGGAGTACGGGGTGGCGGTTTAATTGGTTGTATTGTAAATAGCAGCAGTTGAAGAAAATAATGTTTTGAAAGAAGTTTTATTGTCAAAACTTCATCTTCATCTTCAACTGCTATTTCCTCCGCCTCCGCAACTTCTTACTATTTATTTTCTTCTGAAACTGTCTGCTATATTTAGACATTAAAGCGTGAACTTCTTCATAGGGCTTGCCATAAAGTTCGGCATACTCCTTTGACATTATCTGTATCATCTTTTTTGAAAGCCACAATCGTCTAAAGTTGTCCATACGCTTATCAAAATCCATCGGCTCGAAACGCATACGATTAAGGTCGATTAGATAAAATTCGTATTGAGGATTGTCGTTTTTATTGACTACTATCAGCGTATTTCCTGGAGAATGATCTAGAAAATTGACATTGTTTTCGTGAAGTTTAAAAGTAAATCGTGTAAACTGTCTTAGAATTTCATCCCTATTTTCAAACTTCGGATTATGGATAAGTTCACGGAAATCAAAATCGTACTCTAAATGCTGACTTATATAGTAACTGTCTGTAAGCCCAGCTGAAAAACTTTCCGAATAGGCTACTGGAAACGGAGTGTTTATTCCAGACTCAATTAGTCTTTTAGCATATTCAAACGATCGCATTGCCTTGCTCTTTCTAAGAAAACGATATACTACCGACTGCAAAGCGTTTGGAGTCTTGAACTTTTTGATATTGAAGGTTACACCATCAATGGCGACTTTCTTTATCACATTTCGTTGGCCTTGAGTTACATACTCATCGTTTTTAGAGAAATTTTGCAGTGTTTTTTGCAACTCGTTCTCTAATTGTGAATAATGTGGATGAACAACAAAATTATCGCGCATTTTTTGTATTTATATCGTCAAAAGGATTATTTTGCGAAGGTAATCTTTATGGAGAAAATACTCGTTATACAAAATAAAAGAATTGGTGATGTTTTGATCAGTTCGATCATTGCAAACAATATTAAGAAAATCTTCCCAGATAGTGAAGTGACTTATTTTGTTTACGATTACACCACCGGAGTTTTAGAAAACAATCCGAATATTGACCGCGTTATTTCAGTTAAGGAAAAAGAACTAAAAAAAATCGGTAACCTTTTAAAGACCATTTCAAAAATAAGAAAGGAAAAATACGACATTATTTTTGATCCATATTCCAAGTTCCAAAGTAGAGCAATCTGTTTATTTTCAAACGCTAAATACAGAATCGGCTTGAAGCGAGCGCATAAAGAGCTCAAAATTAATTTTTACACACACCCAATCAGTTTACTAGAGAAACGCTCTAAAACTTGCGGAAAAGCAATCGAAGATCGTATTAATATGATAAGCTCTGTTTTCGATTTAAATAATCCCGATTATGAGCCTAAAATCTTCCTGACAAAAGAAGAACATAATTACAACAGAATCGATTCGCTTCAAAAACCAGTAATAATGTTGGGGGTTTTTGGAAGCACGCCACAAAAATCTATGCCCCACGAATATATGGTGGAGATTATAGATTACATTACTGAAAATTATAAGGGAACCATTCTTTTCAATTATGCGCCCTATCAAAAGGAAGAAGCATTGAAATTGTACCAAATGTGCAAAAATAAAGAACAAATTAACCCTGATATATACGAAGACTCCATCCGAGGCTTTATAACTCTAATGAACAAATGCGACCTTTTGGTTTCCAACGAAGGCGGGAGTGTCCATATTACCAAGGCTTTGAATAAACCGACATTTACAATTTATTCCCCATACGTCAACAAAGAGCATTGGAGCAGTTTTGAGGATTCAGACTTACACGATTCCATTCATTTATTAGAAGAGAAACCAGCACTTTTTGATAGCTTTACACTTGAAGAACGAAGAAAAATTGAAGCAGACCCTAATGCACTTTACAAGGAATTGACTCCAGAAATGATTCTTTCAAAATTAAAACCATTCTTGGAACATCACCTAGAAACACTTTAAACAAATGAACCTACTAGATAAATTTCATAACTGGCGTAGGATGCATCGATGGAACCGCCAATATAGAAGCGGGAGATGGGATAATCTTAAAAGCGATAAAGAAGTAGCCCGCTATCAAAAAATAATAGAATCGATAAAACAATTTGCTCCTGAAAATCCAAGTATTCTAGACATTGGATGTGGAGAAGGCGTGCTGACTGAACGCATGAATCCAAACGACTATTCCTATTTTGTGGGTTTGGATTTTTCAAGTGAATCGATCAAGCTAGCTGCTAAAAAGAATTTACCAAAAACCAAATTTATAGCTGCCGATGCAATGAAGTTTCAGCCAGAACAGAAATTTGATGCAATTGTTTTTAACGAAGCTTTTTATTACATCCACGATTCTGAAAAACAAAACGTACTCACAAGAATGCTGGAAAGCCTCTCCCCCGAGGGAGTTTTAATAATTTCCATTTTCCGCGAAGGTCCTGGTTCGTGGGAGTATTTTAAAGAAGATGATAGATTGAAAGAGTTAGATTACACGACAGTTACCACAGATGAAAAAATGCGCTATTGGAAAGTTGGCGTATATAAAAAAACTGGAAAATAAACATTCAAATTAGTAGGATTCAGCCCTATTCTCGATAGTTATAGGTTGTGACAATCGCAGCTTCGTTAGCCTCAGTCACTACTTCCTCTTTCACAATTCCAAAAGGAGTCCATTTCAATTTTTTTTCGCGCGTTTGTTTTCGAATTGCTTGATTTTTATCAATAGACTTCTGATTTTTATATCCTCTTGGATGATCGAGATGTAAAACCACGGCATTGTAACGAATCTGTTTCGGTTTAATTCCGCTGTTTACAAGCCGTTCGCCTAGTTCGCGATCTTGTCCGCCATATTGCATACGCTCGTCAAACCCGTTAATAGCTACAATATCTTTTTTCCAACCAGAAGCGTTGTGTCCGTTCCAACTGGCGTTGGTTGGTGTAAACGAATTGAGAAGAAATGATTTCAACGGTCCCGACAAAAGTTTGTTGTTTTTAAAAGAAGGTTTTAAGTCGAGTTGCTTTAACCAAGAAACATCAAAACATTTTTCTGAATAAATATCTTCCTTTGAAATTGCTTCGGAAATATTCATTGGCAGCATAAAATAACCTCCAGATAGGAAATAACCTTCCTCTCTATATTTAACGTGCTGCTCCACAAAGTCTTTTCGCGGAATACAATCGCCATCACTCATAATTATATATTCGGTATTGCAATTCAAAATCGCCTTATTGAGAATCTGGGATTTCTGAAAACCTCTATCCTCATGCCAAACGTGGACTATAGGATAAAAAAGCTCAGTCTCCATTTGTTTTAGCAGCTGGCGCGTTTCATCATTGGAGCCATCGTCTGCAACTACAACTTCAAATTGCCTATACGTTTGATTATTATAGCCATACAGCACTTTTTTCAACCAGTCGGTGGAATTGTAAGTGCTTATTATTATGGAGGTGTCTAATTGCTTCATTCCTGCAAATATAAAGTTATTTATGAAGTTGGCTTAGGTTTATAAAAGTTGTAATTTAGATAAAATTTCATAAAATGATTACCAACACTGCTTGAAAATATATCAACAAGAGTTTGCTGAGAAATTTTCGATAAATGACGTTGTCGAAAAGATAATTTTTATTGACAAAATAGAAAAGCGAATTCAACAATCTAGATAAAATGGCGCAGCCAGTGAAAAATATTTAGAAGTTGAATTGAATCAATGGTTCAATATAGTGGTTAAAAGATGCGACATTCTATAAGTTGGTAGCAATACGACAGATTAGTTGTAAAAAGCTTGTTTTGTACGTATATTTGTACTTTAATAAATACAATATTATGCAAATAACAACTGTTTCTGATTTTAGAAAGGATATGAAAACCTATTTGGACAGAGTAATTAAGAACTTTGAGACATTGATTATAAATCGTGGGAAAGATTCTGGAATTGTAGTCATGTCTTTACAAGAATACAATTCTTTAATGGCTACAAATCACGAATTGTCTTCTCGAAATAATGAATTAAGATTAGATTCCGCAATTGACAAACTTAAGCAAGGCAAGACTTTTAACAAGGATCTAATAGAAGATTGAAATGAAGTATATTTTCGTTGACGAGTCTTGGGAAGATTATTTATATTGGCAGAAAACGGACAAAAAAAAGCTAAAAAAAATAAATGAAATTTTAAAAGACATTGCGCGAAATCCTTTTGATGGAATTGGAAAACCTGAGCCTTTAAAACATAAATATGCTGGATTTTGGTCAAGACCAATTGATAGCGAACATCGATTGATTTACCGATATAATGAAGGTGAAATATTGATTGCGAAATGCAGATTTCATTATGACTAAAAAAGTATTTTTGTAACAAGACTCAATCTATTAAGTAAAAACACCTGAAATGTAGCGTGCTAAGTCGACAACTAACATGCAACACTACGCAATAACTAGTTTCTTTATCACAAAATATGCCCAAACTCACAGTAATAATCCCCACATTCAACGAAGAAGCTTATCTTGAAGATGCACTGTTTTCTGTTTCTTTTGCCGATGAAATAATTGTTGTCGATTCCTTCAGCGCTGATAAAACCCCTGAAATTGCAAAAAAACATGCAACTAAGTTTCTACAACGAGCATTTGATAACTTTTCGAATCAGAAAAATTTTGCAATTAAAGAGGCTACAGGCGATTGGATCCTATTTTTAGATGCAGACGAACGGGTGACACATTCCCTAGAAGAGGAAATACTGGAAACTATTAAAAACCCTTTGCATGCTGGGTACTTAATAAATTTCCCTCATTTCTATATGAATCGGTTTTTATACAATCATAGTGATGATGTTTTGCGCTTAGTAAAACGAGAAGGGGCGCATTTTACAGGAACAGTTCACGAAAAATTACATTGTAGCGGCAGCGTTGGCAAGTTGAAAAACAAAATGCTTCACTACACATATAAAGGTCTGAGCAATTACATAAAGAAGAAAGAATCGTACGCATGGTTTCAAGCAGAAAACTTATATAAAAGAAACAAAAAAACAACGTGGCTCCACCTATTTTTCAAACCCGGATATCGCTTTTTTAGCTCATACATTTTAAAGGGAGCTATTTTTGACGGAATTCCCGGACTAACCGTGTCTGCGGTAAATGCTTACGGCGTTTTTCAACGATATGTCAAGTTATTACTGCTTCAAAAAGGAATTCGGTAACTTCGCTAATCATTGTTTAACTAGAAGAATTTTCCAAATCTAATTTTCTGTCGGAATTTTAAAAGAGACCACTCCCCTTTCACATCAATTCTCTCAATTTCATAAGGCTTTTTAAAAGGAAATGAATTGATTCGGTTACCAATGCGCAGTCCATATTGAATTCCGTTCTGTGATAGTATTTCCTGAAAGATTTTGCTTCTTAATTTTTCCTTTGGATATTTCCCGTAAGGATATGCTAGAACAGGTGAAAATTGCAGCTTATTTTCTGAAACAAATTCAATGCATCTCCGTGTATCTGCCTCAATTTCAGCATTTGAAAGCTCAGTATATTTCTTGTGATAAAAGGAATGATACCCCAACTCCACTACATCAGCATCAAGAGATTGTAACTGTTCAATCGTCATAACATCTATTTCTGAAGTATTCCACAGGTCAGTTTTTCCCAAAAAATCTAAAGGCACAAAAAAAGTAGCTTTTAGCTTATACTTTTTCAATAACGGAACAGCAATTTGCATTTGACTAACATACGCATCATCAAAAGTTATAATTATATTTTTCTTGGATTTAACCTTCCCAAAGTGATCTAATTCATTAAAATGAAAGGTTTTATACCCTTTGGCAGCTAAGTATGAAAACTGACTTTCAAGGTGTTTCCCAGAAATGGTTAAACCCTTAGAATCTTCAAGGGATACGTGATGATACATCAAAATAGGAAGTCGAGCCATTATTGTTTCATTTATGATTCTTATAATTATTACTTTTACGCAAATTACAATTCGTTTTTGGAAAACCCTATAAAAATCTCCGCACTTGCTATAACACTCAATGAAGCCGATAATATCGGAGCATACATTGAGAGTCTTTGGTTTGCAGATGAAATCATTATTGTAGACTCATTTAGTACAGACGGCACAGTAGAAATAGCCGAAAAGTATGATAGAGTCACTGTTTATCAGCGCCCTTTCAATAACTTCTCAGAACAAAAAAACTTCGCAATTTCGAAGGCAAAAAACGAATGGGTTACTTTTTTTGATCCTGATGAAGAAGTTACCAAGAAACTAGCTGACGAGATTATTCATACAGCCAAAAACCCTACAGCAATAGGGTATTTCGTTAAGCGTGATTATTACTTTATGGACAAACTATTAAAATATAGCGGTATTCAAAACGATTATATCATCCGTTTTTTCAACAAAAGCTACTGTAAATACAATGATAATTTAGTTCACGAACTTTTAATTGCTAATGGAAAAACGCTGAAACTAAAAAATCATTTACCACATCACACTTATAAATCTTTTGACGATTACACAGCTAAAATGCATCATTATAGCGAATTGCAAGCTGTTATGCTCTATGAAAAAGATAAGAAACCAACGCTTTATCACTTCTTTTTTAGACCATTCTACCGTTTTGGATATCAATTTTTCTTTAGGCTAGGTATTCTCGATGGAAAAGAAGGCTTTATACTTGCCTATTTAAGTGCGTTTTCAGTGTTTAAACGCTATGTAAATCTTTGGTTGATGTATAGAAAGATTGAATAGTCCAGGATGTTTATCTACAGATATTTATCAATCCCCTTTTCGCACCATTTGCTTTTTTCGATGAGAGTTTTCTCTTGTATCGTATCATTAATTTCGAAACGGCTTTGGTCCTTTACTTTGTGCCAAATATGATATACTATCCCACGATAGCGAAGTCTTCTTCCTAAAACACCATTATTCATCATTCGAATAACCAATTCAGAATCTTCCCTTCCCCAGCCTTCAAATTCTTCGTTATAACCATTTACGGCGATTACATCTTTTCTCCAAAACGATACATTACAACCTCTCATTTTATCTGAAAACTCATTCGTAGTTTGATAGAGATTACTGAATGCAGGAACACGAAGGTTACGGGTTCGTTTCTTAATTCCTTTGTTGAAAAAGCCAAACTTTATTTTTTGAGCGGCGAATAATTTTGGAAGAAACTCTTCCCGAATATTAACACGACTTCCAAAGAGATACACATTGGATTGTGCCAAAGCTTTATGGTCTCTTACAAAATCCTTATGTAGAATACAATCACCATCTACCTGAATCAAATAATCTCCCTCTGCAGCGGCGATTGCCGTATTCAATATTATCGACTTACGAAACCCTTTGTCTTCATGCCAAAAATGACGAATTGGAATTGTCAACTTCTTCTGAAAACTCGCTATACACTGTTTTGTTTCTTCCTTAGAACCATCATCGGCAATAAGTATTTCGTCAGGACTTTCGGTCTGATTATTAACACTCATTAAAACCAATTCCAGTGCCTCTGGCCAGTTATATGTTGAAATTAACAAAGACGTTTTCATGAAGCAATTTATATTTATTGTAAGTTTTTATAAAGATTTAAAGTGTGTTCGGCAGTTTTACTGGCATTAAACTTATCCATAAATAATTTATATGAATTCTTTCGAAACTGCTCTTGCAATGTTTGGTCTTCTAGAATCTGAATTGTTTTTTCGGCAAGCATTTTAAAGTCTCCCACCTCAGCAAGAAACCCGTTTTCTCCATCTACAATAACTTCTGGAATTCCACCCGATTTTGTGCTAGCAACAGGAACTCGCTTGTAAAAAGCTTCGTAAATGGTTAGTGGCAATCCTTCTCGTTCCGAACTCATTACGCATACATCAAACTGAGGTAAAAAGTCTGTCGCGTTGTTTTGAAAATCAGTAAACGTTACGTAATCCATTAAACCCAATTCATTTTGAAGCACTTTTATTTCCTCCGTCATTCCGGTAAACTCACCAATTTGAACCAAATGCACATTCGTTTTTTTAAGACTGTAAACCAAATGATGCATCATCCTTAAAAGTGTTGGTAAATCTTTGGCTGGCGCGTGGTTTGCGATGTTTCCTATTAATTGCTTTTCTGAAGGAATATTAAAAAGTGTTTTCAAGTTTTCTTCGCGAACAGGAACTAGTCTACTAACATTAATTCCGTCGTAAATAACAACAAGCTTTTCTCGGTTCTTCTTTTTCATTACCTCTTGCTCCATCGATTTTTTGACAGCCTCAGAAACACAAATAATACGATTGATGTTTTTATAATTGTATTTATAAATACTCAGCGTACTCATACTGCGCCCCATTCCTTTTTTAGAAAAAACGGTTGGAGTTTTTAAGTTATAAAGCAAGTCTGAAATCGTAAACAAAGTAACCGAATCGCTCGAATGAAGATGAAGCATATTGGGCTTTTCTGAATTCACTATTTCCTTCAAAAAACGAAAGTTTTTTTTCCGACTTAATTTTCCGTCCTTAGCTTCAATAAATGGAATGTTGTTTTCTAAACAGTATGCTTGCAAAGGCGCGTTCGGTCTTCCCATGACTATATTGGTTATGCCCAATTTCTCAAGTTCGGGTATTATATCCGCCATTTGCTGTTCATTGCCGCCCCAACTGCCAGAACCGTTAAGATGTATAACCTTCATTCAAATAAAATAATGATTGGTCTCGCAAATATATAGTAATTTTGTCGGCAAAGACTTCTGCAAGCATTCATCGTCGATGAGGAAATTTATTTTTTTCAAAATTTAGAATGTGAATTCAGAACTCGTCCTATCCAGATTCAACACAAAATATTGCTGAATCCTTTCTAATGAACCTAGAAATCAACTTTTATACGAAATGCCCTCGAACGTAAAAACTGTAGTATTTTCAGTAAACACAACAGTTGGGCATATTCCTATTTCTAAAATAGTTTATACCAATGAAAAATGAAATCGAAAATGCCCTAGCTGTCCTAAAAAAAGGCGGTATCATCCTCTATCCAACCGACACTGTTTGGGGTATTGGTTGTGACGCCACCAATTCGGAAGCTGTGGAAAAAATATTCAAACTTAAAAAACGCAGCGACAAGAAATCGATGATTTGTTTGGTCAACGATTACAAAATGTTGAACGAATACATTGAAGACGTCCCTGAAGTGGCTTATGATATTTTGAAATATGCTGCAAAACCAACGACAATTATTTATGATGACCCAATTAGAGTGGCAGAAAATATAATTGCTGAAGACAATTCACTCGCCGTTCGGGTAGCAAAAGATGATTTCTGTAAAAAGTTAATACGAAAGTTGCGCAGACCCCTTGTTTCAACCTCAGCAAACATTAGTGGATCAAACACCCCACAAAGCTTTGCCGAAATAGACCCTTTAATTTTGGAAGGCGTAGACTATGTTGTAAATTTGCACCGCGATAAAAAATCGGGGAAACCTTCGGCTATCATCAAGTTAAAAAACGATGGTTCGGTGACGGTGATTCGGAAGTAAGAATTGCCACGAACCCGCCTGCCGGACGGGCAGGTTCACGAATTTGAATGTGTTTTATTTGCGTAATATGAGCGAAATAATTTAGAAACAAGACTGAAGGGAAGCACGAAACACGACAGCCTGTCCTGCAAGGTTTTCAAAACCTTGTAGGTCTTTATCAGAAAAAGGAATTGCTTTTACCACGAATACACGAATTTGAATGTGTTTTATTTGCGTAATATGAGCGAAATTATTTAGAAACAAGACTGAAGGGAAGCACGAAATACAACGGCTTGTCCTGCAAGGTTTACAAAACCTCTTAGGCCTTTAATCTTAAAAACCTTTGCGCCTTGGCGTCTTTGCGAGAAAAATTAAATGACAAAACAAACCTATATATCGGCTTTAGAAAACCCAATATTCAGAACGGTTTCAGAAGCTTCAAAACATCTTAATCTAGAAAGTTATGTTATCGGTGGCTACGTTCGCGATTTTATCTTAAAACGAGGCGAAGCAAAAGACATAGATATTGTAGCAATTGGAAGCGGAATTGACCTTGCACAAGAAGTTTCAAAACTGCTGCCTGGAAAACCAAAGGTTTCAGTCTTTAAAACCTACGGCACCGCAATGCTTAAAACCGGTGGGATTGAACTAGAGTTTGTTGGGGCGAGAAAAGAATCATATTCTGAAGAAAGTAGAAATCCCGCCGTTGAAAATGGCACATTAGAAGACGACCAAAACCGTCGCGATTTCACAATAAATGCTCTGGCTTTAAGTCTTTCAAACGAAAATTTTGGAGCTCTTTTGGATCCTTTCAACGGCATTGAAGACTTACGAAACAAAATAATCCGTACTCCGCTAGATCCAGATATTACCTATAGTGACGATCCTTTACGGATGTTACGCGCTATCCGATTTGCTTCACAATTAGATTTCGTTATTGAAAAACAATCGCTTGATGCTATTTCAAGAAATGCTAATAGAATTAAAATAATTTCAAAAGAACGGGTTGTTGACGAAATTAACAAAATCCTACTTTCTGAAACGCCATCAAAAGGTTTTTCCCTTTTGCATAAAACTGGCTTACTACCCTTTATTTTACCCGAATTGGTTGCCTTACAAGGAATTGATGAAAAGGAAGGACAAACACATAAGGACAATTTTTGGCATACACTTGAAGTAGTAGACAATATTTCAAAAACCACAGATGACTTGTGGCTGCGTTGGGCTGCATTATTACACGACATTGGGAAAGCACCGACTAAAAAGTTTGATGAAAAATTAGGATGGACATTTCACGCTCACGAATTTGTAGGCGCCAAAATGGTTTATAAGCTTTTTAAACGCTTAAAAATGCCTTTAAACGACAAGATGAAGTTTGTCCAGAAAATGGTGTTGATGAGCTCCCGCCCTATTGCGCTTGCTTCCGAAGTTACTGATAGTGCGGTAAGAAGATTAATTTTTGATGCGGGAGATTATGTGGAAGATTTAATGACGCTTTGCGAAGCAGACATCACTACAAAAAACCCGAAAAAGTTTAAAAAATATCATAAGAACTTTCAGCTAGTTCGCAATAAACTTGTGGAAGTTGAAGAACGCGATCATATCCGGAATTTCCAGCCACCTGTAACGGGTGAGGAGATTATGGAAACGTTTAATCTAAAGCCATCTCGCGAAATTGGAATAATTAAAGACGCCATAAAAGAAGCGATTTTGGAAGGTGAGATCCCGAATGAATATGAAGCTGCTCGGGAATTTATGCTAAAAAAAGGAAAGGCTATTGGATTAGTCCCGTTAACCCCTGAGGGGGGAACGGAAAAAAAGTAATTCGTGTACTTGTGGTAAAAAACTCATAACTCATAACCCTGAACTCATAACCATAATTCCGTGGCAAACAAAGACAACAAAAAAGTAATCTACTGGCTCCTTACAGGATGCTTTTTGATTTTCGTAATGGTTGTAGTAGGAGGTATTACCCGTCTTACTCATTCTGGACTTTCAATTTCCAGTTACAATCTTATCTCAGGAACGATTCCGCCGTTGAACGAAGCGGAATGGGTTGCTGAATTTGAACATTATAAACAATTCCCTGAGTATCAAAAGAAACATTACCATTTTGAACTTGAAGATTTTAAACAAATCTATTTCTGGGAATACATTCACCGTGTTTTAGGAAGGTTATTAGGAATTGTATTCATCATTCCTTTCCTATATTTTCTAATTAGAAAACAGCTCACCACACCCACCATTAAAAAATCGCTTATTCTATTTTTCCTTGGTGGATTTCAAGGGTTTTTAGGCTGGTTTATGGTGAAAAGTGGGTTGATAGACCAGCCCGATGTTAGTCATTACCGATTAGCAATGCACCTTACTGCCGCTTTCATAACATTCGCATATACCTTTTGGGTGGCGATGGATCTGTGGTATCCGGTAAAAAAGCAAATTAACACTCACATCCGAAATCTAATTCGAATTGGACTAGCAATTTTGTTGATTCAAATAATTTGGGGAGCATTTGTTGCAGGATTGGGCGCAGGCTGGATTCACAACAATTGGCCAATGATGGCAGACGGAAAATGGATGCACGAAACCGTTTACATTGAGCAAACTCCCGTATGGAGAAACTTTGTTGAAGGTAAAAGCGGTGTGCAGTTTGTTCATAGATATTTAGCGTATATCGTGGTTGGCTTTATAGCTTATCTTTGGTACAAAACGCGTAATTTGGAACTAACAAAACCACAAAAAAATGGCATAAAACTATTGCTGGTTTTAGTGTTGGTGCAGTTTGTGTTAGGCGTTTTTACACTTTTATACCAAGTACCGGTTACTTTAGGAGTGTTGCATCAGGTTACAGCTTTCTTTTTACTAGCAAATATGACCTATGTACTTCACAGATTTACAAAATAAGAAACATTATAAGTGGTTGAATGAGGCCGATATTTTTATCCTAACCACTCAATACACAGTCAAATACTGCAATTTTTGACATTTTAAAAACTTAATCAAAACTAAAAACAGACGCACTTATCTGCTTACTTTTTAAGTAACTTTGCGCCCTAATAAAAGCTATACTCATGATTTACCGTTTCAGAATAATCCTCGATACAGACGAAGACGTTTTCCGCGACATCGAAATACAGGCATCTGCCACATTAGAAGATTTTCATAATGCCATTGTTCAAGCCTTTGGGTTTGACGGCCAAGAAATGGCGTCGTTTTATAAAAGCAACGAGTTATGGGAAGAAGGAGAAGAAATCTGTTTGTTCGATTTAGGCGAAGAACCAGGTAAAATTCGAATTATGAGTGATACTTTTTTAGATGAAGTGGTTTCAGAGGAAGAAACAAAATTAATCTACGTATACGACTTCTTAAGTATGTGGACATTTATGGTCGAATTGGCCGATATTGGCGAAGTTGAAGATGGCGTAATGTACCCGAACCTTATGTATGTTCACGGGCAAATTCCTGCAATAGCACCCGAAAAAGAATTCACTTCTGAAAAAATTGGTGGCGAAGACGATTTTGACAGCGATTTCGACGAAGAATTCGATCTAGACCCTGAAGACTATGACAGCCTAGGATTTGATGAAAACTGGAATTAGTAATTCAGTAGTCAGAACGCAGTGTTCTAAGAAATGGTTTTATAAATTAATTCGCCAATTGTTAATTCTTGAAAAAAACATTGCACTCATAACGCTGCACTCATAACTAAAACTAATAATTAGAAATTAAAAAATGATAAACCTATTCGGTACCCATATAGCATCTCTTTCTATTCATCGTGTTGGCAACAAGAGCCGAAACGAACCTATGTTTCTTTCATCAGACCCTTATAAGCTAGATGACGAGTTAACGCCGTTGATGAAAGAATTTTTTCTAAAGCCATTTCGTGAAAAAGAAGAAAACTATTTTCATTTTTCCCACGAGGCCGATTTAGAGTTTCACGAGCTTTACAATATTGTCTCTGCAATTTTTGAAAACCCGAACAGCGTTCACGAACTGTCTAAAAAAATCACTTCGCACTTATTTAACCAATCGGAGCATCCGCATATTAAAAATGGGGAGGTCTATGTTGCTTATCTTGAAAATGTTCAGCTAGACAACGTAAAAATGGACGCTATCGGAATTTTTAAAAGCGAATTAAAGCAGGATTTTTTACAGTTTTCAGAAAAAGAAAACCAATTGGATGCACTCCTTGAACAAGGCGTAAACCTCAACAAATTAGATAAAGGATGCCTTATTTTTAACGCTAATAAAGAAGAAGGGTATAAAGTGCTTTCGGTAGATAGCAATCGTTACGACACGCGCTATTGGATAGAGAACTTTCTTGCAGTAGAAGCCTTGGCCGATGACAACTTCTACACAAAGAAATACTTGAAATTTTGTCAGGATTTTGCGAAAGATATAGTGCTGCCCGCAGAAGACAAAAAACAAGAGGTTATGTTTATGAATAGAGCAGTTAACCATTTTGCGAAAAATGACAATTTTGAAGAGACTGCTTTTATGAATGAAGTTATCGACAATCCAGATTTGATTCCTGAATTCCAAAACTACAAAGCAGAAAAATCTCCTAAATATAGCATTGAAGATTTAACCACTTTTCCAATCGCCAATACCGCCGTAACTGCTGCGCGAAAAAAGATAAAAAACATAATCAACCTGGATACAAACATTCAGATAAAACTAGATTTTATCAACCCAGAAAGTGCCGATAAATTTGTTGAAAAAGGTTGGGATGAAGAAAAGCAAATGTATTATTATCTTGTGTACTTCAACAAAGAAGAGAAAAGCTAAACTTTAAATGATAGCGCAATTTAATTTGAACTCCAAGTGATTGCGCTATTTTTTTAGGCTAGTCTAAAACATAAACGTTGTGATTATTGATGAATTTGAAACGTAATTTTCGCTCCATTTTTTATTGATACTTTAAGAGCTGTTTCTTTGTATATTGCATTAACAAACCCACTATTAAATCTACATATGTTGCAAAAGTTTCTATTGTTGTTCATATTAATTTCAACCAACCTAACCGCACAAATTGCTGGAAAAGTAACCGACATTAATGGAGAACCGCTGCCGTATGTAAATATTTATCTTCAAGATAGCTATAAAGGAACCACATCAAACGACGATGGCAATTACTCCCTAAACATATCCGAAAAAGGGAAATATCAAATTACATTTCAGTTTTTAGGTTACAAATCGATTACCAAAACCGTTGCTCCTACTTCGTTTCCGCATATTTTAAATGTTACCCTCTTGGAAGAAACTACGAGTTTAGACGAAGTTGTTTTAAATACGCAAGAAGACCCTGCATACCGAATTATCCGAGAAACAATTGCGCGTAGAAAGCAAAATTTAGAGAAATTGAGTGAATACACCGCAGACTTTTACTCTCGCGGACTTTGGCGTGTAAAGGACATTCCTGAGAAAATTTTTGGACAGGAAGTCGGCGATTTCGACGGAGCGCTTGATTCCACACGCACAGGAATAGTCTATTTATCCGAAACCATTTCAGAAATAGCATATCAAAAACCAGATAATTTCACCGAGAAAATCATTGCTTCCAAAGTAAGCGGGAACGATAACGGGTTTAGCTTTAACAGTGCCCAAAGCGCCAATCTTTCGTATTACGAAAACACGATTGAAATGAACACCGCCCTAGTTTCGCCAATTGCATCAAATGCAATGAGTTATTACAATTACAAATTAGATGGTGTTTTTTACGAAGGCTCGAAACTTATCAATAAAATTAAAGTAATTCCTCGTCGCCCTAAAGATAGGGTTTGGCAAGGATATGTGTATATAGTTGAAGACGATTGGCAACTGTACGGTGTAGAACTTTCCACTACAGGCGCTGCGATACAAATACCCTTTGTTAGTGATTTAACAGTAAAACAAAACTACAAATACGATTCACAATACAATTTTTGGGTGAAAATTTCACAAACTATCGATTTTGGGTTTGGGATGTTAGGAATGAAGGGCGACGGGCAATTTATAGCTGTGTATTCCAATTATGACTTTCAACCTGAATTCACCAAAAAATCTTTTACCAATGAAGTGCTTTCATTTAAAGAAGGAGCAAATAAAAAAGATAGTCTATTTTGGAAAGGAATCCGCCCCGTTCCTCTAACTAACGAAGAATTAAAAGATTATGTAAGAAGAGACAGTCTTCAAGTAATTCGACGCTCAAAGCCGTACTTAGATTCTATCGATTCTAAATCGAATAAAGTGGGATTTTTATCGCCATTGACGGGTTACTCATTCAGAAATTCTTACGACAAATGGTCTGTTAATTACGACGGCCCAATAACTAAAATTAATTTCAACACCGTTCAAGGGTGGAATGCCAATGCAGGATTAAGTTATAGAAAGTGGTTCGACGATAACCAAACCAACGTGTTTATAGCTTCTGTAAAAGCCGATTACGGTCTCTCTGAAGACAGACTACGTTTTGATGGTTATATCCTTAGAAATTATAATTGGAAGGATAAATTACGCCTCTCACTAAGCGGCGGAAGTAAAGTTGCTCAATTTAACAGCACAGAGCCCATCTCTCCTATTATCAACACTGTCTCTACCCTATTCTTTGAAAGGAATTATATGAAGCTCTATGAGCTTAATTACGGACGGTTAGGATATAGTCAAGAAGTTTTCAACGGACTTCATATTTCGGCGAGTGCAGGTTACGAAAATAGAAAGCCCCTTTTCAACAATACGGACTATGTAATGATTCCGAATAACGATTTGAGTTATTCGAGCAATAACCCATTGGCTCCAACCAACTTTAACAATGCAGCTATTTCCGAACACAACATTGTGAAGTCTATAGTGAGTGCCCGAATCAATTTTGCTCAAAAATATTACTCCAATCCCGATATGAAATTCAATTTGGGAAGTAATAAATACCCTACGTTGAACCTTGCTATCGAAAACGGGATTGCAACTTCAGAAAGTCGTTATAATTTCACTCAGTTTGAGGCAGGATTACGACAATCCATTACTGTTGGAAACAAAGGCGAATTCAACTATAATTTAAAAGGAGGGGGATTTGCTAATGGCGACGGAATCTCTTTTGTAGACTACAAACATTTTAATGGAAATCAAACAAGAGTAGGAACTGCGCCAAATTATACCAATGTTTTCAATCTGATGCCTTATTACCAACTCAGCACGAACAAAAGTTATTTTGAAGGTCACCTAGAACACGATTTTAGAGGATGGGTTTTGGGCAAAATTCCAGGTATTAACCAGTTAAACTTTAATTTGATTGTTGGCGCGCACGTTCTTGGCACTGAACAACAAAAACCATATTCGGAATTTTCCGTAGGATTAGACAATGTTGGAATTGGAAACTTCAGATTCTTAAGAATCGATTATGTCCGTTCGTATTACAATGGCGAAAGTATGGGAGCAGTCGTTTTTGGTTTGAAGTTCTTGGAACTTGTTGGGCTATAGTACGTTTTCGCAGTAGCCCTATTTCCCATATTTTGATTAATTAGTTAAGTGGTATTTTCAACCACAATAACACATAACATTCTTAAAAAGGTTTCTCGATTGAATTTAAATACCATATAGTGCTACAAGCTAGGCACGTATAATTATTAATTAAGCTATACCAAGGTACTTCTCTCTAAACTTAACGCCGAAACACAAAAATGAAGTAAATTTAAGTCACTAGAAACCCTACTTTCCGGCCGCCTTCTTGCGTTTTCTGAAAAAGTCAAAAGCAAACCAAGCAATTACTAATCCAACAAAGTAAATAAAGTAAGAAACGGGCTTTCCACTTCCTCCAACGGTAGTGAAAACACGATCCCAACGCACTTTTTTATTGATGCCATCCCAACTCATCCATACAAACACAGGTTTTCCAACTACGTGATTAAATGGAACAAACCCCCAAGTCCGCGCATCTTCACTATTATTTCGGTTATCCCCCATCATCCAATAGTAGTCCATTTTAAAAGTATATTCAGTAATTGGTTTTCCGTTCAATAATATTTCTCCGGCACTTTGGGTTACTTTATTGTTAAGTCCAATTTCACTGCCTTCATAAACTTCTATAATTCTTTTATAAAGTGGAAGTGTTTCTGGGGTAATTGCCACCGTTGCGCCTTCTTTTGGAATATATAACGGTCCAAAGAAATCGTTATTCCAGGGATATGCTCCGTGATTTGGGAAAATTCCACGATCCCATTGTCCTTTCCTACTTTTTAATGGAATTACTTCTAAAACACTTGGGTTGTTTCTGATTTTATCTAGCGATTCGTCCGAAATAGCTCTAAAATAGTAAATGCTATTTTCTTGATCGTATTCATAACCATCAGTTATATCGTAACGATTTACAAGCAATTGCGGATTGATTTGCCCAGTGGTTTTAAGCGCATATCGAAATTGAAGTCGTGCCCTATCTGGCAATTCATTTTGTTTTCCGTTGATAAAAACGTAACCTTCGCGTACTTCCAAAGAATCTCCAGGCATTCCTACCGCACGCTTTACGTAGTTTGATTTTTTATCGATGGGTTTATAATAATACTTCCCATCACCGTACTGTTGGAAGGCATTTACCGTATCTACAGGCCAGTTAAAAACAACAATATCATTTCGTTTTATTTCTTGAAATCCAGGAAGTCTAAAATATGGGATTTGTGGCTTTGGTAAATACGATTTCTTACGGATTACAGGAATTGTATCGTGTACCATCGGAAACGACACAGCTGTCATTGGCGTTCGTGCGCCATAATGGAATTTACTTACAAAAAGGAAGTCCCCAACCAATAATGTTTTCTCTAACGAAGAAGTTGGAATAGTAAATGGCTGCATTACATACGTATGCACAATCGTAGCCGCAACAACAGCAAAAAGAATAGAACTCACCCATTCACCCGCAGAAGTACGAGGTTTTAAGCTTCTATTTTCGATTAAAGAAACATTTTGAGTGTAATTGACATAGTAAATATAAAGTCCGAAGGTCAACAAGACCAAAACAGTGTCTGCCGTAGAGTTACGCCCAAAACTACGAAGCGTTTCAACCCAGATTACTGGAAACATTATTAAATTTACAATTGGAACAAACAAAAGAATCGTCCACCACCAAGGTCTATTAATAATTTTCATCAAGACTATTGCGTTGTAAACAGGCACAGCTGCTTCCCAAGACTTTCTACCTGCAATTTGATACAACTTCCAAGTACCCGCAAAATGGACCAACTGAATTATTAAAAATACTGTAAACCAACCTATCCAACTCATAATTTGTTATTTGTTTTTCGACCCTTCGACTGCGCTCAGGGTGACAATTTATGGTAACTTTTTAATTTACCCTTCGACTGTGCTCAGGGCGACATATTTTGAGATTTGATATAAAGTCGTTAATCTTTAATCTTCAAAACATCTTTCATTGTAAATACTCCTTTTCTATCTTTCAACCACTCTGCGGCTATAATTGCACCTAACGCAAATCCATCACGGGAATGGGCTTCGTGCTTAAGCGAAATAGTATCAATGGTGGAATCGTACGAAACGGTATGCGTTCCTTTTACATCATCCTCCCTTTTGGCGGAAATCTTCAACTCGCCAGGTTTATCTCCATCCAGTTTCCATTCTTTTTTATCACTGTGATTCAGTATTCCCTCAGCAATCGTGATTGCTGTCCCGCTTGGTGCATCTTTCTTTTCAGTGTGATGAATTTCTTCAACAGAAACATTGTATTCTTTCCAAGGAGCGAGTAATTCTGCAACGTATTTGTTTATACTAAAAAACAAATTGACGCCAATACTGAAATTGGACGCATAAATGAAACTTCCGTTACGCTTTTCACATAAGTTTACCATTTCATCGTATTGCTTTAACCAACCTGTGGTACCAGAAACAACTGGTATTTCTGCTTCCAATGCTTTCGAAATGTTTCCAACAGCAGCTTCTGGCGAAGAAAACTCAATGGCTACTTCAGCATCTTCAAATTTACCTTCAGAAGATTCCTTGGTACTTTTGTAAACGATAGCATGACCTTTTTCCAACGCCAATTTTTCAATCGTTTTGCCCATTTTTCCGTATCCTAGGAGTGCTATTTTCATTGCAATGCCCGCGTGGGCGGGTATCTTTTGATTATTAGTAAATCTTGTGAGCTTGCTCTTTGCTCTTAATTCTTTATTCTTTGTTCTTTGTTCTTTACTCTTTATTCCTTCTTCCTTCTTCCTTCTTCCTTGTTCTTTCTTACAATCAACTTTTCATCCAAATCTATCAGAAGCCCCGTTCTTCAGGAACAACTTGCAGTTTATTTAAACCGATACGTCAACGACATTCCGTACTGCGCTTGCGAATTGAATGGATTTACTTCTAAATTAGGCTGAAGCGATAAATCTTCTCTTACTTCATATTGCCGCAAATGGGCATCCACATTTGCATCGATCACATTTAAAAGGTAAAATGCTAGTGTTACAATAATGCTGACACTCTTATTCTTCTGAGCAGATTTCTGGGCGTTTATTAAGCGATCGTTTGAAATTCCTTGAAATTCGTCATCTGTGTACCCTGCGAGTCTTCTTTTATATGCATCACGAAAACGGTGGTAATCATCGTTTTGTTTCTTATAGAAATAAACACCGGTAGCCATTCCTGCGTAGATAATAGGAATTTTCCAGTATTTCTTGTTGTATGCCTGCCCTAATCCTGGAAGTACTGCGGAATAGAATGCCGCTCTTGCCGGTGCCAATGGTTCGTATTCAACATCATTAAAAATAGAATCATTCATCACGATTGCCCTTTCTTCTTTAACTTTAAGGGTATCGGAAACCTGCGCCAATAAAGGAGTGGCGAAGATTAAAAAAAAAATATATAGGAATTTATTTCTCACTTTTAATGAGCTTCAAAATACGATCGAAGTCTTCTTGATTTTTAAACGGAACTACCAATTGACCTTTCCCCGACTTGGTTATCTTTACATCTACAGAAGTTTCAAACAAATCTGTCAATTCTTTTTTCGCTTTTTTAGCATACGGAGGAATCACCGTTTTTTGTGGAGCAGCTTTTTGTGTTGGGTTTTTATATTCACGCACCAAGGCTTCTGTCTCGCGAACAGAAAGGTTTTGGCTCAGGATTTTTTCATAAATATCCAACTGGTCGCTCAAATCGTCTATATTAATAAGTGCCCGGCCGTGACCCATGCTTATAAAACCGTCGCGAATTCCTGTTTGAATAATTGGATCCAGTTTTAACAGGCGTAGGTAATTTGCAATCGTAGATCGGTTCTTCCCTACTCTATCACTGAGTTCTTCTTGCGTAACGTTTACCTCCTCGATCAATCTTTGGTAGGAAAGTGCAATTTCGATAGGATCTAAATCCTGTCTTTGAATGTTTTCGACCAATGCCATTTCCAAAGATTCCTGGTCATTGGCAATTCGGATATAGGCTGGGATGGTAGCAAGTCCAACAAGTTTTGAAGCACGAAAACGACGTTCTCCACTTACCAATTGGTATTTGTTAAAATCTAATTTCCGAACGGTAATAGGCTGAATTACACCAAGTTCTTTAATAGACGAAGCAAGCTCCCGAAGTGATTCTTCATTGAAACTACTTCGTGGCTGAAAGGGGTTTACCTCAATACTACCCAATTCAAGCTCGACAATACTGCCAACTACTTTGTCTGCGTTTTTGTCTTCAACAGATTTTATATCGTTTGACGGATCTTTCAATAAAGCTGAAAGACCTCTACCAAGGGCTTGTTTTTTAGTTGCTTTCGCCATTTAAATCTTCTCGTTTTTCTTAATAAGTTCGTGTGCTAAACTTAAATAGTTCTCGGCTCCTTTACTAGAAGCGTCATAACTGATAATACTTTCGCCATAACTGGGCGCTTCACTTAAACGAACATTTCGCTGAATGATTGTCTCGAAAACCATTTCGTCAAAATGCTTCTTAACCTCGTCCACCACTTGGTTTGACAAACGAAGGCGGGAATCGTACATGGTTAGCAATAAACCTTCGATATCAAGATTTACGTTATGTATTTTTTGAACACTTTTAATGGTATTCAACAGTTTTCCCAATCCTTCTAAAGCAAAATATTCACATTGAATAGGAATAACAACAGAATCGGCTGCAGTTAAGGCATTCAATGTAAGTAATCCCAAGGATGGTGCGCAATCTATAAGGATATAGTCGTACTCTTCCCTTAGGCTTTCAATTGCCGTTTTCAGCATATACTCCCTGTTTTCAACATCCACCAATTCAATCTCAATCGCTACAAGATCTATATGCGAAGGGATTAGGTCTAGGTTTGGCGAATTTGTCTTAAGAATTGCATCTTTGGCGCTTGCGCTGTGTTCAAGCAATTGGTAAGTACCAAGCTCCACCGATTCAACATCAATACCCAATCCCGAAGTGGCATTCGCCTGTGGATCTGCATCGATAAGCAATACTTTTTTCTCAAGAACGCCCAATGATGCAGCTAAATTCACAGAGGTTGTAGTCTTGCCTACACCTCCTTTTTGGTTTGCAATTGCAATTATTTTACCCATTAATTTACTTGAAATTTTAGAGGTTAAAAGTACAATTAATTATGGGGATAGAAAATCATATTTGTTAACAGAAAGGGAACAATGAGAAGTTATGAATTCAGAGTTATGAGTTATGAATGTCCAATTTCATAACTCTTAACTCATAGCTCATAACTTTTATGATTTTTTCTGAGTGCGAATCATCGCCTCCAACATATCCCACATTTGCTGCGGAACTTGTTCTAGTTGATTCATTTGTCCTGCGCCTTGTAGCCACTCGCCGCCGTCTATAACCACAACCTCACCGTTGATATATGCTGAGAAGTCTGAAACTAGATATGCCGCTAAGTTTGCAAGTTCTTGGTGCTCCCCTACTCGCTGTACAGGAACCTTTTTCGCTGGATCAAACTTTTCTTTTAATTCACCAGGAAGCAATCTATCCCAAGCTCCCTTTGTTGGGAAAGGTCCTGGCGCAATTGCGTTAAAACGAATGCCGTATTTCGCCCATTCTACGGCCAATGAACGTGTCATTGCCAAGACACCTGCTTTTGCAGTAGCGCTCGGGACCACATAAGCAGAACCTGTAAAAGCATAGGTTGTAACAATATTTAAAACGGTTTTATTCGTTTCTTTTTTATCAATCCAATGTTTTCCGAAAGCAAGGGTGCAGTTTTTTGTTCCTTTCAATACGATATCGATGATGGTATCAAACGCATTAGCTGAAAGTCTTTCTGTTGGAGAAATAAAATTTCCTGCGGCGTTATTCAATAGCACGTCCACAGCGCCAAATTCCTTTACAGAAGCTTCGACCATTGCTTCAACTTCGTCATAATTTCGCACATCACATTGCACTGGCAATACTTTTCCGCCAGTTGCTTCTTCAAGTTCCTTTTTTACTGTTTGTAACTTTTCTATATTTCGGGAAGTGATTACCACATTGGCCCCCAATTCGAGGAAATAGGTTGTCATTGCTTTTCCAAGACCGCTTCCACCGCCTGTTACTACTATCGTTTTGCCCTTTAACGCATCGTCGCGGAGCATTTTTGCTGTATAGTCCATAATTTATTTTAAGACACAAAAATACGAATATTTAGTAATGATTGGGGGTGAATGAAAAATGAATACAAATTAAGACGATTGAACATTAACACTTATTTTCACATTACTCATTACTAAATGTTTTAGTCAACAAAATCAAGATTCAAGCTAACGAATTAACGGTTTAAATAAGACTAATACATTAGGGCTTAAATTTTAAGGCATAGAAGCGGACAAGGCGTGATGAGGAATAAGGGTTTTATGTTATATTTGAAGAGAAACAGCAAAATGAATAATGCGAATGGACGCTTTATGGGGTTTGTTTGGATGTTGACCACTAAACAATAAATGATTCTAACAATGAGAGTTCCTATTCTTTTCCTAATAATAATTGTTAACTGTGGGTGCAATAACCCCAAAGCCATTAGTAAAGCCGAAAAGTTTGAAATAATTCTAACAGAAA
This sequence comes from Aequorivita viscosa, assembly GCF_900106795.1. Lineage (GTDB taxonomy): Bacteria > Bacteroidota > Bacteroidia > Flavobacteriales > Flavobacteriaceae > Aequorivita > Aequorivita viscosa. The sequence continues at coordinate 40,630 of NZ_FNNS01000001.1, read as the reverse complement.
ACAAAAAACTTGAAATTATTTATGGAGATTATGTTTTCAAAAATACAGAAGCCAACAGATTAAATAATGAAGGTATAGACGCTTTAAAAGAAGAAGACTACGACAATGCAGAAACTAAATTTATAGCGGCAATTAGACTCGAACCAGACAACCCCGCGATATTAAATAACCTAGGAAATATTTATAGAGAAAAGGGAACTCACAGAATGGCAATGGAGTATTATAAAGAATCCTTTATTTTTTCAGACTCTACCTACTTTCCATCTGCATTCAATATGGGTGTAATCAGAAACCTGATGGGAGAGTATGACAAAAGCTTTGAGATATTTGAATATATCCTTTCCCGAACAAAATCTGAGAATGAACGAACGACCGTTATGTATGAAATGGCACATGTTATGATAAAACAAAACAAATGTTCTGAAGCAATAAATTTGTATGATAGCATTAAAACTGACTTGTATAAATTTTCAGAATACAAAGAAGATATAGCCAAATTCGAGAAAAAAATCAAGAACTGCACAGAATAACAAACCAGGCGTTTAATCGGCAAAATCCAACCAAATCAACAAATAAAGAAGACTGCTTAATCCCTAAAAACCTCACAACTTAATTTCCATTCTTTATGCCTTAAAAAAGAAAACCGATGCCTATTTTTGACTATTAAAATTAATTGAAAACTCGTCAAAACCTATAAAAACTATGAAAAAAATAATTACCACCACCCACGCTCCTGCTCCTATCGGGCCTTACAATCAGGCAGTCCTTAAAAACGGCATGCTATTTACTTCGGGACAAATTGCGATAGACCCAAAAACAGGCGAATTAGTTTTAGACACCATAGAAACCGAAACAAAACTCGTAATGGAAAACGTAAAAGCAATCCTTACCGAAGCCGGAATGACCTTCGAAAACGTTTTAAAAAGCACCATTTTTATCAGCGACATGAACAACTTTGCCGCAATCAATAAAGTGTATGGAAGCTATTTTGAAGAAGCCACCGCTCCAGCTCGCGAAACAGTAGAAGTAGCCAAGTTGCCGAAGTCGGTAAATGTCGAGATTTCGGTGATAGCAGCGCTTTAAGAGAAATCTGTCAATGAGCTGAATCCACTAAAGTTTTGCTTTAGGCTGAAGATCTTAAATAGTCAGACAAAACCCATTAAATGTCCAGAAAAACAATGAAAAGGAATCCGTTTACTTTACTTAGGAAGTCAATCAAAATTCAAAAAGCTTTAAAATGAAGGAGTTAAATTATATCGAAACCAACAGAAACTCCTGGAACAGTCGTACCGAACATCACTATAATTCAGATTTTTACGATGTAGATAGCTTTATAAAGGGTAATACATCGTTGAATGAAATCGAATTGAGTTTACTAGGCGATATTTCAAATAAAACGGTTTTACACCTGCAATGCCACTTTGGGCAGGACACTTTATCATTAGCCAGATTAGGCGCCAAGGTCACGGGAGTTGACTTGTCTGACAAGGCAATCCTCAAAGCCAATGAACTTGCCAAAAAAACCGAGTTGGAAGCTACTTTTATATGTTCAGACATCTATGAACTTCATAAACATCTATCTGAAAAATTTGATATTGTTTTCACAAGTTATGGCACCATCGGCTGGCTTCCCGACCTTGATAAATGGGCGAAAATTGTTTCAACATTTTTAAAACCCAATGGGAAATTTGTCTTTGTGGAATTCCACCCTGTCGTGTGGATGTTTGATGATGATTTTAAAGAAATTAAATACAGCTATTTCAACAAAGAAGCTATTCAAGAAACTGAAGAAGGAACGTATGCCGAAAAAAATGCTGACATTTCAACTGAATTTATCTCGTGGAATCATAGTATGAGCGAAGTGATTACTAATTTGATAAAAAATGGCTTAGCAATAAACGCACTCCAAGAATTTGACTATTCGCCTTACAATTGCTTCAATAATACAGTAGAATTTGAGAAGAAAAAGTTTAGGATAAAAGGACTAGATGATAAAATCCCAATGGTTTACGCAATAGTGGCTACAAAAACTGCAACCAAGATTTAAAGAGTGCCCTTAACCATGCGGTCTTTACCGTAAATGTCTTGCTTTACTTTAATTTTGGTAAAACCTTCTTCTTTTAGTAATTCCGCTACTTCATTTCCGAAGTGCTCATTGATTTCAAAAAATAAAGTCCCTCCTGGTTTTAGAGAGGTTTTTGCCAATCGAGAAATAACGCGGTAAAAAAGCAACGGATCATTATCATGTACAAACAAGGCCGTTTCTGGCTCGTAATCCAAAACATTGGGCTGCATTTGTTTTTTTTCCAGTTCGCGAACGTATGGCGGATTGGAAACAATAATATCATAATGTTTCTCAGCTTGAACTTCACCTGTCGGAAGTGATTTCGTTTTTAAAATATCCGTTTGAAAAAAATCGACTTCAACTCTATTCTCTACAGCATTTTGTCGCGCCATCTTTATAGCTTCTGAAGAAATATCCACAGCGTGTACTTGTGAATTTGGAAGATTCTTAGCCAAGGAAATCGCAATACAACCCGAACCTGTTCCAATATCTAGAATCGTTACATGGCCAGCATTTTGGGTTGTTGAAGCTTGTTCAGAAACAACCCATTCAACTAGTTCTTCGGTTTCAGGACGCGGGATTAAAGTGTGTTGGTTCACTTTAAAAAGCAAACCGTAAAACTCCGTTTCACCTATTATATATTGTATAGGTTCTTGTTTTTTCAACCGAAGTATCGCTTTCTCGAATCGTTCAGAAGCTTCTTCCGAAACTTTACCATCAGCCTTTAAAGTAATTTGAATGCGGGATAAAGACAAGTATTTCTCAGCAAGCATATCTAAAAAGGATTGCACCTCTTCCGAAGGATACAAACCTTGCAAACTGCTTCTAAAACTGGATTTTAATTCTGAAATTTTCAAAAGATTGAATGTTTAAAGCACTTACAATTAATAGAATTACAGTTTTTTCAGCATTTGAACCGGACAGGCAAAATGCCCAGTATTCCCCAAAGGACCATCGAGATACTTAAACCCTGCTTTTTTTGTAAAGTTTTTGGGCTGATTTCATATATTCCATTGTTTCGAGATAGATATTTTCAAATTTAAACTCTTGTGCTTTGGCGACACAAAATTCCATTAGCTGAGCCCCAAGTCCCAATCCTCTAGCTTCGGGCAGGAAATACATTTTTTGCAACTCGCAAACGTTTCCATCATAATTATCAAGCTGCGCTATTCCGGCACCGCCTAAAACAATGCCATTACGTTCCACTACAAAATAGGCCGAGCGTGGTTTTTGATACGTTTCAAACATACAATCCAGTGCCGTATCGGCATAGGCAGTTCCCACTTTAGGAACACCTAAATCGATTAAAACCTTGCGAATAACTTGAGCTACAATTGGATTGTCCTTTCTTTCAATAAGTCGGATAATAGCTATGTTCATCTAATTAAATCCTTGTATTTTTACGCTGTGAAATTACATGAAAAATATATGTCGCGTTGTATTCAACTCGCCAAAAATGGATTGGGAACCACATATCCAAATCCGCTGGTGGGAAGCGTAATTGTACACAACGGTAAAATAATTGGCGAAGGTTGGCACTACAAAGCTGGACAGCCGCATGCCGAGGTAAACGCCATCGCTAGCGTTACTAGCAATTCACATTTATTAAAAGAAGCTACTATTTACGTAAGTTTAGAGCCTTGCAGCCACTTTGGAAAAACTCCGCCTTGTTCCGATTTAATAATTTCTAGAGGAATTAAGAAAGTCGTAATTGGCAGCACCGACCCAAATCCGCAAGTTGCGGGGCGTGGCATTAAAAAACTACAAGATGCAGGATGCGAAGTTGTTTCGGGAGTTTTGGAGCAGGAGTGCATCGAATTAAACAAACGTTTTTTTACATTTCACAGTAAAAAGAGACCTTATATTTTTCTAAAATGGGCTCAGACAGCCGATGGCTTTGTAGCCCCATTACAAGAAAGCAGAACCGAAACCAAACCCATCTGGATTACTAACGAATTTTCTCGACAACTCGTTCACAAAATACGCAGCGAGGAAATGGCGATTCTAGTTGGCACGAAGACAGTTATAGACGACAATCCATCCTTAACTGTTCGCGATTGGACCGGCAACAACCCAACGAGAGTTGTAATTGACAGGGAGTTAAAACTTCCATCCCACTCCTCTATCTTTGACCGAAGTGTGAAAACGTATGTATTTACAGAAAAAAATAAAGCTTCATTAAAAAATGAAACGCAGTTTGTTCAAATAGATTTTTCAAAAGAAATAGCCCCTCAAATTTGCGATGTTTTGTATGAAAAAGGAATACAATCCCTAATCGTTGAGGGTGGGCCAAAAACACTTCAAACATTTATTAACGTCCATCTTTGGGATGAAGCTCTTGTTTTTTCAGGACCTGCCAATTTTGAACAAGGAGTTTCTGCTCCCGTTTTTAAAGGAGTTTTGATTTCTGAAGAAAAAATAAAGAAAGATAGTTTGCAACGTTTTAAAAGTCAAAAATCTTGATAGCGCTTCTACTGAGTATTCTTTCATCTACTGCTATTTTTGTGGCTTTTAAGATGTTCCCAAAGTATAATGTAAATACCCTTCACGCCATTGTAATCAACTACTTTGTAGCCGCTATCTGCGGAATTATTTTGCAACCAACAGAAATTGAATTTACAAAAACGGTTGTTTACTCTTGGTTTCCATTCGCTATCGCACTTGGGGTACTGTTTATAACCGTTTTTCATTTAATGGGAGTCACAGCACAACGAAGCGGCCTTTCGGTTGTCTCTGTCGCTGCTAAAATGAGCGTGGTTATACCCATACTTTTCGGGTTAATTTATTACAACGAAAGTTTAGGAATTATAAAACTCGTGGGAATTTTATTGGCATTGGCTGCAGTTTATCTCGCCTCTATTAAAGCTAAAGACGGTTTAAAGATAAAAGCTTCGAATTTTGTTTTTCCACTTCTTGTTTTTTTAGGAACTGGGATTATCGACACAACAGTAAAATTTGTTGAAGGTGAATATTTGGGAAAAGAAGATATCGCCATTTTTTCTGCCACTATTTATGCCATGTCGGCTTTAATTGGCGTGGTTTTAATTGTTATCAAAGCATTTGGAGACAAGTTTCAATTTCAGTTTAAAAATATTCTAGGAGGCATTGCCTTAGGAATTCCAAATTACTTTTCCTTTTATTTCTTGGTACTCGCCTTGCGCAGTGGTATTTTTGAAAGTTCAGGGATTTTTACGCTTAACAATGTTTCAATTGTATTAATCTCTACATTGTTAGGTGTTATTTTATTCAAAGAAAAAATATTGCCTAAAAATTGGATTGGAATCGCGCTTGCTGTTTTGGCAATTTTACTGATAACCTTGGGAAGATTTTAATCCACACTTTTTTCAAATAGAAATAACACATATTTTGGATACAGAAAAAGACACGTATAAAACCATTTTAAAACCATCTGAAGAAGTACTTTATAAGGAAAAAGGAAGTAAATTTTTTGGTTACGCCTATCCCGTTTTTACTGAAGAAGAAGCTAAAGAATACATTGAAAGTTTAAAAAAACAGCATTACAACGCACGCCATTGGTGCTATGCTTGGCAACTAGGAAAACGATATGAGCAGTACCGGGCAAATGATGACGGCGAGCCTTCAAACAGTGCAGGAATGCCTATATACGGACAGTTGCAGTCATTTGATGTAACAAACATACTCGTAGTTGTTGTACGTTACTTTGGAGGAACAAAACTGGGCGTTGGTGGTTTGGTTCAAGCTTACAAAACAGCCGCATTAATGGCATTGGAATCTAGCAAAATTGTTGAAAAAACAATTAATGAAACCTTCATCTTAAAATTTGAATATCCCGAGATGAATACTGTTATGCGAATCATAAAAGACGAAAATCTATCTGTTGTAAATCAAAAAATGGAACTTAATTGTGAATTTGAAATTTCTGTTCGCAAAAAAGATGCAAGCCGAATTTTCGATTTATTTGAAAACATATATAAAGTAAATATTAAATCGCTTGAAGAACTTGAAAATTGAAAATTAAGACAATCAAAATTCAAGTTTCTAAGAAGTATCATTCTGCTAATTTTTCCAACAAATAATCAGGTGCCTTCATCAATTTTTTAGTCTCTGTGTTAATAAAAACAAGAACCGTTGTTGCACTAACCAAAAGCTGGTTTGATTCATTAAAAATTTCATAAAAAAATTCGATTTTTGCGGTTGGCATTTTCACCAAACTTGTGCGCACGGTTATCAAATCATCGTAACGGGCAGGGTGCTTATAATCAATACTTAAATGTACCACTGGAAGCTGCACATTATTAGCCTCCATCCATTTGTATGAGAAGCCGAGCTCCCGTAACCACTCGGTTCGTCCCTGTTCGAGATATTGGGCATAATTTCCATAATAGACCACGCCCATTTGATCTGTTTCGCCATATCTCACTCTAAATTGTATTGTAGTTATCTTCAAAATATAGTAGTTATTACAAAAGATTTTTTGTAGTTTTATCGAAAGTGAAGTATGGCGAAAACAATTGAATATTTCAAGCCCTAAAGGGTTTTTTTTATAACTTTTTTGTTCACATATTTGCACTGTTGAGAATAGCTAGGAAAACCTTCTTCCTTTTATTTTTAAACACAAACTTTATTAAAAAACAAAAGATAAATTTTAACTATGAACAAAACTGCGGAATCGGTTTGGAACAACTGTTTGGCTTTCATCGAAGATAATATTACTTCGCAAGCTTACAAAACATGGTTCGAACCCATTAAGGCGGTTAAGTTGGCTGATAGTGCACTCAGCATTCAAGTACCGAGTAAATTCTTTTACGAATGGCTTGAGGAGCATTACGTTAAAATTTTAAAAGTTGCACTTACTAAAGAATTAGGACCTAAGGCCAAGTTGGTTTACATAATCCGTATGGAAAACACCTACGGAAACAAACAACCATTCACTGAAAAAATCCCAAGTTCTAACAGGAGTAATATGCAATCACAGGAAGTGGATGTTCCCGTTAAAAATAAAAGCCCTGAACTAAAAAACCCTTTCGTTATTCCCGGTATTCGGAATGTAAAAATTGAATCACAATTAAACCCGAATTATAATTTTGAAAATTTCCTAGAAGGAGACTCTAACCGATTGGCTCGCTCAGCAGGTTTGGCAGTTGCAAATAAACCCGGAGGAACTTCTTTTAACCCCCTCCTCATATTTGGCGGTGTTGGTTTGGGAAAAACACATTTGGCTCATGCCATTGGGGTTGATATAAAAGACAAATATCCCGAAAAAACAGTACTATATATTTCTGCCGAAAAATTTACACAACAGTATATTGAATCAGTAAGAAAAAACAACCGAAACGATTTTATACATTTCTATCAAATTATAGATGTATTGATTGTTGATGATATTCAGTTATTCTCTGGAAAAGCGGGCACTCAAGATGTTTTCTTTCACGTATTCAATCACTTACACCAAAATGGAAAGCAAGTAATTCTTACAAGCGATAAAGCTCCTGTAGATATGATTGATATCGAGCAACGCTTGTTATCTCGTTTTAAATGGGGACTTTCGGCTGAATTGAATCATCCAGATTACGATACGCGTGTAGCTATTATTGAAAACAAATTGTATCGCGATGGTGTTGAAATGCCTGGCGAAATAATTGAATTTTTAGCTAATAACATTAAAACGAATATTCGCGAACTGGAAGGGGCTATAATTTCATTAATTGCACATTCCTCATTCAATAAAAAAGAAATTACCATTGAGCTTGCGCGGAAGATTGTTGAGAATTACGTAAAACACACCAAAAGAGAGGTTTCTATAGACTACATCCAAAAGGTTGTGAGTGATTATTTCCAAATGGACGTAGATACGCTTCAATCTAAAACTCGAAAAAGGCATATTGTACAAGCTAGACAGTTAGCCATGTTTTTCGCGAAAAAATATACTAAAGCTTCGTTAGCGTCTATTGGATCACAGATTGGGCAGCGCGACCATGCTACTGTACTACACGCCTGTAAAACGGTAGATAACCTATCTAGCACCGACAAGCAATTTCGCAAATATGTAGAAGACCTTAGTAAAAAACTTACCCTATAAAGGTTTTTTTATAATCGGCTTTCGAAAAAAGGTGTTAACTTGTATATTTACATTTTAACCTAATACCTAGCATTTTGGAAAAGAAAAGAATACTAATGGTTTGTCTAGGCAATATTTGCCGCTCCCCTCTTGCCGAAGGAATTTTAAAATCTAAGGTAAATCCTGAGGAGGTATTTGTAGATTCCGCAGGTACAGGACATTGGCATATTGGCAACCCGCCAGACGAACGAAGTATCGCTGTTGGCAGAAAGTATAATATAGACATCACAGACCAACTAGGAAGACAATTTTCTGCCAAAGACTTTGACGATTTTGACCTTATTTACGTAATGGACAATTCTAACAAAAGTGATGTTCTTGAGCTTGCGGAAAACGAAGAACAAAGGGCAAAGGTTAAACTTATACTGGATGAAGTGTTTCCTGGAGAAAATGTAGATGTCCCTGATCCTTATATGGGAGGCACTATGGGTTTTGAAAAAGTATATAGAATGCTAGATGAAGCTTGTAAGCTAATTGCAGCCAAGCTTTAACACGCTTATCGGAGTTAAATACTTATTTTAGTAGCTTCTTAAAAGAGCTCGCTATGAAAAAAATCTTTATTTCATCTCTATTTTTATTTCTATCAGCATTTAGTTATGCGCAAGAAATAACCCTAGAGCTTTTCAATAGCGGTTTTACGAGCCCACTAAGTTTACAGCACGCCAACGATGGTCGCCTTTTCGTTGTAGAAAAAGATGGAAAAATAAAAGTAATTCAGCCAACTGGAGCTGTGAACTCCACGCCTTTTCTAGATGTTTCCAACCAAATTTCGAACGTATTTGAACAAGGATTACTAGGCTTGGCTTTTCATCCAAATTACGAAAGCAACGGCTATTTCTACATTAATTATACCGACATTAATGGTAACACTCAAATTTCTAGATTTTCAGTAAGTTCTACAAATGCCGATCTTGCAGACAGCAATTCGGAATTTCCTATTTTAGCATACAATCAGCCGTCCGTTAATCACAATGGTGGCAATTTGGCATTTGGCCCCGACGGCTACCTATATATTTCTTCTGGTGATGGTGGCGGAGGAGGCGATTCTAACAACAATTCACAAAATCTAAATTCACTATTAGGGAAGTTATTGCGAATTGATGTTGATAACCCATCAGGAGGTAATAATTATGGTATTCCTCCCAATAATCCATTTATTGGAGTGCCAGGAATAAAAGAAGAAATTTATGCCTATGGCTTACGTAATCCGTGGCGATTTTCCATAGATTTTGCGGCAAATGAAATTTGGATTGCCGACGTTGGCCAAGAAAATATAGAAGAGATAAACCGAGCTCCATTGGCAAATGTCGGACTCAATTACGGCTGGCGTTGCTACGAAGGGTCTCTTCCTTTTAACACACAAGGGTGCCCTCCAGCATCCGAATTAGAGTTTCCCTTTGTAGAATATACCCACATAAATGGCAACTGCTCAATTACAGGTGGCTATGTATACAGAGGTTCGATATATTCTGATATCGCTGGACTCTACTTCTTTGCCGATTACTGCAGCGGATTAATTGGAACAGTGGACGATTCAGGGAATATACTTGAACACGGCTACTTTGCCGGAAGTTGGGCTTCTTTTGGAGAAGACGTCAACAAAGAGCTATACACAGTAGACATCTCCGGAGGAAATATTTATAAGGTTAAAGGAAGTGAACTTGTTAACACTGAAGACTATATTTTTGAAAAATCGCTCAGTATTCTTCCTAATCCTGCTTCCGAAAATATAACTTTTAGTTTAAAAAACGATACTTTTCAAGCAATTCAAATTTTTGATATTCAAGGTAGCTTAGTTTACTTGAATGAAAACATAGATAGCAAGGAGGTAACCGTTTCAGTAGAAAAATTGAATTCTGGAATTTACATTGCCAAAATAATTTCGGAGAAAGGGCAATCTACTATTAAAAAAATAATGGTTCAATAAAATGATAAAACCAAAAGGAAATTTATACCTAATCCCTTGCCCAATGGGCGATGTACCTCCCTTGGCTGTACTTCCAATTTCAGTAAAAACCACAATTGAAAGAATTGACCATTACATTGTTGAACACGAAAAAGATGCCCGTCGCTTTATTAAAAGTGTTGTTCCTGAGAAAAAACAATCCGAATTGAAATTTCAGCAAATAAATAAGTTTACAAATGCTGAAGAAATCCCACAGATGCTCGATCCTTGTTTGAATGGGTATGATGTTGGCGTAATTAGCGATGCTGGATGCCCTGGTATTGCGGACCCTGGAGCAAGAGCTGTGCATTATGCGCACGAAAAAGGAATAAGAGTGATCCCACTTGTTGGCCCATCTTCTATTCTTTTGGCCATGATGGCAAGTGGGTTTAACGGCCAGAATTTCGCTTTCAATGGTTATTTACCAATTGATAAAGGTGAAAGAAAAACCGAATTAAAGAGATTAGAAAAACTCTCAAAGGATTTTGACCAATCTCAGTTGTTTATTGAAACGCCATATCGAAATAACCAGATGTTACAGAGCTTAATGGAAACCTTAAATCCACAAACTCGAATTTGTGTGGCTTGCGATATTACCTTACCTACAGAATATATTAAGACAACCACAGTAGCACAATGGAAAAAAAGAAAGGTGGATCTTCATAAAAGACCCACCCTTTTCATTATTCAAGCTTAATAAATTAACCTACTAACTTGTGTTTCCTTTTCGCAACAATATGCGAAGTGTCATAGCCTGAGAATTTTTTCATATAATATCGAATGGAAGCTCCATTGGCATCTGAAAAACGGTTTTCTCCACTACTTCTAAGGAATTTTTTCACATTTCCAGGACCAGCTAAGTGTGCGGCTGCTAATATTCCTGATTCTGTTACTTTAACCCCCCCGATGGTTTTTCCTGCATAGTGCTTAATATCTTTGCGTAAAACCCACTTATTAAATGAAGTGTATGCCGAAAACGCCGCTTCTTGCTGCCGGGCATCATAAAGAAAATTCTCAGTATCTTTTAAACCCATCATATTCAAGGTAGACCTTGAAAACTGGTATTTACCCATATAGCCATAGTTATTTACTATATGGTAATCACCTCTAGACTCTTTGAAACCAAGGGCCTCTTTAAATCCAAGAAATGATTTACCCAAAAACAAATTAAATTTTCGGGTAGTAACAGGAACAAATTCTGTTTCTGTTGGCACATCAAAGTTTAACTCCAATCCTTCAGTGCTGTACAGTGATTTTTCAATACTGTAAGAAGAAAAATCGTAGTCCGTCTTTGCGTTAAATCCTGTCCCTACCAAGAGAGCAACAACAGGCAAGACTGCAATAAAATAGAATCTTTTTTTCATTAAAAATCAAATTCGAATGCGTGCTAGACATTCTCTTTCTAGGGTGCAAAGATAAGTTATTTTTTAAAAATCTGATTTATAAGACGTTAAATAACTCTAAAAATGAAAAATTAAGATGAGAAGCTACGTTATTCACATTTCTTCAAGATTCTGTAAGCTTACTGATACAAGTCGATTCGGTGATTTTTATATAAGAAATAACAAACTTATTTAAATAAAATTAATTTATCTTTTTAAGCCTTGACTATTCACCCAACGAACATATTCCGCTTTATTTACGTTGTGCTGCGATAGGCTTTTTGCAAATTTGTGATAACCGAAATTAGTAACGTCTGCTACAAAATAATAATAATCATGTTTTTCAGGATTTAAAACTGCATCGACTGAAGAAATATCTGGCATGGCAATAGGTCCAGGAGGAACTCCTGCATATTTATAAGTATTGTAAGGGGAATCTAGCTCCAAATCTTTGTATAAAACCCGTTTAATTACTTGATCATAGTCACCACTTTCCCGCTTTAGGGCATAAATAACAGTTGGATCTGCTTGTAGTAACATTCCAACTTTTAATCTGTTTAGATAAACGCCGGCCACTCTTGGACGCTCCTCTACTTTGGCAGTTTCTTTTTGAACAATTGCAGCCAACGAAATTACTTGTTCTCTGGTAAGGTTTAGTTTTTTTGCTTTAGCCAATCGCGACTCATTCCAAAATCTTTCGTATTCTTTTTTCATACGTTCCCTAAATTGATCGGCTGAAGTGTTCCAATAAAACTCATACGTATTGGGTATGTATAATGAAAGTGCAGTGTCTTCATTTAACCCAACTTCCTTAATAAATTCAGGGTCTCGCATGGCATTTATTAGTGAAACGCTGTCTGCTTCAATTTGGTTCGCTATATTGCCGGCAAGGTCTTCCAATCTTTCTTGATTATTGAACTTTACATCAATTGGAATATTACGACTGCGGAGGGTGTTTATAATTTCATTATTATCAAGCCCTTTAGCAATGATGTAATGACCAGCTTTAATATTTGTATTATACTTTTTTTGATTTGCAACCAAAACAAAAGATTCCTTATCTTTTAATAGTGGCCCCACTTCTTCCATAACCTCGTTCATACTGGCGTTTGTGGGAATAAATACGTGAGCGACTTCATTGTTAAATGCTGTATTTACCGAAAAAGCGGTATTATATATTTCCCAAGTAAAATATCCCATACCAAGGGCCCCGAGTATAACAATAATTAGCAGTATTTTTTTGATGTACATTTTTTGAGAGATTAAAGTTTGACCTATTGAGTTGCTCGGATTAATTGATAAATATATTCACTTTTAAATTTTCCCTCCGAATAGATCCAATCCTTTTTAAAACCATTTCTTTCGAAGCCTGCGCTTTCAAAAAGAGAGACGCTTCCTTCATTTCCTTCAGTAATTCCAGCAAAAACTTGATGCACGTTTAAATGTGCAAAGGCATAGTTACACGTAAGGGCTAAAGCTTCAGAGGCAAATCCGTTTCTTCTATCGTTGTTATTAAAAATAACGATGCCGATTCCAACTTTAAAGTGTTTTGGGGCAAAATCGTATAAGTCGATAAAGCCTATTGGCGCTGTATTAGTATTTTTACATATTACCAAACGTAACTGTTTTACGTCGTAAATATCGCGATGACTATTCTCTAAGTATTCATTCAATATAAATCGAGAATATGGAACGGAGGTATTACTCACTTCCCAAAGCGATTCGTCATTTTCCAAATAATAGAGGAAATCTAAATCTGAAGGTTCTAAAGCCCGAAGATATATTTTTTCACCTTTTAACGTTTTCATTTCCAAACACCTTTAAACACTTGTTTTGCAGGACCTTCTAAGTAGATATTCTTAAACCTACCGTCGTGTTCTTCAAAACGCACTTGCAACTGACCCCCAGGAGTTTCTAAAACAACTTTGTTTTCAAGTGTTTTTTTAGTGGCAAACATGGCCAAGGCTACGGCTGTAACCCCTGTACCGCAACTTAGTGTTTCTTCTTCTACACCACGTTCATAAGTTCGTACTGAAAAAATGGCATCATCTCGCTGTTCAACAAAGTTGACGTTCGCACCTTCCTTACCATAAATTTTATTGCGAATATCTTTACCTGTCAAAAAAACGTCGTGATCTTGAAGCCCTTCCACTAGCTGTACATGATGTGGTGAACCTGTGTTCAAAAAAACAGCGTTATCTAAAATATTGACAGTTTCGACATTGGTCATTTTTAATGAAACTATGTCATTTTTAAGGGTTGCTTCGTGCAATCCATCTACCGCATTAAAAGTGGTTTTTTTAGTAATAATTCCAAGAAACCTGGCAAAATGTACAATACACCTACCCCCGTTACCACACATTGTGCTTAGGTTTCCGTCGCTATTGTAGTATACCATTTTAAAATCTGATGTCGTGTCGTTTTCAAGCAGTATCAATCCATCTGCTCCAACCCCAAAACGGCGATGGCAGATTTCAGCCACGAGGTTTGTATTTTCTTTTGGGAAAATTTCTTGTCTATTGTCGATAATAACAAAATCATTTCCAGTGCCCTGATATTTATAAAAAGTAAATTCCATATTGGCGCAAAGATATAAAAAGCCGCTTCGAGTTATGTCTGCGAAAGGACGTTAAATCAAAGTTAACATCCATTTTTGGCATACTTTTTTCGCATTAGCTTAGTTAAATTTGTGAAGGTGCTTAAAATGTTATTTTTCTTCTTACAATAAATCTAGAATCTTTTATTAATGATGGATTTTTAAAATGATTTAAAAAAAGCAGTTCTTTTACAATACAATGCTATTAACCATAAAATTGAATCTAAAATGAAACAAACAGTCCGTTTATTTTTAGTGGCACTCTTTGCTGGTGCAATAACGCTTGGTGGGTATAAAATGTTAGAAAAAGAGTCCCCGATTTCTATTACTCAAGAACCTACATCTAAATTTATTCCAACTAATTTTTCTGCTGTAGGAGCCGAAATGAATACTGATTTTACCGAAGCTGCCGAAAAAACTGTTCACGCCGTAGTTCACGTAAAAAATATTACCGTTAGCCGACAGCCTACAAATATTTTCGAGTATTTTCAAGGCGGTGGGCAGCCACGAGCCAGAGTTGGAAGTGGTAGTGGAGTAATTGTGTCACCAGATGGATATATTGTAACCAATAATCACGTTATCGCAAATGCTTCAAATTTGGAAGTAACGCTAAACAACAATAGAACTTACAGCGCAAAATTAATTGGTACCGACCCAGGGACAGATATAGCCCTTATTAAAATTGAAGGTGAGGATAACTTCCCTTTCGTACCTTTTGGAGATTCGAATAACGTAAAATTAGGTGAATGGGTTTTAGCTGTAGGCAATCCGTTTAATCTTACATCTACCGTAACTGCAGGTATTATTAGTGCAAAGGCTAGAGATTTGAATCAGTTTGATGGCAATCCGCAATCGTTTATTCAAACAGATGCCGCAGTAAATCGTGGTAATAGCGGAGGAGCCTTGGTAAACACAAGAGGAGAACTCATAGGTATTAATACTGCAATCACGTCTGAAACTGGAAGTTATGTAGGTTATTCATTTGCCGTCCCTTCAAACAATGCCCGAAAAGTAATTGAAGATATTTTGGAATATGGAAACGTACAACGTGGAATTTTAGGCATTCAAGTAGGAAGTTTAAATACCGATTTGGCAAATAAATTGGGCGTGGACGAAACTCAAGGCGTTATTATTGGCGGAATTGAAAAAGGTGGAGGTGCCGATATGAGCGGATTAAAAGAGGGTGATATTATTAAACAAATCGATGGCGTTCAGGTTAATAAATTCGCCGATATGGCAGGATATCTTGGTTCTAAACGACCGAATGATGTAGTGCAAGTAACTATTTTGCGGGATGGAAAAGAAAAAACACTTCCAGTTACATTAGAAAAACTTGAAACAACGTCTATAGATGACCTAGGAATTGAAGTGAAAAACCTTAAAAAAGCAGAACTGAAAGATAGAGGTCTTAAAAACGGTGTAATGGTTACTCGAGCCCTAACTCCTGAAATTGCTCAATATAAGTTGGAAGGTATAATAATTACTCAACTAAATGATGAAACCGTAAACGACATCACCGATGTAACTAGAATTATGTCGCGACGCAATCACCGGTCACCCATAAAAATGACATTTATGGACACCAAAGGACAAATGAATACTTTTATATTTAGGTAAGCCCAAACAAAACCTAATTAAAGTTTTTAAAGCCGTCTCAAGAATCTTGTTTGAGATGGCTTTTTTTATTCAGCTTAAACAGTACCTTTAAATCCGGCTAGCTCTTGAATATATCTGATATGTCAATTAAAAAACAATCAAATTTTTATAAAAACATTCCTAAAAGCAACTTGCCACTTACGGAACTTTTAAAGAATGAAACATTATTTTTTAAAGTACCGAAGAGCTGGTCTATTATTGTAACGGACATTGAAAATTCTACCTATGCAGTAGCTCGTGGTGTACATAACGACGTTAACCTAAGCGCGACCGGAAGTATTGTAACCGTTCTAAACACCTTAAAAAGATTGGACAAAAAAATTAAAATTCCATATTTCTTTGGTGGCGATGGCTCAACTTTTATCATTCCGAATACTGTTTTAAATCCTGTTATAAAAGCTTTAAATAATTATAGTGAGCATATTGAAAAAACGGCTCAGCTAATTTTAAGAGTAGGCCATATTAAGGTTGAAGAAGTCTATGCCCACAATGTATCGCTAAGAATTACAAAACTTAAACATAATAATATTTTCACAACTCCAGTGGTTTTAGGAAATGGACTAAAATATGCGGAACAACGCATTAAAGAAAATTTTAAAACCGCCAAATCTAATAGCGAAAAAAATACAGAGCCCGATTTACAAGGGATGGAATGCAGATGGGATGAAATTTACCCTAACGAATCAAATAAAAAGGTTATTTGTCTTTTGGTAGATTGTGATGACGAGCGGAAACAAGCTGAAGTTTACGGCGCAATTATGGAAAATATAGACTTGATTTTTGGCGATTTAGAAAAACGAAATCCAATTTCTGCTCTTAAATTGAAATTAAATATGTCTTTAGCCAATATTAGAAAAGAGATGTATATGCGAATCGGGAAATACGAAATCACATATTTAATCACAAATTGGATAGTTACACTTATAGGAAAGTTATACTTCAAGTTTTTTAAAACAGGGAAATTATACAAACAAAGAATAACACAATTGTCAGATACCATTATGTTGGATGGCTTTCTAAATACCGTCATTACTGGCACCGACAACCAAATAAATAGATTGAAAGTAACACTCGACGAATTAGAATCTAAAAACAAGATAATTTACGGTATGCATATTACTCATGCATCAATAATGTCATGCTATATAGAGGATAGAGATAAAAAACACGTGCATTTTGTAGATGGAACGGAAGGTGGCTACACAAGTGCAGCTATAATGTTCAAGGAGAAATTGAAAAAGCTACAATTAAAAAAACTCTGATTTTCACTGTTTCACCTATTCAGGAAATCGTTTTTTTAAGGCTTTCTCAACCCGAATTAATAAAACAATAACCATGGCTATCATAAGGCCTAAGCCAATAACCATTGGAGTATCACCATTAGGTTCTATTATGAATCCTAAAATTGAAGTTAACATTAAAATTCCGCCAAACTTCATCATTTCTAAAGAAGAATACTTTTGTGCAAACTCCCATCTTTCCTGACTTTTCATAGAGTTTGAAGTTCTATAACCATATAAGCCATTTATATTCTTTGGTGGGAATACGAACATTATGAGCCCTGCTAAAATAAAAATTGCTCCAGAAAGAAGCGGAACAACCAAAAGTGTCTTTAAAGTTTCCATAATTTTTAATTTACTATAAGGATGATTGAAGAATATAGTAGATAATACCATATAATCCTTCAAGTATTTTTATCCTTTTTTTTCGTTATTAACTTGCCTGTTGAAGAGCCTTTTTATTGTAATAAGTAAATATATTCTTCTATTTCGGATTCACGTGCATTGGCAAAATTTGTTTCAGTTCCAATTTTTGTAAATCCGCAACGCTCCAACACTTTTATTGAACCAAAATTAACAAAAGCCACTCGACCATATATTGGTCTCCGCTTTTCTATTTTAAGAAACTGACTAAGCGCCAGGGTTGCAATTCCTTTTCCCCAAGATGCTTTATCAATCCAGTAGGTGATTTCAGTATTTCCTTCCATTTCAAATTTCGCAATATTTCCAACAATTTCAGAATTTAAAAATATAGTTTTCATGTTTACAGTATGGTCAGAAAGCAAATTAGTATACTTTTCAAAATATGTTTGTTTATCGGAAGGATTTTTAGAAGTGAAGCCTGCCAAATAGTTTGAGTCCTCATCAAGTTGAAAACCGAACAAAGTTTCTAAATCTGCTGTATTCGTTTTCTTAAGTAAGATGTCATTGACCTTATTCATACGTATTTTCAATATCTCGGCCGTCTCGCCTTTCCTCAAAATGGTGATGTTTTCTTATTGTATATCCGCTTTTTGCCATACAAGTAAAAAAGTCTGCGAGTATCTGCGAGATCAGCGGGAACCAAAAATCTGAGAATGCAAAAGATATCCCACAGATTACAGTGATTAACGCAGAATAAAAAAGTATTTACTATTTGAGACTACATATAAAAGTTGTTATAATGTCACAATTCACAGTATTATGATGTGTTGCGGACAATCAATTTTCTTATAAGAAATTTCAATTATCTTAAATGAAGAAGAGCCATTATCGTTCTATATAAAGTTTAGTATTTGTCCTTTAGGTTATATACTCGGGTTCAGATTATACGAAAATAGTGGCTAATCAAAAGAACTTAGATTTATGTCAATAATATCATTGCTTCACTAAGGTCCGAACATCTCTTGTACATTTGTTTTAATCGACAAAAGTATTTCTTTTTAAAATCATACATCATTTTCTAATTTCCGCCAAACAGTAAATTTAAGGTGCTCATATTGTATTCGAAACCTTACTTAAGAGCTTGTAGTTTTTCGCCATATCTGGAATAAAATTAAAATATTTCCGTCTTATATTGAGCCTTATTTTATCATTAACTATTTCTATCCTTAGAATCGAATCAGTAATTCTCTGGTAAATTTGATATTCAATAAGGTTTTCAGTTTCTTTAGTTTTCTTAACATTCGCAATCTGTAAATTAAACACCTCTTTTAATCGATTCCAATTATCTGCATTGTTTTCGACGAAAATAACATGTTGAGATTCAAGAAAGTCAATAGCTTTTATATCCTTAAATTTCTCATATTCGAATATATTCCAAAATACAACAAACAACGAAACGATAATTCCAGCCACTATTGATACTCTAACTTCGCTACTATCAAATCGGCTAAAAAGCATCCAGAAAAGAAATCCGAATGGAACTAGATATATTGATTTTAATATGATTTTTTTTGTTTTGGTCATCGCCATAGTGTCTATAAAGTGTCACTAACCTACCTCGTCTCCTCTTTTTTTAATTAATACTCACAAAAAGTAGAATTCCACCGAAGTCTTCCAAATATAATACAAAAAAACCCTGTTTTCGAAATACTTCCTAATGTTCTAGTTATTCAAAAAAGGAACCGATATTTCATCAAGATTAAACCATAAAAAAACCGCCTCAATATTGCTATTGAAACGGTTGGTATTCTTAAATTCTATTACAATCCCTAATTTATCTGGGACACTTTGTTAAATTTTATCGCCCATCGCTTCAGCTACAGCGGCAGAAAGACGTTTGTAAGTTCCGTTTTCCAATCGCTCGCGGATTGCCGAGAACGCCTCTAAAGTTTCGTCTATATCTTTCATATCGTGCGTAGCCGTAGGGATCATTCTTAAAAGAATCAAACCTTTTGGAATTACAGGATAAACTACTATTGAACAGAATATTCCGTGATTTTCACGAAGGTCTTTCACCAAAGCCATTGCTTCGGGAATGCTTCCTTTTAAATAAACTGGAGTTACACAACTTTGTGTTGTACCAATATCAAAACCTCGCTCTCGAAGACCTCCTTGAAGGGCGTTCACATTTTCCCAAAGATTATCTTTTAATTCCGGCATCGTGCGGATCATATCCAAACGCTTCAAAGCACCTTCTACCAATTGCATTTGTAGCGATTTAGCAAACATTTGAGATCTTAAATTGTATTTTAGGTAATTGATTATTTCTTCGTCTGCCGCAATAAATGCTCCAGTACTCGCCATAGCTTTAGCGAAAGTTGCGAAATAAACGTCAATTCCGTCTTGCACTCCTTGCTCCTCACCTGCTCCTGCTCCTGTTTTACCTAATGTTCCAAAGCCGTGAGCATCATCAACAAAAAAGCGGAAATTATATTTTTTCTTAAGCTCGATTATCTCTTTCAACTTACCTTGCTCGCCACGCATCCCGAAAACTCCTTCAGAAATAAGAAGAATTCCACCACCCGTTTTTTCAGCCACTTTAGTAGCGCGTTGCAAGTTCTTTTCGATACTTTCCATATCGTTGTGCTTATACGTAAAGCGCTGCCCTAAGTGAAGACGAACACCATCAATAATACAAGCGTGTGCATCAACATCGTACACAATTACATCATCTTTTGCCACTAAGGCATCGATGGTCGATACCATACCTTGATATCCAAAGTTTAAAAGATACGCTGCTTCTTTAGAAACAAACTCAGCCAATTCTCGTTGTAGCTGTTCGTGTAGTTCTGTGTGACCGCTCATCATTCGCGCACCCATTGGGTATGCAGATCCCCACTTAACACCTGCCTCAGCATCTACTTTACGAACTTCAGGATGATTTGCAAGACCCAGATAATCGTTGATACTCCAAGTAACTACATCCTTCCCTTTAAATTTCATTCTATTGGAGATGGGACCTTCTAGTTTAGGAAAAACAAAATAGCCTTCCGCTTGCTCTGCCCATTTTCCTAATGGACCCTTATCTTTATAGATTTTTTCGAATAAGTCTTTCATCAAATATTTTGTATTTTTTTAGCGCGACAAATTTAACGAATTATTAGTGACTTGCATAATTTATTTGCAGAGAAGCACTAAGGTTAACAAGGATTTAGAAGTAGCTTAGGAAGTTACAAAATGTAGTGTGGAAGCTACAAAATGTAGTGTGGAAGCTATTATTTTTCTATATCGTTTTAGCTATTTCAACTTAGCTGGTTTTGAACGTAAATTGGGTAAAAAATATGCTACACCGCCGATTAAAGGAAGGAAAGAACACAGTTTATAAACGAATGTTATGCTGGTATGGTCTGCCAAATAACCTAAAGCTGCCGAGCCTAACCCTGCGATTCCGAAGGCAAAACCAAAGAACAACCCCGAAATCATTCCTACTTTACCAGGTAGTAATTCTTGAGCAAAAACCAAGATTGCCGAAAATGCCGACGATAAAACCAATCCGACCATAATAACGAGCGTTCCCGTCCAAAATAAATCTACGTAGGGCAGTAATAGTGCGAAAGGTGCCGAGCCTAAAATTGAAAACCAAATTACATACTTCCTTCCAAAACGATCGCCCAAAGGCCCACCAAGAAAAGTCCCCAAAGCAACAGACCCAAAAAACAAGAACAGATAAAATTGAGATTCCGGTATACTAACTCCAAATTTATCAATTAGGTAAAAGGTGAAATAGCTACTTATACTCGTCATGTAGATATATTTTGAAAATATAAGAACTAGTAAAATTCCTATGGCTCCCTTGACTTGTTTTTTACGCAAGCGAGGTGGATATTCAAGAACTTTAATTTTATTTGCCTTTCTAAAGATTAAATGCTTTTTGTACCAACGTGCAATTTGAGACAACACAAAAATCCCCAACAAAGCAAAAAGCAAAAACCACAATATGTGAGTTTGCCCGTATGGAATCACTAATAAAATTACTAACAACGGCCCGATTGCCGTTCCCGAATTCCCTCCTACTTGAAAAATTGACTGCGCTAACCCTCGTTTCCCTCCAGACGCCAAATATGCGACCCTAGAAGCTTCTGGATGAAATATGGAAGACCCTACACCTACAAGGGCGACAGATACTAAAATTAGAAAATAATTGGAGGCAAAAGCCAAAAGCGTAAGTCCTAACATTGTGAAACCCATACCGAATGCTAACGAATACGGCATTGGTTTTTTATCGGTATGAAAACCAACAACGGGTTGTAATAGGGAGGCCGTTAGCTGATATACAAATGTTATAAACCCAATTTGTGTGAAGCTCAAAGAAAAATTTTCTTTCAATAATGGATAAATTGAAGGAATAACTATTTGAAGAAGATCATTCAGAAAGTGAGAAAAAGCAATCGCAAACAGTATGGGATAGACCGTTTTCTGAACCAGTTTAGAATCTATTGTATTTAATGCTTTATCAGACATAAATTATTTTGAATTGAATGCAATTGCGAGGTTTTAGACTGAATAAAAGTTGAATTAATTATAAAAAGACAAAAAACCAAACACTCTCCAAAAATTCAGGAGTGCCTGGTTTAACTTTCTAGGTATGAAAACCTATATAATTTTATCTCACTTTAAGTTATATATTATTACTTAATGTATTCAATTGTTTGTATTTCAGCGGTCTCAGCATCAAAAAAGCCTTGATCGTTCATCCACTTATCGTTATAAATTTTACTCATATAACGAGAACCATGATCAGGAAATATTACAACTATATTGCTGTCCTCTGTAAACTCTCCTTCTTCCTCCAATTGTTTAAGTCCTTGCATTGCAGCACCACTTGTATAACCCACAAAGAGTCCTTCAGTTTTAGCTAATTCGCGCGCTGAATGGGCACTACTTTCGTCAGTCACTTTCTCGAATTTATCGATAATATCAAAATCTGTAGCGGTTGGAATCAGGTTTTTCCCTAAACCTTCAATTCGGTATGGGTAAATTTCATCTTTATCAAACTCTTTTGTTTGATGATATTTTTGAAGAACTGAGCCATAAGCATCAATTCCAATAACTTTAATATTTGGATTTTGTTCTTTTAAGAAACGAGCTGTCCCAGAAATAGTTCCTCCGGTTCCGCTACAAGCTACTAAGTGCGTAATTTTTCCGGTTGTTTGTTCCCAGATTTCAGGACCTGTTGTATAGTAATGAGCTTCAATATTTAAATCATTAAAATATTGATTGATGTAGACTGAACCTTTAACTTCATTATGAAGTCGCTTAGCCACTTCGTAATAAGAGCGAGGATCGTCTGCGCTCACGTGTGCTGGGCAAACGTAAACCTTCGCGCCCATGGTTTTTAACATGTCTATTTTATCGGGAGATGATTTTGAACTTACAGCCAAAATACACTCATAACCCTTGATTATACTAACCATTGCCAAACTAAAACCAGTATTGCCACTAGTAGTTTCAATAATGGTGTCGCCAGGTTTTAGAATACCTTTTTTCTCGGCTTGTTCAATTATATATAATGCTATACGATCTTTTGTAGAGTGTCCTGGGTTGAACGCTTCTACCTTTGCGAAATAATTACCCTTCATATTTTGGGTAATTTTTTTAAGCTTCACCAATGGCGTGTTGCCAATAAGTTCTAACACGCTATCGTAGGCTTTAATTTCTTCTTTCATAAAACGGGGGTTTGTTGCGCAAAACATTCAGCTTTGAAACCAAATATTCTAACCGTGCAAAGGTACGGAAATATTTTTATTACTTCTTTATACCTTCCAAATCCAATAAAAATGCATAATCCATGGCAACTTCTTTTAAAGACTCAAAACGCCCAGAAGCTCCGCCGTGCCCTGCATCCATATTGGTGTGAAATAACAAAATGTTGTTATCTGTTTTCATATCTCGAAGTTTGGCAACCCATTTTGCCGGCTCATAATACTGCACTTGGCTGTCGTGTAAACCTGTTGTTACAAGCATATTTGGATAGTTTTTCGCTTCTACATTATCATAGGGCGAATAACTTTTAATGTAGTTGTAATACTCAAGAATGTTTGGATTCCCCCATTCGTCATATTCCCCTGTGGTTAATGGAATAGAGTCGTCAAGCATAGTTGTTACTACATCCACAAAGGGAACGGAAGCAATAATTCCGTTATATAAATTTGGGGCTATATTGGCGATGGCACCCATTAAAAGTCCACCAGCAGAGCCACCAGAAGCATACAAGTGTTTAGGTGAAGTGTACCCTTGATCTACCAAATATTGTGAAGCAGCAACAAAGTCTGTAAATGTATTTTTCTTTGTCAATAGTTTTCCGTCTTCATACCATTGTCTTCCCAAGTATTCCCCTCCACGTACGTGAGCTATCACGAAAATAAAACCGCGATCTAATAAACTCAATCTAACGGAAGAGAAATAAGGGTCTATAGTAGAACCGTACGAACCGTAACCATAGATTAACAAGGGATTGCTACCATCTTTTTTAATTCCTTTACGGTAAATAACAGACATCGGAATTTTAACTCCATCGGAAGCTGTAGCCCAAAGTCGCTCAGATTCGTAATTGTTTTTATCAAACTTTCCACCCAAGACTTCTGTTTCTTTTAAAACAGTTTTCTCCTTAGTTTCCATATTGAAATCAATTAAGGAAGCTGGTGTGTTTAACGAGTTATACCCATATCGAAGAATTTTAGTGTCAAATTCTGGGTTTTGGGTGGCATAGGCAGTGTATGTTTCATTGTCAAAAGGCAAATAATAATCCGCATTATTATCCCACCCTTTTATGCGAAGTTGAGTCAGACCATTACTCCGCTCGCTAACAACCAAGTAATCCTTAAAAATATCGATATCCTCCAATAAAACATCAGTCCGATGTGGAATCATATCTACCCAATGTTCCTTAGCTGTTTTGTCATTAGGAGTTTTCATTAATTTAAAGTTTAGCGACTTGTCTTTATTTGTCAAAACGTACCAACTATCACCATAATGCGAAATGCTGTATTCTAAACCTCTTTCGCGCGGTTGAAAGACTTTAAATTCACCTAATGGGTCATCTGCTTTCAATATTCTAAATTCGGAAGTGAGCGTGCTGTATGAACCAATTATAATGTACTCACGCGATTTTGATTTGTACACATAAGTTCCAAAAGTGTCGTCTTTCTCGGTAAATACAAGTTCATCTTTACTTGGGTCTGTTCCTAAGGTATGTCTATATATTCTATCGGCGCGGAGTGTTTTTTCGTCTTTCCGCGTGTAGAAAAGCGTTTTGTTATCGCTTCCCCAAGTGGAACTTCCAGTAGTTAAAGGAATAGACTCTGGGTAGATTTCACCAGTTTCCAGATTTTTTATATAAATATCATATTTTCTTCTGCTCAAGGTATCCACCCCAAATGATACTAATTTGTTGTCTTCTGAAACGCTTAATCCAGAAAGATTGTAGTACGAATACCCCTTAGCCATTTCATTTACATTAAAGAGAACTTCCTCTTTCGCATCCAACGAGCCTTTTTTACGTGTGAAAATTGGATAGTCCTGTCCTTTTTCAAAACGGGTGATGTAGTAATAACCGTTCAATTTATACGGGACAGACTCGTCATCTTCCTTAATTCGTGCTTTCATTTCCTCAAAAAGATCTTCTTTGAACTTTTTGGTATGCGCCGTCATTTTTTCGTAATATTCGTTTTCAGCATTTAGATAATCTATTACTTTAGAATCTTCTGGATTGTTGAGCCAGTAATAGTTATCCTGTCGCACATCGCCGTGTGCTTCAAGATTTGTTAAAATTTTCGCTGCTTTTGGAGGATTCATTTTCATATTCGTTTCTATAGGTTTTTGAGCCGTTACCGAAATGGCAAAAGTAAGAGAAGCAAATGAAAGGAAGACTAATTTTATCATTATAGAAGGTTTTTAAAACCCCACAATGTAGTAAATTTGCTCCAAACAAAAACAAAAAATTATGTTTGGAGATATAATGGGAATGATGGGAAAACTTAAAGAAACCCAAGAAAAAGTTGAAGCCACTAAAAAACGTTTAGACTCAGTATTAATAGATGAAGCCAGCAGTGATGGATTGCTAAAAATCACCCTTACTGCAAACAGAAAAATCAAAAACCTTGAAATTGATGACAGCTTGCTTGAAGACAAGGAACAATTAGAAGATTATTTGGTACTGACATTGAACAAAGCAATCGAAAAAGCAACAGGAGTTCACGAAGCTGAATTAGCAGCTGTTGCCAAAGAAGGAATGCCGAATATTCCTGGAATGGACGGAATGTTTAAATAAAGAATTGCGGAAATTGGTGCAAATTATTTCCGATTGGCACCGAATCTTCGGAAGGAAATGCGTTACACAAAGCTCGTAAAATAGATTTTACAACGGTAAATCGCTTTACGGGCTTTCCGTTTTTTTCGTTGTGTGATTTTGCATGAAATTATATGAATATATTTATAATTAGGTTGAGTTTTCTGGATTTCAACTATAAGATTGGTTCTTAGAATTAGGAGAAACCTCAATTCTCCTACCCTTCTCCGACTTCTAGATTGATAGACTTCTCTATTCTTTTCTTCAATTTTAAAGGATATAAAACGTAATAATATAGAATTAAGAAAAGTGAGCTCGCTATTATAAGTATCGCTAACCAATCTGGCATTTCTGTATGTCGTGTTACAAAACCTTCCAAAAAGCCCGCAATTATAAAAAATGGAACGGTACTCAGCATTATTTTCAACCCATCTTTTGCCCCTCGTACAAAAGATTGCAAACGCGTATAGGTTCCCGGGAACAATAGACTATTTCCAAAGACAATTCCAGCACAACCAGCAATTATAATTACGGAAATTTCAATAGTTCCGTGAATCCATATAGTTCGCGCGGATTCCCACAGTAAACCTTGTTCATAAAAGAAATACTGAAAAGAGCCAAGCATTATTGCATTCTTCATTAAAATGTAAACGGTTCCTACACTGAGAAATAGTCCGAATGAAAATGCCATTAATGCGACTCTGATGTTATTAATTGTAATTCCTAAGAACATATTTAAAGCTCCCATTTCTTTATAAACAGCCATTGGATCGCCTTTTTCGATGTTTGCCATAGTCATATTCACGTATCCGTCGCCTAGTATAAGTCGGACGAAACTTCCGTCTGAAGCAGCAGAATATGCGCCAATGACAGAAAACAGTATGAAGACAAGAAATGAAAGCAGTAATTGTTTGTGGTATTGCGAAAAGAACAACGGGAATTCTTTTGTATAAAAAGTGATAAAACGTTTTCGGGATTCGCGTTTTGTTCTGTAAATCTTTTGATGTGCCAGTGCTGAAAGTCCGTTTAAATACTTTAACGTATTACTGTTTGGATAAAACGTCTGGGCGTAGCTTAGATGGTCGGTAACTTCAACATATAGCGCACTTAGCTCGTCTGGATCTATGGATACATTATTCCGGAGAACACTTTCGAATTTTAACCATTTATCTTTATTTTGCTTCGCAAAGGCGGCTTCACGCATATAACGGTGTAGTTTTGCTCAAAGGAACATATTTAATGGATAATTTTCAAATAGAAACAGCTCAAAATGTTAACATTGCTCAGCATGTTGCAGGGATAGGCGAACGGATTCTCGCATATCTCATTGATGGGTTACTTATGGGGGCTTATATTTTTGCGGTTATCTATATTTTTTCGAATCTTGAGCTCGGCGGCGATTATATGATGGTACTAAGCATGACCATTGGGTTGCCAATATTTTTATACCATCTATTATGGGAAATGTTATGGAACGGACGAAGCCCTGGTAAAGCTGCTATGGGGCTACGTGTGGTAAAACTAGACGGAACGCAACCTTCATTTTCAAATTATTTAATTAGGTGGCTGCTACGAATAATCGATATTACAGCGACAAGTGGATCGTTGGCTTTGGTTAGTATTCTTTTAAACGGAAAAGGACAACGCGTGGGCGATATTGCGGCTGCTACGACAGTAATAAGCGAAAAACAAACAACTCACTTTTCGGAAACTGTATTGATAGATATTCCTGAAGATTACGTTCCTAAATATCCACAGGTCACTATCTTTAGCGATACTGAAATGCAGACCATTAAAAATATATTTCGTGAAGCTCAAGTAAACAGACATCACAATATAATACTTAAACTTGCAAAGCGCGTAGCCACAGTGATGGAAATTCAATTGGAAGAAACAGAAAAACCAATAACTTTTATAGATCGAGTTATAAAAGACTATAACTATTATACCCAGAATACATGGACTTAATTTTACTTATAGATATTTTAGGAACAATTGCATTTGCTATTTCTGGAGTATTAATGGCTATGAATAAAAGGCTCGATCCTTTTGGAATATTAATCATAGCGTTTGTTGCGGCAATAGGTGGAGGAACTTTACGGGATATTTTAATAAATGCTCCCGTAGTATGGATGCTTAATTTAACGTATGTTTATGTTGTTTTTGGTACAACGATTTTAGCGGTAGTTTTTAGAAAACGACTAACTTATATAAAGCGTTCTTTATTTTTATTTGATACTATTGGTATTGCATTTTATACAATTGTGGGTGTTGAGAAAGGAATTGCGGCAGGTTTCCCTCCGCTAATATGTATTGCTTTAGGAACAATAAATGCGTGTTTTGGAGGTGTAATACGTGATATACTATGTAATGAAATTCCTATTATTTTTAGAAAAGAAATATATGCCACGGCTTGTATTGTTGGTGGATCTGCATATTTTATCTTATTACAAACCCCGCTTCAGTCAGATTTTGTAGTGGTTATTTCATTTGTTTCGGTTATGATTGTAAGGTTATTAGCTATTTATTTTAATCTTTCATTGCCAAGTGTTTATTCGAAGAAAGAGATTGAGTGAGGTTCGGGCTTCGATACTAATTTCAGCTTTGCTGCGCACGCTGAAATTCACTCAGCCACCTTTGGGTTGTTAGTTTTATTAACTATTGGATTCGGTACTAATTTCAGCGTTGCTGCGCATGCTGAAATTCACTCAGCCACCTTTGGGTTGTTAGTTTTATTAATTATTGGATTCGGTACAAGTTTCTGCTTGCTGCGCACGCTGAAATTCACTCAGCCACCTTTGGGTTGATAGTTGGGGGTTTGTTGCATTTAAATTTGATAGGCCTCGTGATTGTCTTGGGGTGTGGGGGGACTTGGGGGACGGTGGTGACTTGTGGAGACGATAACAACCGTCTCTTTTTGATGCTAATCTAACTGAGACACAAGCGAGACGCTTGCGCTAGCGGGGGACGATAACAACTGCCTATTTTTTATGCTAAGCTAGCGGAGACACAAGCGAGAATCTTGCGCTAGCGAGGGACGATAACAACCATCTCTTTTTATGCTAAGCTAGCGGAGACACAAGCGAGACGCTTGCGCTAGCAGGGGATGTTTATTTAAGGTGGGTGATTATTATTTCGGGGTTTATGCCTGTGTAGTCGGCGAATTCGTAGATTGTGAGTAAGTGGTGTTTCTTTTTACGAAAGTACTTCCTGATTTCTTTGTTTAGTTCTAAGGCGTAACGATATGACTTTCCTGTTAGTTGTTGTATATCTTTTGGATAGATAACAACTCTGGAAGGGAGCGACCGTTTTTGAGGAAACGAATCTTCTCTATTTTCTTCATCGCTTTGCATCGTGATGGGGAATGGTTGGATTGTTGATTTGTCAATTGGTTGATTGGTGAATTTGTTAATTGGTGGATTTGTTAATTGGTGGATTGGTGCTTCGACTGCCCTTCGACAGGCTCAGGACAAGCTGCTCAGGACGGGCTGCTCAGCATGACAAATTTATTGATCGTTTTGATTTTTACCTCAACATAAAGGAGGTAGGTTTGGCTATTGATTAAGTTTTGGGACTGGGTGTTTTTAGTTTATGATCTTTTTGTGATAGTAGTATGATAATCCGTTATGTACAAAGTAAGTATGACAGTGGCTTACCCCCCGCCCTCAAGGGAGCTGAATACGTTGTTGAATTATGTTTTTTGACTTGGAATTAACATTCTATGCTTTTTTGTGATAGTAGTATGATACTAGGGGTTTAGTAGGGTTATACTAGCTTAAACGTAGCATTCGAGTAGCATTCGAGTAGCATTCGAGTTGTAGTAACCATACATAAACTTAGCATGAAAGGTGCTTGCTTACACGTCTAAACATACATACAAATTTTCCAAGACTACTTAACGACGGTTGAACTAAGTATTGATACTGTCAAATTTTTCTTGTTTTTAACTCAATTGAGGGCTTTATACTGGATAATATTTTTAAGTTCATCCAAAGGGATAAAGTTAATTTTTGAATATTTACGACGAATAATTTTAAATCTGCTGATATGTCTGTAGTAAAAAGCATCGCCTAAAAACCAAATAAGAATACTATCCATAGCTTGGTGGAGTTCTGCTTTTGAATGTTGCTTGTTCATTTCTAAATATATCAACAGATGCAGTTTATTTGAGGTTATATAAATTTTTTTAACGGCAAAGTAAATCTGATAAACGATAGTGTTGGAATCAATGAAGTTATTTTCTGCACAGAGGCTGATTACGGAATGATTATAGGGCTTAATACCTATTTCGTATTGCCAAGGCTCTATATTTGGCGCCGCAGCAATTACTCTGGCCGCTATTGCTTTTAATTTATAATTAGCTCTAGGAAGGAATATCAATTTTATTGCTTCATCACCATTATTTAAGAAATGAATAATAATACTCATTTCGGGGTGGATTTTGACTGCTTTTGAAAACAGCCTATGAAAGAGATTTTCCCGTAATTCTAGATTACGAACGCTATTTGCATTTATTATATCCATTTGAATGGAGAGAAAGCAATTCCAGAATTTGATTATGTGTGTTTTCATTTTTTTTGATAATTGGTTAATATTGAGATTCGTGCTTCAGCTTCGCTAGCAATGAGGGTTGGAAATTGGCAGTAAGGCACTTTGATTGGGTATTAGGGAGATCTATTTTGAAATTTATGATTTTGACCTGTGTTTAAATTCATTTTGATTTTTGGAAATAGATAGCTTCCTTTATTATTGAACCTCATCTTGCTGCTTTCCAATAGCTCTAGTTCGTTTAGAAAGTAATTCATACTAAGTGAGTTGACAGATTAATACATCAAAGTAATGGGGATTAATTTTTAAATAGCTACGACTTCCCCATAATAAAACTATGGTTGAACCATAGATTCAAACTATAATATTCAGGTAATATTAGGTCTCAATGACTATAGACGTGATATATTATTCCATTATAGATAACCAACAAAAAACCATTACTAATCTGCATTCTAGTCTGATTGAGTTTAAACAATTTGAGTGTATTGGGATATTTAGTTGTTTTTCAGATTATTTAAAGGTTAGGCATAAATATGCGACTAGATTGATTTTCATCAATATAGATTCTATTGCTGAAAACTATATTCAAAGTATGGCTAGGTTGAATAAGAGTGTAGGAATTCCGCCAAGTTATATAGGCATTACATCATGCTCAAAAAAGGGTTTTATGGCTTTTAAAAATGGGTTTTTAGATGTTATTTTCGAACCCGAACATCTTGAAAACTGTCGTGAGGTTTTAATACGTTACTTAGAAAATAGGATAAAACCTAGTATTCTTTGCGTACAATATTATTACGACTTCCAGTTTGTACGCATAGAGAATCTTGTGTTTATGAGCGCTGATAATTATACTACTGAGTTGTATTTAAAGGATGGCACCGTAATTAATAGCTTTAAAACTTTAAAATTTTGCCACGCTCAGCTTCCTTCTAATTTTCAAAGAATCCATAAAAGTCACGTCATCAACACCTTATACGTTCGGAGGATTAATTATGGTAAAATGAAAATACATCTTCGTTGCGTAGAGCAAATACTACCATTTTCACGGACTTATGTATCAAATGTTGATAAGGTAAAATTGATGCTTGCTAGACCTGAGAATTCTTATTTTTTATGACGATGAGTGTTCTTTGATTCTGATTGGGATATGGAGTTATGGTGTTTGGTATTACCTAATTTACCCCAACCCTAGAGGGGCTACCCCAGCCGTAACACGAATTACCCCAACCCTAAAGGGAGTTTTTGGATTGTTCTAGGGGTTGAGTAATGTATTATGCAGGAATTACCCCAGCCCTAACGGGAAATACCCCAGCCGTAACACGAATTACTCCAACCCTAAAGGGAGCTTTTAGATTGCTCTAATGATTAAGTAAAAGTCTTGAACAGGAATTGCTCTAGCCCTAACGGGAAATACCCAAGCCGTAACACGAATTACCCCAGCCCTAAAGGGAGCGATGAAACGATTTAGAAGTAAATAGGTGAATTTGATTACTTAGTGTTTGACCTAATTATCAGTTTGTTTCTTCGTTTGCCCCAGCCCTAAAGGGAGCTTTTGGATTGTTCTAATGATTAAGTAAAAGGCTTGAACAGGAATTACCCTAGCTCTAACCAAGAAATACCCCAGCCTTAAAGGGTGCGATGAAACGATTTGGAAGTAAATAAGTGGAATTGAATTTAATTACTTAATGTTTGACCTAATTATCAGTTTATTTCTTGGTTTGCCCCAGCCCTAAAGGGAGCTTTTGGATTGTTCTAATGATTAAGTAAAAGGCTTGAACAGGAATTACCCTAGCTCTAACCAAGAAATACCCCAGCCTTAAAGGGTGCGATGAAACGATTTGGAAGTAAATAAGTGGAATTGAATTTAATTACTTAATGTTTGACCTAATTATCAGTTTATTTCTTGGTTTGCCCCAGCCCTAAAGGGAGCTTTTGGATTGTTCTAATGATTAAATAAAAGTCTTGAACAGGAAATACCCTAGCCCTAACGGGAAATACCCCAGCCCTAAAGGGAGCTTTTGGATTGTTCTGGGGGTTGAGTAATGTATTATGTAGGAATTACCCCAGCCCAAACAGGAAATACCCCAGCCCGAAAGGGAGCGATGAAACGATTTAGAAGTAAATAGGTGAATTTGATTACTTAGTGTTTGACCTAATTATCAGTTTGTTTCTTGGTTTGCCCCAGCCCTAAAGGGAGTTTTTGGATTGTTCTAATGATTAAGTAAAAGTCTTGAACAGGAAATACCTCAACCCAAACGGGAAATACCCCAGCCCTAAAGGGAGCTATGAAACGATTTGGAAGTAAATAAGTGGAATTGAATTTAATTACTTAATGTTTGACCTAATTATCAGTTTGTTTCTTCGTTTGCCCCAGCCCTAAAGGGTGCTTTTGGATTGTTCTAATGATTATGTAAAAGTCTAGAATAGGGAATACCCTAGCCGTAACAGGAATTACCCCAGCCCTAAAGGGAGTTTTTGGATTGTTCTAATGATTAAGTCAAAGGCTTGAACAGGAATTACCCTAGCTCTAACAGGAAATACCCCAGCCGTAAAGGGGGCTTTTGGATTGTTCTAATGATTAAATAACAGTCTTGAACAAGGAAATACTCTAGCTCTAACCAAGAATTACCCCCAGCCCTAAAGGGAGCGATGAAACGATTTAGAAGTAAATAGGTGAATTTGATTACTTAGTGTTTGACCTAATTATCAGTTTATTTCTTGGTTTGCCCCAGCCCTAAAGGGAGCTTTTGGATTGTTCTGGGGTTGAGTAAAAGTCTTGAACAGGAAATACCCCAGCCTTAAAGGGGGCTGGATTGGGCTTTTGAAAATTACAAAGAACAGCGGAAGGATTTATTGCATGTATCTCATTTTTCTGATTGGAAATTGGTTATGGAATTTGTGTTTTTATCACAAATCCATCACTTTACTGTTGCTGATATACACTTCACTTGCACAATCCTATTAATAACTGAATGAGACTTATAATTTCCAAAATTAATTTATACTTCCTATATCTTAGTCGTGAGGAAGTTGCTCTCCTTGAGACCTTTTGGTCTGTTTCATTGTGCACAATGATCTAAATGAATTTTTAATTTAAAAATATCACACAATGAAAAACACAAGATTATTTAGTTGGCTAATGGTATTATTGATATTAGCCATAGGGTGCACTCCTGCCTCACTACCAAAAGAAACTGACGACCAAGGTGCGCCCCAATACTTTGGCACGGGAGGAGAACACAGCGTACGACCAGATGATGAAAAAGATGGTTGATATGGAATCCTTCCAGAGAAAAGGCCTTTTTGGATAAAAAAGGCTTTTTTTGCTTAAATTTAACTTCTGGAGTTTTTGGGTTTCAGGTTTAGGGATGTGTAAGATATGATTTTAAAACACTATTGGCCGACAAAAGACTTACGACCGCTGCGCTAAAAAACTTAAGACCTAAGGCTTTATTTGTAATAGCCTGAAAAAAAGAGACATAATCAGATGTTTTATAAACATCTATTTTTTTAGTGAAATATTTGACAACAAGGTGTCGCGTTATAAAAATGCTCTAAAAGCCTACTACTGTTGAACTAATCTGATTTTGAAATATTTTAATCGGACAGCAATGATTTTATTTCAATACTGTCCTAAGTAAATTTTGTTATCCATTTGAAAAAACTTAGCCTTTTTTCTTTTTTGCATCACCCAAAACCCTTCGACTCCCCTTCGACAGGCTCAGAACAAGCTGCTCAGGGCAGGTTTAAGCAAAAAGTCTAGGCTGACGAAACTTTATCAAAACCTGCCTGACAGACCATTCATGCGGGTTTTACGATAAATTTTCGATAGGTTGATTTGACATTTAATTTTTAAACCTTAAAATATTAAGCGCCCTGAAATATTAATAAGTATGAGGTGTTTTGCAGAGATTAGCAAAAAGGTTTTGGACGCTATTGATTATAAAAATGAAAATAACTGTTGTAACATATTGTTTGAGACTGCTGTTTTTATTGTGCGCAGGGAATATGATGGGACAAAGTTTAGAAAAACTAAAAAGCAATCAACCCTCTTTTGAACATTTGTATGCGATGGCAACTCATGATTCTACATCTACCATCAAGAAACAAAAGCTTTTGCGTCGTGCATTTGAACAAAACAAAGCTACCCAAAACGATAGTATACGATTTTGGAACTTTAGCAAATTAGCGGTACTATCTACTTCTCTTTCCGATACTCTTCTATTTAAAACTATAGGGATTGAAAGCTTAAAGCTTGCACAGCTAGAGGGCAACTATATTTTTTTAGGAGATGTTTATTGGAATTATGGCTCCTTTTACAGAATAAATAAAAGGTATGATAGTGCTTATTACTATTATCATCAGGCTCATAAAAGTTTCGCCGAAGCTCCGCATCCGTATTATGAAGCTAAAATGTTATATAACTTGGCTTATATAAATGCCCATATAAAAGACTTTACTAAGGCTGAACGACAGCTTTTTCAGGCTATCAAAATTTTTAGAGCTGAAGGTCGATTTAAACAATTATACTTATCGTTTAATCTTTTGGGTGCTATATCGGATGATTTAGGAGAATACTCACAAGCTTTAGGCTATTATTCTGAAGCATTGAAAACCCTTAAAAAATTTACAGATAAGGATTATTTTCACCAGGAATTATATAATAACATTGGGGTGGTTTATCAAAAGTTAGGTAATCATAAAAAAGCATTGGCTTGCTTTAAAAAAGGCCTTGTGCTTTCG
This sequence comes from Aequorivita viscosa, assembly GCF_900106795.1. Classification (GTDB taxonomy): domain Bacteria; phylum Bacteroidota; class Bacteroidia; order Flavobacteriales; family Flavobacteriaceae; genus Aequorivita; species Aequorivita viscosa. The sequence continues at coordinate 5,602 of NZ_FNNS01000001.1, read as the reverse complement.
AATATTTTCAAAGAAAATCCTCTTTTATATGCTAAACTGGTTGACAATAATGCATATAGTGCTTACCTGAGTTTTACTGGGAATGATGTTGAAGATGATTTTGTTACTGCGCTCAAAATTCGTGATAGTCTTGGAGACGATGCAGGTTCGGTAATTAGCAGAATTCATCTCGCTCATTTTTTCTCAGAAACAGGAGATACCCTAATGGGAATAGCATATGCGAAAGAAGCTTTTGATATTGCTGTTGAAAGTAAGTTGAACCGTGATGTATTAAAGACTCTGGAGCTTTTAGCAGATTTGGATCAAGATAACTCAAACCAATATTTGCGGCAACATATATCCTTGGATAAAAAATTGTATAAGCGGGAACGTAAAGTGCGGGATAAATTTATGCGGATTCGTTTTGAAACGGACAATTATATTACGGAAAATGAACGGTTATTCCGAGAAAGAATTTGGATTGTTTGCGTAGCCACCGCCATAGGTTTGGTGTTGTTACTACTATATTTAAACAGTCGACAACGCGCAAAAAACAAAGCCCTTCGTTTTGAGCGAGAACAGCAACAACACAATGAAGATTTATTTTTACTGACTTTGGAAAACAAAAATACTCTGGAAAAGGGAAGGAATTTGGAGCGTCTCCGCATCTCGGAAGAATTGCATGACGGAATTTTGGCTAGGTTATTTTCCGTACGTTTTAAGTGGCCTTTTATTAATCTTTCTGGAACTTCGGAAAATTTAATACAACATAAAAAATCGATTGACCAACTCACTGCTATAGAAACAGAGATACGTAATATTTCCCACGATCTTAGGAATGAGCTAATTTGGAATGAAATGACGTTTATAGATGAAGTTGAGAATACCATCAAGGAAAAAAGTGAGTTGGGGGGCTTGAAGTACAGCTTTACTTGTGAAAACATAGGTGACTGGGAAGCTCTGGGCTATTTGAAGAAAATAAACTGCTCTCGCATACTTGATGAAATTCTTCAAAATATAATCAAACATGCATCAGCCACTAAAGTCGATATTCTTTTAAAAGCGGAAGGGAGTAGTATGATAATTAGGGTTGAAGATAATGGAAAAGGATTTAGAACCTACGTCTCAAAAAGAGGGATTGGACTAAAAAATCTTAAAGCACGTGCTAAAAAAATTAATGGTAACATAAGCATTACATCACAATTAGGTTATGGAACATTGGTTGTATTACAATTTTATAAAAAATCATAAACAATGGAAACTAATAATATAAACGTTTTAATGGTTGATGACCACAAAATGACTTTAGTGGGTTATTCTAGTGCTTTAGAAGGAATAAATAGGACATCCAATATATATCAATTTACTGTTACGCATTCCACTACTATCGATGCTGCTTTAAGGGAGTTGAACGAGTGGTTTAATTATAGGCTATTGCATTTGGTTTTTCTCGATATTCAATTACCAAAGGATTCGAATAACCAGTACCAATCGGGTGAGGATTTGGGGATAGTCATTAGAAAAAAGTTTCCACAAACAAAAATCATTATAATTACCACTTTCGACAACAATTTACTGATTCAAAATTTATTGGAAAGTATAAACCCAGAAGGTTTAATAATAAAGAGCGATTTAGTACCTGAAAATTTTATGGACGCAGTTTTGGACGTATTAGAAGACCCTCCCTATTATAGTAAAACCGTTATCAAGTTTCTTCGAAAACAACATGGGTTTAATTATCATTTGGACAGACTGGATAGACTTATTATCTATTATATTTCGGCTGGAAAGCAGACTAAGGACTTGCCAAATTATGTACCTCTTTCTCTTCCTGGAATTGAAAGAAGGAAAAAACGCTTAAAGGAAATTTTTGAGGTTGAAGACGGTAATGATATTCATCTTATTACTCGAGCTCGGGAGGAGGGGTTTCTTTGATGCTCTCAGGATGTTACCCCCCGCCCTAAAGGGAGCTTTGTTCGTTATGTTGCTGGAAGTGATGGCTTTTACCCTCCGCCCTAAAGGGGACTGGATTCGGCTGTTGATTGAAATGAAGGACACTACCCTCCGCCCTAAAGGGGACTGGATTCGGCTGTTGATTGAAATGAAGGCCAGTACCCCCCGCCCTAAAGGGAGCTGGATTCGGCTGTTGATTTGAATATGATGAGTTTTTATTCTCCCCTTTAGGGGTTGGGGGTTGCTCCAAAGGTTACCCTCCGCCCTAAAGGGGACTGGATTCGGCTGTTGATTGAAATGAAGGCCAGTACCCCCCGCCCTAAAGGGAGCTGGATTCGGCTGTTGATTTGAATATGATGAGTTTTTATTCTCCCCTTTAGGGGTTGGGGGTTGCTCCAAAGGTTACCCTCCGCCCTAAAGGGGACTGGATTCGTTAAGTTGCTGGAATTGACGGCTTTTACTCTCCGCCCTAAAGGGAACTGGATTCGGCTGTTGATTTGAATATGATGAGTTTTTATTCTCTCTTTAGGGGTTGGGGTCTTCTCAGGATGGTACCCTCCGCCCTAAAGGGGACTGGATTCGTTAAGTTGATTATCGTATTGTGACCAGCTCAAACCTTAAGAATTAGAGGCTAAACGGAAAAGAATTATACACATACGAAATGATTATTACTATTATAAATCTTCCTTGCAAGAAGCTTTTTAATTTCTCATAATGAAAAATGACAAAAATCCATATCACAACCAAGGAATGCATAAGGGAGCACCTCCAAGTTCCTTTATTAAAGCTAAGATTCTTCGCCAAAACATGACAGAGGCTGAAAAGAGACTATGGCAGTTTTTAAAGAATAAGCAACTACAAGACTATAAGTTTAGACGACAACATCCTATCCATATTTATATCGTAGATTTTTATTGTCATGAATTAAGATTGATAATTGAAATCGATGGAGAATATCACAATAGAGCAGATCAAATTAGTAAGGATATTGAAAGGAGTGAGCTTTTAAAGTTACAAGGTCTTCATATAATTCGCTTTAGTAATAAGGAAGTAATCAACTCAATTGGAAAAGTATTGACTGATTTAGAAAAATATATCTCAGGAATTTCCCCGAAACCTAAAGAAAGCTAGTTTATTATGCTGATTGATGTGATTCACGCTCTGGCTTGCCTCCACCCCTAAAGGTTGCTTGGTTCGGTTGTTTATTGAAATGAAGGCCAGTACCCCCCGCCCTAAAGGGAGCTGGATGCGGCTGTTGATTTGAGTATGATGAGTTTTTATTCTCCCCTTTAGGGGTTGGGGGTTGCTCCAAAGGTTACCCCCCCGCCCTAAAGGGAGCTAGATTCGGCTTTTGATTTGAGTGTAATGAGTTTTTATTCTCCCCTTTAGGGGTTGGGGGTTGCTCCAAAGGTTACCCTCCGCCCTAAAGGGGACTTTGTTCGTTTTGTTGATTGAGTATGATGAGTTTCTTTTCTCCCCTTTAGGGGTTGGGGGTCTTATCAGGATGTTACCCCCCCGCCCTAAAGGGAGCTGGATGCGGCTGTTGATTTGAGTATGATGAGTTTCTATTCTCCCCTTTAGGGGTTGGGGGTTGCTCCAAAGGTTACCCTCCGCCCTAAAGGGGAGTGGATGCGGCTGTTGATTATAAAAATAGTTTTGATGCGCTCTAAATATATGGTTTTGACCATACTGATTCTAAGTGTGAGCCATAGGGTTGTGCCTTTATCTAAGTTTAATTTTATAATAAATTTAATACAGGCAAAGATGAATTCGAGAAAAATTTTATACGGCTTAGGAATCGAGGGGTTGATAAAGAGTATAGCCTATGTTTTTGCATTATTATTTATTTACGCGGCTACGAGTAAGCTCTTAGATTTTGAAACTTTTACTGTGCAACTGGCGCAGTCTCCCCTACTCAGTGCTTATGCGGGGATTGTTGCTTGGTTGGTTCCGGGAATTGAAATATTGATTGCTGGAATTTTGGTGTTTCCACGATTTAGAAATCTTGCACTCTACGCTGCCTTTACCCTTATGGTCATGTTTACGGCCTATATCTATATCATTTTAAATTTCTCTGATTTTATTCCCTGCTCTTGTGGTGGGGTTTTGGAGAAATTGAGTTGGACGGAGCACCTCATCTTTAATGTTGTTTTTATTGTTTTGGGTGCTGTGGCAATCTTAGTCTCCACGAATGGCTACTGGAAAAAGAAATTGATTTTACTTGCTAGCCTTTGCGTTTTGGGAATTGGTATTGTGACTTTGCTGTTTGTGTTTTCGGAGAAGAAGATGCAGCGGAATAATGCATTTCAGCGTAGGTATATGCCGCATCCCATCGAGATAGTACACAGTTTGGATCTGGAATATAGCTCGTATTATTTCGCAGGGATTGGAAATGGAAACGTCTATTTAGGAAATACTACCGCTCCCCTACTCATGACTGTGATTGATAGTAGTTTTACAGTTGCAACAGCAACAATGATACAGTTGGATCAAATGGATTTGCCTTATCGTGCTGTGCAAATACGTGTAGTGCCTCCTACTTTTTATGTAGTTGATGGTACTGTACCGATTATTCTTCAAGGTACAACGGCTAATTGGCTAGCAAAAACCAAGATGGAAGGAGACTATTATTTCAACCACATTTATGCTATTGACTCCTCAACGATTGCCGTAAAATCTCACAGCAGCGAAACGATGGAGAACATTATTGGGATTATTGAAATAGGAAGTCATATAAAAGGAAATTTTAGTGATAAACTTTTGGAAAAGCAGATTGACGGGATATTTGATACGGATGGGAAATTAATTTATAACGATTCATTAAGGCGAATAATTCACACTTACACCTTTCGAAACGAATACCTGATTATAGATGAAGACTTAGGGTTGGATTTTCGTGGAAAGACAATCGATACTGTTAGCACTGCGCAGGTTCATATAGAGGAAGACATTTCTCGCAATCAAAAAAAGCTGGGGAGTAATACTGTATTGATAAATAATAGTACTGCAACGGCTGGTAAGTATTTATTTATCAATTCTCCACGACTTGGCAAGCTAGAGCCAGATGATATGCTTGACGAAGCGTCTATTATCGATGTTTATGACCTAACGGACCAAAGCTACAGTTTTAGCTTCTATTTATATAGTTATAAAAGAAGTAAGGTGCGTGAGTTTAGAATATCAAATGGTATTCTGTACGCTCTTCAAGGCAATTATTTGGTAGCGTACAGTATGAACACTAAATTTTTTAAGTAAACATTATTTCTGTGCAGAGACAGGGGTGAGACTGAAAACCTGTAGAAAAGAGTAGGTCAAAATAGTAATTTAAATATCGAGAATATGAAAACTATTAAATTCAAGTTTTTATTACCTGTGGTGGCGTTTATGATAGCCATAGCGGCAGCATTTGCCACACAGACTGACGGACAAGAGGATTTTGCTCTTGAGCAAGGATATATTTACGTGGATGGGGTTTGCCAGCCCCACGGTAAATGTTCAGGTATTGTTGACCTTCCTTGTACACATAATGGATTGCAGGTTTTTGGTCGTAGTGGACCAACTAGCTGTTTAAAAACATTATAGACACTATCCCGCTAAGTGTGTAAGTTTAAAATAACAGGGGTTAGACTTTTTAAAGTCTGACCCTTTTTTCATAGATCGTTAGGAACTG
>NZ_FNNS01000031.1 GCF_900106795.1 Aequorivita viscosa | reverse complement strand
AAGCACAATATTAGAGGCAGGAGATAATGTTTACAGTTTCTCTGTAGACGCAAACAATTCGTTGAGCATTGCAACAGACCGTTTCTCTATAAGAACAGAGCAACGTCTTGGAGTTGATGACAATAGCTTGCTTTCAGGTATTCGCCTCTACCCTAACCCATTGAATGGAGACACATTCTACATCAATGCACCAAAATTAAACGGGGAGCAATTATTGGTTAGCATTAGCGACCTGACAGGAAGAAGCATCTACGAGCAGACTTTAGATTGCAGTGCTAATACAGTAACTGTACCTATGGCAGGAAACATTGCTTCTGGTGTTTATCTTGTAACTCTTAATCACGGTGGCGAAGCTCATACCTTTAGAGTAATAAAAGAGTAATTACAGAAACTTCCATTTGCATTTACGCAAACGGAAATATAAATTATTTTTTAATAAGAAGGGAAAGGAACCTGTAATGGGTTCTTTTCTTTTGTTTAGAAGGGACGGTGAGTCAGTAAACAGTAATTTAATAACTCTAGTAACCCAACATCTTAGCGACTCAACTCGAAACCGATTTCTGAGTTTTTTGTTCCTCGGCGAATCTTGGGTCTGGAAGTCTAGGTACTTTGACGATCTGGGTGGTTGTTATTGCATAATAGCCCAAATCTTCACTAACAGTTCCTTTAATCCAATAGACACCTATTCCTGCTAAGGGATATTTTGCCATTACTTTTGGGAACTGAACTGTATCAAAACACTTACCTTCTCTATCTAGAAATGTGGAAAATGCCATATAATCTCCTTTAGAAGTTTTGGTGGTTTTTGAGGTTACTAATTTCCCGAGAATTGTAATTTGTTTGTTTACAAAGTCCTTTAAATCTCTTGCGTTGCTTATGGGATATTCGCCTGGTTTTATAAATCTGAAATCATCGTGAAGCGTAAACCCCAATAGTTCTAAATTATCATAGGCATCAATAATCTGTTCGCTTTTTAATGTCGGTAAGTTATAATCAACTCTTTTGGCTTTAAATAATTGAGGCTGAAGTTCTTTATTTTTTATTGAATGATGGCTAAGATGCGCAAACCACATCAACTTGTGTTTGTTGGGTTCTAAACTTCTAAAAGCATTTAAACGAATGAGTAATAACAGTTGCTCCAAACCGAGTTTACACCTATCCAAAAAGTCATTGAAATCTTTGAAGAAGCCAAACATTTGTCTTTCATTAAGTATTTTCTGGACACTTCTGTGTTCCAAGTTTTTTGTCATTCCAAAACCTAAGTAGACCGTTTTTCCTTTTATGCAATTACCGTGGTCGCTATTGTTAATACAAGGGGATTCAACGATACCTCCACATCTGAATATTTCGTTGATATAGGTGTCTATATTGTAAAATCCGCCGCCATTATTTAGCACCGCAGTCATAAATTCCAAAGGGAAATACTTTTTTAAATATAAACTCTGATAACTTTCTACTGCATAGGAAGCCGAATGCCCTTTCGCAAAAGCATAACCAGCAAAGGCTTTGATTTGATCCCAGACTTCTTCAATTACTTTTGGAGTGTATCCTTTCGCTTTACAGTTTTCATAAAACTTTTTCTCTAGTGCATCAAACTGTTCCTTGCTCCTGCCCTTGCCACTCATTCCCCTTCGCAATACATCTGCTTCCGCCAAGCTAAGACCAGCAAAGTAATGCGCTACCTTTAAAACATCTTCTTGATACACCATCACGCCATAAGTATCGGACATTATTTCCATAAGTACGGGATGTGCTTCTGTTCGTTTTTCGGGAAAGCGATGGCGTTCTATATAGGTGTTTTTCATTCCTCCGTTTGTAACTCCTGGACGAATGATAGAACTAGCTGCGACAAGCCCTAAATAATCCTGAGTTTGTAACCGCGTCATCAAAGTGCGCATGGCAGGCGATTCTACATAAAACACGCCCATACAATCCCCCACTTTCAGTAAGTCATTAATTGCTGGATCATTTTTAAAAGGGGCGGTATCATCAATGTTTTTAATGGTTGCATTAGGTTGGTTCTCTTTTATGAGTTCAATGGCATCCTTAATTTTTGAAAGTCCCCGTTGTGCGAGAATATCAAATTTGAAAATACCTACAGCTTCTGCAATGTGCATATCAATTTGTAAAGTCTGAAAACCTTTTGGAGGCATAAAGGTGGCGCAATAGGCTTGTACAGGATTTTTAGTAATAACAATCCCGCCAGAATGCACACTCAAATAATTTGGAAACCCATGTATAAGCTTGCTATATTTTAAAACCAATTTAAAATAATGGTCGTTTTTCTTATTCTGTTTGTCGCCTTTAATAAAATCGTCTATCTCTGCTTTGGGCAGTCCAAACACCTTTCCCAATTCGCGAATAACAGCGCGGTATTGAAAGGTTACATACGTCCCCATTAAAGCTGTGTTAGGAAACCGTTCAAAAATATAACGGGTTACATCGTCCCTATCTTTCCACGAAAAATCGATATCAAAATCGGGGGGAGAAGAACGATATAGGTTTATAAAACGTTCAAAATAAAGGTCGAGTTCTATGGGGTCTACATTCGTAATTCCCAAAACATAAGCCACCACACTGTTGGCACCACTCCCCCGACCTATGTAAGGATAATCGTTTTTAACTGCATATTGAACAATATCGTAATTGATGAGAAAATAAGACACAAAATCCATCTGACGGATGGCATTGAGTTCCTTTTCAATACGCTCGGTGATTTTAGAATCGACGGTTTTATAACGAGATTCTATTCGTTCTTCAACCAAAGCTATCAACCGATTGTAATCTGCTTCAGCATTTTCTAAATAAGTAGCTTGATTCTGATTCTCTCGCTTCTCATCAAATTTAAAGTCAATTGTACAGGTATTTAAAATTGCTTGCGTATTGGACAATATATGCTCAAAACCCTCAAACAAGCTGTCAAGTTCCTTTAAGGAATACATTTTATCTTTTGTAGCTCCCTGTTCTGCTTCTGGCAATTTGCTCAAGACAATGTTAAGGTCTATACAACGTAATAACCTGTGAATATTGACATGGACTTGATTGCAAAAGGTTACGGGTTGCAATAACACCAACTTATCTGTGTGCGATTTGAGGTGTGAAAACTTCAGCTTGTTCAGTTCTGTTACAGAAATCCCGATGTACCAATTGGGCGCAAATGTTTCCAATTCAAACTCCAGTACTTTTTCAAAAGGAATAATGGCAATAACATCTGAAAATGAAGGTGGAATTTCTGGGAACTCCTTATGACTGTGTAAGTGTTGGGTAAGAAATTGATTTATCTCCAAATACCCGTGATTGTTCTTTGCCAAACAAACGTAACACCGAGTGTTTCCGTTACGGATATCGGCACCCACAATGGGTTTAATGTTTTCTTTGGTTGCTCCTCGTATAAATTCCAAACAAGCCGAAGTACTATTTATATCGGTAAGCGCCAATTGTTCAACAGCGTTTTTTTTTGCCAACTCCAACAATTGGAGTACCGAAAGCACCCCATAGCGCAACGAGTAATATGTATGGCAGTTCGTGTACATTATTGCTGTCTATGTGCTAACAGAACGGGAGGCTCGCCATCAAATGGATTGCGCCCAGAGATTACAGAGCGAACATCTAGTGTGGACGCTTTCATTATACTTCCCGCTCCAAAACGATTTCGGATATGGTCTAAAGACTTATATAGATTTAATGTTTTTTCATTGTCGTCAAAAAGACTGATTTGATAATGCCCACCCACCAAATGTGAAAACTTTACGCCTATTAATCGCACTAAAATCCGTCTGTTATAAAGTTTATTGAAAAGCTCCATAACCACTGGCGTGAGAATATGGTCTGCACTGGTGTAGGGAATTCGAATTTGCTTGTTATAGGTTTGGAAATCGGAATACCTGATTTTTACTGAAACACATCCCGTCATTTTATTGCCCAATCGCAATTGGTAACAAAGCGTATCGACCATAGCAATAAGGGTATCGCGAAGTTTTTGCACATCAATCGTATCCATATTGAAGGTGCGTTCGTTGGAAATCGATTTGCGCTCACAATAGGGAGTAACAGGCGTATTGTCTATACCATTGGCGCGATTCCAAATGGTTTGCCCATTTTTCCCCATTACGGAAATAAGCATTTCCACAGGCATTTCTTGTATTAGTTTTATGCGGTCAATTCCTAAATGAATTAAAGTTTGAGCCGAAGCTTTGCCAACCATAGGAATTTTACGAATGGGTAAAGGAGCCAAGAAAGCTTTTTCGAAACCGCTATCTATTTTAAGCTGGTTGTTGGGCTTTGCCTCTCCTGTCGCAACCTTACTAACTATTTTATTTTGAGAAAGTCCGAAAGAAATGGGCAAACCAGATTCTTTAATAATCCTTTTGCGAAGTTCTGTGGCAAACTTGTAATTGCCAAAGAAGCGATCCATTCCCGTTAAATCTACATAAAACTCATCTACACTTGTTTTTTCAAATACAGGAACGGTGTCTCGGATTATATCCGTTATTAAATTGGAGTACTTCATATAAGTTCCTGAGTTCCCTCGTATCACGATGGCTTGAGGACATAGTTGCCGTGCCATTTTCATAGACATTCCAGAACGTATTCCAAACTTTCGGGTTTCATAACTACAAGCCGCAACAACCCCACGATTCCCCGTACCTCCTACCAATACAGGCTTTTTGAGCAGCTCGCTGTTTAGCAATCGCTCTACCGACACAAAAAATGTATCTAAATCGAGATGTAGTATGGACTTGTTTTGCATATTACAAAACTATGGAATAATTCCAATTGCAAGGAAATAATCCAAGTTAAAGTTTTGTACTTGGAAAAAAGAATACTACCCATCAGGATGTAAACCAATACCCTTTCCTACGCCTGAGTCACAATTCTTAAATAAACCACTATGAATTATTTTAAAACAGATTTGTCGCGCCTTGGCAGGCAGTTACTACATTCGTGAAATAGACAGAGAATCATTTGCACTCACATGTTCAAGAAACGAGTAAATTCGTTATAATTTGTGAGATTCGTGGTAAATCTTTTTAGCCCCGAGTCATTCGAGGAAAGTGAGATGCACTAAAGCACATAGTTTTAACTCTATTTGAGACCAAAAAAAAGGGAAGCCAAAACGACTTCCCTGAGATTTAAAATATTAAGCAATAAATTACTGCCCTTGACTTTTCATCAAAATATCTTGTAGACGTTGTTGCAAACTTTGGTCTTGCTGAATTACTGTCGCGAGCTCTTGAAAACGCTCAAATGTTAGTCCTTTAGACTCTATTCCTTCAATAGCTTTTTTCTCTAATGCAGGCTGCATTTTCTTCATTTTATCGGTAGCATTGGCGTGCATTTTCAGCTCGGCAGGAGTAGCATCGCTTTCCTTGTTAGGATCCATAGTAGCTTGATCAATTTCACTGAAACGCTCCACCTTCAAACCTTCATTCTGAATAATGGCAATCATTTCTTGTTGCGCTTCTTGATTTTGCATTTGCATGTTTATGTATGCATCAGCAAACTTGTTCAACTCAGCATCACTCACTTCATTTTCTTGTGCGAATGAGGCTACTGAACCTAAAACAGTTACAAACAAGAATAGGCTTTTTAATTTTAACGATTTAAACATAATTGAATTTTAAATTTTTAATACTATTTAGTTTAATAGAGACTTGAATAACTTAATAGACTTCAAAAAACACATCTTTTTAACTCCAAAAAATTAAATCTCTAAGCTTCAAAACTAAGTGTATGAGATTTCCTGACCAATTAAATAAGAAACCTTAACTTTAAATTATAATTTTCAAAAGACTGACTTAAGCTATAATTGAATTTCGATTTCGATTTCGTTTTCCCTTCCGTATTGTTATCTTGCAAGCAATTATCAAAAAACGATTTATATGAAATTATTACGCCTTCTCTTTATCTTTTTATCAGTCCCTCTTTTTGCTCAGCAAGGAGGTATGTGGATCCCCTCGCTTTTAGACGGAATGAACGAAACAGAAATGAAAAATCTGGGTATGAAAATGTCTGCCCAAGATATTTACGACGTTAACAACTCCAGTCTAAAAGATGCCATTGTACACTTTAACGGTGGCTGTACTAGTGAAATGATTAGTAACCAAGGACTTTTACTTACAAACCATCACTGTGGGTATTCTCAAATTCAAAAGCATTCCTCTTTAGAAAGCGACTATCTTGAACACGGATTTTGGGCAAAAAGCCTGAAAGAAGAATTGCCTAACCCTGGTGTTACCGCTACTTTTATTATCAAAATTGAAGACGTGACCGAAAAAATCTTGGAAGGAACAACGGCAACAATGAGCGAGGCTGACAAGCAAGGAATCATTGAGGCGAACATTGCCAAGGTAGTACAAAACTCACCTAAAGAAAAATACCAAGAAAACAGAGTTCGAACTTTTTACGAAGGCAACCAATACATGCTTTTTGTAGTTGAAACCTTTAAAGACATTCGTTTGGTAGGCGCGCCACCTTCTTCTATCGGGAAGTTTGGAAGCGATACTGACAACTGGGTATGGCCTAGACATACAGGTGATTTCGCTTTATTCAGAATTTACGCAGACAAGAACAACAACCCTGCAGAATACTCCGAAGACAATGTGCCCTACACTCCAAAACACTTTTTACCAATTTCTTTGGACGGTGTAGCTGAAAACGATTTTACAATGGTTTTTGGCTTTCCAGGATCTACAGACGAGTACTTGCCATCGGTAGCTTTAGAACAAATAGTAGAAACTATCAACCCAGCGCGAATCGCTATTCGTGATGCGGCTTTGGCAATTGTAGACGAATATATGCGTGCCGATCCGCAGATTAAAATTCAATATGCTTCTAAGTTTGCTAGAATCGCGAACTACTGGAAAAAATGGAGAGGCGAAACCCTTGGTTTAACAAAATCGAATGCTGTTGGCATTAAAAAGGATCAAGAGCGCGACCTTACTGCACAAATGAAAAAGAAAGGCAAGCAAGCGGAATATGGAAATCTATTGCCTCAGTTTGAAACATACTACACTCAAATAGAGCCTTATTCCCTAGCTCGTGAATACTTTTTAGAAACCGCCTTGCGAAATGTAGAGTTACTTACCACTGCATTCCAAGTCTATCAATTGAAACAAGCATACGAAAATCGCGGGGAACAATCGTTTAACGACAGAAGAGACAACCTGATTGCTTCTATGAATGTAAAGTATAAAGACTATAGCAGCAAAGTTGATAAAGACGTTTTTGAAGTTCTTATCGCGTTATATGCTGAAAAAGTTGACGAACGTTTTCTACCTGATTCATTTAAAAACATGGATGTAGAAAGGCTGACTGAAGATGTATATAGCAACTCAGCATTTACAAATTTTGAATCGTTTAAAGCTTTATTAGAAGGCGATGCTGAAACCGTTATGGCTAAGCTAGAGAAGGATCCTGGATATCAAGTTGCTAGAGATATGGCCGATGCTTATTTCACTAAAATTGCTCCAGACTATGAAGCATTAAGACTGAATATTTCTGGCCTAGAGCGTGATTATATGAAAGCGTTGTTAGAACTTAGTCCGAAGGATGCTAGAATCTTCCCTAATGCCAATAGCACAATGCGTGTAACCTACGGACAAGTGAAAGGATATTCTCCTGCCGATGCCGTTTATTACGAGCCTGTAACCCACTTAGACGGAGTTATGGAAAAATACATTCCAGGCGATTATGAATTCGACGTGCCTCAGAAGCTTATCGACTTATACAACAGTAAAGATTACGGACCTTATGCCGAAAACGGTAAAATCCCTGTAAACTTTATCGGAACCAACCACACCACAGGTGGAAACTCTGGAAGTCCAGCAATTGACGCCCACGGAAACCTGATAGGTTTGAACTTTGACCGTGTTTGGGAAGGAACTATGAGCGATTATTACTACGATCCATCTTTATCGCGAAACATTATGGTTGATATTCGATACGTACTTTTTATCGTTGATAAATACGCCGGCGCCACAAACCTGATTGACGAAATGAAGCTTGTACATCCTAAAAAAGGAAAGTCTAAGAGGAAGAAATAAGGCTAATGGCTAATGGCTAATGGCTAATGGTTAATGGTTAATGGTTAATGGTTAATGGTTAATGGTTAATGGAAAAAAGTCAATCCTAAATTAATAAACCACGAATACACGAATTATAAGTTTTTATTTTCGTGAATTCGTGGTTTTTTTTGACATATAAACTCAATTATAAGTAGAGACTTTTTTTACCCTAGTCGAGCTCGGACAGCCACCCCGTTTGCATTTTATTACAAAAGGCCGATTACAACTAAAAAAATTGGTCACGGAAATACTTGTCACTGCACCCCACGATAGCGGATGGTCATTTCATAACGGGATCATGCCTTGGGAGGGAAATCTTATGGAACTTTGTAACAAACATCATTTCTTGGGAGAGGATACTGTTATTTATGAAGTGTATTTTGACATCGTGGAAACCTACAAATCTTCCCGTAAAATGGCTTTGGCAATATATGTCGAAAAAAACAGAAGCCTTCCTAAATATGTAATTAATTATTCCATGAAAACGCTTCTATTAATGTATTTGGGAGATGAAATGTACTACCGAAATAGCGCCAGAATCAAAATAGCGCAGAGAAAATACAGGGCATACAACTTTGCACCCATTTCTCAACTCAAAAAAATATTGGAATTCGCCATCAAACCCTAAAACCATTTCCGCGCAAATAAATAATAACAATAATAAATAATATCCCCCGTCATCCAACACCCGTCATCATCCCCACTCAATGCACTACTCACAACAAATTAAGGCTATAGTTACCCAGAGAGATAGTTATAGTCACTCCGAGTTAGTGCTACATTCACCCCTAGCTAAAGCTACTCGAGTGTATGGTTTTCGCTACGTTTAAGCTACTCATCCCCTAGGATAATGCTACTATGTTAAATAATTTAAGCTCCCCAGACTACATGTGCAACCCAGCGACACAATCTCTAGTATGCTTCTTACGCTATGTCCCATTCACCCGAACATATCGATCCCTACCCGAGAAAAATCAGGTCCACAACCTGCCGTATTATCATATATCCTATGGACATACAGTTGCTTACTGACAAATCCTACCGTTATGCCCTCGACCTAAACAAAGAAATCCGAAACTACTTCAAAAAACAAGACCGCCACCTACTCACCATCTACGAATTCGCCGACTACACCAGCATCAATCCCGACACCATCCTATCCCACATAAAATAACTCCAATCACTTGTCATACTATCGCAGTCGAAGTACCAAACCTCCATTGGTTAATAGCTAATGGCTAATGGCTAATGGCTAACGGCTAACGGCTAATGACTAATGACTAATGACTAATGACTAATGAAAAAAAATCAATCTTAAATAATAAACCACGAACTCACAATTTATCAGTAAATGATATTCGTGAATTCGTGGTTCTTTTTTTGATTTATAAAATCACTTAAAATTAAAGACTTTTTCCACCAAGCCCTATTGTGATTCAAATCGTCCCAACATCGTTTTCGATTTCAGTTTCGTTTTCGATTTCGTTTCCGTTTTCCTATTTCAACCCTCGCGCCTTCAACATTGGCCCAATCTTAGGATCTCCTCCGCGCCAAGTTTTATACATTTTTTCAAGGTCTTGTGTATTTCCTCTAGAAAGCACCATATCGCGGAAACGCTGTCCGTTTTCACGAGTCATTCCACCATTGTTTTCAAACCAATTGTAGGCGTCGTGGTGAAGCATTTCAGTCCATAGATACGAATAGTAACCCGCAGCATATCCGCCTGCAAAAACGTGGGCAAAATACGTTGAGCTATAACGAGGCGGTACAGCGTGAACTACGTCCAGTTTAGTTTTCTTAAGTGCTTCCTTTTCAAAAGCAATTACATCTTCAATTTTCTGAGTGCTCGAAATGGTATGCCATTGCATATCTAAATTAGAAGAAGCTAAGTTTTCAGTAATACTATAACCTTGATTGAAAGTGCCAGAGTTTTTGATTTTTTCAATAAGCTCTTCAGGAATCCGCTCTCCTGTTTTATAGTGAACAGCATAGTTTTTCAACACATCAGGATACAGCGCCCAGTTTTCATTGAACTGAGATGGGAACTCTACAAAATCACGCGCTACAGAAGTTCCTGAAAGCGAAGGATATTGTTGGTCTGCAAAGAAGCCGTGTAACGCGTGACCAAACTCGTGGAACATGGTTTCTACTTCATCATAAGTTAATAAAGCCGGGTTTCCTTCTGATGGTTTCGGGTAGTTACAAACATTGTAAATTACTGGCTTTCTATTATACAATTTGGATTGCGTAACAAAGTTAGACATCCAAGCACCTCCTCTTTTGCTCGGTCTTGCAAAGAAGTCAGCGTAGAAAAGGCCTAGTTGATCTCCATTCTCTTCAAAAAGCTCATAGATTAAAACGTCTTCGTGATATGCAGGAATATCTAATCGCTCTTTAAAGGTGATTCCATATAGTTTTGTAGCAGCGTAAAACACTCCGTTTTCCAAAACATTCTTCAATTCAAAATAAGGCTTGATTTGCTCTTCATCTAGATCGTACTTTTCTTTTCGAACCATTTCAGCATAGTAATTCCAATCCCACGGTTCCAAAGTAAAATCTCCGCCTTGTGCTTTAACCATCGCCTGAATTTCATCCGACTCAGCTTGTGCCTTTGCCGTTCCCGCTGGAATAAGTCCGCCGAAGAATTTATTTACATTCGCAGGTGTTTTGGCCATTGTTTTCTGAAGACTCCAAGCCGCATACGTATCAAAACCTAATAACTTCGCCTTTTGCGCTCGAAGCGCTACAAGTTCTTTTACTATTTCTCTTGTGTCGTTATCGCCTTCATTTGCCCGATTCCAAGCAGCTTTAAACAGCTTTTCCCTACTCGCTCTGTTGTCCATAGACACCAAAAGTGGTTGCTGGGTTGTGTTCAGCAAAGGAATAGTCCAACCTTTTCCATCTTCATTCGCTCTCGATTTCAAAACATCTTCTGAAACTCCTGCCAAATCTTCTTTATTCGTAAAAGTTACAGCTCCCGCGTTGTTTGCTGCTAAAAGCGTTTTTCCAAATTGCGTAGTAAGTGTTGCTAATTTAGAATTGAATTCCTTCAATTTCTCTTTGTCTTCTGCAGAAAGGTTTGCTCCAGCAATTTTGAAATCTTCGTAGTAATTCTCAAGTAATTTCTTTGATTCGGGGTCTAAGTCTAACGATTCCCTCTTGTTGTATAACGTTTTAAAACGCTGAAAGAGATTCTCATTCAAGTAGATTGCATCTCTCTGGGCAGCGAGTTTGGGCGCCATTGCCTCATCGATTGCCTGAAGCTCATCGTTTGTATGTGCAGAGCTCAGAGCTCCAAAGACCTGTAACGACCTACTTAGCAAATCTCCGCTTTTTTCCAAGGCAACAACGGTATTCTCAAAAGTCGGTTCTTCAGGATTACCAGCGATCTCATCAATTGCTTTTCGTTGTTGTTCAATTCCAGCAAGCATTGCCGGCTCGAAATGTTCGTTTTTTATCTTCGTAAAATCCGGTGCATAATACGGCAAAGTACTTTCTGCCAGTAGCGGATTCTCGGTTGTATTCATTTCTTCTTCATTTTCAGTTTTGGTTTCTTTTGAATTGTTACAAGCTGAAACCAACACAGCTAGCATCAAAAAAGGGATTGCTTTTTTCATCACAGAAATATTTTTTTTAGAATGAGTCGTAAAGATACCAAATAGAAAGTCAATAGTTTTGATTATTTTGGAAATCCAAAAGCCTCAAACAACGTAGGTGTCATAAAAGGGTTTTATAAGAACATTTGGTTATGAGTAACAAAACGTAATTATTGAATACGGAATGAAAGAATGCTGAGTTGCCGATAAGCCTTACGCTGTGGTGTGTTTTGCATGAACCGCTTCAAGTAGAAACTAGCTTTGGGAAATCCGGTCTGGATATCTAGGGGGATTCTAAGTGAGGACCAATCCAAGCATCGCTTATATACTTCTTAAGTTTGATTTAATATAAATCAAACTTAAGGAGAGCTGTGGTGAAGGACTTGTTTTATAGCGAAGGTCTTTGTTGTAAGACGTTTTTATTTCATTTTATTAATTAACCCCAAGTCAGGATTTTTCTTTTGGTATAAATGCTTAGCACGACATTTTCTAGCCAATAAATTTAGTATTCTTTTATCCCCCAATTCCGTTGCACTAAAATCAATATTGTAATTTAAAACAGATAAAACATCTGATAAATAGAATGAGTTTTTATCTAAATTAATTATGTAATTATCAATTACTTTATTCCAATGTTTTGGCCTTTCTGCTGTTAAAAGAAGCATAAGTTCGTGTTTGATTAAGCTATTAGATTCATTTTCAGCTTTTTTAATTAATAATGGACCCATTTTTGTCGAAAACAAGTCATCTTTGAAGAATTTCACAATATTGCTAGGTATTGCTAACAAAACAGCTTTTCTTCTTTCTTCGACGGAATTAAATTTATTAAAGTCTTCCTCCACCAAGTGGAATTTTGCACCTTCAAAACTAGCACTTCCTTTATCACCAAGGATAGGCGATAAGGCAATCAATAATTTGTTCATTTCGAGCCAAGCTACTGTAATATTGTTTAATAGCTCAGTTCTTATTTTATGGTCAACAAAATCGCTATTTCTTAGAGCTCGTGAAGAGGCAGAAATTTGTCGCATAAGTACTAGAAACGAATAATCTCTAAGAACAGTATTAATAACCTGATGATATGGTTTTATTTGGTCATAATATTTATCACTGTATTTATCTTTTACTTCATCAGGTAGACCTGACGAAACTACATCTTCTCCTATTTTTTTTTCTTCTCTTTCAAGACTTTCAATCTCTGGTTTCCAAGAAATAGATTTGTAAGGGTTTATAGTGTCTGGAATATTGACTTTTGCCTTCACTATCTTTAAAGTCTCACATATATCCTTATTTAAAATTTTTATAGCATCCTCTCTATTTCTATCAATACCTGTGTAAAATTCTATTATTTCTGGATAGTCAACATACTTTTTTTGAGAATAAATACTTTCTAAAAATTCTTTATTCATTTTCATTCTTTGAGCAATAAAGTAAAATACCCAATAAGAGTTTCTGAAATATATGGTTTGAGTGAATTTGTTATGCGTAAGGATGGAATTATCAATTAAAAGGTTTAACAGATAAGATAGGTCTAAATCAATGTAGTTTTGCTCACAGAAACTCTTTAGTACAGTTTTAAATGTCGACTCGTTAAATTCAAAATCATTCTTTTCAACTAAATATTGACAGAAATACCCTAGAACATAATTACAATCCTTTATGTCAGGTTTTTTGTCATAGTAGGTTGGTATTTCATAATCTTCGAAGATTGTGGAAAGTATTGTTTCTAAAAGTTTTGTTCTATTGACTGGTGAGTATTCAGAACCAATTCTTGATGAAGCACGTAAAACACTTAAACAGTTTTTTACGGTACGATGAAGATTTAGTGTTTCTAAATCTTTAGTTACCTTTTCTAAAATCGTATCGTTGTCGTCAATTAATTCTTTATCCTTTGCATAAGAATTAACAACTGACCTTAGTTCATTTTTCGGTAATGGTAGCAGATAGTAGTTTGTAAAAGTGCGTTTAATTTCAACTTTATCATCTTCATCTGATTTAAGGAAAAAGTTGTTGTCTAGAGTATTTAGTATTATTATTGGTATTTCTGTTAATTCGCTACATACGTTTTTAATTAAAGGCATCATACCTAGTTCTTCGAAGCAAACTGCATCGAGAATAATACAGTCAATTTCTAAAATTTCCTTTTTGTAATATTCATTCGCCTCTTTTTTTAAATCCTTAATAACTTTATGTTTTTTTGTATCCTTAGCATTTAAATACAAAAAAGTTTTTCCTTTTTTCCAGGCTTGTAATTTTAAATAGTGAGCCAAAGAAGTAAGCCCAAATTCAGTAGGTGCTTTAATTATAATGTCTTTTGGCTCTTCAATGATTGAACTAATTTCTATTTTATTTTCTAAATTTTTATTTGGATTATTAGGAATTTCTCTCTTTGAGCTTATAATCGGTTCAATCCAAATTGGACTTTTCTCGTTGTAAGTTTTTAAAGAGTTTTCTAAATCTTGATTTAAATTTTCAATTATTAAGTCAACTTCTTCTGCTTTTTCATCTGGATTAGATAATGGTGAATTTTCTTTAATAAAAAGTTCTAGTTTTTCTTTTAATTGCTTTTTAAATTCGTTTTTATTCTCAAAATCAACGTATAGTCCTTTGTCTTGTATATTTGATTTAAATTTCTTTACCAGTTTTCTTTGTACCACAATTTTGTCAATATCTGGATGGTCGATATCAATATTATCTTTGCCAAAAAAGAATATGATTTTAGGGATACTATTATTTGATTTTTTCTTTCTTTCTAATGCATCATTAAATTCGTGTTCAGTTCCGCTTCCTGCTTTTTTAGTAGGATGCCCGAATCGATTTTTCATTATTCCAATAAAAATATCATAATTGGATTTTTTGATAGATTCATCAATGATTTCTTGGCCATTTTTACCCATATCAGGTAAAACATCATACTCCCACATAAATAGCTTAAAATTAATACCTAAATACTCTGCTAGTCCATTATTAATTTCTTTAATAATTTCTTCACAAATCTCTCTTTCTTCTTTACAATCTCCTGGTGATGAGATAAAGCATTTATAGATTTTTAATAATTCCATATGATGATGTTATGTAGTTTGCTAGTTTTAAATAGCGTACAACGTTTGGGCTATGAGCAGTGCGCCAAAAATGAATTGATTTTCGGATTATGTACTAAGCCAAAACTTTATTTTTTACTTATTTTTCTGTTTGCCAAAATGAAGTTTTGGCGATTTCGTAAATATACAACTGCTTTTCGGTTCGGCACTTATCCCGCATTGCTTATAGCTAATGTGCCTGTTGCACAAGTTAAGAAATTTCCTTAATTTCATGCCATGCAAGGAAAAAAGATCTACCAAGAAAAGCTCTTCAACGATTTTCGTTTGAGTGAGCGTGTTCCAGAGCACAATTTTTACCGACGGCTCAGGTCGGTTCTGGACCTAAATTATCTATATGCTCTTACCAAGGGTTTTTATGGCGACAGCGGTCAGAAGAGCATCGATCCCATCGTGTTTTTTAAATTCTGTCTTGTTGGGTATTTGGAGAACCTCACCAGCGACCGCAAGCTCATTGAGCATTACGCCATGCGTCTGGACATCCTGTTCTTTTTGGGCTACGACATCGACGAAGAGCTGCCTTGGCACTCTACCATCAGTCGCACGCGGCAGCTGTTCCCGGAGGATGTTTTCGAGACCGTATTCAGTAATGTTTTTAAGCTTTGCGTGGAAGCTGGAATGGTCAGCGGCCATACGCAGGCGGTGGACAGCGCTCCGGTGAAGTCCAATGCTTCTATGGACAGTCTGGAATTGAAAGTTCCGGAAGAAGAGTTGGAGGCACACCTTCGCAAGCTTCGCCATATCAGTGCTTCGGACAAGGAGAAACCCCTGCGCCAGGCAAAGACCAACAAGGCAGCCAACGACCAACAACACATATCGGCCAGCAGTACCGAGTTGCAGGAAATAAAGAGCCGCAATAAAAAATGGGCCAAGGATCAAGACCAACGTCCCGGAGCAGGCAACAAGGGCAGCAAATATACCAGCAACAAGACCCACTACAGCTCCACCGATCCCGACGCGCGTATTAGCGTAAAACCAGGCAAGGCAAGAAAACTTAACTATTTGAGCCAACTCAGCGTAGACACTGCTCACCACGTAATCAGCGATATCAAAGCCTACCATGCCGATGGAAAGGACAATCAACAGCTGCAGGATATTGTACAGCGGTTAAAAGGTCGATTATGGAGAGAAGGTCTCGTGTGGGAAAACTGTGTGGCCGACACGGGTTACAGTAGCGGAGATAACTATGCATTCCTTGAAAGACAGAGAATCAAGAGCTTTATTCCGCCCCACGGAACCTATAAAGGCGGGCCGAAAGGTTTTGACTATATCGAAGATGGAAATTACTGGCTGTGTCCACAAGGGAAGAAGGTAACTTTCCGCAAGAAAAAGCTCGAAAAAGGCACGCTCAAGGACAACTATTTTACCAGAAGGAGCGATTGCAAAGGCTGTCCCATTAAGACCCAGTGTATCGGGAATTCCCACGAAAAACGAATCAATATTACGGCATACCGGGAGGAATATGAACGGAACATAGCTCGGGTCAATAGTCCCAAGGGCAGGTATATGAAAGCCAAACGACAGAGCACGGTAGAGCCAGTCTTCGGGACACTCACACAGTTTATGGGGCTGGGAAAAGTAAATACAATTGGACTGGCGCAGGCAAACAAGTGCATGCACCTCTCGGCAATGGCTTACAATCTTAAAAAGTATCTCAAGTTTGTCCAAAAACGGACGAAAAGTGGGGCGGGAAGTCTTGCTTCATCGTTTTCTATAAAAACCCCCTTCCAGAAATCTATATCGTGGATTTTACGGCACTCAAATATAGACTCTTCTCTAGTGTGATGAAAAAACAAACCCGCTTAAAACGGTTTATATGGGATCAAATTTCACAAAATTAAAGGGTTGTGCAACGGTTACTAATGTTGGTGGTAGTGTATTTTTGAATTCTTGTATTTCTTCGTATTTATCAATTCCCAAATATTCAATTAATTTTAAAAAATGAATCTTATTTTCAGAGTAATATTGTAGTAATAGTTCTCTCATTTTCAGGAATTCATTCTCAAACATTAGTTGAAAATTCACTTTAGTTTTATGACCGTTGGTTAGTGTTAACTCACATATGTTAGATGTTCCATTTGTTCTTCCTGGAGCAAAGTCTCCTGGCGCTTGGGATTCCCATTTATCAAAATAATCACCTATATAAAATTCAATTTTCTTAATTTCATTTAGTTCGATCCTTATGTCATCAATTATGATTTCACGGGTTCTGAACCTCAATTTATTGTTTAGATTTCCATTAAGTGGTTTTCGTTTTGACGCTTGTGTGATTTTAAAATATATCATTAACATACAAGCTAAAATTCCAACTCCCTGACCAAGATTTTCAATTGTGCTATTGTCAAGATATTCTCCGGCTAAATATGCGATTCCTATACCAATAAAAAACAGGGAATAAACGACAATATTCACTGATAATCTAAAACCTTTGTTTTTAGTAAATATTTTGAATTCGATTTCTTGTGTCATTTTACATTACCACCAACAAGGTTATACACGCCCTTTCCAATAAATTCATGGCATATACATCCCAAATATCAGCATATTTTTAATTATATATCCAAATATAACCCAATCTTCCCACAAATATTTACGGGATTCCTTATTTTATCAAAATAACACTGTAATTCAGGCAATAAATAGCATTGTTATAACTTTAAAACGAACAACTCAAACCCCCCAATTTTTCTCACTTAAAATCACCTGACCTACATCAAAAAACCCTGTTTTTGAGCAAATTCTTTATAAGAGGTTTGTTCGAGTCTCCTTCGAGTCTTGTTCGAGTCTTGTTCGAGTCTTGTTCGAACGACTTTCGAAAAAATGTGGCTATTTTCGAACAAGGCTTGAATCACTTACAAAGAACACTCGAACAAACCACTTTTCGATGAAATGAGAAAGGGTAAATTGGTGGTTCTGTATATAACATTACAGTATTTACTCTAAAAAAAATGGTTTGTATTGCGCAACTCTAAAGTCTATGGTTGTAAACTTTGGATTTTCGGCTTTCATCCTTTTATATGCATCAAGACTTCCCACTGCCCTATTTGCCGCTCCAGAAGGTGCAATCAAGGAAACGGTTTTAACGATTCGCCCGTTGTCCGGCATTTGAAAGATATGGATACGGGGTACTTTATTTGAAACAACTTTCAAGGAGATATTATACTCCTTCAGCTTTCTTCGGAAGAAGTATTCCGGGCCATTTTTACTGTTACCACCTGTAAAAAGCAGGGTATCAATTTTTGGATGTTGTTGAAGAATAGCAACCAAATCGCGCAGTTCTACCTCCAACATTCCTATGTCGGAAGCATCTACTTTATCACGTCTCGCTGAAGCCACCATATCACAAACCCCAATCCCTCTTTCAAAAAGAAAATGTTCGCGTTGAAAAATGGCTTCGGCTGTAGTTTCAAACTTTAAATTTAGATCGAAAATCTTATCCAATATTGGCCATAACTGCCCATCGCGACTACCGTAACAAAAATCAACATCGCCTTCTTTCAATTCCCCAGTTGTAAATCGCGGTGGCGGCAGCGTGCCTACAATTAACTTTGTCGCCGTTTCAGGAATATAAGGTGGATATGGATGGATGTGGTGAAACAAAATGATTTACGATTAACGATTGGAATTTGCGAATTTTAAAATACAAAGCAAATAGTTTTTCAAAATTTTCCCTGCTACATTTCTACTTCAAATATAGCGATATGATTAATAATGAAAATTGCTGAATCCTCTACCCCGCATTTTCAGGGTTTCAATTCACAACGCCTGGTCTCCATAATAATTTACAACAAGCGCCACCATATAATTGTAGCTCAAAATCCCTCGACTTTGATTGTTGGCTTTTAGAAAACTATCCCAAAAAGCCTTTGACATAGTTTCAAATGGGTTTTGGAAATTTGCCCAGAAATCGCGCATTTCCTTATAACTGGCCATTATTCCAGGATTGATGGTTTCCACGAGTTCGTAGTATTGGCATTCGTCATTTCGAGCAACATCGTTGATGAGATATCGTAAAGTGAAAATATAACCTGCATATTGAATATAAGGATCGTCGTTATGAAGCGTGGCCAAAGTAGCAATAAAATTGGCTTCGTTTTCGGCTGCAAAACCAATTTGATGCGCTTCTTCGTGACAGGCAACCACAGGAAATTTATACGTTTTCACGAGATTATTCACCTGCGCTTCCCCTGAAAAAGGGTTCAAATAACCGCTGTACCCCATATAGGAAAGCCCCTTGCTCCATCCACTCTTTTTAATACTCCGTGGTGAATATGCCAATTGCGGATATTCCTTTTCCAAATTTTGATACCCGTTTAATGATTTTTCAAAGAGTTCAGTTTGTGAATAAGGCAGATCTATTTTCACGCTGTCGGCATAACCCAATTCACGGTGCATTGCATTGCTTTTTTCGATGAAGCGCTTAGTAGTTACGAGCAGTTCCTCATAGGTATATTCACTCTCCAATTGTAAAGATTGGTGCAGCGGAAGCCTATAATAGTTAAAACCCCAAAGTAAGTGAAACACCAAATAAACTATCGAAACGGTAGCCGCAATGTCGACAAAAAACCAATGTGGTTCAAATCGCAATCTGCGTATGTTTTTATATAACCATCGAACGGCCATTAGTCCGATTAAAACATAAAAAACATCGCCAACAGAAAATGGAATCCACCCAAAAAGATATCGCGACACTTTGGAGAGGATTGGATAAAACCCCAAACTATAATATTTTTCAACGAATCCAGGGAATTTTTTTAGGATTTGCAAGAAAATTATCTGGACTGGCAGCAGTAGCGATAGGATAAGCGCGGTTCGTCTTTGCATAATCCAAACTTACGAAGGAAATCTTTCCCTACATAATTTTTATAGCGGTCTAAAAAAAGTAATTTTGCGGAAAAGCTACGCCACAAATGCACGAATTATAAGAAATGCTTTCGCCGCGAAACCTGACAGGTCTCAAAGATCTTTAGGCTTTAAATAAATTCGTGTATTCGCGGTGAGCCAATTATATACGACATAATTAAATACAGACTATGAACGAAGAAATAAGAAACTTAGAGCCCAAAGCACTTTGGAATAAATTTGCAGATTTAAATGCTGTACCTCGACCTTCTAAAAAAGAAGAGCGTGTTATTGCGTTTATGAAGGATTTCGGAAAGAGCCTCAACTTGGAAACTATTGAAGATGAAGTAGGAAATGTAATTATTCGGAAAAACGCGACAAAAGGCATGGAAGACCGAAAAATGATCGTTCTTCAAAGTCATTTGGATATGGTACACCAAAAAAACAACGATACTGAATTCGATTTCGATAAACAAGGAATTGAAATGTACGTAGATGGCGATTGGGTTAGAGCCAAAGGAACAACTTTGGGCGCCGATAACGGATTAGGAGTCGCCACAATTATGGCGATTCTTGAAAGTGATACCATTGAACACCCTGCGATAGAAGCACTTTTCACAATTGATGAAGAAACAGGAATGACAGGTGCTAAAGGTCTAAAGGGCGGTTTGCTGAAAGGTGACATCCTTTTAAATTTGGACACTGAAGAAGACGACGAAATTGGCGTAGGTTGCGCTGGCGGAGTTGATGTTACTGCAGACGGATGCTATAGTGAAGTCGATGCTCCTAAAAACGCGACAAGCTATTCAATTCAAGTTACTGGCTTGAACGGAGGTCATAGTGGTATGGACATCGTTAAAGGGCTGGGAAATGCAAACAAGATGATGAACCGCGTGTTGTTCGCGACAAAAGATTTTATGCGACTTGCAAAGCTTGAAGGTGGAAGCCTTCGCAATGCAATTCCAAGAGAGAGTGTAGCGAAAGTAGCCGTTACTCCTGAAGCGGAATTTCTTTCAGAATTTGAAAAAATAAAGAACGATATTTTAACTGAATACAAATCGTTAGAGACGAATCTGACTATTACGGCTAAAAAATTAAATGAAGATTTAGAAACAGTAATGTCTGAAGAAGGACAGAACAGTTTTTTAAATGTGATGAATGCCGCGCATAACGGAGTTTACAGAATGAGTCCAGATATCGAGGATTTGGTTGAAACTTCTAACAATATCGCCAAGGTTTCAGTGGCTGATGGGCATATTAAAATAGAATGTTTAACTCGAAGCTCTGTAGAATCTTCTAAAAATGATTTAGCAAACTCTTTAACTTCAATTTTTGAACTCGCAGGTTACAAAGCAAAATTAGCTGGAGATTATCCAGGTTGGGCACCTAATATGGACAGTGCCATTCTGAAAGTTTTAGATAGTCTTTATCAAGAAATAAACGGCGAAAAAGCCAATGTAGCAGCTTGTCACGCTGGATTGGAGTGTGGTATTCTAGGTCAGAACTATCCTGGAATGGATATGATTTCTTTTGGACCAACCATTAAAGGAGCGCACTCACCAGATGAACGTGCAAGTATTTCTTCCGCTCAAAAATATTGGGATTTTGTAATCGAGATATTGAAAAACATTCCGAAGAAATAGATTTCTTTGAAGTAATTCAATTTGAAGTAAAAGCTCACAACAGAACAACTATTTAATTCACCCAAAAGAATAAATCGAGGAAACATCGATACACAAAGCTTATGACGATTTTAGTAAACGACGGAATTTCAAAAGGCGGAATCAAAGCAATGGAAGAAGCGGGTTTTGAAGTTAGAAACGTGCATGTAGCACAAGAGCAGCTTCAAAATTACATTAATGAGCATAAAGTAAATGCGCTTTTAGTTCGCAGCGCCACAAAAGTTCGCAAGGACATTATCGACAACTGTCCTACGCTCAAGGTTATTGGGCGCGGGGGTGTTGGTATGGATAACATAGATGTAGATTATGCTTTAAAAAATGGTGTTGAAGTAATAAACACACCAGCTGCTGCTTCAGGTTCTGTTGCCGAACTTGTCTTTGCACATTTATTTAGTGGTGTGCGATTTTTGCACGATTCTAACCGCAATATGCCTTTAGAAGGCGACTCTCGCTTTAAGGATTTGAAAAAAAGATACAGCGCCGGAAAAGAACTTAGAGGAAAAGCCCTCGGTATTATTGGCTTTGGAAAAATTGGGCGCGAAGTAGCAAAAATAGCTTTAGGGTGCGGAATGAAAGTAGTAGCTAGCGACAGCAATTCTGGAAAAGCTGATATAAAACTTAGCTTTTTCGATGGCCAAAGTGTTACTTTAGAAATTAGAACCGAACCTATCGAGAAATTAATAAAGGAAAGTGATTTTATTAGCTTGCATGTACCCGCTCAGTCAGGTTATTTAATTGGAAAAGATGAAATTTCTAAAATGAAAGACGGCGTAGGTATTATAAATGCGGCCCGAGGCGGCGTTTTACACGAAGTTGCTTTATTAGAGGCTATTGAAAGTGGAAAAGTTTCGTTTGCCGCTTTAGATGTTTTTGAAGGCGAACCCTCACCTTCCGTCCAAGTATTAATGAACGAATCCGTTTCATTAAGCCCTCATATTGGTGCTAGCACATTGGAGGCGCAAGACAGAATTGGACTGGAACTGGCAGAACAAATCATAAAAATATTCAACAAGAAGTAAAGTTGAATATTGAATTGATAAGCTTCTGGACAATGTAAGGTTAAAGTCCGATTACTTCAGCTTACTTTTGTTAACTTTGCTAAAATTCATTTATATGAAAACTTTTCTACTGTTATTAGGACTTTCACTTACAATCTTAAGTTGTGGATCGGGAAATACTGGAATAAAAGACAACTCAGACCCTGCAGCTACTAACGGTGACACCATTCGTATTGCAAACGACAATTTGGAGTATGAAATTATCATTATAGAACCTGGGTTTAACTCTTGGCTCTTGGGGCAACCACCACGTGGACATTATGGACAATCTTATTTGGAAACAAAAAACCGAATGTTCGTTTCAGATTTTAACAACCGTGTGCTGCAGCCAACTCGACATTCCAACAACCTATACCCTGAGCAAATAAATTATGATGTTACAGTAGATTACGGATACGAAGTAAATTATTTGCTCTACAATTATTTCATGTATTTTCAGGATAAATACAAACAACGTTTAACAGGAGGAAGAAATTGAAAAAGCTTAAAGAGCGTTGGAATCTTAAATCTAACGGACAACTATTTATTGTTTTTTTGGTATTTGCCATTACCGGCAGCTCAGCTGCAAAACTAGCAGCACCGGTAACCGACTTTTTTCAGATAACAAAAGAAATGGGTTGGTACGTTTATTGGCCATTTAGAATCTTGATTATATTCCCTGTTTATCAAGTACTTCTCGTGTTTTTTGGATGGGTTTTTGGTCAGTTTGAATTTTTCTGGTGGTTTGAAAAAAAGATGCTTCGATCGATGAAATTAGGATTTTTATTGAAAAAAGAAGAACCTTAATTGAATGAAAAATTTAGCTTAACGGTTGAGAGTTCAAGCATCTACATGTAATCGTGCAAAATCTGAAGTTAAAATACATCTATAATTGAATGAAAATATTTGTAATTCGTGAAATTATTAGAATATTTTTGCGACAAAGAATGAAGGATATACTCGTGTGTTTTGTGAAATTGTGGTAAAACATTTAAATCATACGGCATTCACTAAGTCAATTATTTTAAAAGGGTGATTAAACCTAAACCATTTAAGATTTTCTTTGCAGCGATTTTTTCGCTAGCCCTTTTATTTCCTATTGCCATCCAATCTATTCATGCCCTCGAAGGACATGAGCATGAGGTTTGTCACGATTTTAGTACGCACATCCATACAAAGCAATTAGATTGCTCCATATACGATTTCCACTTTTCAATTTTTGACTTTAAGCCTCAGCAACTTCCTGAGTTTACGGTCTTGGAAGGGCATATTCAAACCGAAAGCAATTATCAACAAGCAGCAATAATTGTTGATGCCCCTCATTTCTTCTTAAGAGGACCACCTACCACTGCTTGAGATAAGATTTTGGTACATACACAGATTATAGAATAAAAATATGAGCGGAATTCAACCTTAATTCCCACTCTAAATTCTATAGCTTCTTTTCTTTAGTAGAACTATATATCAGAAAAATAGAAATAGCTTACACCGAGAAAAACTCGTAAAACCGTAATGCTGTTTTAACGCTATATTTCTTATCTCTTCTCGCTATTCTTTTTAATAACATTCAATTTTAAATCAACAAAGCATGAAATATATTTTTCTAATGCTTGCACTGTTCTCTATGGGAATGGCAGCAAGTGCCCAAAACACATTAACAGGAAGTCTAACCTCAAAACAACACGGTACCGCCATAATGGGTACTGTTTATATTCCTCAGATTGAAAAAGGAACTGTAGCCGATTTTGATGGCAACTATACCTTAACCAACATTCCCAACGGAAATCATACTGTAGTATTTTCAGCTCTTGGCTATGGCACCATTTCAAAGCGAATCAATTTTTCAGGTAACCAGATAGTTACTGAAAACATTGAAATGGAAGAAAGTGCTGTCGAAATGGAAGAAGTTATACTTTCTACCCTTTTTCACAAACTCCAAAGTGAAAATGTGATGCGAGTTGAACGGGTTTCAACTGCAGAATTAAGTTCGTCTGGAGCTGTAACTTTGGCTGATGGCATAAAAAACATTCCAGGGGTTGATATAATTAGCACAGGACAAGGAATTGGAAAGCCCGTAATCCGCGGCTTGAGCTCTAATCGTGTTTTAACATACACTCAAGGTATTAGGTTAGAAAACCAACAGTTTGGCGACGAACACGGTCTTGGCATAAATGAAGCAGGTATTGAAAGCGTAGAAGTTATTAAAGGCCCCGCTTCCCTACTTTATGGAAGTGATGCACTTGGTGGCGTACTGTATTTAAACCCTGAAAATTTTGCACCTTCCGGCGAAAGCCACGGAGATGTTAGCAGTACTTATTTTTCAAATACTTCGGGATTCTCAACAAATTTAGGGATACAAACATCCGCTGAAAAATTGAAATTCTTAGCGCGTGGTTCCTATTCATCGTTTAGCGACTATAAAACTGGAGCCGACTATAGTGTAACAAATTCGCGATTTAATGAAAGTGATTTTAAAACAGGGGTTCAATACTTAGGAAACAAATTTAAAACCACTGTTCGCTATAACTACAACCGCTCAAACATTGGTATTCCAGAGGAAATTGGAGCGCAGACTCGTTCAAAAGACTTGGAACTGCCTTTTCAGGAAATAGACAATCACATATTGAGTATGGACAACACGCTATTTCTAAAAAACTCTAGTTTCGATTTAAAAGCTGGGTATTTATATAATGACAGACGCGAATTTGAAGATGATGCATCAACGGCGGCACTGCGTATGCAACTCACCACTTTTAATTACGACTTAAAATACAATCTACCCGATTTTGGAAAATTTGAAACCATTGTGGGCTTACAAGGAATGTTTCAAGACAACAAAAACAAAGGTGAAGAAATATTAATTCCAGATGCAACCACTACTGATATTGGGTTATTAGCAACTACACACTATCATTTAGATAAACTAGACCTTCAAGCGGGAATACGCTATGACAGCAGAAAAATTAAAAGTGATGCCGCAAGAGAGTTTGGCGAAGCTGACTATATACCAGCATTAAACAAAAATTTTACAAGTTTTACAGCTGCTTTAGGCGGAAAAGTAGATGTATCTCAATTATTCTCTGTGCGACTTAATTTTGCAAGTGGCTTTCGAGCGCCAAATCTGGCAGAGCTTACTTCTAACGGAGTTCACGAAGGAACAAACCGATACGAACGTGGAAATTACAACCTGAAAAACGAACATAATTTTCAGACCGATCTTTCTTTAGAATACCGCAACGAACACGTAGAATTTTTTGCAAATGGTTTCTACAATGTCGTTAGCGATTATATCTTTATTTCACCCACAAATGAGGTAATTGACGACACTCCAGTTTATGATTACTTACAGGACGATGCAAAACTCTATGGAGGCGAATTAGGTTTTCATTTACACCCACATCCG
Source organism: Aequorivita viscosa (assembly GCF_900106795.1). Lineage (GTDB taxonomy): Bacteria > Bacteroidota > Bacteroidia > Flavobacteriales > Flavobacteriaceae > Aequorivita > Aequorivita viscosa. The sequence goes on along the minus strand of NZ_FNNS01000031.1, from coordinate 3,464 downwards.
TTAGACTGGCTACATTTTGAAAGTAGTTTTGAAACGGTTACTGGCCAATTACAGAACGATGACTACTTGCCTTTAATTCCCGCCAATTCGCTTCAAAACACCTTTAGAGTAGAGTTTGCAGACGGAAAATCAAGACAGCAAAGTTCAGCATTTATTACACTTAAAAACACTTTCGACCAAAAGAACATCGGCACCTTTGAAACCCGCACAGGAGGATATTCCTTATTGAGCGCCGGTGTAGAAAGTAGTTTTAAAATTAATAAGGTACTGTTAAAAGCAGGAATAAACGGCACCAATTTAACTGACAAAAAATACGTCGCTCACCTATCCCGATTTAAATCTGATGGCATTTACAACGTAGGCCGCAGCATTAATTTGAATTTAAAATTGGAGATATAATCTTCTTGCGCACGGTGAAAAGAGCTATTCGGATAATGTGAATTATCTTTCGGATGTTGTAAGCAGCCTTGTGCGAGAGTGTGATTTGAACTCTGTCTGAATAATGCTATACTAAAACTAGCCCGAAGCAGAGTCCACGAGGTATTAAAATTCCTAAAAGGTATACTGAGGGAAATCGAAATGGCAAATTCCAAAGAAAAAACCCAAAACTTAGCGCGTTTTGGGTTTTTAATTTTAGAATCAGTAATTAAGTTATATTATGATTTCCGAATACTAATTAGCTATAATTTGAGCATCATCAATAACCCAAAGTTCGTTAGCCTTGTTGTTAAGCATTTCAATTTTGATGGCTAGATTTGTGGAGTTTGGAATTCCGGTTATTTCGAGGTAAGATATACCGCCAGTAGAAAAATTATTTCCTCCGCCAGAAACAAACTCTGTTGGCAAATCATCGCCGTCATACGAAGTTGTTACAGATCTAGTTGCATCAAATCCCCAGTTATTATTGGAGTCTAAAGCACTTCCTCCTTTAATGAGTAATTCTTGCGTAAATGTACCTTCTGGCCCAGTGGTACTAATAGAGATTACTACAGTATCTGTACTATCCATCCCATTGGTAACCTGTGAATTTGCAAATCCTGCCAAACGTAGTTTAAAAGTAAGATCTGTAACTCCTGAAATATCTACTGGGCCTAATACTAATTCTACCGCTCCGTTACTAACACCAAAGCCTCGATCGCCACTCACATACAACGGAGTATTAGGAAAATCGCCTAAGCCTGTGGTATAGTCTCCACTCCCTGTATCATTATATATTGGCAAATTTGGACTTGCTGGAATTATCTCAAAATTTTGTGTTGCCGAACCAATAGTTATTTCAGAGTCGCAAGCAACATTTAACCACTTAATACCATTCCACATTTGCAAACATCCTTCATCCACTACATACACCAACAAACCATTATCTGTTGGAGTAGCAGCAATTGCATCTCGTGCAGCTATATTTGGAACCCGTGGTAATGTAAACCCTCTATAGCTACCAACGCCATTAGTTTGGCTACTTACCTCCATCCTTGCAACTGCAGAAGGATTGGTAGTACCAATACCTACTTGAGCAAAAACACTGCTTGCAGAAAACAATATAATAAAGAGAGTTAAACAGTTTTTAAATTGCATAAATTAAATTATTTTAAAACAATTACTTAATTTGCTTTTCATTTTTTATTTAATAAGTATGACTTCCTAAACCATCAAAGGTGTCCTGAGGAAATCTATCATAATCTGCAGAATCATATACTATAGAAGGCCCTGTTGCTGATTTTTTTCGGAGAGTTTCATCCTCTGCAAAGTTGGAAATGTTTCCAATCTCTCCAACTACGTCGACAATTATGCTACCAGTAACTTCTCGTAAAGCAACTGGATCATTTCCATTAAAAGTCAACGCACCTGTTTGATCAAAAGTAGAAATTGAACCAGCAGAAGGGTTTTTTACAACCCAAACATCACCGTGATTTAAAGTGGTGCCATTAGTAAAGCTTATAGTAGTACTCGTCGAACTAGCACCATTAAAATATATAGCAAGCTCATAATCATCCAAAGATATTGCCCCTCCCGTAAAGTTTGCAATTTCTATAGCTTTATTATTACCCGATCCCTCAACGTATTCTGATATAAACAAATCACTTGCTGGAGGAGGTCCATCAACAATTGGCCCTCTGTAGTCTGACATTACAGCAACTCCAGGAGACTCTCCTGTTAATGCAACTGGCGTAACCTCAAAAGCAATGTATTTGTTTTCGTGTGCTGCTGTTAACGCAAAAGTACTACTTGTTCCAGATTGAACAGTAGTTTGTCCAGTTCCTGAGTCATCATCTGCTAGATACCATCTATATGTGTGTGATCCAGCTAGATCGCCATCTGCGTCACTATATGAAAAACTAGCAGTAACTGTTTCACCTGGACTGGTTGTGCCTACAAGCTCTAAATCGGTAGCTACAGGTGGTGTATTTAGAGCGTAGCATTTAACATCAATCCAATCATCACCAACCCACAATTGCAAACAACTCTCATCTGCGCCATTGTCTGCAACATAAACCATAAGACCGTAATCACCAACTCCTGGAGCTATTGCGTTACGCGCTGCAATATTTGGCACTCGTGGTGGCATAAATCCTTTGTAATCGCCAATTCCATTAGATTGGCTACTAACCTCTAGCATGGCTGCAGGCGAAGGATTTGTAGTACCAATGCCTACTTGAGCATAAAAACTATTTGCGATGAATAGCATTGCAAATAGCAATAAAGAACTTTTAATGTGCATATTATATAACTTTTTATTTAAATAGAGTTCGCAACAACAACCACTTTAAAGGGTATGAATGAAGCCAACTTATATCTTTTCTCGACAACAGCAAAAGAACAAATAAATATTGACTACACGCACTACTTTAGTGTGAAATTTAATACAGTAAAAAATAAAAAGAATTATAGCTTGGGGGCTGTAAGACTTGGTAGCGAACATAAAAAAAAAAAATATAATATTGTCAAAAAATAACTCTATTTAATTTTAAAAGGAAAGTTCTTCTAACATTTCGGCTTTATAATCAAACAAAATTTAATTATCTAACTAATTTATTCGATTAAAGAAAAACCTGCTGCCAGTACAAGGCTAACGAGAGGTATTTATTAATAAAAGTTTGAAATGTAGGTAGTTTTGTAACTGAAAATTTGCTGTAGAAATGGATCAAGTCCAAAAGTTGTGGGATTTCAGGATTATGCAAAAATTGTTGTTAGTCTAAATAGGAAAAAATCTACGTTCCTTACCCCTCTAAATTGTGCTCTGAATGCTTTTATTTTAGCGTTGAATGATTCTGCTGAAGCATTAGTACTTCGATTATCAAAGTAGTTTAATATGTTCATATAATGTATTGACATTGTTCTGGCGATAGTATTGAAGCTTTTAAAGGTCGCCTGTCTTACTTTTTCATACCATTTTGCCAAGCGTATGAGTGCGGATGTCTTATCTTTTGTGTTATTAAATATCCAAGATAGGTTCTGGCATAATT
>NZ_FNNS01000030.1 GCF_900106795.1 Aequorivita viscosa | reverse complement strand
TTTTTTTTGGAACAAACTGAAATCTCCTACGCTCCCACAGCGTGATGTATTCTGCTATTACACTGAGAACTGTCGAATTGTATTGTACGTTACAAAACTAAATTTGTTAAAATTATAGGGTTCGACCTTGGTTAACCCTAAGCCACAGCGAAGGACTCACCCTGATATAGCGAGTTTAACTTTACAGTCAACTGCTATATTGAGAATTATAATTGTACTATGAACTGCTAAAAACTAGGAGCTTTGATATAACATTTAATAAAATCTAAGCCAAGCTCACCTTTAAAAATAGTACTTTAATCTTTCGGTTGGACGAAAAGCGATTAGTATATCAGGTTCTTAGTTATACGAAACTGTTCGTATGTTATATTTATCTGTGATATTTCAGGCTGATATATAAAGGTTATTCTTTAATTAATTTCAATTCTTTATTTTTTTGAGAAGATATCGTTTTTATAGTCAAGTAGATTGAACGTTATATAAATAAGCAAGTTTTGTTCTGAATTTTAAAGTTCATTTTAGTCTGATTTTATTAAATCACAGTTGCACTTTAAGTTATCAAGATAACGCAATTAGCACTAAACATTTTAATCAACAAGCAACGGCTTTAATGTTTCCCATACGGTATTGGCTACGATTTTGTGTCCTTCAGCAGTAGGGTGGATACCGTCACTTTGATTCAAGGAAGCGATTCCACCAACATCTTTCAATATAAATGGGATAAATTCAACCTTATTTTTTTCAGCTAAGTCGGAATATAATTGCCTGAATTCTGCAGTATACTCTTGTCCCATATTCGGAGGCAATTCCATGCCAGCTAGAATAATGGTAGTCTTTGGACTTTTTTCGCGGACTTCATCAATAATTGCTTGCAAATTAGAACGTGTTTCAGATAGACTTACTCCACGTAAGCCGTCATTTGCGCCAAGCTCTAATAAAAAAATATCTATATTTTGTTTTATTACCCAATTGATTCGGCTTTTACCACCTGCTGTGGTTTCGCCACTTACACCCGAATTAATCACGGTATAGTGCAAGTTTAACGAATCGATTTTCTGTTGCAATATCGCTGGATAAGCGTCATTGCTATCGTTTAGACCGTAACCGGCCGTTATACTGTCTCCAAAACAAAGTATGGTTTTGTTAGAGGTGTTTGTTACCGCAGTATTCTCAGTTTGTTCGGAAGTCTGTGTCTTTTCTTTAACCTTTTCAGGTTTGCTATCAGCACAAGAGATTAGAAAAACTACTATAAAAAAATAACTAAATTTTATGAATTTCAGACCTAATGTCGATGGTATATTCACTTGAAATTGATTATTATGCGCTTGGAACATTAGTCGTTATTTAAAGTTAAATTATATGTCAAAGATATTAAAGATTACTGGTTTGGAAAAGACATATTCCAGCGGTAACAAGCAATTGACTGTCCTACACGATATCTCTTTTGATGTTGAGAAAGGTCAGACATTTTCTATTGTAGGTCCTTCAGGAAGTGGAAAAACTACTTTATTAGGTTTGTGCGCGGGTTTAGATACACCAAGTGCAGGTAGTGTAGCGTTATGTGGATCAAATTTGAATAGTTTAAATGAAGACCAACGCGCCCAACTGCGAAACAAGGAAGTAGGGTTTATTTTTCAGAATTTTCAGTTGTTACCTACTCTTACGGCACTTGAAAATGTGAGTGTCCCGCTAGAGTTACAGGGTGATAAAAGTGCGACATCGAAAGGAAGGACTTTATTAGAAAAGGTAGGGTTGGGAGATCGTGTTAATCATTATCCGTCGCAACTATCTGGCGGAGAACAACAACGTGTGGCGCTGGCGAGAGCATTTGCAAACAATCCTTCCATTTTATTTGCCGATGAGCCCACGGGTAATCTAGATACTGAAACTGGCGAAAAAGTGATTCAGTTATTATTCGATATGAATAAAGAACAAGGAACCACTTTAGTAATCATAACCCACGATATGGAATTAGCCAATCGCACCCAGCAAATTTTGAAACTCAAAGGTGGGAAAATAGTAACTAATCAACCTACTGCTGTCCTGTGAATAACTCTAATTTCAACAAAAACCTGCGAACCCCATGGCTTTTTAAAATGGCTTGGCGTGATGCCAAAGCTAGTAAAGTGCGATTGCTATTATTTATGGCATCGATTATTTTGGGAATTGCGGCCGTGGTATCCATTCAACTTTTTAGTTCTAATTTAAAAGATAACATTCAGAACCAATCGAAAACCTTAATGGGTGCCGATTTCATTATAGACTCCAAACAAGTTCCGACCAAAAGAGCACAGGCCATCATCGACTCATTACAACCCGATGCTCACGAGGTTAATTTTGTATCTATGGCGGCATTCCCGAAGAATGACGGTACAAAACTAGTTCAGGTACGTGGCCTGGAAGGTGACTTTCCCTTTTACGGTGAATTAGAAACCGAACCGGCTGCTGTGGCAACAACCTACCAAGAATTAGGTGGTGCCTTGGTGGATGCCACGCTGATGCTTCAATTTAAGGTGAAACCGGGAGATTCTATAAAAATAGGGGAACTAACGCTTCCAATTTTGGGAGCAGTAAAATCTATTCCAGGTAGTTCGGCTTTTTCTAGTGCTGTAGCGCCAGTAGTGATTATTCCGAATAGGTTGATAGAGGCTACAGCGTTGCTTCAATTTGGAAGTAGAAAAGAATATCAATACTTCTATAAAGTTTCAGATACTGTCAATTTAAGTCTTCTTCAAGAAAAAATTCGGCCTAAACTAAGGAAGGAAAATGCTGATTTGGACACCCATACTAGCACAACCGAACGTATAGGAAGACGTTATGATAATGTTGGGAAATTCCTAAACTTGGCAGCCTTTATTGCATTGTTATTAGGATGTATTGGTATTGCTAGTTCTGTGCATATTTATATCAAGGAAAAATTGAGAGCCATAGCTATATTGAAATGTATGGGCGCATCAAGACTCCATAGCTTTTTGATTTTTCTTGTTCAAATTGCAGGTATTGGAATCGTTGGAGGACTCATTGGTTCATTAATTGGTGTGGGTATTCAAGAGTTATTTCCGTATTTGTTAAAAGACTTTTTGCCCTTCACATTGGAAATCACTGTTTCAGCTCAACCTATCATCATTGGAATACTGCTCGGGCTATTTATGTCGGTGTTATTTGCCCTTTTGCCATTACTCAGAACGTTGTATGTATCACCATTAGACGTTTTACGGGTAGATGAAAAGGCTTCTCAAGAGCCTCTACAAATAAGGTTATTAGTCTTTGGGGCAATTTTGGTATTTCTGTTTTTATTTTCATTATGGCTTTTAGAGGATGCACGTTATGCTGCGTTTTTTGTTGGGGGAACTGTTATCACCTTCGTTGTTTTGGGTGCTGTCGCTTTAGGTTTTATTAAAACAATAAAACGATTTTTCCCAAGACATTGGAGCTTTACTGCACGCCAGAGTTTACTCAACCTGTTTAGACCAAACAATCAAACGGTGGTCTTAGTGGTTGCTATAGGTTTGGGTACGTTTTTAGTAAGCACTTTGTATTTTACAAAGGATATTCTGTTAGCAAAAACAGAAGTAGGGCAATCTGCTGACAATGCGAACATCATCGTCCTAGACATTCAACCAGATCAACGAGATTTGGTAGCGGAAAGTCTTACAAATAGAGGATTGCCAGTGCTTAATAATATTCCATTGGTAACAATGAGAATGCACAGCATTAATGGAACTTTAGTAAATGAAATACGTCAAGATAGTACTAGCGAAGTACGCGGATGGCTGTTGAATCATGAATTCAGAACTACATATCGGGATGAGTTAACTCCGTCTGAAAAATTAATAGAAGGTGCGTGGACTCCCGAACTAAAGGTTGATGAACCTGTAGTAATTTCAATTTCAGACAACCTAGCCTCAGACGCTAAGCTAAGTGTTGGCGATCCAGTACTTTTTAACGTGCAAGGTGTGCTTATGGAAACAACTGTGGGCAGTATTCGCCAAGTAGATTGGGCGCAAATGCAACTTAATTTTACCATTGTATTTCCGAAGGGCGTACTGGAACAAGCGCCACAGTTTAATGTTTTTTCAACCAATGTAGTAGATGAAGAAAGTGCAGCAGCATTGCAGCGCGATTTGGTTGCTAAATTTCCGAATGTAACCATCATTGATTTACGACAAGTTTACAGCTTAGTTGAAGATATTTTAAATCAGGTTTCTTGGGTTATTAATTTTATGGCATTCTTTAGTATTCTCACTGGGATTATTGTTCTGATTGGCTCCGTAAGAACGAGTAAATATCAACGGATCAATGAAAGTGTATTGTTGCGAACCTTGGGCGCCAAAAACAAACAAATCTTACAGATTACAGCCTTTGAATACGTGTTTTTAGGACTGTTGGGAAGCTTGATCGGAATTCTACTGGCTTTAATAAGTAGCCTGTGCTTGGCGTTATTTGTGTTTAAAGAACCTTTTATACCATCCTTGATTCCTTTCGTGGTGTTTTTGCCTGGAATTACTTTACTGGTTTTGTTAATAGGCTTGAGCAATATACAGTCTGTATTGCGGAGTTCACCTTTGGAGGTATTGCGGAGAGCGGGGTAATGTTGATACTGAGTGTTGCTTAGAATTATCAGTATTCCAAATTGAAGTTAAGTTTATATATTCAGTTTTTAAATAATTAGTATATTATACTCTTTAAGTACAAAGCAAAACTATGAAGAAGCCAGATTTCAGCAATTTAAAAGCCGTTTACGTTAACTGCACGCTAAAAAAGTCCCCAAAATCAAGTCATACTCAGAATTTAATGAATGGTTCTATAGCCATTATGAAATCTGAAAAGGTTTCAGTAGAAGTAGTAAGACTTGTAGATCATCAAATTCCCGTTGGAGTTCAGCCTGATATGACAGAAGATGGAGAAACTAAAGACGATTGGCCTAAACTTTATGAAAAAATAATCGCTGCAGACATCCTAGTAATTGGTACTCCAATTTGGTTGGGAGAACGTTCTTCTGTTGCTTCAAAATTAATAGAACGCCTTTATGCTATGAGTGGTTATCACAACGATAAAGGTCAATACGTTTATTATGGAAAGGTTGGCGGTTGTATTATTACAGGAAATGAAGACGGAATAAAACATTGTTCTATGGGGATACTTTATGCATTGCAACATCTAGGTTATAGCATTCCGCCACAAGCAGATGCTGGCTGGATCGGAGAAGTAGGCCCCGGACCAAGTTATGGCGACACCGAATGGCAGGGAAAAAAGATAGATCCGCCAGTGGGATTTGACAGTGAATTCACCAATCGAAATACCACTTTTATGACCTATAATCTACTTCATCTAGCTTCGATGTTAAAATCCAATAATGGATATTCAAACTATGGAAATTCCAGAAAAGCCTGGGATGACGGCACCCAATGGGAATTTGAAAATCCAGAATATAGATGATGTTAATGTAATTTTAGTCGATCGCGACTAAAATTAGTAATCGTGTATTCGCGGTTATTTCCTAGAATCATTTTCTCAGCAGCAATCTATCTTATTGCCTATCAGTCTAATTATTAAACCACTTTTTTTTCTTAGGATGTAAAGAGTAATAACACATCAAGAAGCGATAAAAACTTTTTAAACAACTAGAGAATAAATTTTATGATTATTTTAAGAGTTTGCTATATTTGATAAATGAAAAAGTATATACTCTTTGCAATAGGGCTATTTAGCCTAACTGCGGTTGGCCAAGAAAAGTTAGAGATTATTGATCTTAACGAAATCAATAACTCCATATCATTAAAATCTCAAGAAAACGATTACGAGGGAGTTCTTGAAATTCTAGAAAAGGTAAATAAAAACGATACTAGCTATCCTAATTCACTTTTAAGGAAATCTTACTATTTGATGGCCTTAGAGCGTTACGACGAGGCTATTAGCACCATCGACGAAGGGCTATCCATGAAAATTGGAGATCTAAAAAGCTCATTTTATCAAAACAAAGGGGTTGCATTTACTAGGCAAAATAAGTTTGATAAGGCTATTGAAACCTATGACCAAGGCTTAGAACTTTTTCCGGCAAGTCATGTATTGTTGTATAATAAATCCATTGCTTTACAAGAAAAAGGGCAACTAAAAGAAGCTGTAAAAGCTTTAGAGCAAGTTATTACACTCAATCCATTTTATGCCAATGCGTATATAAAATTAGGTTCAATTTACTATACTCAAGAACGTCCTTCGCAGGCATTACTGGCTTTTAATCTCGCCTTGTTAGTTGATCCCGATAGTGAGTATTCGTTTGCAAGGCTCAAGACAGCCAATTCTATGTTTAATACCAAAAATGAAAACAAACGAACTCCTGGCTTGATACTTTCAGAAGACGACAAAGCTTTTGATGAAATTGATTTAATTATCAGCAATAGAATTGCATTGAATAATAATTATAAAATTGATAATGAACTCGATTATGATTTAACTAAACAAAATCATGCGCTTCTCTTAAAACTTGCCAACTACAAAGGAAAAGGTGGTTTTTGGAGTAAAAAGGTAGTTCCTTTATTTCAATGGATTCAAGAGTCTAATAATTTTGATGTTTTTAGTTACACTATTTCTTATTCTATTGAAAACGAAAAGTATAAAAAAATAGTTACTAAGAAAACTAAGGAAATCACTGAATTTTTAAAGCTTGCAATTCCGAGATGGACAACCCTTGCTCGAACAGATAATAAAGACCTTTTTAGCAATAAAACAGTTCAATTCGAATATGATGGTAGTACTCTCTCAATCAGTGGTATGGGAACTATGAAAGGTGAAAAACAAGTTGGCGACTGGTTCTATTTTAATAAAGAGGGAAGAATAGTAGCCGAAGCGCATTACGACAAAAACGGGGAGCGCAGTGGTACCTGGAAATGGTATAACGATCAACTAAAACTTAAAGAGGTGGCTGTTTTTAAAAACGGCAAACTAGAAGGTGAGAATACCATTATATATCCTAACGGACAATTGTCGTTGAAAGGTTTTTATAAGAATGGAGAGCTCGACGGCAAATTTCTCTATTACAACGAGAATGGAGCATTGATGCAAAAAAAATATTTTGAAAATGGAAAACTCACCGGTACTTATACATCGTACTTTAGTGTAGGCGAAGAAATTCCAGAATTCATTATTCCGTACAAAGATGATAAAGTACAAGAAAAAGCAAGCGAGTACTACGCAAATGGGAAGCTATATTCTGAAATACCTTTTACAGACGGTAATAGACACGGATTGCAAAAAACACACTTTCTTAACGGGAATGTGTCGAGTGAACTTGTTTATGTTAATGGCAAACTTCAAGGAGATTATAAAATATACTTTCTGAACGGTGAAATTTCTGAAAAAGGTACTTACATCAACGATTTGTTGCAGGGGCCTTATACAACCTATTATGCAGATGGAACACTTCAAAGTGAGGGCAACTATGATGACGGAGTGCTCAATGGAGCCTATACCTATTACGATTATGACGGAAAAAAGCATTATAGCTACACCTACAAAAAAGGAGATATTATCGAATATAAGTTTTTCAATAAAAAAGGTGAAATTTTAAAAGAAGGAAAAAGACGCGGAGGCGAATTTTATTACAACGGTTTTGCGGCAAATGGTAACCTTACCTCCGAAGGATTGTATAACGTTTCGGGAGGGCGCAAAGGCGAATGGAAGTATTACGGCGACAACGGTAATTTAATATCGAAAGCCACTTTAGAAGATGATCTAATTCAAGGAGCGTATACTTCATATTATCCCAATGGAACTATTGAGTGGTCGAGTAATTATAAAAACGATACGCTAGTCGGGTATTATGCAAACTATCATAAAAATGGAAAAATAGAGAATCAAGGTGGTTATAAAGATGGTTTGCAACAAGGAGAATGGCGGTTTTATTACATAGATGGTAGTTTAAAAAGCATCAATTATTATCACAAAGGAGATTTTAATGGAACACAAGAGTACTATGGAGTTGATGGTAAATTAACAAATAAAGCTGTGTACGATCGCGATAATCTTTTAAAAGATACGTTTTATGATCGTAACGGAAACGAATTTCAAGTTGTAGATTATAAACCGTCAAAAAAGGATACAACGCTTATATTTAAACATTATAATGGTAAAATCTATACAAAAACGTCCTATTTACACGGCGTAAAACACGGAACTTATAAATCATATTTCTTTGATGGAAAAATTGACACCGAAGGTGCGTACCTGAACGGGGTTCAAAATGGAACTTGGACTTGGTATTTTGAAAACGGGCAACCCAACGTAAAAGCTACTTATGTTCTAGGAAATCTGGATGGTGAGTATGTTCGCTATTATGAAAATGGACAAATTGAAGATTCTTTTTTCTATAAATTAGATGACCGCGTAGGAACGTGGAAATCGTATTATGAAGATGGTACTCCATATACCATATCTTCATACCTCTTTGGAAAGCAACACGGCCGAAAGGAGTTTTACAGTCCGTCAGGAAAATTACAGTTAATTAGATTTTACAATCACGGAACGCTAATTGGTTATAGCTATAACGATACAAATGGCAAGGAAGTGACTATGATTCCTATAACTAATGAAACAGGAAAGGTTATTGCCTATTACGATAATGGAAAAGTTTCGCGGGAATTAGAATATAAAAATGGTCAACAAATAGGAACATATAAAACCTACTACTATAACGGACAGCTTAAAGATGAATTTGTAAACGTAAACGATGAGTACGAAGGTCCAAAAATTGAATACTATGCCAACGGAAACATCAAAGAGAAACGGAATTACCTAACAGGAGAACTCGACGGAAAAGTAACGAGGTATTATGAAAATGGAAAACTCAAGGAAGAAGCTCATTTTAAAAATGGTGTTCAAGTAGGAAACGCGAGTAAATATGACGATACGGGAAAAAAGATTAAATCTGAAGACTATTTTAATGGCTATATGTATGCGCAGCAGAAGTTTTAAAACTAAAGCCATATCGGTTTTTTTGATACTCGCTGCCACCGCTGCGCACGCACAATATTCCGATACTTTTCAAAAATATAAAGATAAATATCCCGATGCCTCTGTAGTGTATTTAAATCAGGAGTCTAATCTTTTTATTACTGTTAACAATGGTATAATTGATATTGCCCAAGAAAATATTGAAGAAAACTTATACCTCAATGAAGCAGCCACACAAGGATCTCAGCAATCTTTAAATTTTTCAAGCTTTTTTGAATTGGAAAGCATCGCGGCGTCTTCATTTAATTACACTGACAATAAATACAGAGAGGAAAAAGTTTCAGTATTTACCGAAAAAGACGAAATGGGCGAGTCGTTTTATGACGATACAAAATCAATCAATTTCATTTATTCCAATCTAAAAAAAGGATCGAAATCGCATCTTAAATATTCTCAAAAAATTAAAAATCCACGGTTTCTAACGCCTTTCTATTTTGGAAATTTTTCTCCAATAGCTCAAAATAAATTCAGTATAACAGCTGATGCTTCGGTAAACTTAAAGTTCAAACAGTTTAATACTGAAGGGTTGAATATCGATTTCAAAAAAGAAGAAAAACGTGGGAAAATCATCTACACTTGGGAGTTAAAAGATGTAAAAGCTTTCGATTATGAATCACAAACATCATCACATAAAAATGTACTGCCTCACGTAATTCCAATTATCGCATCGTATGAGGTAAATGGAAATACAGTGCCAATTCTCAATGAAACCAAGGATCTTTATAATTGGTATTATTCGTTGGTTAAAGATATAAATCAAGAACCAGCAGATCCAGAATTAATTTCCCTAACCAATAGTCTAATCGAAGGTTTAGATAGCGATTTAGAAAAGGTAAAGGCTATTTATTATTGGACACAACGCAATATTAAATACATCGCTTTTGAATATGCCCTTGGCGGATTTATTCCTAGAGAGGCCAATCAAGTTTTTCAGAAAAAATACGGCGATTGTAAAGACAACAGCAGCATTCTATATAAAATGCTTGAAATAGCTGGGTTGAAAGGGCATTTAACCTGGATTGGTACCCGAAAAATTCCATATAGTTACGAAGAAGTGCCAACTCCAATGGTAGACAACCACATGATTCTAAGCTACTTTGATGGTTCCGATATTTATTATTTGGATGCCACGGGGAGAAATATTCCAATAACATACCCTTCATCTTTTATTCAAGGAAAAGAAGCACTTATAGCACTAGACGACAGTAATTTCCGAATTGCTAAAGTACTGGTTATTCCAGCTGAAATGAATTCAGTAAAAGAACAAACACAGCTTAAAATTGAAGGAAAGCAGTTAATTGGAACTACAAAAACAGAAGTTTCAGGCTATAACAAAATCGATTATATATACGCCGTGGGAAATCTGAATACCAAAAGTGAACGTGATAATTTTTATAACGAGGTTTTTCAAATAGGAAACAACAAGTTTATTGCTCAAAATGTTGTTGAAGCCAATAAAGACGATTACGACAAAAACCTGATTATTACGTACACATCAACAATTGGGGATTATTTTAATCAATTTGGAGATCAGATTTTTATCAATTTAAATCTTAACAAATACATTTCTCAATTCCGAACAGCTCCTAATCGAAAACGCGATATTGAAATAGAATACAAAAACCAATATACGTTAGAAGCCGAATTTGAAATCCCGGAAGGGTATCAGGTCGATTATTTACCAGAATCTCAATCCTTTGCCAACGATTATTTAAAAGCGACTATTTCCTACGCCAATGTCGAAGGAAAAATAAAATACAAACATACCGTAACCTGCGATTATTTAATCCTTAACCATGAGCAACAAAAGGAAGTTAACGAACTTATAACAAATGTTGAAAGAGCTTATAAAGAGGTAGTTACTTTCACTAAATCGAAATAACTTATGAAAAAATCAATCAGTTTTTTAGTGTTTTTTATTATCGCCTCAACGCTACTCGCACAAGAGATTCCGTTTTATAAGAGCTATACCTGGGAAGCAAGCCCAAACTTTTCTGTAAATGCAGCAGACAGCACTTCTATTGTTGGTGTAAAAGATAAAATTATCACCGAATTTATATTTGAAAACAAAGATCTTTTCGAATACTACTTAGAGCACAAGGCGGTTTGGCTTAACAGCGATGAACGCATTGAAGATTACAACAAAGTTTATTTACCGTATGACAATAGTTCAGAACTTATTGTAAGTAAAGCACGCGTAATTAAGTCCAATGGTGAAATATCAGAATTAGACGATTCAAAAATTCTAACAGCAAAAGACGACGAAACTCAACGTGTTTATAAATTTTTTGCCTTTGAAGGAATTGAAAAAGGAAGCATTGTAGAATATTATTATGTAGTAAAACGCGCTCCTGAATATTCTGGCAAGCGACTCACTTTTCAGTCCTATTACGATAAACAAGATGTTGGTTTTGACCTTTATTCGCCTTCAAACTTAGTATTCAAATTTAAGAGCTTTAACGGTCTTCCCGAAGTTGTTAGAGACACACTTTCAGAAAACAAACTGCACTGGACAATGCGAGCAGCCCAATTGCCAGGATTAGAAAGGGAGAGTCAGTCAGCGTATAATGCATCAACCGGTTTCGTTATTTTTAAACTAGATGAAAATCTGGCAAATAACACTAAGGATATAACTTCGTACAGCAAGGTTTCACAGAATATATACAACTACTATTATGGCGAAATTGACAAAAAAGCACAACGAAAGCTCAACAAATTTATAGATGGGGCAGGGGTGAAAGCTGGCATGGATACAGACGAGATGCTCAGAAAACTGGAATCGCATATTAAAACAAACGTATATCTGAGACATGGAGGAAATGCAGGAAATGACCTAGAAAGTGTGCTAAACGAGAAGGTAGCGACGAGTAAAGGCATGATGATGCTGTTTATTTCCGCCTTTAATACTTTAGATATTAAACACGAACTCATATTAACGAGCGACCGTCAAGAACTAAAATTTGATCCAGAATTTGAAGCGAACACCTTCTTGAACGATTATCTATTTTACTTCCCTAAAACCGACAAATATATGGCGCCCACCGAATTTGATTCGCGTTACGGTTTTCCACCATCATATTTAACCGATACATACGGCCTGCATATTAAAGAGGTTGCTTTGGGTGATTTTAAATCTGCCACAGGACGAATTGAATACATAAACCCAGTTGAAGCAGCAGAAACTGTCGATAAAATGATAGTCGATGTAAGTTTTGATGCTGAAGACCTCACAAAGAATGCTATTCAGTTAAACCTTTCTATGACAGGATACTATGCAATGTACTTACAGCCATTTATGAATGTCATCCCTCAGGACAATAAAACTGAAATTCTGGAAGGCTTTGCCAAACGACTAGACGAAAGTGCAACTATTAAAAGTAAGGAAATAAAAAATGCCGATCCTGCATTATTTGGCACAAAACCTTTGCATTTTATACTCGATTTTGAATCGGAAGCCTTTGTTGAAAAAGCTGGAAATCGCTATCTTTTTAAAGTGGGCGAGCTTATTGGTAGACAAGTTCAAATGTATCAAGATAACGAACGAAAACTTCCACTTGAAGATGAGTTTACCCGCACCTACTATCGAACTTTGAACATTAAAATTCCTGAAGGGTACCGCGTGGCGAATGCGGATGATATAAACATCGATCATTCCTTTTCATTAGATGGAGAAGAAGTCCTTATGTTTAAGTCGTTTTATGAAATGAATGGTGATACATTGAAAATTACTGCAGACGAATTCTATAAAATCAATAAAATTTCAAAAGAATTCTACGAAGACTACCGAAAGGTGATAAACAGCGCTGCCGATTTTAATAAGGTAACTTTAATCTTGGAGCCTAATTAAGTTTCGGAAGGTAAGTAAATAAAATATTATTAGATTATTATCAACGCACTGATGTCAATATTCAGTATGCAGTAGCTAGTGGTCAGTAATCAGTGCGCAGTAATCAGTGGTTAGTAGTTATTTAATTCAAAATTAATCAAGAACTAATAACCAATAACTGAATAACGAATTGATAAGCTCAAGTTAGTAGTGTAAAACATTGCGGATCAATTTAATTTACTTATCAAGACAGGAAGCAGCAAATTTAACCTCTTTTTCGGACACGACTAATTAGAAACAAATTGGCTAACTATAGTTGTTAAGGCAAATTGAAGCACTACTTTTGTAATCAAATTATGTACAATGGAATCATTTAGCGAATTCGCCATTAATAATCAATTACGAAATGCTATTGCGGATTTAGGTTTTGAAAAACCTACTCCTATTCAGGCTCAGTCGTTTCCGGTAATTATGTCGGGGACTGATATGGTTGGAATTGCACAGACAGGAACAGGGAAAACCTTCGCCTATATGTTGCCAATTCTTCAGGAACTAAAATTTTCGAAGGATACACATCCAAGAGTTTTAATTCTGGTGCCAACACGAGAATTGGTACTTCAAGGTGTTGAAGAAATTGAAAAATTCGGAAAATATTCGTCTATAAGAGTGTTGGGGGTCTTCGGAGGTACCAATATCAATCGCCAAAAAGAAGCAGTTGCCGAAGGTGTCGATATTTTAGTAGCCACTCCAGGACGATTGTACGACTTGGTTATAAGCCGTGCAATTCAATTTAAGGGAATAAAAAAGATGGTGATAGACGAGGTAGATGTAATGTTAGATCTCGGTTTCCGGTTTCAGCTTACAAACATCCTTGAACTTCTTCCTAAAAAGCGTCAAAACATTATGTTTTCGGCTACAATGACAGACGATGTGAACGCTTTTATTCACGATTTCTTTATAGCCCCTAAAACGGTTTCTGTTGCAGTAAGTGGTACTCCGTTAGAAAATATAGCCCAATACAGCTATGCGGTTCCAAATTTTTATACAAAAGTTAACCTCTTACGCCATTTACTTCAGAATGAAAAAGAATTTAAAAAAGTTCTCATTTTTGTTCCAAATAAAAAGAGTGCTGATCTAATATTTGATCTTTTGGATGATTTCTACGGAAAGGAAGTCGCTGTTATTCATTCCAACAAAACGCAGAATTACCGAATTCGTTCCATTGAAGATTTCAATGCTGAAAAAACACGAATTTTAGTTACTACAGATATTATGGCGCGCGGATTGGATCTTGATCGAATTTCGCACGTAATAAATTTTGACACTCCCTCTTTTCCTGAAAACTATATGCACCGAATTGGTCGAACAGGAAGGGCAGAGCAGGAAGGAACAAGTATTCTATTTTACACCGAAGCCGAAGAAGATAAAAAGAATGCGATTGAAGCTTTAATGGAACTTAAGATTACTATGCTGGAGTTACCTTCGGAAGTAGCAATTTCGGATAAGCTCACAGCAGAAGAGCAACCCGTTGTGGTTGAAATTAATAATCCCACAAAAGAAGACGTTGTAGGCCCCGCATTTCACGAGAAAAAAGAAAAAAATAAAAAAGAAAATCAAGGCGGATCATATAAACGGATTATCAAAAAGAAATATAAGAAGCCAAAGACACGCGGCGATAAAAATTACAATAAAAAGAAGCGATAATTTTAGAATATTCAGGCCGTATTTTCATTCTTCTATACTTTAAATTATTGGTGTCCGATTTAAATATCTCAAAATTACGTTCAGCTAAAGCTAACAAGTCTTTGACACAATATTATTAGATGAAATCCTGCTAGTAAATTCACCATTAAAATTTAAGAACTAAAAAGTATACTTGATTAATTAACACAATTATCAGTCAATTAAAAAGCAGGTCTTACATCTAAGTCGCATACGATTAACTTTAAATACTTTCTTTCACAATTGTTTACAAACCATATTAAATTACTTTGAAATCAGTGCCAAAAAACACAGTGTTGATTGTTCTTGCGTTCTTCTCCATATATGTAATATGGGGTTCTACGTATTTGTTAAATAAAATTGCGGTAGGGGAGTTAGCGCCATTTTTTTTGGCATCCATACGTTTTACAACTGCGGGTTTACTAATATTCTTAATTTCTAAAATCTTAGGCAAGAGTTTAGCTATCAGCCGAAAGCAGCTTTTAAACACTTTTATCGTAGGTATTTTGTTCCTTTCTTTTGGCAATGGTGTTATAGTGTGGGCACTTCGGTATGTGGACAGCGGATTTGCAGCTTTAGAAATATCGGCACAACCTTTAGTCGTTTTGTTATTGATGCGTTTGCTTCAAGGAAAGCGAATTAAAAAGATGTCCTTGGTAGGCGTAGCGCTAGGTATAACTGGAATAATCCTATTAGTAAGTCAGAAGCAAATAGTTACACAAGAAGGTACTGTAATGGGGATGATTATGATATTTGCCTGTATGCTAAGTTGGGCTTACGGAAGTCTCTTTGTAGGAAAAGCCGATCTTCCTGAAAACTTCTTTGTAAATACAGGATATCAAATGGTTACTGGTGGGTTTACTCTTGCAATTATGAGTTTGGCTTTTGGCGAGGAATGGATTGCTCCAACCAATTGGGGAGAACCTGTGCAATGGAGTATGTTATTGTTGATTACATTTGGTAGTATTGTTGCTTTTACTTCTTTCAATTATCTGTTAAAAACTGTTTCGCCAGATAAAGTGGCTACATCAACCTATGTAAATCCGATTATAGCTCTTTTCTTGGGCTGGTATTTTTTAGACGAACAAATTACGTCTCAATCCCTTATTGCTGCTGCTATTCTTCTAACTGGAGTTTACTTTATAAACACCACTCGAACAACCATTTCACTTCCCAGATTTTCGGGTCATGTAATTAGACCTAAAGACTAGACTAAATTTTAAAAAGTTGTAGTTTAAATAGGCTGAGACAGGCGAGGGTGTTCGAGTAGCTTTGAAACAATCCCAATAGGAAGAGTCCCACAGTAACGTCGTAAAACTTTTGTTTTAACTAAATTTACTGCGTTTTCCGTTAATGGTGATTCTAACGTACATTGAGGTTTTCCTTTTATTTCTTTTTCGAATATGGGAAGAAGAAGCACGGAAAATGTTTGTGGACTTGGCATGAGATTTTGTTTTTGGGTTGAACTTATTTTTCAAACCGAATGTCAAATCAAGTATCTCGCAAAAAGTTGTCCTTCAAAAAAGGGGGCCTATTAGGGGACCAATAATATGGTTTTGAATTAAATTTAATGACTTTTTGCTATTGGCTAAAAAATGTAAAACCCTGCAAATCACATTGATTTGCAGGGTTTTGGTGTCAAATGGTATTTGACTTGGTCGGGATGACAACAAGTATAACGCCTATATACTGTACTGATTATGTGGCTTTTAAGCCTTGTTCCAAAACCGAGGAACCAAATTTGGTATTATTGCACTAATATACCTTGAGTCGTTTTGCACTCAATTAGCAATAAAGATACTGAATTTTTAATAATAAGATTTGGTTTGAATTGTTAACTTTTGAGATAGTCTCTTACGGTTTCTAAATCTACTCCAGTGAATTCTGCAAATTCATTAGCCGTGATAAATTGATGCGGCTTTTTGTCAAAATGCTTTCTGATTTGGTGGAGGAGTAGTCTACCATATCGCTCACTTCTTCCTGTGATGCGTTGTACGTCTTTGGGGAATATGCATACTCGATCTGACTTCATACTATAATTTTCATACTCTATCTATACTTCATCTATACCGAATCTATACTTCATATATACTCAATAATAGGGTTGTTTACCGGCAGTTTCGGTAAAAAAGTCCTTGTTCGGAATGGATGATGGGTCAAAATCGTGCAGTGGTTTAAAAATACGGTGTTTTGTTGAGAATTTAAAATTTTATTGAGATGGCAAGACAAAAAGGTATTATCAAGTTGAAAGGGACTATCGGAGATATTTCTTTTTACAAAACGACTGACGGTCACCTTGCCCGTGAAAAGGGTGGGGTGGAAAAGGACCGTATTATGAACGATCCTGCATTCCAAAGAACTCGTGAGAACGGTTCTGAATTCGGAAGAGCAGGAAAGGGTGGAAAGCTTATCCGAAATGCGATTAGGTTATTGTTGCAGAACGCGAAGGATAAGCGTGTGACGAGCAGACTTACCAAGGATTTGGTGGCTGTGGTGAAATCTGATCTTGTCCATGACAGGGGCGAGCGAACTATCCAGGATGGGGATTTGGCTCTCATCAAGGGATTTGATTTTAATATCAGAGGAAAACTGGGGACGACTCTTTTTGCTCCCTTTGCTGTTGCCTTTGATCGAATTACTGGAAATGTTACGGCTGATTTAGCTGCTTTCAGTCCGATTGTTCGGATTGCGGCTCCGGGTGGAACTACACATTTCAAAGTGGTAATGGGGGCAGCGGAATTGGATTTTGTGAACGAATCTTTCGTTTTTGAAATGGACGATTCAGGAATTCTTCCTTTCACAGCTCCGGATACAGCGCCGTTGAATTTGGCGGGAGTTTTGACTCCTAACTCTACATTGCCAGTTTTGGAGGTTTTGGGAGTGGAGTTTTACCAGGAAGTGAACGGAGAGATGTATCCATTGAAAAATGGTGCTTTTAACTCCTTGGCAGTTGTGCTCACCGATACGCCATAGACATGGAGTTGATCCTAGAGCGAAGTTATCATCAAGAGGGGACCCACGGTACCCTCTTTTTGAATTTCCGATTTCTGTGTTTTACGATAGAGCTTCCTTGGTTGGGGAATCAACGTTCGAAATCTTGTATTCCAGAAGGGACTTATGAATTGGTAGCTCGATATTCAAAGAAATTTGGGAATCATCTATTGGTTAAAGGTGTTCCTAATCGGAATTTGATTTTGATGCATCCTGCAAATTATGCTAAGGATGAGCTTCTGGGGTGTATTGCTCCTGTATCGGAATTGACATCGATTGGAGTTGGAAGCAATTCTCGAAGGGCTATGCAAAAGATTCTTTCCTTGTGTCATCAAGTGTTTGAACGAAAAGAAACTGTTTTATTAACTATTAAAAGTACTGGTTATGAATTTAATTGAGCGATATAAAAAACCTACTCCAAAATTCTTTAAGACCTTACGGAATATTGGAATCGTATTGGGATCTACGGGAGCGGCAATTCTGGCGGCACCAGTGGCTATTCCTGCTGTTTTAATAACTGTGGCAACTTACTTAACTATTGCTGGAACAGTAGTTACTGCTGTCAGTCAGGCGGTGGTTAGTGATGATGATAAAGAGGAGGTCAAATCGGATTTAAATCAATAATTGTGATGATGCCCTTTAGATCTTTTTCGACTATAATGGGAACCTGCGGAGGAACTGTGTTGGCCACTTTGCCGGTCATTGGTTCGGATGATTTGATTCGGACTGGGATTTTGGCGTTGGTGGGAGCTGTGGTTAGCTTTTCGGTGTCGTTTTCTTTAAAAATAGTGGTGAAAAATGTCTTTTCAGCTAAACTGAAATCCTTTGCAAATCTTCGGAAGAAAAAAGATAAGGAGGTAAAGTAAATCCCATAAACTTATAAATTGAAAAAGCCCGAGATCCAATCCCGGGCTTTTCTGTTTTTGATAGGGAACTCAATCTCTATCTAGATTATAGGATTGCATTAGGGCAATCTTGTAATCGTTTAAGCAGCGTTGTTGATACTTGAGGCGCTTGGTTAAATGTTCGAGCTTCTCAAGAGCTGTAAAACGGCCGTTCCAATGGTGTCCTTCATAGTTTTTAATCCTCTTTTTTAAGATGGAACGGACTTCGCCTATATGAATAAAGGGAATTACAGAGCCACAGAGATAGGGTTGGAAGTAGCGACCGCAATGGAGGATATTGCAAATCCAGTATAGCTGGTTGGTCTCTTCTGTTGAATTGGTGAAGATGACAAACGAGTTTGTAAAGGCGCAAAAGCTTGGCCTTCCTGCGTTGTTTCCTTTGTTAAGGATGAAGAAGTGCGGGGATTGGTATGTTTCCCCTGGTCGATGTGTTTTGATTTTGAATGCTTTCATAATCATCATTTTTAAATTAAACATTGTTTGAATTGCTTCCCTTCCCCTTATATTTTTTTCGGAAAAAAAGAAAAAGGAAAAAAAGAAAGCCGTAAAACAGTAGGGGCGGCACAGCTGTCAAGGCTTTTGAAAAAAATACTACCCGGTTGTGGTGGAAAGAGCGGGAATAAAGTGGAAGTGGAATTTTCAGGGAAAAGAATGCTTAGTAAGAAAGAAATAGGGTGGAGATTTTTCTTCAAAACCCGGAGGGCTTGGCCTTTACAGCTGTTTTTCTAGCCCCTACTACCTTTGCTTCCTTTTTTTGTTTTTGAAATATTTGCCTCGGCCCTTCGATACATTTTATTTCGCTTTAAAAAGCTCAATAAAACACTCAGGGACCTGGGTTTGGTAACCTATAATTATTTTTTTTTGACGGGTTTCGGGACGGCTCGCCCAGGAATAGGGGATGTTGGTGATGGAGACGACGAATGATTAAGGGCGTGGAAGGCTGGTATTCATGTTTTTTGTGAAAGTGAGGGAGCTGTGATGGGTTATGGTTTTTTTTGAGAAGATGCTGGATACCTGCATGGAGTGCCCTTGTTGAAATTGAAATCGAAATCGAAACTGAAAGCGAAATTGAAACCGAAACAAACCCTTCGGCTTCGCTCAGGGATCTGGGTTTGGTTATTTGTATTTATAGACGCAATTCGGGACAATTCGCGTGGGAATAGAGATGTTTGTGATGGAGAAGACGAATGGTTAATTGGGAAGGGTGCGGGGTTTTTGGTGCCGCAAGATTTTGAAAGCTCTGCGGGCGCTGGGAAAGGTAAGTTGGAAATATAGGACGCTTTTTTAACGAATTTGAGATGCGTAAAATGTAGGGTGTTTTGGCGCCTGCAGGGCTTTCTTTTTGGAGCCGTGGTTGTCATAGCACCAAAAACTTTGCACTCTTCCTCTAGGGGCGTGGAAGGCTGGTATTCATGTTTCTTGTGAAAGTGAGGGAGCTGTGATGGGGTTTCGATTTTTTTTTTTGAGAAGACGCTGGATACCTGCCTGGAGTGCCCTTGCTTTATGGATCATCGCCTATTCCTGCAACCACTGAATGGGCTTGGATACTAATTTGAATCTGCTGACGCGATTCAAATGAACTCAGCCACCTTAGTTGGTTATCTTATTTTTAATATTGGATTTTTGGCAATGCGCATAGGAATTGACGATTTTGGTGATGGAAAAGACGAATGGTTAATTGGGAAGGGTGCGGGGTTTTTGGTGCCGCAAGATTTAAAGCGGTCTGCGGACGGACGGGTTGATTAGGTAGGGAGTGAGAACTGAATTTATTAGGTTTATATGATGTTTAAGTGTTGCTAGATTCCGTCCGCAGGGCTTGCGATGAGACGACGGATTGAGGTTAGCACCAAAAATTTTGCACTCTTCCTCTAGGGGCATGGAAGGCTGGTATTCATGTCTTCTGTTGAAGGGAAAGAGATGTGATGGGGTTGCGATTATTTATTGAGAAGACGCTGGATACCTGCCTGGAGTGCCCTTGCTTTATTGTGCTTCGTCCAATCCTTCACCCCAATAAGGTTTCGGGTTTTTCTGAAGTATTTTAAAGTATGCTTCCCAAGGTGAAATTTGTTTATGCAATAACGCGGATTTTCAGGTGTTACGGAATATTTTTTTTGGATTTTTAATGGCAGACGAATGTGAGCGACTTTGAGAGACGGTGGTTTCAGGTTTTGGGGAATTTTTAAAGAGAATGGGAGGTTTTAATGTAGAACGAAAATGAGCGGCTCGGGCTATTTTACATAATGGCGTTATAGTACCAGCTTGGGCGGTGCGTGGGATGGGGCGGCTGCGTCTATAACAGACCATTATGTAAATATAGACCCTATCGACACTTCCCTTTTCTGGCGGACTTTTTGTTTTTCCTCGACTCCGTTCGGACACCGTAACTGAGTGTTTTTGAGAAGACGGATTTGTGGCTCTTTGCTTTTTTGTTGTGCCGCTATTTAAAATATATGGGCTTAAACAAAAAAGGAATGTGCCACATGGGTGAATAACCATTTTACAAAAAGTGTGACAGAAAAATCCTTCCTGTTGCCTTCCTGTTTGTGATTAAAATCTAAGAGGTGGTTTGGGGTAGGAGGTGCGAATTAGTCCTTCTTAACGGTTAATAATAACCGAGATTTCTTGTCAAGAGAAAGATTGGAAGACAAATATCCCAGGTGAAATTTTAAATTCGATAAGGCATAAAAAATTAGAGGACAAATAATAGCATTAACTAAAAATATTTTCGACAATGGTCAATCTTATAATCGTTTAGGTGCTGCTGTTGATGTTGGAGTCGCTTGGTCAAATGTTCTAGCTTTTCAAGGGGTTTAAATCGGCCGTTCCAATGAGAGCCTTCATGATTTTTAGCCATCTTTTATTAATTTTCGGGAAACGATTAAAAAAAAAGAACCCCCTAAAAAGGGAGTTCTGTGAGGCAGCACTCTACCCAAAAGATGCGCAACGTGTACTCCTTGAAGCCTACGTGATGCACACAATAGAAGAACGGACTGCCCGAGGTGCGTATGCCCGCCAGCAACCACCAGCTGCTTAAACGGACTCTAAATAAAAACTTGAACATAATGCCTTATGCCACAGGATCGGTGCGACTGATGCAAGGGCTGTTAAAAAAAATACTACCCGGGATTTAAGAAACCAATAGACAGATTTAGACCAGATTATAAAGGACAATGAGAATGGTAATTAAGGCTAAAAGCCAGGGTGGAGATTTTTTTTTAAAACAGGCGCAGCGAACCCTTGCAGCTCTCGTATCCGCACGCCTGTACCTTTGCTTTATGTTGGAGTTTTTACTTCTCTCTAAATGAATGGGTTCCAAGTTCCAAGTTCCAAGTTCCAAGTTCCAAGTTTCGAGTTCCAGGTTAAATTGTGAATTGGAATTACTGAAAATCAACAAGGCTTAGCGGATGCCATTTCTTTAAAAATCAAATTGGATTTAGATGGTTAATGGTATGAGTTTATAAGGCAGGTAAACCAAAGCGGAGCTATAGTGGAAGCAAGGAATGGAGAGCAGCGAAATGGATTGCTGGAACTATAATGCGAGCCGCCTGCGAGCGGAGCAAGGGTGGTGGATGCATAAGCCCGAGGAAGGAGGGCGGCAGACGCCTACCGTTTACGGCAGGGCTGGCGCGAATTTTTGCTTCGGTGTTGGAAAAGGCAAGTGTGGCGACTGAATGAAACAAAGCGATGCCGGAGCCGTAATGAAGCAATACTTCAGTGCTAAAAACATTGTGGTATTTACTATTTTATTTGGTGCATCTATGATGAGCTTAAGTTAAGAAATTTGTATTGCGAAATGGAGGTACGAAGGCTCGCGTAGTGGAGGGAAGGAGCCACTCTTGCGCGGGTTGCCGAAAGTGGCTGAGTTGAGTGAATGAGGCACGAATGAGGGAAACTTAGCGACTGTAGGCATTGGGGTTGCAAAAATCGTGACAGCCCGATCAGCCCGCAGCGACACGCAGGCTCGCACAATTAACAAGTGGCGGCAGACCCCCAATTATTGCTTGGTGAGTTTGCGAACACCTTATTAGGGTTTCGCGGTGCGCAACGTTGGCTGCGGTTCAGCATAACTTCAGCGAGCTGAGTTCTGCGTTCACCTTGCGCACCGTTTGGGGGGATGAAGTAGCCACGGGTGAGGATGGAGAGCAGTGTGTGAAGCAAAACAAATAAATAGTGCCAGTGAGGACGTGTCGCCGCAGCGGTGCTATTTATGGTCCCGACAAGGGCAGCTATTCATTTTTAAAATATTAAGGTATAGCTGCTTTGTATACCCTTGTCGGGATGTTTTGCGGAACGAAACGGAACGACTGACGAATACCGCTTTACCTGCCTTCCGTGAGGTTAATGGGTTAACTAAGTGTTGTGATGAGTTCTGAGGTGAGGGCAATGGCAGAAAGCATAGGCAATAATTTGATTTTGCTTTAAGGCAAAGTTCTAATGCTTCTTAAATTATTGCTTATGCTACGGGGAACCATAGGCTCTTGTGATTGATGGAGTGTAGCCTGCGGAACGAGAGAAAGAGTAAGTGCCGTAGGTGGGGCGTTTGATTATTTGTCAATAGCTTCTGGTATTCGTATTTGGTAGGTGACTAGTCATTTTAAGTTATTTTCAGCTTTAGGAGTGTAATTTTATAATTTCTTGATGGAATTGTTATTAAATATTACTTCAATACGGAATACCGTAATAAAGTAAATATTATTTTCACTAAGTTTGAATGCGATGGTATTATAATTTCATTTATTAAATGAAGTTGCGTTTATATGGGATATATACGCCAGAGTACTTCAGGTATATACATGTTAGCAATAATCAAAAAATAATATGCTCACAAATCAAGCACAAATTGATTACTTATCAGAAAAAATTTACCAGATGGATGTAATTTGTCGGGAGGATTTTAAAAAAGATCATATTGTTTCGGAACGAGATTATGTTACAAGTTTTCTAAATTTTATTAGATATCCTTTCGGACCTTTTAGTACTTATAAATTTGCACATAGTCAAACTTTAAATGGAAGCCTGGAGCGACTATACGGCGCCGATGGTATAGTAATTTTCAAAAAAAGCGAAAAATATAAAATCGGTGTTTTCGAAGCAAAGATAATTAAGAAACGTTGGGATTCGACTATTAACAAGACAGCAGGCACTTCACGATTTGATAGACAATTGTTGCATCAAGGTAGATTGAATACTGGTATTGCCATTTGGGAAATGTTTTTTAACAGGAATACAATTGGTGTTCAGTTCGACCCACTTGGCTCCACCTGCATTAAGAGAGATATAGCATTAGCATATACGAGAACAACCCCTTTATGGTCTTACTCAGATTTAGAGAATTTAGCAATGGATAGTTATTCATCTAATTCGAATACTCCTATCAACGTTGAACAAATTATAAAAGAAATATTATCCTGCAGTTTCGGAGAAGCTTTTGAATATAGATCCGAGGGAATTAAACTTTATAGAGAAGGTGAAGATATAAAAATTCCACTTCTAAAGAATATTGAGAGTGATGATAAAATCAATAGAAAACAATACTCTTTAATTCAAAATTTTTTAAAAGAAAGTAATTTTCGTTCCTATACACATATAGATTTAGATCAACTTACTAGAATTGACAGAGATAAGATAATTTTTGATTTGTTGGGCGAAGATTGACTATTGCTAACAAGATGTATATAAAAAAATAGCGCAAGTCATTGCTAATACTAAGGCTTGGGCATTTTTGGAAAGTCGCCAAATTTTTAAACTTGACGATTTTCAATAAAAAAGATAAATAGTAAAATTTAAAAATTCGGCTTGTATTTAATTCGTAAAGAAACCGCTTATTTTCAGCGCTACTTTTCATATACTAACCGTCAGACTGCGCAATAACCTCCCTTTCTTAATAACTTTGTTGATTACCTTTTAATGCATTGCTCAAATCGTATTAAGATATTGGCTATCTTAACGTTATGGAATTCATAACAGGTTTTAACAGGGATCAATTGGTAATGATGGACTTTGAGTCATGCGTAGGGCTGGATTCATGGGCGCGTACCGTTGATATGTTCGTGGATATCCTTCCAATGCAGGAACTGGGCTTTAGGGACGTGCTCAATTCCGAGGGAAGGCCTCCTTACCATTCATCAGATATGCTCAAACTCTATCTCTATGGGTACAAGAACAAACTTCGCTCCTCACGCCAAATGGAACACGCCTGCAAGGTCAACCTTGAGGTAATCTGGCTCTTGAAGGGACTGCGTCCCTCGGCAAGAAAAATCGCCTACTTCAGAAAGGACAATGCCGCGGCATTCAAACTGGCCTTTAGACATTTTGTAGGGCTGCTCAAGGAATGGGAGCTCATAGAAGGTACTACCATCGCCATAGACTCCTTCAAGATCCGGGCGCAGAACGCCCAGAAGAACAACTTCAACCAAAAGAAGATAGACCGCCATATTGCCTACATCGATGACAAGATCAAGGAGTACCAGGACCAGCTCGATCAAGGGGATGGGGATGTTGACACGCAGGAAATCGAGTCAAAGGTTGCCTACCAAAAATCCAAAAATGAAAAATACCGCAACATAGAAAAAAGGTTGCAGGAAAGCGGCGAGACCCAGATCAGCCTTACCGACCCTGACGCCAGATCTGTAATCCTGCACCGCAACATCATCAACGTGGGCTACAATGTGCAGGCCGGTTGCGATGCGAAGCACAAACTCTTTGTGAACAACGATACCGGTAGCGTGAACGATACCCATGCGCTCTCCCCAATGGCACTGGACGCCAAAGAACTCCTGGGGATGGAAAGTATGGATATTCTGACCGATAAGGGATACACCACTGCCAAGCATCTGGATATCTGCACTAAGAACGGCATCACGCCCTATTCCTCTCCGAAAGACCATTCCTCACACCACAACGGGCGCTATCCAATGGTGGATTTTACGTATGACAAAATAAACGACACCTACACTTGTCCAGCGGATCAGGTGTTGACTACCAATGGAAGTATTTATGATAAGGCGGGACACAAAGTCAAGCATTACAAGAACAGAAAGGCCTGCGAGATCTGTCCCGTGAGAGCGCTGTGCACTACGAACAAGAATGGGCGCTTTATAGAGCGCTCTATATATCAAGACGCTCTGGATGAAAACCAAAAAAGAGTAGAAGCAAAACCAGAATACTATAGGCTTAGGCAACAGATCACCGAGCACCAGTTTGGGACACTGAAAAGACAATGGGGGTTTACCCATACCTTGATGAGGGGAAAGCAAAACGTACTCTCCGAGGTTAACCTGATGATGATCTGTTATAATCTGACCAGACTTATATCCATTCTCGGTCCAGATGTGTTGAAAAACAGGCTAAAAAGGCTTGTGCCTGGATTTTCGGCCCTATTTGAAGTGATTTTAGCTGCTATAAACAACTTTTTTTTATTTGAAATACATAGCAATATTTCAAAACATCAAGAAAATACCACCTTAACCGCCCTCTAAATAGCAATTGTTTCATTAAATTTAGTCCGAATTGAGTAAATGCACAGACTCACGTTGTAAAACATTAAAAAAACAAACGCCCATACTTATAATTATTATAAATGGATAAAAAATCTTGGCGACATCACTATCTACCTGTTTTCTATCTTAAAGGCTTTACCAAAGAATCAAATACTTTTAAAATTTACAATGTTGAGGAAAAACGATTTATCAAAAATGGTAAAGAATTTTCTCCCGAATCATATTTTTTTAAAAAAAATGCGAATACGATAAATTTTAAAGGGAATAAAACTGATTTTTTAGAAACGGAACATTATAGTCACTTTGACAACGAAATTGCAAAGCTCTTTAACAAAATCAATTCATCAGATAATTCAAATAAGTATTCAATCGATGAAGATGATATGCCTCGATTGAATCATTTCGTGAGCTTAATGTATTGGCGTTTGCCACATAAAGATTCGGAACTGAAATCAATAATTGAAAGTAATAATCTCAATCAATTAGGGCTCGAAATCAAAAATTCCGATGGAACCAATAATATCATTTTAGAAGATGAATTTAAAAAAAACAGTCAGTTTTTAAAAACATATAAATATTTGAATTCACTAATGGATTCAGTAAGAGGATATAATTGCAGAACTCCTTACACGATATTCGAAACTGTAAGCCAATTTCCATTTATGTGTTCGGATAATCCTGTCCTATTTAAAAAGAGTAAAGACCCAAAAGTATTTGAAGATGATTATATATTTCCACTCACAGGTAATAAGCTATTTATTCGAGCAAAAGACACCTCTGAACTTCCCGCTCATTTAAGAATAATGGTAGACACTTTAATTTATAAACAAGCAGTAAAATACGTAAGCTGTTCAGATGAAAGATACATTGAAATTTTAGATAACAACTTTGAGAAAAAAAATATTTCGGTCGAAGATTTAAGAATACATATATTTGACAAATTGGGTTAAAAAACGTTTTACAATAACTAAGCATTCGTGTGGTCGGCACGACCCAACATGAATGCCGTGTTGACTGAACCGGTGTATGTCGGTTTGCCCTTATGGGGATTGATCTAGTTTGGGATGGGTTTTCAGGAGTCGGTTTTCCCTGGTTTGGGATCGTTGACCTCTTTTTTTGCTAAGGAATTATAGCGCACCGTACATTTTGTAGTTTTTCTCCACTGTTTTTCAGGTTGTCAGGCCGTTTTCTTCCCCCGAAGCTTCGGGATGGCCATAGGAGTCCCGTTACGTCGGGATCCACGTTTTTTTATATAGGTCTGTTTAACTGTTTTTTGATTTGCTCTTGCCAGTGTAGCGGTGGCCCACGGGCAGTAAAGGTCGCAATGGTAACAAGGTTTCCTTTCTTGCAGACCGGACACTTGCGGTGCAATAAAGGTGTTGTCTCTGGAAGTTTTGGTTTGCCAAGCTCTTCCTGTAATTCTGGGATGATAGTCCGCTTATAATAACTACTCAAGATACCGTAATGCCTGATACGGGTAAACCCCTTGGGCAGAATATGTAGCGAAAACCGCCTGATAAACTCGGCATCGGATAATCCCAGGATAGACTTTTTGCCTCCATGACGATAATTCTTTACAATAAACCGTACGTTTCCATCTTCCAGACTTTTTATCCGATGGTTGCTTATCGCAATTTTATGGGTATAGTGTCCCAGATACTCTATTACCTGTGAGGGTCCGAAGAATGGGCGTTTGCAATAGACTACCCATTGGTTTTTGAACAGGCTTTCGTAAAATGAAGGGGGCTTTGATTTCCCCAGTTCCTTGCGTAGGCCAGCTACAAAACGGGCCCTAAAGACCTTGCTCATTGCCTTTACAGGAAACAAGTAGCGTGCCGTTCGGCAGCCAGGCTTTCCCTTGCTCTTGGTGGGGTTCCATTTGCCGGATTTAGTAATACCCCCTCCTGGAACAATGCAGTGCAGGTGTGGGTGCAACGAGAGGTTCTGCCCCCAAGTGTGCAGGATGGCGATCATTCCCATCTTGGCGCCCAAGAATTTGGGGTTGGCACCAAAATCTCCAATGATACTCCAGGCCGTTTTGAACAAAAGGTTGTACACCAATTTTGGTTCGTATAGACATAACTGGTTCAGCTCACAGGGCAAGGTAAAGACCACGTGGAAGTAAGAAACCTTTAATAAATCTGCCTCCCTTGCCTGTATCCACTCTTCCTTCTTGTGTCCCTGACACTTGGGACAATGACGGTTACGGCAACTGTTGTAGCTAAGGTGAAGCTTTTGGCACCCTGGATTATTGCAACAATCAATGTGACCGCCCAAGGCCGCAGTGCGGCACTTGCGCAAGGCGTGGAGGGTGCGTACCTGCCAACTGTTGGCACAATAATCGGCGAGGTGCTCCCTGTTGCGCTCCAATACGTGCGCTACTTCATAATCGGGATAGGACATCTCTATTTGCCATAGAGCCTATCCAGCGGACTGAAGGGCTTTTGCCTACCCGATTGTGCCACATGAAGGTAGATAAGGGTCGTTTGGATATCCGCATGCCCCAAGAGGTCTTTCACGCTCATAATGTCCAGGCCCATTTCCAAAAGATGGGTAGCATAGCTATGGCGCAGGATATGGGGGGTAATCTCTTTTGAAATACCGCTGCGCTTGCGAGCTTCACGAACAATCCACTGTATTCCTTGCGAGGAAAGCTGTGCAGGACTGCCTGTTTTTATCATTGCCGGTAAAGCACCAAGTGACCGGGTTTTCTGCCAGTAGATATTTCTTTAGACCACGGATATGCATCTCGGACAGGGGAACATACCGATCCTTGCGTCCTTTGCCTTGGCGCACGTGTACCATCTTCCTGTCAAAGTCCAGATCCCTGCGCTGTAGGTTGCGGAGTTCAAAATTGCGAAGTCCACAGCCATAGAGCATCCCAAGTACCAATCGGTGTTTGAGTAGTTTTGGAGTGCGAAGTAGTTGTTTTATCCCCCTTTGGTTCAATACCACGGGGAGTTTCTTGGGGCGTTCAATAGAAGGAAGAATGACCCGCATTTCTTTCATCCCAAAGACACGATAGGCATAGCGTAGCCCATAGACGGTGTGCTTGAAAAAACTGTCCGAAGGGGTCTTGTGTTGTGACTTTAAAACGTGTAGATAATCTAAGATCTGTTCCTCATCGAGCTCAAGTGGACTACAGTTAAAATGGAGTGCGATGTGCGCTAAACAGCGGGCATAGTTGGTAAGAGTGCTCTGGCTTTTACCAGCGAGTTCAACAGATCGTTTGAGTTTGTGGTAGAGTGTTGCAAACTCTGGAACGGAAATAATAGCCCTTTGGATAAGGGTGTCACTTTTTTTTCATAACTTTAAATATTAGAATTAAACTTTACTTAAAGGTAGTGAATCGTGATGTAACTGTCCCGTGAAGCTACCTTTAGGTTTAGTTCAACAATGTATAACCGCAATTACGGCGGATTCGACTTCGTTCGAATCCACGCGTAATTGCTAACTTTCGTGCTTAACCGAAAAACCTCGTATATTTATCCGTAACTGCGGTTATACTAAACGTTGTAGCCAATTTGAAAAATCGAAACGCTGAATGAAAACTGAATACATAAACAGTGTCAAAAAGCAATTTGAATACTACAAATCTGTCGGAGAAAAAACATTTGACCAATTAGAGGAAAAAGACCTTTTTTGGCAGTTTAACGAAGACTCAAATTCAATTGCGATAATCGTAAACCATCTTTGGGGAAATATGAAATCTCGCTGGACAGATTTTTTGACTTCCGATGGAGAAAAAGAATGGCGTAAAAGAGATTTGGAATTTGAATCGGTGATAAAAACTAAAAATGAGTTACTT
The DNA here is from genome assembly GCF_900106795.1 of Aequorivita viscosa. Taxonomy (GTDB): domain Bacteria; phylum Bacteroidota; class Bacteroidia; order Flavobacteriales; family Flavobacteriaceae; genus Aequorivita; species Aequorivita viscosa. Next base: position 533 of record NZ_FNNS01000030.1, on the reverse strand, counting down.
GAAAAATGGAATGACGGATGGAAATGTCTGTTCGATGCGTTAGATTCTGTAAAACAAGATAATTTTGCAACAGAAATTTATATCAGAAATCAAGAACACTCAATTATGGAAGCTATAAATCGACAATTTGCTCATTATCCTTATCATATCGGACAGATTGTTTACATTGGAAAAATGATTAAAGGAGACGATTGGAAAAGCTTGACCATCCCGAAAGGAAAGTCAAATGATTTTAACAAAGACAAATTTTCAAAAGGGAAACATAAAGGACATTTCTCTGATGACTTAAAAAAATAAAAAACTGGCTACAATAACTAAGCATTCGTGTGGTCGGCACGACCCAACATGAATGCCGTGTTGACTGAACCGGTGTATGTCGGTTTGCCCTTATGGGGATTGGTCTAGTTTGGGATGGGTTTTCCGGAGTCGGTTTTCTCTGATTTGGGGTCGTTGACTGCAATTTTTGATGTGGCCGCTTACCTTTCTATATTAAATTGAGTAACCGAAAATATTATGTTATTTCCTGCAGTGCG
>NZ_FNNS01000046.1 GCF_900106795.1 Aequorivita viscosa | reverse complement strand
TTTTCGATGATCTCCTTGGCCATCTGGTGGTCAAGGTCCAGAGTGGCATACATCTGCTTGAGCTTGCGATTCTCTTCCTCTAGCTCCTTGAGGCGCTTGAGCTCCTTGGAGTTCATTCCAGCATATCTAGAACGCCACTTATAGAAAGTGGCGGGGCTGACCCCATGCTCACGACTGATCTGGTCGACACTCTTTCCATTGTCGAACTCTTTTAAAATCTTTGCAATCTGTTGTGGTGAAAATTTACTTCGTCTCATAATACTGTTTAAAATTAAGATAATTATTCTACTTTTAAACAGTTCGGTTTAAAGGGAAGCTTACAATCGGAATTGGATACAGCCCGAAATTATTAACCAACATCAAAATGAACGACGGATTTTACATCTTCGAGACTTATTCAATTATAACGCAAAAGGAAGAAATTAAGATTTCGGAATCACAACTAATTCAAATTCTCTATAATAACGACTCAATATATAATTCTCATAATCTGACTTTACAATATAAAGGAACGAACGGTGTGGTCCATAAAAAACTATATCTAAATGCAGAACCTTGGAGTGAGCTGACTTCTGACTTAAGCCGAATAAAAAAAACTATTGCCAATAACTAAGCATTCGTGTGGTCGGCATAACCCAACAGGAATGTAGTGTAATTGCACGGGAGCGAGATAAACGAACTTAGCGAAAACTTACGAAGCCCCTTTAGACTTTGAAATCATATCCAAATCCATTACTATACCTACTCCAAGAATTTGCTTCCATTGAACGCTAGGTCCTTCAATTACAATTTCTTCGTTAGTAATTTCGTTTCGGTTGGTTTCTACCTTTATATCATCGTCATATCTCAAGTGTGAGCCTAAAGTAGCTTTAACAAACTTATTAACCTTCATGTCTACATTTACTTCCCAATCAACATCAATGTTTCCAAAATTATTGATGTAATCTGTGTAAAGCTTCAAGTGACTATTCAGTTTAATGTTTTCGAAAAGTTGTTCTTCGTATTTATTGGTTAACAAAATCCCTACCCCTTGTTTTACTTTTTCGCCTTCTCTCAACATATTTCCTTCTTCATCATAAATAGCAGGGTTTACTCCAAAAGCGCCTTTATTGGCTAAGTGATCGTCTAAAACGAATGTTGTTTTTACAGTAAAAGGAGATGCATAAAAAGACAAATGGTCTATGTTTTTGCCGTATTCCATTCCTATTCCGAAAAACATATAGGCCGGGGCAAAAAATCGAGAAATGGCTTCATCTTTATTGGGATATTTATAACCATCAGAAAATTGCGTATTAAAACTAAATCGTGCAGAATAAAACCAATTGCTTATGGAATCGGTTTCATAAACAATACTAGAATTCACCTCGATTATATCTTCGGTTTTTTTAACTCCATTACCTTCTTGCTTATTTAACCCGTATTTTAAATTCAAATCTGATTTCCAAAACCATTTTTCTTTTTTGAATTTAGCTGCAGATTTTCCAGAAATAATACCTGAAATAGAGTTTGTTCCACCAGAATTCCAATTTGTGAACGAAACTTGATTAAGTAATATGCCTACTTCATTTTTAATCCGCCAACCTAAATCGACAGTATCTCTTTTTTTTATCTCTACCGACAATGTGTCTGAGTGAGCAAATAAATTGTTTAAGCTAAAAAAGAGTATAAGGGCTGTTACCCCAAATATTTTTTTCATTCTCACTAATTTAATACGTAAACGTACCGTTTTCACTGCTTATTGTAAGCTTCTTTTCATCTGAAGCCACTACCCTTCCTATTATTTGTGCATCAACATTAAAGGTTTTTGAAATTTCAATAATGGTCGCTGCAATTTCTGGAGAAACGTACAGTTCCATTCTGTGCCCCATATTAAACACTTGGTACATTTCCTTCCATTCCGTTTTACTTTCCTCCTGAATGAGTTTGAAAAGTGGCGGTACTGGAAACATATTGTCTTTTACAATGTGAAGGTTTTCTACAAAGTGAAGAATCTTGGTTTGCGCTCCCCCACTGCAATGTACCATACCGTGGATTTGGGCTTTATCAATTTGCGATAAAATCTTTTTAATAATTGGAGCGTATGTTCGTGTTGGAGAAAGCACTAATTTTCCAGCGTTTAATGGACTGTTTTCAACAGCATCATCCAATTTTTTCGAACCTGAATAAACAAGCTCTTCTGGGACGGAAGCATCGTAACTTTCTGGATATTTTTCGGCTAAATATTTGTGAAACACATCGTGTCTGGCAGATGTAAGGCCGTTGCTGCCCATTCCGCCGTTGTATTCCTTTTCATACGTTGCTTGTCCGAAGGAAGCGAGACCTACAATCACATCGCCTGCTTGAATGATTGCATTATCGATAACATCGCTGCGTTTCATACGTGCCGTGACAGTAGAATCTACAATAATAGTTCTTACTAAATCCCCTACATCGGCAGTTTCGCCTCCTGTAGAACGAATGTTTAGTCCAAACTCTTTTAATTCGGAAATAAGTTCTTCTGTACCATTTATAATTTCTGAAATAACTTCTCCTGGGATACGATTTTTATTCCGGCCAATGGTTGAAGACAACAGTATGTTATCTACTGCGCCTACGCAAAGTAAATCGTCTATGTTCATGATTAAGGCATCTTGCGCGATTCCCTTCCACACAGAAAGATCTCCCGTTTCCTTCCAATACGTATATGCCAAGGAAGACTTAGTTCCCGCACCGTCTGCGTGCATTATCAAACAATAGTCTTCATCACCAGTAAGGTAGTCGGGTACAATTTTGCAAAACGCTTGCGGAAAAAGCCCTTTATCTACATTTTTAATTGCGTTATGTACGTCTTCTTTACCTGCTGAAACACCTCTTTGGGCGTATCGTTTAGAAATTTCCTTACTCATCGTATGGGTTGTAAATTATAGATTGGTTGCAAAAGTACGGATTAATAAAAAAGCCTACAATGTAGGATACTAAATAGCAAATGGGCTGTCCGTTAAAATTGGAACAACCCATTTAAAATACTATTGAAAATTACTGTGCCTTACTAACTCTGCACTCATAACATTTCAAGTTTAGGTGCTTTCTTCCTATTTTGTAAACAACAACTCACGATACTTAGTAAGCGGCCAAAGCTCATCATCTACTAAAAGTTCAAGCTTATCACAGTGATATCTTATAATTTGAAAATACGGTTTTACTTCGTGACAATACGCTAAGGCTCGTTTTTCAGCATCTTCAATTTTATTGCCCTTCTTGCGCTCTTCAATCATATCGGTAATACCCTTATTTATTTTAGCAAGGTGCTCACTTATTTGTTCGATAAGGTGCATCTGTTCGGTTGCATATTTTTTAAAGTCGGTACCGTATATGTTTTTCAGTCCTTGAACGTTTTCTATCAAAATGTTTTGATATTGAATTGCAGTAGGAATAACGTGGTTTCTAGCTATATCACCAAGAATGCGTGCTTCAATTTGAATTCGCATAGTGTACTCGTCCATTTCAATTTCATAACGAGCTTCCGTTTCCACCTTACTCATAATTCCGAGTTCTTCGAAAAGGTCTATTGATTTTTTTGAAATCTTCGCTTTTAATGCTTCTGGCGTTGTTTTATGATTGCTTAATCCGCGTCTTTCAGCTTCTTTTTCCCAAGCTTCGCCATAACCATCTCCTTCAAAACGAATGCGTTTAGAATCTTTTATATATTCTCTAAGTACGTTGAAGATGGCATCATCTTTCTTCATCTTCTTACTTTTAATCAATTCATCAACCTTCACCTTAAAATCGATAAGCTGTTTTGCGACAATTGCATTTAGCACGGTCATAGGGTTTGCACAGTTGGCTGTAGAACCTACCGCGCGAAATTCAAATTTATTTCCTGTAAAGGCAAATGCTGAAGTTCGGTTTCGGTCTGTATTATCTAAAAGAATTTCAGGAATTTTACCAACAACATTTAACTTTAAATCTGTTTTTTCTTGAGGCGAAAGCTTGCCGTTGGTTACTTTTTCAAGTTCGTCTAAAACATCTGTTAATTGCGAACCAATAAATGCTGAAATAATTGCAGGTGGGGCTTCGTTTGCACCTAACCTATGGTCATTACTTGCACTTGCAATGGAAGCTCTCAACAACTCTTCGTGGTCGTTAACTGCTTTAAGCGTATTAATAAAGAAAGTTAAAAACTGAAGGTTCTTCATAGGCGTACTCCCTGGGCTAAGCAGGTTAACCCCAGTGTTTGTTGCTAATGACCAGTTATTGTGTTTGCCACTTCCGTTTACGTTAGCGAATGGTTTTTCGTGAAATAACACCTTAAAATTGTGTTTATCTGCAATTTTGTGCATCAAATCCATTAATAACGAATTGTGATCTACCGCGAGATTTGTTTCTTCAAAAATAGGTGCAAGTTCAAACTGATTTGGAGCTACTTCATTATGTCGTGTTTTCACTGGAATTCCTAAAAGCATGCACTCGGTTTCCAAATGACGGATGAAGTTTAGCACACGCGCAGGAATAGATCCAAAATAATGATCGTCTAGCTGTTGTCCTTTTGCAGGTGAATGGCCGAGTAGCGTTCTTCCTGCCAACGAAATGTCAGGTCGAGATAATGCCAACGCGCTATCAACCAAAAAGTATTCTTGCTCCCAACCTAATGTAGCACTGACTTTAGTTACATTTTTATCGAAGTATTTTGCAATATCTGTAGCTGCATTATCTATGGCTAGCAAAGCTTTTAACAAAGGAGTTTTATAGTCTAAAGCTTCGCCTGTGTACGACACAAAAACGGTAGGAATACACAAGGTCGTGCCGTATATGAAGGCTGGAGAGGTGGGATCCCAAGCTGTATAGCCACGAGCTTCAAAAGTGTTTCTAATACCACCATTCGGAAAACTAGAAGCATCTGGCTCTTGTTGAACTAATTGTCCGCCACCAAATTTCTCAATAGCGTGCCCATCTTCCATAGTCTCAAAAAACGCATCATGCTTTTCTGCAGTAGCTCCCGTTAAAGGTTGAAACCAGTGTGTGTAGTGAGTAGCTCCTTTCGAAATAGCCCACTCCTTCATACCTGTAGAAATATGATCGGCAATATGACGTTCTATCTTCGCGCCAGTTTCAATAGCGTCCATTACACTTTTAAAAGAATCTTTTGTTAGGTACTGCCGCATAGCAGTTCTATTAAAAACGTTTCTCCCGAATATTTCTGAACGTCTTTCAGATTCTATTACAGGTACTGGAACTCTATCAAAGGTTTTTTTTAGGGCATGAAATCGTAGTGTAGACATTTGGTTGTTTTTAGTATTTGACTCGGCAAAAATACAAAAAACACAAGCACACCCCCTAAATTTTTACTTTTTTTTTGAAATAATCAATAATTATAGGTTCACCCCCTGTAAAAAAGGGGGTGAACTGCAAAATAACACTATTTAAGAATTGTAATGCCTATAAAAACAGCATAAGCAGCTACAAGTAAAATACCTCGTTTGCGACCAATTTCGTAGGATTTTGGTAGAAAGGCAAGAGGTAAAAGTATACCTGCAAAACCAATCATCCAGAAAATATCGTTTGTAAGTACTTCTGGACTCACAACTGCAATTGGCTGAATAATAGCCGTAATACCTAGAACAGAAGCTATATTAAAAATATTTGAGCCGATTAAGTTTCCAAGCGATATAGCCTTTTCTTTTTTGAGTGCGGCAATTACAGATGCAGCAAGTTCAGGAATACTTGTTCCTACGGCAATCATTGTAACCGCAATAACTCGCTCGGTAACTCCAAAATCTTGGGCTAAAGAAACAGCCCCTCTCACCAATAATTCACTTCCCGCATATAAAGCGCCACCGCCAATAATTAACCAAATTATTATTTTAAAACTCGAAGTTTTAGATAGGCTTTCGTCAACTTCTTCATCTACCAGCTCGGTGCCTCGTTCTTGTCGTGCTTTTCTAATTAAAATCCAAAGGTAAACAACGAGCATTAACAACAATGCGACCCCTTCGGTTCGAGAAATAATCTCGCCACTTTTTAAAATAAAATAAAGCGCAACAGAAAGAATCATCATCACTGGCCAATTCAGTTTATAGAAACCTTTATCTATTGCCAATGGTGAAATAATTGCGGTAATTCCTAAGACCAATCCAATGTTTGCGATGTTGGAGCCAATTACATTTCCTAATGAAATATCTGAAAAACCACTTATTGCAGCTTGTAAACTCACTAATAATTCTGGTGCCGAAGTAGCAAACGAAACTACTGTAAGCCCAATAACCATTTTTGAAATATTCAGTCTAAAGGAAAGTGCCACTGAAGATCGTACTAAAAACTCCCCTCCTACCACAAGTAAGGTTAAACCTATTAAAACGTATATATAATCCATAAGATTTTTTAAAGAATGCGAAGATAGTAATTCCTAAAAAGAGACTAGGTTACTTGACACTATTTTAATTTACCTTAAAAATCCACCTGCTTTGCAGGTGGTAATGTTCTGATGGCTATGCCTTATATTTGTACTATGAGTAAATATAAGAAACTTAGCCATGTAGTTTATAAATGTGACTATCATATAGTATGGGTTCCAAAATATCGTCTTCGGATATTGAAGGGAGCGATAAAGGAATTGGTCGAGCAAGATATAAGAATGCTTTGTGAGTGGAAGAGTTGCGAGGTCGAGGAACTGAATGTACAGGAGGATCATATCCACTTGTTGGTTTCGGTGCCGCCCAAAGTTTCTATCTCGAAGTTGATGGGTACATTGAAAGGAAAGATTGCGATAAAACTGTTCAAGAGTTATCCCAAATTGAAAAAGAAGCCTTATTGGGGCAATCATTTTTGGGCTCGTGGATATTTTGTAAGCACGGTTGGATTGGATGAGGAAATGATTAAAAAATATGTCAAATACCAAGAAAAGGAAGAAAAGCGGGTTGAGGATCAGCAACAAAAGTTTGATTTTTGACCATGCCTTTGTCGCCCCCTATGGGGGCTATCCAAAGCCACCTTCTTAGAAGGTGTGATTTTTACTAGTTTGTTTTAGTGGTGACCGATTAAGATGTAAGATACTTTGGCTTCGCTCAGCTACTTTCATTGTTTTGGACTCAACAGAATTTTCTAATCTTTTAAACGGAAATGGATTATTTTGCATGGAGCAGCATTTAATTGCTATCAATCAAACTTGGAATCGGAATTATAAATGGCGTTCAATGTGTAAAACGATCAAAAATAAAATCACAAAAAAACACTTTTATCCAGCTATAAATACTAATTATTAAATAACATCTTATTTATTTCTTATAATTTTATTAATCAAGTTGTTAGAATGAAGTAATATGCTATTTTTACAGTATTATGAAAAAGAAATTCTTTCAATCCCTAGCACGCCTGAACAAGAAAATCTTACCGAGCTTTACAAAACAGCAAGTGGATTTGGCGAAGGCATCAAAATTCCAGATGGCCATTTTCGCTTATAAATTATGGGTGACTAAGAATGCGCTGGATTAATATTTTAGTAATGATTTGACATTTTGGTTTGGCAACTTCCTAATTCCGTTTAAAAACTCCAATTCAATTAGGAAATTACACTGAACTACCTCCGCTCCTAACCTTTCGATTAAATTACAAGCCGCTTTTGCAGTACCTCCCGTAGCCAATACATCGTCGTGTAAAAGCACTAGGTCGCCTTTTTTTATTGCGTCTTCGTGTATTTCTAAGGAGTCCGTACCATATTCTAGGTCGTATGATTCTTTAAGTGTTTTATACGGTAGTTTCCCTGGTTTTCGAATTGGTATGAAGCCAACATTTAGTCGTTGCGCCAATAACATTCCGAAGAAAAATCCACGTGCCTCAATTGCAACAACTTTATCGACTTTTTGATTGTCGAGCAAATCTATAAACTGTTGAACACAAGCGTCAGTTGCTTCTCTACTGGCAAGTAAAGGTGTAATGTCTTTAAATTGAATTCCCCTTTTAGGAAAATCGGTTATATTTCTGATGTATTGTTCTATGTCTACCATTTTTTAAAAATACCAAAAAGATTTGAAGTTGTAAAGCACAAGATTGGTGTATTTAAATAAAGAAATTGAAAAACATATTTTAAAAGCAGTAGTGAAGAAACTAATAGAAAAGTGAGCAAATAGTGTGCAAATGAAAAAACCAGCATTTACAAAAGAGCTTTACAGTGCTGGTTTTAGTGTTAATTTAATCTTAAGGATTACATATCCTGAAAAAACTCCCGCCTTACAATGAAAAGTACACACCGCCGAAAAAGCGGTGCACTTTTTTTATTCCCAAACCCTTACAAAGGCTCAACACAAAAAGTTGTGGAGTAACTAAAATTGAGGGAACTTTGAAATAAAGATTTTCGATGTCCTCAGATTCATTATTAGCGATAGCCAATTTATTACTTCCTGAAGTACTAGTAACCTATTTTGATTTAACAAAGCACGAGATTAAAGGCGAAGAACTGCACTTTTACTTCACGGAATTAAATACACTTCCTGATGGATATAACGATGCCAAGCTTCATTCCAAGGGCTTCTTTCCACAGGCTACAGTTCAGGATTTTCCCATACGGGGTAAGAACGTTTTTCTACATATAACCCGGCGTAGATGGTTTAACGAAACTTCCGGAAA
>NZ_FNNS01000011.1:47619-112467 GCF_900106795.1 Aequorivita viscosa | reverse complement strand
CAAAATGCTTTTATAGAACGTTTCAACGGCTCATATAGGCGTGGGGTGCTAAACAAATATATTTTTGAAGACCTACACCAAGTGCGTGAACAAACTCAAATTTGGATGGATGATTATAACCATAAAAGACCACACGATAGCTTAGGGAAAATACCACCAGTAAAATATGCTGAAAACAAACGTGTCGCTGCCGCTAGGCTCATTTTAAAATAAAATGGCTTTAAAGAAACAATATGAAGAGAAAGCCATTCTATTTTAAAACGTAAAAAATTATATATTTGGAAAAACTAACAGTTCTAAATAGGGGAAGCTTACATTTTTGTTCTCATCCAAAGTATTTGCGCGTAATCGTCTTATGTCCTAAGTCTTCCCGTCCTAAGTCCCTTCAAATTCCTCACCCAATCCTGTATTAAAACAACAACCCATTTTCCCTAATTAGATTTCGCACAAAAAATTGTAGCTTTGCAACCATTATTAAATCTATATGTTAGACAGACTTCACATAATTAAACAACGTTTTGACGAGGTGAGCGACCTCATTATTCAGCCCGATATAATTTCGGATCAAAAGCGTTATATCGAATTAAATAAAGAATACAAAGATTTGCGAATCTTAATGGATAAGCGGTCGGAGTATCTAGAACTTACTAGCAATGTTGAGGAAGCCGAAGAAATAATTTCTGACGGAAGCGATGCCGAAATGGTCGAAATGGCAAAAATGCAGCTTGAGGAAGCACAGAATCGTTTGCCACAGCTTGATGAAGAAATTAAGTTTTTATTAATTCCGAAAGACCCTGAGGACTCTAAAAATGCCGTAATGGAAATTAGAGCTGGAACAGGAGGTGACGAAGCCAGTATTTTTGCAGGTGATTTGTTTAGAATGTACACCAAATATTGCGAAAGTAAAGGGTGGAAAACTAACGTAATGGACTTTAGTGAAGGTACAAACGGTGGTTTCAAAGAAATTCAGTTAGAAATAGAAGGAGACGATGTTTACGGAACCTTAAAGTTTGAAGCAGGAGTACACCGTGTACAACGCGTACCACAAACCGAAACTCAAGGGAGGGTCCACACAAGTGCGGCTACAGTAATGGTTTTTCCAGAAGCAGAAGAGTTTGATATAGAAATTAACCCTAAAGATGTTCGTGTAGATTTCTTTTGTTCTTCAGGGCCTGGAGGACAGTCGGTAAACACAACCTACTCGGCGGTAAGACTTACCCACGTCCCAACAGGGCTTGTAGCGCAATGTCAGGATCAAAAATCGCAACATAAAAACAAGGAGAAAGCGTTTAAGGTACTTCGCTCTAGACTTTATGATATGGAGTTGGCAAAAAAACAAGCCGAAGATGCTGCTAAGAGAGGCTCGATGGTAACTAGCGGTGACCGTAGCGCTAAAATTCGTACATATAACTATTCGCAAGGACGGGTTACCGACCACCGAATTAATTTAACGCTTTACAATTTAGGAAATATCATAAACGGCGATATTCAGGAAATTATTGATGAACTTCACCTAGTTCATAATACTGAGAAGTTGCAAGATTCTGGAGAATCGTTTTAGAAATGACTTAAAATTATAGGACGTAGGACGAAGTGATAATGAATTTATAATACCTTTTTTGAAAGCTGAATCTACTCCTATGTCTTACGTCCTACCGTCCTATGTCATATTAAACAACCGTCGGATATAATTAAACAGTAATGACAACCAACCAATTGATTTCTGAAATTAAAAAGAAAAAGTCTTTTCTCTGTATCGGCCTTGATGTAGATTTAGATAAAATTCCCACATTTCTTTTAGACGAGGAAGATCCAATATTTGCGTTCAACAAAGCTATTATTGATGCTACGCATCAATATGCCGTAGCTTACAAGCCCAATATTGCTTTTTATGAAGCCTACGGGTTAAAGGGTTGGAAATCGTTAGAGCAGACTATAAATTACTTGAATGAAAACTATCCGGAGATATTTACAATTGCCGATGCCAAACGTGGGGATATAGGCAATACTTCAACAATGTATGCCAAGACGTTTCTAGAAGCTTTAGATTTCGATTCGGTTACCGTTGCTCCTTATATGGGCAAAGATTCTGTAGAACCTTTTTTAAATTTTAAAAATAAACATACCATCTTATTAACGCTCACGTCTAATGAAGGCGCTTTTGATTTTCAAACTAAAAAAATAGAAGAAAAGGAATTGTATAAAGAAGTGTTGGAAATTTCTAAAACTTGGGAAAATAGTGAGCGCCTAATGTATGTAGTAGGGGCGACCAAAGCGGAATATTTTAGGGAAATCCGGAAAATTGTTCCCAATGCGTTTCTTTTAGTTCCTGGTGTGGGGGCTCAGGGTGGTAATTTGAGCGAAGTATGCAAATATGGTCTTTCAGCAGATGTTGGTTTATTGGTTAATTCTTCCCGAGGAATTATTTATGCTTCAACAGAAAATGATTTCGCTGAGGCTGCTTCAAATGAAGCCAAATGCTTACAAAACGAAATGGAAGCTATATTGAAGAGTCAACTACCAGATTTCAATTCGTAATTTTCTTTATTTCTTCATAAATCAATTCAGCTTGACGATGTAATTTTTCGCTCTTCTTGGGGTCGTTTAATGATATCTCGTAAGACTGATGCATTAGTTTTCTGTGACGAATTTTCAATCTTTCAAGCTTCGATTTTCGTTTAAACCATTCGAACATATTGCTACTTTTTAGAATACGAAATCTACAATGATAATTCTCGATAGTCTATTAAAAGTAGGTTAATGATTTTGTAAAGTATTCCGAAGAAAATTTTAGGCAACAACATTAAAAAAGCAGATTTCAAAAGGATGAAACCTGCTTAGTAAAATTATTTTCTGTGTGACGTTTCAATTAGTCCTGCAAGGCGAATACACTTCGTAATAGGTTAGTGGTTCTTGCAGAAACATTAGTTCGTATTTCTTTTTCTTCAACCGCAATCATCGTGAAAACACCTTTAAGGGCTTCTTGAGTAACATAGTCGGTTAAATCTGGATTTACCTTTGTTACGAATGGAACCGAGTTATATCTATTAATAATATTGCTCCAGATTTGATCTGCACCCACTTTTGAAAAGGAATTCTTGATTACAGGATTAAATTTTGAGTACAATGCTCTGTTGGTCCGTTGCTCTAAATAATTAGTAGCCGCATTTTCAGGTCCAAGTAGAATATTTTTAGCATCAGTAAAAGTAATTTCTTTAACGGCTTGAACGAAGATAGGCGTAGCTTCTTTTACTGCGTCTTCAGCAGCGCTATTAAGTACCTTGAGACCTTCATCAGCAAGACTTCCAAGTCCGATATCCCTTAATGTTTGATCAACTTTTTGTAATTCTTCTGGCAATAGAATTCGCACCATTTGATTATTGTAGAAGCCATTTTTCTGTGTGAGCTTTGTAACCTGTTTGTCTATTCCCATATCCAGAGCTTGCCTTAATCCATTAGCAATTGTGGCCGAATCCATTTGAGTAGGCATGTTATTAACCACCTGTTGTAATTCTGCACAAGACACGAAGGTAAATATCGAGAATACTAAGAATATTTTTTTATAGAACATGAAATATAATTTTGGCTGCAAAGATAAAAAAAAAGACCCATCCCGAAGGAAAGGTCTTTCTGAATGGTCGTCGTTATAAATATTACTTAATAACTTTAACTGTTTTAGATGTATTTCCAATAGATACTTTAACCAAATAAGCACCCGAAGCAAGAGCGCTCATATCAACTTTTGGAGAAATGATACCAGGTTGAGAAGATAGAACAACTTTACCTAAAATGTCATAAACAACAACTTGGTCAACAGCAGTTTTAGTGCTAATCTTTAAAACGTCTTTAACAGGGTTTGGATATACGCTGAAGTTATCAGCAGTAAAATCTTCAACTCCAAGAAAACCTTCGGCATACACAACGTCGTCTATGTAAAGTTCGTTAAAATTATCACCTCCTGTTTCTACTGGAGCCGAATAGAAATCGACAGACCCTAAATTTGAACCAGAATAGAAAGGACCGTTATAAACTTCATTTCCATCAAGTAAAATAACTACAGTATCGGCATCTAAATCGATATGGTGAGTAATTTTAAACCAAGTGTCTTCAGGGTAATCAAAAGCAGCTACAACGTTTGCTGGGTTTTGGTCGTCTACAATCCATCCTGTAGCGGGGTTTTCGTTTATATAATTGTAATAAACGTTAATTGCCCAAGCTCCAGCTCCTGGGTCTTCGTTTTCTTGGAAATTATAGTATCCGCTTTTTCCAGCAGGCACATAATTATACCAAGATACTGTAAACTCACCAGAGGATTCACCTCCTAATTTTAAAATTGCATCTTGAGTGCTGTCGTCTCCAATCATCCCTGATTGAAATCCTGAATGCGCATAAGTGTCCACAATAATAATTCGTTCAGCTTCTGCACCCGCTGTCCAAGTGGTCCAATGATCATTCTCGAGAGGCCCAAACGGATAGCTCTCCATATCATCATTAATAATTTGTGCATTTGATGAAAGGAACATTCCTGCCATTGCAAATGCTAATAAGTAGGCTTTTTTCATAATATTACGATTTTGTTGTTAATAAATATTTTTGCAAGATACAAAATAAACAAATTCGCACAACAAAAATTTTTATATTTTTAGTAAAGGCAAAGTTGACTTTACAAGCATTTTCATTAGGTTTTCACTAAATTTGCCAACTGTTATAAAATATCCTAATTACTATGAAAGTCATAAAACCATATATCCCTAAAAATAATGTTCGAATTGTAACGGCTGCCTCGCTTTTTGATGGTCATGATGCCGCTATTAATATTATGCGTCGTATCATTCAATCTACAGGTGTAGAAGTAATACACCTTGGACATGACCGCAGTGTTGAAGAAGTTGTGAATACAGCAATTCAGGAAGATGCCAACGCTATTGCTATGACCTCTTATCAAGGTGGGCATAACGAGTATTTTAAATATATGTACGATTTGTTGAAGGAGCGTGGCGCTGGACATATTAAAATTTTTGGCGGCGGCGGCGGCGTAATTCTTCCTTCTGAAATCAAAGAGTTGATGGATTATGGAATTACCCGCATCTATACCCCAGATGATGGTAGAGAGTTAGGGCTACAAGGAATGATAAATAATTTAGTTGAAGAATCGGACTTTCCTATAGGTGATAAACTGGACAATGAATTTGAACAGCTTCCTTCAAAAGAAATTGGGGCTATATCAAGAATTATTTCGGCTGCAGAAAGTTTTCCAGAAGTAGCTGAAAAAACGCTCGATAAAATTCATACTAAAAATAAAAACAGTACTATTCCTGTTTTGGGTATCACAGGAACCGGAGGGGCTGGTAAATCTTCTCTTGTCGATGAACTGGTACGAAGATTTTTACTTGACTTCCCAGATAAAACAATGGGAATTGTATCTGTAGATCCTTCAAAAAGAAAAACAGGTGGTGCGCTACTCGGGGATCGTATTCGTATGAACGCTATTAACTCGCCAAGAGTATATATGCGAAGTTTAGCTACTAGACAAAGCAACTTGGCACTTTCAAAATATGTTACCGAAGCTATTGAAGTTTTAAAAGCTGCCGAATATGATCTTATCATTATTGAAACCTCAGGAATTGGTCAAAGCGATACGGAAATCTTAGAGCATAGTGATGTTTCGTTATATGTAATGACTCCAGAATTTGGAGCTGCAACACAATTGGAGAAAATTGATATGCTCGATTTTGCCGATTTGGTTGCTATAAACAAATTTGATAAACGAGGATCGCTGGACGCATTGCGCGATGTTAAAAAACAATATGTTCGAAACCATCAATTATGGGAGACACCTCAAGATGACCTCCCTGTATATGGAACTATTGCTTCGCAGTTCAATGACCCAGGAATGAACAAGTTGTACAAAGCAATTATGGAGAAAATTGCTGAAAAGACGAAATCAGAATTGAAGAGTGATTATCATGTAACCGAAGAAATGTCTGAAAAAGTCTTTGTAATTCCCCCAGCACGAACACGTTACCTTTCTGAAATTGCTGAAAATAATCGAGCTTATGACAAAAAAGCAAGTCAACAATCTGAAGTAGCTCAAAAACTGTATGGAGTTTTCAAGACGTTAGAATCTATTTCGGGTATTACCCCAGAATTAGACAAGGCTGGTATTGTTTCAGAACCTATTTTAACCGATGACAGCAAAAAAGAATTATTAAAGTTATTATTAGCAGAATTTGATCGTGAAAAATTGAACCTAGATCCGTATAATTGGGAAGTAATTATGGGTTGGGAAGAAAAAGTGAACAAATATAAAGCTCCAGTTTACAGTTTTAAAGTGCGTGGAAAAGAAATTAAGATTGACACTCACACCGAATCTTTGTCGCATACACAAATTCCGAAGGTAGCTTTACCAAAATATCAAGCTTGGGGAGATATTCTTAAGTGGAATTTACAAGAAAATGTTCCTGGTGAATTTCCATATACTGCTGGATTGTACCCGTTTAAGCGAACAGGGGAGGACCCTGCACGAATGTTTGCCGGAGAAGGAGGCCCTGAGCGAACCAACAGACGTTTTCATTACGTAAGTCTTGGTTTACCCGCTAAACGATTGTCTACAGCTTTTGATAGTGTTACTTTATACGGAAACGATCCAGACCATCGCCCTGATATTTATGGAAAAATAGGGAATGCCGGAGTTTCAATTTGCTGCTTGGACGATGCAAAAAAACTGTACTCAGGATTCGATTTAAGTCACCCAATGACATCGGTAAGTATGACAATTAACGGACCTGCACCCATGTTATTAGGTTTCTTTATGAATGCTGCTATTGATCAAAACTGTGAGAAATACATTAAAGAAAATGGATTGGAGGCCGATGTTGAAGCGAAAATCAAAAGCTTGTATGAAAATAAAGGAATTGATCGCCCAAAATATCACGGAGAACTCCCAGAGAACAACGACGGACTTGGGTTGATGTTACTTGGGGTAACTGGAGACCAAGTTTTGGATGCTGACGTTTATAATAAAATAAAATATGAAACCCTTCAGCAAGTTAGAGGTACTGTTCAAGCAGATATTTTAAAGGAAGATCAGGCTCAAAACACTTGCATTTTTTCTACGGAATTTGCTTTACGACTTATGGGAGATGTTCAGGAATATTTCATCGAGAAGAAGGTAAGAAACTTCTATTCGGTTTCTATAAGTGGATACCATATAGCTGAGGCTGGCGCAAACCCAATTACACAGTTGGCTTTTACTTTGTCTAACGGGTTTACGTATGTTGAGTATTATTTAAGCAGAGGAATGGATATTAATGAATTTGGGCCAAACCTTTCGTTTTTCTTTAGCAATGGCATAGATCCTGAATATTCTGTAATTGGTAGAGTTGCCCGTAAAATATGGGCTAAAGCAATGAAAGAAAAGTACGGTGCTAATCCACGTGCGCAAATGTTGAAATATCACATTCAGACTTCTGGGCGCTCGCTTCACGCTCAGGAAATTGATTTCAACGATATTCGTACAACCCTACAAGCGCTGTATGCTATTTATGACAACTGTAATTCGCTTCACACAAATGCTTATGACGAGGCAATAACAACGCCAACTGAAGAAAGCGTAAGACGGGCAATGGCCATTCAATTAATTATTAATAAAGAATTGGGGCTAGCGAAAAACGAGAATCCAATTCAAGGAGCATTTATAATTGAAGAACTGACAGATCTTGTTGAAAAGGCGGTTTTGAAAGAATTTGATAGCATTACCGAACGTGGGGGAGTGCTAGGCGCTATGGAAACGATGTATCAACGTAGTAAGATTCAGGAAGAGAGCCTGTATTATGAAACCTTGAAGCATAATGGAGAGTTTCCAATTATTGGGGTTAACACATTTTTGAGCAGTAAAGGTTCGCCTACTGTTCTCCCTGCTGAAGTAATTAGAGCTACCGAGGAAGAGAAACAAGTGCAAATAGGTACGCTTCAAAATCTTCATAAAATGTATGGTGAAAAGGCGGCTCCTGCACTTGAAAAGGTTCAAATGGCTGCAATTCAGAATGAAAACATGTTTGAACAATTAATGGAAGCTACTAAAGTGTGTTCATTAGGGCAGATAACAGAATCTTTATTTAAAGTAGGAGGGCAGTATAGGAGAAATATGTAAAAAATAGGTTTAACAATAGGAATGTACGACAAAAATACGTAAATTTGAGTCAAATGTCGTGGTTGTGAGTAATTATAAAAACTATACTAGTGTAAACCTAATTAAAGAGCCAGAAGTGTTTTACCTTTTGGAAAATCCTTTTGATAGAATTGTAGGCGTGCTTGGTGGGGTAAACCAAGTTGGTCAGATCGTTAATAGTGATATTGACCTAATTACCATTACTCGAAAAGGGCTTCCTAAAAGTGTTGTCTATTCATTATGCGAAGTGCTCGATATTTCTATGGAAAAGTTGAGCGATCTCTTACATATTTCGCATAGAACCTTACAGCGCAAAGCCGATGACGATCTGCTAGCCGTTTCTATTACTGAACAACTCTTCGTAATAGCTGAAGTAGTTTCAGAAGGTATAAATGTGTTTAATACCCTCGAAAACTTTAGAAGTTGGCTACATTCTACCCCATATATCTTTAACGGTCAAAAGCCTTTAGACTTTTTAGACACAAGTTATGGGGCTCATTACGTTAAAAACATTCTTGGGCGTATTGCCCACGGTATTCCTTCGTAGTTGTGCGTATTTATAGAATTTCCAAAACACAATATATAAATGATTTGTCCGGTGAAGGGGCTAGGCTTTATGGTGGGCGATGGAATAAAAAAGGAGATTCCCTGTTGTATTTCTCACAAAACCTTTCTTTAAGTTTATTAGAAATTATCGTTCATGTTGAGTATGCCAAACTTCCCATGGACTATTCGTATGTGGAAGCTGAAATACCCGATTCTTGTATTAAAAAGATTCAATCCATCGATTTTATACAACCTAATTGGAGCTCTGATGGCGCTGTAAACGAAACTCAGATGGTGGGTTCGAATTGGATTAATACGAAGGAAGGATTGGCTATGAGCGTTCCTTCTGTAATATTACCTCAAGAGCATACTATTTTGATTAATCCAAAACATGAAGATTTTGAAAAACTAAAGATTTTAGGAATTCACCAACTAGATATTGACCCTAGGCTATTTCGTTAATCTTCTGGATTGTCATCCTCCTCGTCAGTGAGGTCTCCAAACTCATCAAAATCTCTAAAGAAATCGGATGCATCAAAAGGGATGTCATCATCTGGATCGTGGTCATCATAGTTTACTCCTGGAGGATTGAAAAGTCCCCATCGGTCTATTAGGTAGTCCCATGGGTCGAAAGTTTTCACCCATTCAGCAAAGAGAATTCGAAATTCTTCGATTTCATTTCTCAATAAATCGCAGTAGTCTATTTCTTTAAATCCGTGCATTTTCAAGGCGGTCATATGAACGGATAATTCCCTTGCAGCTTTTCGGATTATTGCGGCATTTTCCATTTTAAGGTCATATAACTGACTTCCCCAAGCTCCAGCAATCTTAGGCGCGATTTTGGAGGCGTCTTCCACAATATAACCAGCATATTCTTTGAGTAAATCCTTTTCAAACTCTGAGTTTGAATTGTTATTGGTTTTTGAAGCTAATTCAGCAATGTGATAGGCCAAATCCCAAATTAACATTGCTTTTTTATAAATACGAGATTTTTCAAAACTTTTGAAATCCATATTTTCATTCTCTTCCTCAAACATAATTCAAATTTAAAAGTGTATCACAAAACTACGAATCGGAATAGTAAAAAACCTAATTTAGCCACAACCGTGGATTAAAGCGTGAGTTGCCACACGTGCTGAAGGCGTCGAAATTTAATTAGCTCTTTTCGCAATAGCGGAAGAAAGTCTTTACCATTGCTGTTAATACGCTCTAGGCGTTTACAATTTTGATACAAAAGATTTGAAAGGCGCATTACTGAAGCTGCATGCTTGTGTTTTTCGTCTTGAAACAATTGGCTTTCAGCCTTTAAAATTTGCGGGCCCAAAGAAACGGATTGTTGAATGATATCGCCAGTAAAATATATTTCACAATGTTCTTTTCCATTTTTTTGGAGGTGCACCAAGTCATGGCTAAGATAGTTTGAAATATGCCTAGTTAGTTGGAGTATTTCCTGAGCTTTTTTGTAAACGGCGGAATTTGAATTATTTCCGAAAGTTGGAGACGACATTTCTTGATGTATTCTTAATTTAAATTTACCCAAATTTAAGGACTAACAATGCCAAATCACAACTGATATTAAAGCAAATGGCTATATTTGCTTTAAATATTATCTTATAATTAAACATTATCTTAAAATGAGTATTGATAACCTAAATTGGAAAATTCTTAACTGCCTTCAAAAAAATCCTCGTCAGCCAAACACTGTAATTGGAAGGGAGGTTGGCATTAGTTCGCCCGCAGTTTCAGAACGAATTAAAAAAATGGAAGACTCTGGTATAATTGCAGGATACTTTACTGTTATTTCACCTTTTGAGGTTGGATATCAATTCAAGGCAATTATTACCCTTCGCGCATTTATGGGAAAACTGAAACCTTTTCTTGAAATTGTTAAAACCTATGATGAAGTTCTCAATTGTTATCGTATTACGGGTAACGAAAATATTGTAATGGAAGTTGTTCTAAAAAATCAGAAGCACTTAGAGGCTTTCATTGATCAACTTATTGTCTATGGCGAAACAAAAACGCAAATTGTACTTTCACATGTTGTTAAAAATAATGACTTAAAACCTATGAAATAACGCTTGTAAACTGTTAAATATCTTCTAATTAAAATTACCTTAAGATTTACTAGATTGGTTTACAATTATCTTTAACGGTTAAAATAAACTTACTTACATGAAGAAATATACTATCCATTTTTTAATTATTACCATTATTACGGCATTACTCGGATTTACTGGTTTAGATTATCCAGGGGTAATGGTAGTTAGACTAATTTGTCTTTTCGCTGGAATTGCACTTATGATTTCGTGTTTAGATGCTATTATCGTTATTCGGAAAAATCGAAGAAAGGTAAAAACAGAAGAGGTTAAGGGTTAAAAAACTTTTATTTTGTTGTAAGAAACTTGTGCTCAATAAAATATTAAAAATTTTGTATTAGCTATCCTGTATTAGATTTATTCTGTAAGTGGTCTGGATGATAAAATAATTAATCAACTAAGCGTTGTAGCGATTTAGCTAGTTTATAGGCAGCTAATTCGTATGCTTTTCGCATTCGATACAAACTTGGTCCTGCACCTTCCCCATCACCTTTTTGTTTATTGTATTTTGCCATAGCACGACTTATTTCAGTTGCATAAATTATAGTTTCTGGTTTTTTGGTTTCATAAAAATATATTTGAAGTGTTACTTTCGCAGGTCGGTCAATAATTCCAGCGTCGTAACCAAAATACATCCAAGTTGGCACAACCTTCATGGTATAAGTTGCTTCGGTGTTATTCATTTCAAAATTAGGTGCATTTTTACTATCGCTTAACTTCGCATTTAACTGATTAGTAAATATTTCTGGCCAAGTTTTAATTTTGTTAATATTGTATTCAGAAATCCATTTACTTGCTTCTACAGTAGATGCTTGCCTATTTATTTTTGTTCTAATTTTTTGAATGAATTCCATTTCGTATACATCGTCTATCATTAATAATGAATCCTGAACAAATACAATGTTTACATTTTTCTGTGAAGTTAAAAAAGAAAGTGCTTTCTTGTCAATTTTTATATGCTGTGCCGAAATAAATGGTGATGCAACGCATATAAATAGCAGATAGAGTAGGGGTTTTAGCATGTTTTTAATTTTTACTAAAAATAAAAATTATTTAGAACTGGGAACGTATTTATACTTTTTAAAAACTTTCTAAATTGAATGGTTTGATGAATTATTTTTAAAAACATCAACGTAAAATAAACATTTCAAGATTGAATACTTTTCCTATTTTTACTAAAAACTACAGATGAAACATTTACTTATAGTATCATTTTTACTATTCAACTCAATTAGTATTGCGCAAGAGAAAACATCAATTACTGAAAGCAGGGCAGCGCAAGACGAATTAAATAAGGAATATACAAACCCAGAAACTACAATTTTTAAACCGGAGGACTTTAAAAACTTCACAGGTTTGGAATTTTATCCAATCGATGAAAAGTTTATCGTAAAGGCTCGTTTGATTCGTACGCCAAATGAAAAACCTTTTTTAATGCCAACTACTACAAATCGTTTACCAGAATATGTAAAATATGGAGAAGCACATTTTTCTATTGATGGAAAGGATTTTGTATTGAGCCTCTTTAAAAGTACACAACCGTACGACGAACCTGGATATGAAGATTATTTGTTTCTTCCGTTTACTGATTTAACGAGTGGGGACGGTTCGTATGGCGGTGGCCGGTATTTAGACCAGCGAATTCCAGTAGGCGATACATTAACCTTAGATTTTAATAAGGCATATAACCCGTATTGCGCTTATAATGAGCGATATTCTTGTCCAATTCCGCCAAAGGAAAATGACCTTTTGATTAGAATAGAAGCAGGTGTTAAGGAATTTCATAAGAATTAGAAAAATTTTACAAGCCACATTCCTAGAAAAACCATAGCGAAGCCAACTACAAAACTAGCTAGAGTGTACAATGCGAACAACATAAAATCACCAGTCTTTAAAAAAACGTGATTTTCATAGGCAAATGTAGAAAAGGTAGTGAATCCGCCACAAAATCCTGTTGCGAGAAACAATACTGTATTTGACGAAAGTGATTCATTTTTTAGAGCAGCTCCAAGAATTAATCCTATTAATAAGCTACCTAAAATATTTGCTGCAAAAGTACCATACGGAATCCCTGTTTTAACGCCATCCATATATCTAGAAATAGCATACCTTAATACACTACCAATTCCCCCTCCAACAAAAACTAATACCAGTTGTTTCATTTCGCGTTAGAATATATTTTAATTTCTAGAATCATTTATTGCCACATAAAATTATAGAGTTAAAGTTTGAAAAACCCTATATTTTACAAGCCAGTTTCTGTCAATCCATCCGACGTAACAATTGGGATGTATACCTCAGTTAACCACTTTGCAGGGTTTGGCTCTTCGTTTGAATCTATTATATAAACTTCGAATATTTTGCGACCAGAATCAACTTGATGACTGTTTTTTTCAATAAACTTCATACCTTTTAGTAAAGCTTCAGGTAAATGACTGTAATTTCCTTTAAGAGAAACTTTAACAGCTGAAACTGAATCCATAAAACCACATACTACTGGACTTCCTTCTGGTGTAATAACTCGTTCTTTTACAGGCAGCCCTGTAGAGAAGATTACGGTGTTGTTTATTGTATCGGTTTCATTATAAAGTATAAAAGGATCGCCAGAAATATTTAAGTTATTATCGGAAACAAAGCCCTGAACAAGTTTCATCATAGATGTTGCTTTTCCATCGACTTCTTGTTGCTTGGCAACCGATGTTGTGTACATA
Source organism: Aequorivita viscosa (assembly GCF_900106795.1). GTDB lineage: Bacteria > Bacteroidota > Bacteroidia > Flavobacteriales > Flavobacteriaceae > Aequorivita > Aequorivita viscosa. The sequence goes on along the minus strand of NZ_FNNS01000011.1, from coordinate 98,941 downwards.
TAATAACCACCGCCAAATTGAGTAACACCATCAACATTAATTGAATATTTTTTCATATCGGCCACAACTTCCTGCGAGATATTTTTAAGACTTTCTTCGTTTAATTTTTGAATTTTTTCAGTAAGACCTGAATCATTGATGGCGTAATAAACCTTATCCATTAGCGAATGTTCACCTCTTGTTTCCCATCGCACCGTTGTACTGTCGCCTTCCGATTCAAAATTCCAAGACATAGCAGCTTCACTTGTTCCCGTAGGAGAATCAAAAACTACATCTTGTAAAATTTCTTTGTTCGGTATAAGTTTAGTTGTAGTAATAGAACCACTGTTTTTCCCTTCCCAAGAAAACGAGGCGCCTTCACCACTTGTTTTTTCGGCATAATTAAAAATCATATTGGGGTTTTCCTGCTTCCAAGTTATCCAGCTTTCCCAGCTTTTATAATCGTTAACCTTATCAAAAACAACTTCGGCAGGAGAGGGTATGGTAATGGTTTCTTGAACAACGTACGAGCCATCTTTGGTACCAAAGTAGATTGCGCCGCCTATAATTATTAAGAGTATAAGAAATACGAGATATTTTAAAATTTTCATCAGTGGGGGAGTGTTTATTTCTTGGGCTAAGATAATGAAAAATGATTGAAGCTGCGCAACATCAATACCTTCAATCATTTGTTCAAAAACGAATTAATTTGAAAGGATAATATTTTAGTACATTTGCGAAAAACTAAAAACAATTAAAAATGAAGAAAACCTTGTTTATTGCAATGGCAATGAGTGGATTATTGTTTTTTTCTTGTAATGAGAAAAAAGAAGAAAAGCCTGTTGCTCAAGTGGAAACTGAACCAACCGCAGATTTTGACTATAGTGTAGAGCAATTTAGCGACATTAAAGTTTTACGCTATCAAATTCCAGGGTGGGATGAGCTTACTTTAAAAGAACAGAAACTTGTTTATTACCTCACCCAAGCAGGATTGGCTGGGAGAGATATTATCTGGGATCAAAATTACCGCCACAACCTTACCATTAGAAAAGCATTGGAGAATGTGTATCAAAATTATGAAGGTGATAAATCTACTGAAGATTGGAAAAATTTTGAAACTTACTTAAAAAGAGTATGGTTTAGTAACGGTATTCACCATCACTATTCTAGCGATAAACTGAAGCCTGAATTTTCTTCAGATTATTTAAAACAATTATTGACTGAAACTAATACTACACTAGAAGGAGAAGCTTTTGATGTGGTTTTCAATGATAAGGATCTAAAAAAAGTTGATCAATCAAAAGGAATTGACAACGTGCTTCAAAGCGCTGTAAACTTTTATGGACCAAACGTGACTAATAAGGATGTAGAAAACTTCTATTCTAAAAAGAAATCACCAGACGCTACCAAGCCGTTGTCTTTTGGCCTTAACTCAAAACTAGTTAAAGAAAATGGTAAGTTAACAGAAATGGTTTATAAGTCGGGAGGCCTTTATGGTGAAGCAATTGATAAAATAGTTGAGTGGCTTGAGAAAGCACAAGGTGTTGCCGAAAATCAAGCACAGGCCGATGCTATTGGATTGTTAATTCAATATTACAAGACCGGTGACCTGCAAACTTGGGACGACTACAATGTAGCGTGGACAGCTGCAACGGAAGGAAACATTGACTATATAAATAGTTTTATTGAAGTTTACGAAGATCCGCTAGGGTATAAAGGCACTTATGAAAGCATTGTTCAAGTTAAAGATTTTGATATGTCAAAGAAAATGGCAGTTCTTTCTGAAAACGCTCAGTGGTTCGAAGATAATTCCACTTTAATGGATGAGCACAAAAAGAAAAATGTTGTGGGTGTTACTTACAAAGTTGTAAATGTTGCAGGTGAAGCTGGTGATGCTTCTCCAAGTACGCCAATTGGTGTAAACCTTCCAAACGCTAACTGGATTCGTGCGGCTGTGGGTAGTAAATCTGTTTCATTAGGTAATATTATTGAAGCTTACAACAACGCAGGAAGCTCAGGAAGATTGAAAGAATTTGTTCACGACGACGAAGAATTGGAATTAGAGAAACAATACGGTCAAGTTGCAGATAAACTTCACACCGCACTTCACGAAGTAATTGGTCACGCATCTGGTCAATTAAATCCTGGTGTAGGTGAAACAAAGGAAACACTTAAAAACTACGCTTCTACATTAGAAGAAGGCCGTGCAGATTTAGTAGGACTATATTACTTATACACTCCAAAATTACAAGAGTTAGGATTGGTTGATGATTGGAAAAAAGTGGGAATGGCTGCTTATGATAGTTACATCCGTAATGGATTAATGACTCAGTTAATTCGTCTAAACCTTGGTGACGACGTTGTACAGGCGCATATGCGTAACCGCCAGTGGGTTTCTTCTTGGGTTTATGAAAAAGGGAAAGCCGACAACGTAATTGAAAAAGTTACTCGTGATGGTAAAACATATTTCAACATAAACGATTACGAAAAACTTCACGATCTTTTCGGTCAATTGCTTCGCGAAACTCAGAGAATCAAGAGTGAAGGCGACTATGCAGCGGTTGAGAAATTAGTTGAAACTTATGGTGTTAAAGTAAATTACGATCTTCACAAAGAAATTTTAGAGCGTAACAAGCAATTTACATCTGCACCATATAGCGGATTTGTAAATCCGGTTATTGTTCCAAAAATGAACGATAACGGCGAGATTGAAAGTTTTACAATTGAGCAACCAAAAACATTTGCCGAGCAGATGTTACATTATGCTAAAAACTACAGTTACTTGCCAGCTGTAAACTAAAAAGTTGTTCTAATATTTAGAAAAGGCGCCTCGAAATTTTCGGAGCGCTTTTTTAATTGACACTATCCCGCTAAGTGTGTAAGGTCAAATTAACCCTTTAGGTACGTTTTCATCAATACTAAAAATGCTATAAAGGCAATAAAACCAACCAAAACCCAAATACTTCCTTTGTATTGCTTTTTATGAAGTTTTTTATCTTTTAAATAGCTATAAGCAATGATTCCAAAAAAAGCAATTAAAGCGATTATTGCGAAAATCCATTGGCCTGAGGTAAACATAATATTGTAATTTTATAGCTCCAAAAATAACGATTAAATGATATACAGAATCGGGTTTGTAAGAAAACAAATTCTCAATCTAGTAGTACCATTTTTACCTAAGTATAATTTGAAAATAAACTATGAAAAATAAAATAAAGGCCGTTTCCGAATTTCACAAAGCATTTGGTCTAGGAATGAAGGATGCGCCAACAGCTGAACTTGGCATTAAAAAGAACTTATTACGTTATAAGCTCATGCGCGAAGAAAACGAAGAATATCTTGAAGCTGCTAACAACAACGATTTGGTTGAAGTAGCCGATGCTTTGGGCGATATGCTCTATATTTTATGCGGTACTATTATTGAACACGGAATGCAACATAAAATTGAAGAGGTTTTTAACGAAATTCAGCGAAGCAATATGAGCAAGTTAGGAGCCGATGGAAAACCTATTTATCGCGAAGATGGAAAGGTTTTAAAAGGTCCAAATTATTTTGGTCCAGACATAAAAGCTATCCTTGAAAAGTAGGGGAGGATAATTCAAACAGAGATACAAAATCTATGTAAGATGATTAAAAGAAGAAAACCCCTCAAATCACTAAAGAATTTGAAGGGGTTTTAATTATAGGAGTGCTAAAACGTTTTAGTGTTGCTTAAACAACTTCAAACCTCCAGCCAAAAGGGTCTTCACTTAGGTTTCGTTGTATATCTGTTAATTCCTTTTTGAATTTCGCAGCAAAACTGTCCTCTTGTTTTTCAATTTCGTATGTCTTGTTCTGAAAACTAAAAGCACTAATCGGACTAATTACAGCAGCTGTGCCAGCGCCAAAAATCTCTTTTAAACTTCCATTTTTCGCTGCTTCTACAATTTCAGAAACCAATACTCTTCGTTCTTCAACTGCAATATTGTCTCTTTTTGCAAGATCGATAACACTTTTACGAGTAACCCCATCAAGGATTCGGTCGCTAATAGGTGCTGTTAATAAGGTGTCATTTACTCTAAAAAACACATTCATAGTCCCAGCTTCCTCTAAATATTCGTGAGTACTTGCATCTGTCCAAATTATTTGCTGAAATCCTCTTTCACGAGCCAAATTTGTCGGGAAGAATTGTGCGGCATAATTTCCAGCAGCTTTTGCGGCACCAACACCACCATTAGCCGAACGACTGTAGTGCTCTGCAATTTCAACTTGTATGTCGCCAGTATAATACGCTTGTGCAGGCGACATCAAAATCATAAACTTATATTCTGTAGAGGGTGATGCACCAACACCCGCTTGTGTTGCAAATACAAAAGGACGAATATATAAAGAGTTTCCAGGACCCTTTCGCACCCATTCTCTGTCCATACTCACTAATGTGGTTAACGCTTCAAAGAATAAATCTTCAGGAAATTCAGGTATTGCTAATCGAGCAGCAGATTTATTAATTCGTTTTGCATTTTGGTCTGGCCTAAAAAGCCAAACTTTATCTTCTTCGTCTTTAAAAGCTTTCATTCCTTCAAAAACTGCTTGACCATAGTGAAAAACCTTAGCAGCAGGAGAAATAGTTAATGGCCCATACGCTTTAATAGTTGGATTTTGCCAAACCCCGTCTTTAAAGTCACATTCAAACATATGGTCACTAAAGACATTTCCAAATACCAGCTTGTCGAAATCTACTTGATCGATTCTGGATTTATCTACTTTTTGGATATTGATTTTCTTGCTAATAGGAGTATTCATCTATAAATGTATTTATTCTGTAAAAATAGCAAAAATTAAGGGCATAAAAAATCCAAAAAATGACTAAAATTGCAATGTATTACCAATCAATAAACTAATATCTTTATTAAATGAAAAAAATTCTATTTATTTTAGCATTAGCAGGAGTTACAATTGCCTGTAAAAACGAAAAGACAGAAGTAGAACAACCAGTCGAAGTTCAGGAAATTGCCGTTAATTACCAAAGCATTGGAGATGAAATCACTGATAAAGAAGTGTTGACTAAATCTCAAATGGCCGAAAAATTTAAAAGCCTTAAAACTGGCGATACTTTAAACCTTAAATTTTCATCAGAAGTAAAAGAAGTTTGCCAAAAGAAAGGCTGCTGGATGAAAGTGGATATGGGAGAAGAGGTTGCTATGGTTCGATTTAAAGACTACGGTTTCTTCATGCCAAAAGATATTGCTGGACAAGAAATTATTCTAAACGGAAAAGCATACATCGAAGAAATGAGCGTAGAAGACCAACGCCACTATGCAGAAGATGGCGGAAAGTCTGAGGAAGAAATTGCTGCTATTACAGAGGTAAAACGAACCTTAGCTTTTGAAGCAGATGGGGTACTTATTCCTCAAGTTGAAAAAGAATAACACTTTTGAAACGCACTCTATTAAAAACGGGCGACGGCTCTTACACTTTGCATATTGAAGAATGGAACGAACAATACCATTCTAAGCACGGTGCAATAGCCGAAGCCCTTCACGTTTTTATTAAAGAAGGACTTTATTATTGGACTGACACATTTGCAAGTAAGGAAGTTTCAATAATGGAAATTGGATTTGGCACAGGACTAAATGCATTCCTAACTTTACTAGAAACTAAAAAACACCACTTTAAAATAGATTATTCAGGTGTTGAAGCATATCCATTAATGGCTTCCGAAGCAACCTCACTCAATTACCCTTCTCTTTTAAATGCTTCTGAAAAAGATTTTTTTAAACTCCATGATTCTTCTTGGGAAAAAGCTGAAACAATTTCTGATAACTTTAAATTAACCAAGGTGAATAAATTTTTTTCAGAAATAGCTATAGAAAATACGTTTAACATAATATATTTTGATGCTTTTGGAATTCGTGTTCAACCAGACCTTTGGACTGAAAGCATTTTTCAAAAGATGTACAAGGCTCTAAAAACCAATGGCGTATTGGTAACTTATGCTGCAAGTGGTAGTGCGCGACGCGCCATGACTGCTGTCGGATTTTCTGTAGAACGTCTTCCTGGGCCTCCAGGAAAAAGAGAAATGTTGCGAGCTACTAAAACAGGGTAGCATTCACAATTTCCATTATTAGTTACTTTTCATAAATTTCATAATCTTCCGTTAACAAGCTTTGCTATTCCTGCAGATAGCTCTATTTTTAAGATAATATGAAAAAGGTGTTAATTACAGGGGCTACGGGACTAATTGGCAGTAAACTTGCCAAAGCATGTCTGCATGCTGGTATCGAGGTTAATTACCTTACAACCAGCAAAGAAAAGATTGAGAAAACAGAAAAATATAAAGGGTTTTATTGGAATCCGAAAGAAGGAAAAATAGATTCAGAGGCTTTTGAAGGCGTTACGGCTATTATCAATTTAGTGGGCGCTACTATCGCAAAGCGATGGACGTCTAGTTATAAAAAAGTAATTATTGAAAGTAGGGTCGAGTCAATGAAGCTTATTTATAATACCCTAGAAAATATAGAGCACGATGTGAGTCATTTTATATCGGCTAGCGGCGTCAATATTTATCCCAATTCTGAGACAAAGTTATATACCGAAGAAAGTGAAGAAGTTGACGATAACTTTCTAGCTAAAGTGGTTGTTGCTTGGGAAAAAGCAGCTACCAAATTTAAAAATTTAGGAATGGAGGTGACAAAAGTGCGCACCGGAATGGTATTAGCCAAGAACGATGGAGCCTTACCAAAATTGGTACAGCCAATTAAATTGGGATTGGGAGCACCTTTAGGAGATGGAAACCAATGGCAGTCTTGGATTCATATCGATGATATTGTTGGAATTTATATGTTTATACTTCAAAACCAGATTGAAGGTATTTTTAATGCCGTTGCACCAAACCCAATACAAAACAAAAAACTAACTAAACTTATTGCAAACCATTATGGCAGTCCGTTATGGTTGCCTAATGTTCCGGCATTTGCACTAAAGCTTATTTTAGGCGAAATGTATGTTTTGGTCGTAGAAGGACAATTGGTCAGTTCAAAGAAAATTGAAGAATTAGGATACAGATTCAAGTTTTACAATATTGAACCAGCGCTTCAAGACTTGTTGTAAACTAAGTTTTTATTGCTAAACATTAAGAACAGTATTACTACAAAACTGTTTAAATAACAAAGGGTTGGTCTTAATTTAAAGACCAACCCTTCGTTTTATTATGAGCTCTTTTAAAAGAGCGGTAATATTATTATTTCTTAGCTACGATAGACAATGTAATTTTCATATCATCGCTTACAAACTTATCACCCAAGTTTGGAAAAATAGATTTTGATCCAAAGTTCACGTCCCATTTAGTACGATCTAAATTGAAAGGTTCGCTAACAAGCTCTAAATTATCACCATTTATAGTAATAGTTGCAGGAAATTCAATAGCATTGGTTTTTTCTTTAATTGTAAGGTTTCCGTGTACAGTATTACCTTCAATTTTTGTCAATTCAAATTTAGAAGTAGGGTATTTGTTTGCGTTGAAAAAATCGCCTTCTTTTCCTTCAACCGTTCCCATTAAGTGAGCTTCAAGATTTGCTTTGTACTCTCCTTCAAGATCCTCAACATTAATAGACTTCATGTCGATTTCAAATTTTCCAGCTTCAACTTTATCGTTGTTTACAGAAAAAGCACCTGAAGCAAGTTTAATTGTACCAAAATGAGTAGTAGTTGGCTTAGAGCCTTCCCATTTAATAGCAGATGCAGCTGTATCTACTTTGTATTCTACAGCCACTTCAGAAGCTTCAGCAGCAGTTTCGATTTCTTTTGCAACTTCTTTTTCGTTGTTCTTACACGAAAATGTTCCAATTGCCAAAAAGGCAAGCATTGTGATTTTTAAGGTTGTTGATTTCATATGTTGTTTTTTTAATTGCGTGCAAACATAATATTTTATAAACCATTTTCTCTTAAAGTAATATTAAATTAAAACCAGTGACATTTTGACATTTTACTACAAATGGCAGTACTTTTGCACCCTTCTGAAAAACTTGAAAGAAATAGCTACTATGAGCAAAAAAGATAAATCTAAAGAAAACGACTCGATTGAGGAAGTAGAGTTGAATGAGAATGAAAATACCGAACAGGAAATGGATCAAGAGCACACTGATGATGCCGTTGCTGTAATAAAAGACGAATTAGCACGTGAAAAAGATCGCTATTTACGACTTTTTGCAGAATTCGAAAACTATAAAAAGCGCACAGCCAGAGAACGTATCGAAATGTTCAAAACCGCTGGGGAAGATATTGTTTTATCCTTATTGCCTGTTTTAGACGATTTTGAAAGAGCCCTAAAAGAAATAGATAAAATTGAAGACAACCATTTTAAAGGTGTAGGGTTAATAAACAACAAGCTTCGCGAAACATTACGTTCTAAAGGACTCGAAATGATGGAAGTAAAGCAGGGCGATAGTTTTGATTCTGAAGCACACGAAGCAATTACACAAATACCCGCTCCAGATAAAAAGCTAAAAGGCAAAATTATAGATGTGGTTGAAAAAGGCTACACGTTAGGTGATAAAATAATCCGCTATCCAAAAGTAGTAATAGGACAATAGATATGAAGGAAGATTATTATGAAATTCTTGGCATTTCAAAAAGTGCCACAGCGGCAGAAATAAAAAAAGCATATCGAAAAAAAGCACTTCAATACCATCCTGACAAAAACCCAGGAGATAGTGAAGCGGAGGCGATGTTTAAAAAGTCGGCCGAAGCATACGAAGTTCTAAGCGATCCAAATAAACGTTCACGCTACGATCAATATGGTCACCAAGCTTTCGAAGGCGGTGGTTTTGGCGGCGGCGGAATGAATATGGACGACATCTTCAGCCAGTTTGGGGATATTTTCGGTAGTCAATTTGGCGGCGGTTTTGGCGGTGGCTTCGGAGGAGGCTTTGGCGGCGGTCGTAAAACAGTAAAAGGCAGCAACCTGAGAATACGTGTTCAGCTTACTTTGGAAGAAATAGCCAATGGCGTTGAAAAGAAAATTAAGGTAAAGCGTAAAAAACTGGCAAAGGGAACAACTTATAAAACCTGTACTACGTGTAATGGGCAAGGCCAAATTACTAGAATTCAGAATACTATTTTAGGTAGAATGCAAACTTCTGCGCCGTGTACTACCTGTGGTGGTTTGGGGCAAATGGTCGACTCGAAACCTGCAAATGCCGATGCCGATGGAATGTTGGCTACCGAAGAAACGGTTTCAATCAAAATTCCAGCGGGAGTAGTAGACGGGATGCAATTAAAAGTGTCTGGAAAGGGTAACGATGCACCAGCAAATGGAATTTCGGGCGATTTATTAGTTGCCATTGAAGAAAAACCGCACGAAACTTTACAGCGCGAGGGTGACAACCTGCATTATGACCTATATATAAGTATTTCAGAAGCTGTTTTAGGAACATCTAAAGAGATTGAAACCGTTTCAGGAAAAGTTCGCATAAAAATTGATTCTGGTGTGCAAAGCGGTAAAATACTACGATTACGAAATAAAGGAATTCCAAGTATTAACGGATATGGCACTGGTGACTTACTTGTTCATATTAACGTATGGACGCCAAAATCGCTTTCAAAAGAACAAAGGGATTTCTTTGAAAAAATGAGTAATGATGATCATTTTCAACCGTTACCAGAAAAAGAAGACAAATCATTTTTTGAAAAAGTGAAGGATATGTTCTCTTAAATAATTGTAAATAACATTTTTTCTTTATATTTGAACAATCCCTTTAGAATACGAAGAGACATTTTTCTTTTTCATAGCAATTTTTTTTCCCACCCAAAGATTAATTTTTTGGGTGGGTTTTGTTTTTAAGCCACCTAGTTTACACTATTCGGCCTTTCATTATTTTAACAAACAACCATTTTAAGATAGAGTTCAATAGACGCTTTTTTTTACAAAATTTGTAACTAGCATTTCCTCCTAAATTCAATTAATAATCCACTGTCAAAATGAACGCAGGAGAAAATTCTAGTCTTTCCCACAACTAAATCGTTATAATTTTGCTGTTACCTCCTTGGTTTACTCCAAACACAGGGAAATACCAGCCTAAAAATTAATTTAAAAAGTAGTGAAATTTTAAATAAAAATGTTGGCAGTTACGCTTCAATCCTATATTTGCAAAAGAAATCATAAATCTTACTCACTAATAGGATAGCGCACATTCAAATCAATATATTTACAAACTTCAAATAAATTTTATGGAAAAACTCTTAGAGGTCAATAATGTTTCCAAACACTACGGAGATTATAAAGCGCTTAACGACGTTTCTATAACTGTAGAAAAAGGTAGCATCTTTGGTTTGTTGGGGCCAAATGGCGCCGGAAAAACCACTTTAATAAGAATTATTAACCAAATTACTATGCCCGATTCAGGCAAGGTAATTTTAGATGGCGAGCCACTTCAGCCTCATCATATTCAACAAATTGGATATTTACCAGAGGAACGCGGCCTTTACAAAACAATGAAAGTAGGGGAACAGGCATTATATCTCGCACAGCTTAAAGGACTTTCTAAACAAGAAGCGAAAGCACGATTGAAATATTGGTTCGATCGCTTGGAAATTGGTGATTGGTGGGATAAGAAAATTCAGGAGCTATCTAAGGGTATGGCTCAAAAAATACAATTTGTGGTTACCGTTCTCCACACTCCAAAACTATTGATTTTTGATGAACCATTTAGCGGTTTTGATCCGATTAACGCAAACCTCATTAAAGATGAAATTTTAAAATTACGCGATGATGGAGCGACTGTTATTTTTTCAACGCACCGAATGGAATCAGTCGAAGAAATGTGTGACCATATTGCGTTAATTCATAAATCTAACAAAATATTGGATGGAAGTTTAATTGATATTAAGCGAGAGTACAGAAGCAATACCTTCGAAATTGGATTGGTAACTCCCGATCACGTCGCCACAACGGCTGCATTAAAAGAAAAGTTTGAAATATTTCCGGCTTCATTTAAAAGCATAAATAACGAACTTCAATACAAAGTTAAATTACCTGATTCTAGCTCAAGTAACGATTTTGTAAGCTTTCTTACAGCCCAAGGACAATTAACCCATTTTGTAGAAGTAGTACCATCTGCAAGTGATATTTTTATTGAAACCATCCAAAAAAACTAAGAGCGATGAATCATCTATCTCTGATTATTACAAGGGAATACCTTACCAAAGTCCGTAACAAATCATTCATTATAATGACCTTTTTGAGTCCGCTTCTTATCGTCGGAATCTTTGGACTTGTTGCTTATCTCTCAAACCTGAATAACGATACAGTTCGAAACATCTCTGTTTTAGATGAAAGCGGGCTATTTGCCGAAGATTTTGAAAGCACATCGCACACCAAGTACAAATTGCTGTTTAACGTTCCGTTAGAAGATGCAAAAGCTGAAGCCGAAAAAAACGAAATCTATGGCCTTTTATATATTCCGAAAAGCGAAAATTTAGAATCACTTTCAGAAGGAATTACATTTTATTCTCAAGATTCGCCATCATTATCTATGATGAAAGACATAAACAATATGTTAGAGTCTAAAGTCAATATTCTTAAGCTAAAAGATGCGGGTATAGACTCGCAGTTAATTAATGACCTTCGTATTAAAGTTGCGGCAAATCAAGTAACATTTAAAGGCGAAGAAACCTCAAAAATGGGGTCTGGACTTAAACTCGTTTTCGGTGGTGCTGCAGGATATTTACTGTTTATGTTCATCATTATCTACGGAAATATGATTATGCGAAGCGTAATTGAAGAAAAAACAAGTAGAGTGATTGAGGTAATTATTTCATCGGTAAAACCTCGCGTTTTACTCCTCGGAAAAATAATTGGAACCACCTTGGCTGGTATTACTCAGTTTCTAATTTGGGTTATTCTTAGTTTTGCGTTGTTGACGGCTATTAGCGCTATATTCGGTGTTGACGTTGCTGGGGGAGCTCCTTCGCAACAAGTTATACAACAAGGTGTAGATGGCGGAGCAGAACAAATAGTTCAAGACGTTATTCGAGAGATAAACAATTTACCAATAGCGAACCTAGTTATTATGTTTGTGCTGTTTTTTGTTGGTGGATACCTTCTCTACGCATCGTTATATGCCGCGGTTGGTGCCGCAGTAGATAGCGAAACAGATACTCAGCAGTTTATGATGCCTATTTTAATGCCGTTAATGCTTGCTGTATATGTTGGATTTTTTACTGTAATTGACAATCCTCATGGCACTGTATCTCAGGTGTTTTCGTATATTCCATTTACATCTCCTGTGGTTATGTTAATGCGAATTCCATTTGGTGTGCCGCTGTGGCAACAACTAATTTCGGTTGCCATACTTTTTCTTACTTTCTTCGGAACTGTTTGGTTTGCTGCAAAGATTTATCGTGTAGGAATTTTAATGTACGGGAAAAAACCTACATATAAAGAGCTGCTAAAATGGCTTCGATATTAATAATTTCATTTTAGCGTTGGATGTTGTGGAGATTGATTTATAAATTATAATTTTTGTGTTTATGAGCAGAAGAAAGCCATTGACTATCGTTCTTTTACTTTTTGCAATGGTGTTATCGGCCCAAACAACAGACTTGGCTCGATTGGAATTCTTACACCTTCCTTTTTCAAATTCGGACAATTCGTTGACTAGATATAGGGCGTTAGCTCAATTCCCGATTCGAGTGCACAAGGAAAAAAAGAACTTTATAGTTGTTGGAGCGGAATATCGTTATTTAGATATTAAAATTTCAGATGCAGAAGACAGGTTTTCCAGCATAAAAAATCAGATAAATTCATTTCAAGAAATAGATGCTTACATAGCCTATACTTGGGAACACAATAAGGTATGGCGTTTTGGCGCCAAAATAGGCCCAAAGCTGCAAAGCGATTTTGAAGGGAAATTACAAAAAGATGATATTCTTTTTGAAGTTGGTGTATACGCAATCAAAGACAAACGAAAAAACGTAGCTGAAGGTGAGAAACCCAGTAGATTTATTTTTGGCCTTACGTATTCTAACACACCAGGACGGTGGTTTCCGTTGCCAATTTTAAACTATTATAAAGAGTTTCATCCAAACTGGACGTACACCTTGGGATTGCCAAAAACCAACATACGGCATTACCTTAATAGAAAACGCAAAGATGCTATTCAAGCTTTTGTTACTTTAGACAACGATTACGCTAATATTCACCAGGATTTTGCCCCTAATTCGCAAGATCAAAACCCCGATAGAAGAATCGCCGAAAATATTCAGGTTACAATGGGAATAGCAGGTGTGGGATACGAACATTTTTTTACAGAAAATTTACTATTTTATGCCTATGCAGCACATTCGGTCTACAGCAACTTCAGGTTTGAAGATAATGATGGGAATAAGGTATATCAAATTAACAATGAAAATTCACCCTATTTTAGAACAGGGTTAAAATTTAAATACTAACAAAATGGCTAGAATACTCATAATTGAAGACGAAGCGGCTATCCGACGCGTATTAAATAAAATCTTGACCGAAGAAAATAAAGGCTATGAGGTTTTTGAAGCAGAAGATGGCTTAGCAGGAATGGAAATCATTAAAAATGAAGATTTCGATTTAGTGCTTTGTGATATCAAAATGCCAAAAATGGACGGGGTTGAAGTTTTAGAAGCCATCAAAAAAATTAAACCGGAAATTCCCATTGTAATGATTTCAGGTCACGGCGATTTAGATACCGCTGTAAACACAATGCGTTTGGGCGCTTTTGATTATATCTCGAAACCACCAGATTTAAATCGGTTGCTCAATACCGTGCGAATTGCCTTGGATACGCAAGAATTAGTTGTAGAAAACGCTAGGCTTAAGAAAAAAGTTTCTAAGAATTATGAAATGATCGGAGAATCTTCTGCCATTGAAAAAATCAAGGAAATGATTGAAAAAGTTGCCCCAACCGAAGCTCGCGTGCTAATTACGGGCCCTAACGGCACAGGAAAAGAGTTGGTGGCACATTGGTTACATCAAAAAAGCGATAGGAGTAGTGGCCCAATGATAGAAGTAAATTGTGCTGCAATTCCGAGTGAGTTGATCGAAAGTGAACTCTTTGGTCATGTAAAAGGAGCCTTTACTTCTGCAAATAAAGACAGGGCTGGAAAGTTTGAAGCAGCCAATGGCGGAACTATTTTTCTTGATGAAGTAGGAGATATGAGCCTCTCGGCACAGGCCAAAGTATTGCGGGCACTGCAAGAAAATAAAGTGCAACGCGTTGGAAGCGATAAGGATATTAAGGTGGATGTTAGAGTAATTACAGCCACCAATAAAGATTTAAAAAAAGAAATTGAAGAAGGTCGCTTTCGTGAAGACCTCTATCACAGATTGGCGGTAATTCTAATAAAAGTTCCTGCACTAAAGGACCGACAAGGGGATATTCCACTGTTAGTTGAATATTTCGCCGAAAAGATTTCAAAAGAACACGGCACTACACAAAAGAAATTTTCCACAAAAGCCGTAAAGTTGTTACAAGAATACGATTGGACTGGAAATATTAGAGAGTTGCGCAACGTTGTAGAACGACTAATCATTCTAGGCGGACAAGAAATTAGCGAAGATGATGTAAAATCGTTTGCCAGCAAATAGGGTAGCGACGCACTGCGATGTATCGAAAATTGCAGAATATCGTGACTAGCTAGAACGAATAAATAGGATCAATTAAAAATTCAGAATCAATAAAAAATCCTTCACATAGAAAACATCGATATGAAAGAAATTAAAGTTGAAGATTTCAAGGTTTCTGATACAATCAGGATTGGCGAAACAAAAACTAAATTTGACCTCAATGCTTCAAGGAAGGAGCTAAAAAAACAATTAAAAAGCACCCGAAAGGAGTTAGGTAAGCTTCAAGATACCTTATATGCTCACGGAAAGTATGCTGTTCTGGTTTGTATTCAAGGAATGGATACCGCTGGAAAAGACAGTTTAATTCGTGAGGTATTTAAAGATTTTAACGCACGCGGAGTTGTAGTTCATAGTTTTAAAACGCCAACCGCCCTCGAAAAACGCCACGACTATTTATGGCGCCACTATATCGCACTTCCTGAACGTGGAAAATTTGGTGTTTTTAACCGAACTCATTACGAAAATGTATTGGTTACCCGAGTGCATCCAGAGTATATTCTCGGTGAAAACTTGCCGCACGTAAACGCGTTAGACGATATAAACGAAGCGTTTTGGGATAAGCGTTTTCAACAAATAAATGATTTTGAAAAAACCATTCAGGAAAACGGGACTATTATCTTCAAATTCTTTTTAAACCTTTCAAAAGAAGAACAAAAGCATAGACAACTGCGCCGCTTGGATAAGCCAAATAAAAACTGGAAGTTCTCTCCAGGCGATTTAGATGAACGTGAATTATGGGACGATTATCAAAAATGCTATGAAGAAGCCATCAATCGTACTTCCAAGCCTAACGCACCGTGGTTTATTGTACCGTCAGACAACAAAGAAACAGCCCGTGTTATTATGGCTGAAATAATGCTTCAAGAGCTCAAAAAGTATAAAGGCATAAAAGAGCCCGAATTGGATGACCATATCAAAGCTAAAATTTCCGAATATAGAGAACGGCTTATGAACGATTAAGGTTATCAAAACTCAAAATTTCGGCTCCATAGCCCGGAGCTTATAATAGACTTAAAAACAAACAATGAAAACTTGCTCATTTCGCATACTAATCATTCTGCTTATTTTTTCTTGCACAGGAATTGCCCAGAATAAAGACCAAGATTCAATAATGATCAACAAGCTATTTACAACTGTTTTAACAGAAGGTAAAAGTTATGAATGGCTGGATCATTTGGCCAATGAAATAGGAGGAAGGCTCTCAGGTTCTATTGAAGCAGAAAGAGCAGTTAAATATACGGAAGCTATACTTAACGAATTAGGTTTAGACAACGTGTGGTTACAACCTGTAATGGTTCCAAAATGGACAAGAGGCTTTAAGGAATACGCTTATTTAGAAACTGCAGGCGGTCAAAAAAGAGTAATGGATATTTGCGCCTTAGGTGGTTCTATAGCCACTCCAAGTTTAGGAATTAAAGCCGAAGTAGTAGAAGTGCAAGGAATAGAAGAACTTGCTTCGCTTGGAAAGGAAAAATTATCTGGTAAAATTGTTTTCTTTAACAGACCAATGAACCCCAGTTTTATTCATACTTATCAGGCGTATGGTGAAGCTGCAGATCAGCGATATGCAGGCGCAAAAGAAGCGGCGAAGTATGGTGCCGTTGGCGTTTTAGTACGCTCATTAACCCATAGTTTAGACGATTATCCACATACTGGATCAATGACTTATGGCGATTTACCCTCGAGTAAGCATATTCCAGCGGCAGCCATCAGTACAAACGGGGCAGAATATTTAAGCAGTCTGCTAAAATTGCAACCCGATCTAAAGTTTTATTATAAAATGAACTGCAAAACTTGGGATGACGTGCAAAGCTATAATGTAATTGGCGAAATTACCGGAAGCACATATCCTGATGAATATATGGTTGTAGGCGCACACCTCGACAGTTGGGACCTTGCAGATGGTGCGCAAGATGATGGGGCAGGAGTAGTGCAGAGTATGGAGGTGCTTCACCTATTTAAAAAATTAGGCTATAAGCCAAAACATACGATTCGTGCTGTTTTATTTATGAATGAAGAAAACGGCCTTCGCGGTGGAAAAAAATATGCCGAAGAAATAAAACGAAAAGGGGAAAAACATAGGTTTGCAATTGAAAGCGATGCTGGTGGTTTTACTCCAAGAGGGTTTTCATTTGATACCAATGCAGCCAATCTTGAAAAGGCCAAAAACTGGAAATCGCTCTTTGAACCATATCTAATTCACCTTTTTGAAAAAGGTTATGCTGGAGCGGATATTAATCCTATGAAAGGGAATATAGATGTTCTTGCAGGCCTAGTTCCCGATGGGCAACGTTATTTCAATCACCACCACGCAGCCACCGATACTTTTGATGCTGTAAACAAACGCGAATTGGAATTGGGCGCCGCAACAATGGCGAGTATCTTGTATCTTTTTGATAGGTACGGCACTAACTAAATCAAAGTCGTTTCAACTCCTTTAAAAGTCAATACATCACTTCTTTTTCTTCTTTAGGTAATCGTCGATAACACTCTTTCTTCCAATAGTTTTAGTGATAATATCCTTATCTAAATCCCAGCCACGAGCAGGTGAGTATTGGCGCGCATACCATATCATTTGAAGGTGTAATAGATTCCAACTATGTTCGGGGAATAAACGTTTCGCGTCCTTCTCGGTTTGCACTACATTTTTACCATTAGAGAGTCCCCAACGATACATCATTCTGTGGATATGGGTGTCTACTGGAAATGCGGGAATATTAAAAGCTTGACTCATTACTACGCTCGCTGTTTTATGTCCAACCGCTGGAAATGTTTTTAACGCTTCAAGATCGGCAGGCACTTTTCCATCGTATTTATCAATCAATATTTGAGAGAGCCCATGAATACCTTTTGATTTCATAGGTGACAATCCAACTGGCCGAATAATGTCACGAATTTCTTCAACAGATAATTTTACCATATCGTACGGGTTGTCAGCAACTTCAAAAAGCAACGGAGTTATTTGGTTTACCCGTACATCTGTACTTTGAGCCGAGAGGAGAACCGCAATTAGCAGTGTGTAAGGATCTTTGTGGTCTAAAGGAATCGGTACTTGAGGATAAAGTTTGTTCAATGTTTCAATAACAAATTTTACTTTTTCTTGTTTGGTCATTTTGAAGTACTTTTATACAAAAATAAGGATTATGCAAACATTAAAATCAGGCGACAAGGTACCAAATTTCAAAGTTAACGACCAAGACGGAAACAGTATCAGTTCTGAAGATTATAAAGGTAAAAAATGGATTGTTTTTTTCTATCCAAAAGCTAGTACCCCAGGTTGTACAAATGAAGTTTGTAACCTTCGTGACAATTATGAAGAACTTCAAAAACAAGGTTACGAGCTTTTAGGCGTAAGTGCCGACAGTGAAAAGCGTCAGAAAAACTTTAAAGAGAAACACAAACTTCCATTCCCTTTATTGGCCGATGAAAATAAAGAAGTGCTCAATGCGTTTGGGGTTTGGGGGCCAAAGAAGTTTATGGGGAAAACGTACGACGGAATTCATCGTATGACGTTTATAATAGACGAAACAGGTATTGTAGAACGTGTTATTGAGAAAGTAAAAACCAAGGATCACGCTGCACAGATATTGGATTAGTTTCCAATATCTTTAAGCGAACGGCGGTAATTGAATAGCTTTTTACTTTTAATGATTTCCGAAACACCTTCTGGCAGCATTTTTTCCCAACCGTCGTCATCTTTTTCAATTTTAAGAAGAACGTCGCGCGAAAATATATCCAGAAATTCAGGGTTGTAGTCGGCAATATCAACAAGCCTACCGTTGTATTTAAAAAACTTGTAGAGTTCCTTCATTCGTGGATGAACCTTCAAGTTTTTGCTATTTATATATTCCCCTGTTTTTAAATCTTTCATAGGGTAGAGGTACACTTTTAGATCTTTGTAAAATAGTTTTCCAAAAGCTTCTAAAATACCACCGCTTAAATGGCGATAGTACTTTTCGTCAAAAATATCGATTAGGTTATTAACGCCCATGGCCAGACCCATTCGCATTTTTGTGTAGCGCGCAAAATATTCAACCAATCGATAATATTCTTGAAAATTTGATATCATCACTGTATGACCCAGATTACAGAGTAGTTTTGCACGATCCAGAAAGTCTTCTTCGTCAATTTCGCCTGTAGCCCTTAAATTTGAAAGGGTTATTTCAAAAATCACCTCTGTTCGTTCTTCTTTAACCCTGTTTTCCAATAGAAATAACTCATAGGCCTGTTCGTACATATCAATATTTACATTGGTTACAGGTCTAAAACTGCCTCTAAAAGCAAGTATATTCTTTTTATAAAGAATTTTTGCTGGAAGAATATTATAGCCGTCAGGTCCAAACATTACAGCATCGGTCATACCATTTTTAATAAGTTGAAGACTCATTAATCGGTTATCAACATCTTTAAAACGGGGGCCGGAAAAGTTGATTGTATCTATTTCTAACGAATCTTTATCGATGTGATCGTAGAGGTACCTAAGTAATTTCTTTGGATGATCGTATTTGTAATATGCACCATAAATCAAGTTTACGCCTAAAATTCCTAAGGTAATTTGTTGAAGCTGTGCATCATTTTGGTGAAAACGTATATGAAGCGTTATTTCATTATAATCTTCATTAGGATCAACCTGATAACGTATTCCAACCCAACCATGGCCTTTGTATTGCTTAGCAAAATCTATTGTTGTAACCGTATTTGCATACGAAAAAAACAATTTATTCGGATTGGTTTCACGATTAATTCGCTCTTCGATAAGATTAATTTCGTGAGAGAGCATCTTAGTAAGCCTTGCTTCAGTAACATATCTTCCATCATCCTCGACTCCATAAATGGCATCGCTGAAGTCTTTGCCGTAAGCAGACATGGTCTTCGCGATGGTACCAGAAGCACCCCCAACTCTAAAAAAATTACGCACTGTTTCCTGCCCGGCACCAATCTCGGCAAAACTACCGTAAATGTTCTCGTTCAGATTGATTCTTAAAGCCTTACTTTTTATGGAGGGAATTTCCTGAAATTCCTTATCTCCTATTATCGTATTGGGCATAGTAGTGTTCCGTTTTATCGCTAACAAAGGTAGTGAATAGCGTAGGCAAACAAAAAAAATAACTTTATTTTTGCGGGAATGAGACCAGTAAATTTATTCCTTTCTAATACATTCGAAATCTTTCTGAATAGCGTTCAATCTTTTTTACGAATTGTAAACCTTAAATGCAGATGAACTCGAAAATTAAAGTAACATTTCTTGGCACAGGAACCTCTCAAGGTATTCCCGTAATTGGAAGCAACCACCCCGTTTGTAAGAGCAACGATCCTAAAGACAAGCGTTTGCGTGTTTCAGTTTGGGTTCGTTGGAATAATTATTCTTGTGTAATCGATTGTGGTCCTGACTTTAGACAGCAAATGTTGCGTGAAAATGTGACAAAAGTTGATGCAATACTGCTAACACACGAACACAGCGACCATACGGCTGGAATAGACGACATACGGCCTTTCAACTTTATGCAGGGCAAAATGGCTTTTTATGCCCATAAACGAGTTTTTAAAGCGCTTCACCAACGCTTTGAATACGTTTTTACCAAGGAAAACAAATATCCCGGCGCCCCCGATATAGAAGAAATAGAAATAGATAAAAACTCAATTTTTACCATTGGTGGCAAAACAATTGTTACCATTGAAGCCTATCACGACAAATTGCCTGTTTTAGGCTTTCGAATAGATAATTTCACCTATTTAACAGATGTAAAAACAATTGTTCCCGAAGAAATTGAAAAAGTTAAAGGAACCGATGTGCTGGTTATTAACGCATTACGGGAAGAACCCCACTATTCGCATTTTACCTTATCCGAAGCACTCGATTTTATTGATAAAGTGAAACCTAAAAAAGCCTATTTAACGCATATTAGTCACCTTATGGGTTTTCATGAAGAAGTTGAGAAAAAGCTTCCAGAAAATGTACATCTTGCATACGATACACTAACTATAACTATTTAAGAATGAGACGTCAGATATTTCTTTATTTATTCCTTTTTACGCTCCTGCTGATAATTTTTCAGTATATGAACGAAAAAACCATTTTTGAAGCCCAAGAAATGAAAATTGAAAATCTAAGGGCTAAGGTTGAAAATGCTGAAAAGACCATTGCAGAGTTGAAGGAAAAAAACAACGACCTAAACTATTTTACATTGCTTGGAAATGAAAATGCAATGACATACTTAGAGAGTTTTGGATATGATGCTGCCGATATAGAAGCGCTCGTTTCCAATCAAATTTACGATCAAAATGCGCTGAAAGGCAATAATCCGTTAGTCCCTTTTGCTGGAATGAATGGTGACATGAAAGTTAATAAAGTGAAGTTTTTAAACCACAAATGGATTTTAGCAGACTTCACCGATGGCACATATTGGGGCGAAATGGTACTAGAATATTCTATTAGTAAAGACGAAGAATTAACTTTGAATACAATAGCTTCCTTGATATATCCAAATTAAAGAGGATTAGGTTTCGAAATATATGAGAAGTAAATATAACAATCTCAATTACAATTTCCGAAACCTAATAGTACTGCTAGTGCTTGGCCAGCCATTCTTTAAGCTCCTGAAAGTTCTGAGGTGCTACACCGTGACCGACAGGAAATTCAGAATATTTGCAATCAATATTTAAGTTTTCCAAAAAAGGTTTTGTTCTCTGAGCCCATTGCACAGGGATAACCTGATCTACAGTGCCGTGCGAAGTATATACGTTTAAATTACTGAAGTCGTTGTTCTCATAGCCAGACTTCAATATTTCTTCATTTATATAGCCGCTTAGTCCAATCACATTTTTAACTTTTTCTGGATAGCTTAAAGCAACCGAAAAACTCAAAATTGTACCCTGACTGAATCCTAAGAGTGTAATATTGTTTTTATCCACTTGATATTTTTCTATAATTTCATCGATACACTTTGAAACTAACTCTCGCGATTCAATTGCTTGTTCATCGTCGCTAAATTTGCCTTGTGAATTGTCAAAATAGATGTTGTACCACGCATTTCCGTATGGTTGCAGCTTGATAGGGGCCTTTAAAGAGAAGATTGCATATTGGCTGGGTAATTCGCTTGCAAATGAAAACAAATCGTTCTCGTCGCTGCCAAATCCGTGTAGCATAATTATAGCTGGCGGTTTTCCTGACGGATTTTGCGCTGCTCTATAATTGTGTTCTAATTGTAGTTTTTTCTTTTCCATAAAAGCAAAAATAAGCAAGACCTTTCACATTCGGTCTTATTTGTTAATAGTCTAAAAAAATTGAAGTGTTTAAATTGAGATATGCATCCTTAGTTCAAAAAAGAAAACCATTTTTGAAACTTTTCACTTAAAAAAGGAATTCCTTTGGTTTGCCCTCTATAGGCTTGAATCCCACAGTATACCCAAAGAATAAAGCATACAACCCAAAGTAAATCTCCAACTGTATAATCGATTGCTGATTGCACTACCATTGCAGAAACAAATAGCAGAAATATCCCAAACATATTTTTAACGTGCCAAGTAACAAAAGGGTCACGTTTATCTTCATTTAGAAAAAATGCTATAAAAAATCCGACGAACGGTGCATAAGCAATCAAAGCGGTCGATTTTCCTGAAAGGGAGTTCTTCATTATGTGTTTAAAACCAAGTTATTATTTGAAATTATTCCGTACGCCTTTCCTTTTAATTTTGCTCCTAGAAGGGCAGCGTTTTTTGAAGTAGAGGTTATATCATCTTTAGTAAACGTCCAAGTTTCATCGGGAGTAAAAAGTGTAAGTTCGGCAATTTTACCTTCTTCAATTTTCACCTCAGGA
Source organism: Aequorivita viscosa (assembly GCF_900106795.1). GTDB lineage: Bacteria > Bacteroidota > Bacteroidia > Flavobacteriales > Flavobacteriaceae > Aequorivita > Aequorivita viscosa. Next base: position 76,510 of record NZ_FNNS01000011.1, on the reverse strand, counting down.
ATACCAAATACACCTTTTAATCTTGTAAGTGCTGTTATGGTTTTATCAACTCCCAAAATATTGTTGAGCGCTCCAAAACAACTTTCTAGTCCGATGCTACCAAAGTCAGCTCTGTCAAATTCTACATTTTTCCGTTCCACATCTAAAGGATTGTGATCGCTTGTAACGCCATCGATGGTGCCATCCTTAAGGCCTTTAATCAAAGCCTTAACATCTTCATTGGTGCGCAAAGGAGGGAGGAGTTTGTAGTTTGTATCAAAATCTTCCAAAACGCTATCTGTCAATACAAGATTAAAAATTGAAACGCTGCAACTTACATTTAATCCTTTTTTCTTAGCATCTTTAATTAGCGCAACAGACTTTTTAGTTGAAATGGTAGGAATATGAAGTTTCCCGCCTGTATATTCCAAAATGTACAAATCTCGGATAATCTGGAGTTCTTCTGAAAGTGCTGGAATTCCTTTTAACCCAAGACGTGTTCCGCTTAATTCTTCATTAACCACGCCGTTTCGGGCAACTGATTTTTCAAAAGGAAACGATTGAACCAGGCCGTCGAAACCTTGGCAATATTGTAGTGCAATTTTTAATAAGTTTGCATTGGCAATTGGGTTTTTATAATCGTAAAATGATATGGCGCCTTCGCTTTTCATATCGTACAATTCTGCTAAATCAATGCCTTTGCCGCCAAATGTAAGAGCGCCAATAGGGTAAAGGTTTACAGCATTGTTTTCGGCTTTCGATTTAAGAAATTTTATATGCCCTTTGCTATCTGCAACGGGATAACTATTTGAATTTACCGCAACGCTTGTAAAACCGCTATAAGCCGCAGTTTTTAAACCGTTATCAATATTCTCGCGCTCTTCAAATCCAGGTTCGCCAAATGAAACACTGCTATCGAACCAACCTTGTGAAATATGAAGGTTTTTCAAGGAAATTTCCTTTATGCCATCTGCTGCAGGAATTGAGTTGGCTATTTTCTCAATTGTACCATTCACAATTAGAACATCACGCTGTTTTCCGTGGTGGGCTGACGAGGAATCGACTATAGTTGCGGATTTTAATACTATTTTCATATAACTATTCTATATCAATTTAGAAGGCCTTAACTCGGTGGAATTGATTCTCAATTATCTCGAAATTCAACAAATTAATCCGTTCATACGAAACAAGTACAAGCTTACTTGTAACTTATTTCAAAAACTTTAAAATGAGCATTTCACAAAGTAAAAAGAACAATGCAAAAATAACAAACCATTTCCAGAAACTATTGATTGCATTCGCTTCTGAAAGTGAATCGAACAGATCGTTAATCGAATTGTGTAAATTAGCACCTTCCCAGTCTGCAGCATTCAAATAGTTTAATTTGCTTTCGTTCCTAGAGTAATTATAACTCACTGTTTGTAAAACTTCATTGTCCCGAACTAATTCATAACTACCGGCTTTTTTAGGTTCGTCGATTGTCGTAATTAGCACGTGATTCGCTTTGGTTTGTTGTCTTGGAATAAATTGAGAAATGCTGTCTTTCATTGCCAATATTTGGTCTGGGCCCAATTGCACTGGCACGCCAAATGTATTTTGACCTCCAATTACATAGTACAAATTAGGCAAAGGTAAACTCTGCAAGCCCATATTGTAAATAGTTGGCACGACTAAAGGTGAATTTATAAAATTGGAGTTTTCGGTGTCTATAGCAGCGGTGAATAAATAGGTTTTATCCTTCTGAAGTAAAAAAGGCCGTAAGTCTTCAAAAATTAGGGCAGGGGCAGCCGTGGTTTTAATACCGTAAATAGAATTGACCTTTGGATATTGAAAATTCACTACTTCTTTTTCGAATACGCCTTGAAACAACGGATGAGAAAAAACAATTTTGGTAATCTTTTTTTCTTGTTGCAGTGCTTCCGAAAACACCCCTATATTCATCATAGCAAGAAAGCTGTTGTAACTGTTCAAAACAGCGTCGCGCGATGGAATTATCAATACGCTACCACCAGCATCACTAAAGGACTTTAAAGCTGTTGCTAATGAGTTTGGAATATCTTGTAATTGATTCAAAACAATGAAATTCTGATCGGGAATCTGATTGTAATCCAGCGTTTTAAATGTTTGTTGTTTAAATAGGAAACGTTCCTTTTCAAATAGGCGTTGTAGGAAATTACCATCTGCTCCATTAATGGCTAAAACCTTAATTTTTTCTGGTCTGTTTATACTGAAAAATAAACTATTGTCGAATGGCATATTGACCTCGGAAAGCTCCAATTTGCCATTAAATGTTTCAGAAGCGTCTATGTCGAAAGTGATTGTACCAGTCGAATTTTGAGATAAATCTACGGCTGTTTTTGCAGTTAGTTTGCCATTATTAAAAAGCGAAATAGGCACTTCTGAAATCGCATCGCCTTGTTTTGAAACATTTACCTGCAACTGAGTTGTTGTGGCATTTTTTGAAACAACGAAAACACTGTCTATGGTAATATTTGTAGCCTTTACAGGGGCTACCTGTACAGCATCTACTTTAATATTTTGAGATATGTCTGGAAAAGCTTCTTTTTGTTGAAAATCGGAAATAAAGATTAATTGTTTTAAAACATCCTTTTCTTGAGAGAAAAGTTGATCGGCTTTCATTAATACTTGTGATGGCGCCAATTGATTTTGAGAGTACCCAACAGCGAGAATTTCGTTTTTAAAGTCTTGCGAAGAACTGTTTAGTCGTTCGGAATCGTTTGAAAACCAAGTTAATTTTTCCGTTTGTCCGGCTTTATCAAAAAGGTCTTGTACGGCTCTATCAAGTAAACTGCCGCTACTTCCTTTGGCTTGCATACTAAAGGAATTATCAATATAGATAACGGTTTCTTTTTTCGAATTTAAAGCGGTTTTGGAGGCTGTAAAGGGTTGAGCAAATGCAATAATGATACAGGCAAGCGCAAAAAGCCTCATTAGTAGGATTAGCCATTTTTTAATTGTGGAACTTTTTCGGGTTTGAATGGTTACTTTTCTTAAAAAAGCAACATTGGTAAATTCAACGCGTTGAAAGCGCCTAAGTTGGAATAGGTGAATAAATATCGGGATGAGAAGTAAAAAGAGGGCGTATAGAACTTCTGGGTATTTGAACAGCATTCCTAAGATTATTTTTCAAAGATAAAAAAGGTTATGTAATAATATCAAATCCGAAGTACATAAACGGGATTACCTTAAACTATAATTTTTTTCTGAATAGAAAACTTAAAAGTAGTACCAACTCCCAAAGTTGAGAAAATTTCAATTTCCCCTCCCAATTTTGTTATCAATTTCTTTACTGTAGAAAGGCCAATGCCATTTCCTTTTACCCCATTTCTATCAAGAACTCCAATTGTTCCGAAAAGGTCAAAAATATTGCTTAACTCTTCTTCAGGAATACCCATTCCATTGTCAGAAATCGAAAAATAATAAACATCATCTTTTTCAAAGCAGTCAATATCAATTTTTATCTTATCCTTATCGTTATACTTTAGACTGTTACCTACTAGATTGATGAAAATTTGTTCTAGAGCCGACTTATTGGCCTGCATTTCAATATTTTCCTCTGGAAGATTAATTTCACAATCGATATTAATATTTAATAACTCAATGATTTCTTCAATAAGGTCTTGGCTGTCAAAAGTTTCTGCTATACTAGAAATAGTTTTGTCTGTTTCGTAATGTTCTAGTAATCCAGAGATATATTCGCTTAAAGTAAATGAAGACTGTTTAATATAATCTAGGTATTTTTTTGCTTGTGCATCTAAAACGTTCCCGTATTTTGCGTGCAGCATATCGGAGGTGATAATCATATTTGCCAAAGGCATTTTCATATCGTGGGAAACGATTCCTGCAAAACTTTTAAGCTCTTCGTTGCGTTCTTTAAGCTCTTCTTGCGCTGCCAACAACATCCTGTTGTGCTTTCTTGCCTCAAACAGGTTTACTACTTGGTAGGCGAGTGCAGTAAGCGCTCTTCGTTGCTTAGACGTAATAGTTCTTGGCTTGGTATCGAATACACAAAGGGTTCCTAAAGAAAACCCATCAGAATTTACCAAACGGGCACCTGCATAAAATACAGCTTGCATATTGGTTGTAAGCGGATTTTTCTCAAATCGAGGATCTATTCTCGCATCTTCAACTACAAATACATCAGTTTCTTCCAAAATAGCGTGTCCGCAAAAAGAAGTATCCCTTGGCGCTTCATTAAATGCGAGTCCGTAATGAGATTTAAGAAAATTACGGTCCGTATCCAATAGGGTAACTAAAGCTATGGGAGTATCGCAAATACTAGCAGTTAGGGCTGTTATATTATCAAAATCTTTCTCTGGAAGGGTGTCTAGAAGGTGGTATGAACGCACCGCTGCAAGGCGTTGCTTTTCATCAGAGGGAATAGGTGGTTTTATCACGTATTGTTTTCTTTTTGTGGGGCTATCCAAAAACAAAATCGTTTAAAGATTGCCGATAAAAGTACAACATTTTAGGCAATTTTGGTAATCAAAAATTTTAAATTTTCAAGGGAAATAGGGATTGACTTAAAATCCTTCAAAAACACCGAGACCGAATAAAGCGAAGTCATACTTAACTGGATCTTGTGCATCGAGCAATCGCAATGAGGCGTCCAATTCGTTTAGGGCCTTAGCGTCATTTTGTTTTCTCTTAAGCAAACCTAATTTACGAGCAACATTTCCGCTATGAACGTCTAACGGACAAGATAATAGGGCAGGAGAAATGTTTTTCCAAATTCCGAAATCTACACCGGCATTATCGTTTCGAACCATCCAACGCAAATACATGTTAATCCGTTTGGCAGCCGAATTTTTCATCGGATCGCTCACGTGTTTTTGCGTCCGCCCTAAATGTGGAAGCTCAAAAAATACGTGTTTAAATTTATGAATTGCTTCTTGAAGCGAATCCGCTCCCTTATTTGAGTTGAAGATGTTTTCTAATCCGCCGTGATTTGTATAAATATTCTGAAGCGATTTAATAAAATAGGAAAGGTCATCACTATTGAAGGTGCGGTGGACAAAACCTGACAATAATTCAGAATCATTATCTGTATAATTCATAACAAAGTCATAAGGAGAATTACCCATCCGTTCCATTAATTGATGGCTGTTCTTGATAATGCTTTTTCGATTTCCCCAAGCAATAGTTGCCACCAAAAACCCGGCGATTTCAATGTCTTCTTTTAGCGTAAATAAATGAGGAATTTGAATTGGATCAGATTCAATAAAATCGGAATTGTTGTACAGAATAACTTTTTCTTCAAGAAACTCTTTTAGAGGAAGTTGATTCATATCACTTAATTCTTTAGTATAAATGTTTTTTTGTTGTAATGCTATGGTTCTAGTATTGAAATGAATAGGTTAATCAGCAATTATTCCATCCCGCATAACCAACTTTCTATCGGCCATATTCGCAAGATCTTTATTGTGGGTAACAATCACAAACGTCTGACCAAATTCATCGCGAAGCCTAAAAAACAAATTGTGAAGATTTTCGGAACTTTCGGTGTCTAAATTACCGCTGGGTTCATCGGCCAGGATAATCGGTGGGTCATTAACCAAGGCTCGGGCAACGGCGACACGTTGTTGTTCACCTCCAGAAAGCTCGTTAGGTTTATGATTCTTTCGATGCGAAAGTCCTAAAAATGAAAGTAATTCTTCAGCTTTTTTAATGGCTTCAGATCTAGAAGTACCTTTTATAAATGCAGGAATACAAATATTTTCAATAGCCGTAAATTCGGGGAGTAATTGATGAAACTGAAATATAAAACCTAAGTTTTCATTCCGAAATTTAGCTAGCTTTTTTCCCGAAAGCGAGTTTATATCTATTCCGTTTATTACAAGTGTACTACTTGCATCATGGAGCGTATCAAGTGTACCAATTATTTGCAAAAGAGTGGTTTTTCCCGCTCCCGATGCTCCAACAATAGAAACAATTTCACTTTTTTTAATATGCAAGTCCACTCCCTTCAAAACATGAAGGTTGTCATAATATTTGTGAATGTTCTGAGCCTTTATCATTCCTAATATTTAAGCTGTGAAAGTACTATTTATAGCCTTATTCTGCAATTCAAACAAGAATATAGTTTTGGCTTTCAATTTATAGATTTACTTTTGGCTATCGAACTTTAATTGAAACTTAAAACATTATGGGGTCATATAGGTATTTTGAAGAATACAATCAACCAGTTACAGACAGCCTGACTGATAACTACAGTAGCATTCTGAAAACAATAGGTGAAGATACTGAACGGGAAGGAATAGTAAAAACTCCTGAAAGAGCTGCAAAGGCTATACAATTCCTTACTTCAGGAAACTGCCAAGATCCTGCTGAAATACTCAGAAGCGCAATGTTTAAGGAAAGTTACCACGATATGGTTATCGTTAAGGATATAGAATTGTATTCGCTTTGTGAACACCACATTCTTCCATTTTTCGGAAAAGCACATATTGCCTATATCCCAAACGGACATATTGTTGGTTTAAGTAAAATTCCGCGTGTTGTAGATGTTTTTGCACGTAGATTACAAGTGCAGGAACGCTTAACACACGATATTTTAGAGTGTATTAACGACACATTAAAACCAAGAGGAGTTGCCGTGGTAATTGAAGCCTCGCATATGTGTATGATGATGCGCGGAGTTCAAAAACAGAATAGCGTTACTACAACTTCAGGGTTTCGTGGTGAGTTTGAAGCATTGCAGACAAGAAACGAATTTCTAAAACTGATTAGCAACGACCTTTCTTAATTTTTGGAACATTTTTTGAATCTATGATGGAAAAATAGTTTTATCCAAAATGGAAAACGAAAAATATAATTTACTCAAACGCGGAATTATTTATGATTTAATAGGAATGATTTCCATTCTTATTCCTGTAATTGGACCTTTCTTCGATTTGCTATGGGCTCCAATTGCGGCCAAGCAAATGCATAAAATGTACAAAGGCCCTGAAGGGAAAATAGCAAGTGTAATAGTATTCCTTGAAGAGGTATTGCCTTTTACCGACGTTGTGCCAACCTTTACGCTAATGTGGGTGTATACTTTTGTATGGAAGAAAAAGCCAGTAATGCACGCTATTAGAGTGGAAAAATAAAATAGGTTTAAAGGAATTTTTCTTTTAATTCTGGTGTTGGAATCATACAGCTTTCTTTTTTCCCAAACCATTTATAACGGTTTTTAGCAATGTAGTCGTAAACTGCATCTCGGATAAACCTCGGTAGTATTAAAAAACCATAAAGTAGGGGATAACCTCCAGATAGCTCTTTGGAAATACGCAAGGCAGCTGAAGATTTGGCATAATAGTTTTCACCATCCACCAGTATAATAGAATCTACGTTGGAAGTATCTATTTGAAACTTTGAAAGTAAGGTCTCACCAATCTCACTTTGAAGCGGGGCGAATTTAAAAATGTTCTTTTTGTCTTTTTTTATAACAAAGTTGATGGCGCCATTGCACAGGTTGCAAACGCCGTCGAACAAGATTATTTTATGTGATTCAATGTGCTTCAATTTATTGTAATTTTAAAAGATGCTGTTAACTGATACTGCCAACTACGACTTTACTCATACTTTCTCTAATTCATCTAAACTCACGTTCGTGGTAAACATTCCATAATTAACAAAGGCTTTATTTTTCTCTATAGTATCAATTGTGCCTATTGCGCGACCTTCTAACATTCTTACTCTATCACCTACTTTTAAGGTAACTTTTGGCTTCGGTGGAGGCAGTTTTTTTGCTTTTTCCTTTTCTTCTTTTTTGCGCTCGCGTATAACTTCTACTTTCTTTTCTACTTCTTTTATTACGGCTACTTTTTTAGCTTTAACGGCTTTTTTGACCTTGGGAGCCAGTTTTTTGCGTTTGCTGTTTTCAACCATAACCAATTTCATCAACTCATCTATTAACTGTTTTTTCTGTTTGTTGTTGAAATATTTTTCAGCCAGTGTGTCCACTTTTCTTCCAAGACTAATTAGCTTTTGATTCGCATCATATAACTCCTGATAGCTCTCTAATTTTTCTTGAACTTTAGAATTAACCTCTTCCAGTTGTCGGCTGCCAAGTCGAGCTTTTTCTGCTTCATTTTTAAGTGTTTCAGAAGTCTTCCTCAAATTAGAACGTTCTTTTTGAAGGTTTGCAATGGTTTTATCAAATCGAACCTTGCCGCGTTCTATCTTTTTCTTGGCTTTATTAATTAAGCTATACGGTATTCCGTTTTTTTGGGCTACTTCAAAAGTATAACTACTCCCAGCTTCACCTAAATGTAGCTGGTATAAAGGCTCTAATGTTCTACTATCGAACTGCATGTTCGCATTAATAGCGTGTGGCAGCTCATTAGCCAGTAGTTTTAAGTTGCTGTAATGAGTCGTAATTATTCCAAAAGCATTACGTTCATAAAAAACCTCTAAAAAGGTTTCGGCCAAAGCCCCTCCAAGTTCAGGATCGCTTCCTGTTCCAAATTCATCTATTAAAAAAAGCGTTTTATCGTTGCATTTTCGTAAAAACTGATTCATTTTTTTAAGCCGGTAACTATAAGTGCTTAAATGATTCTCAATAGATTGATTGTCACCAATATCGGTTAAGATTCGTTTAAAAAACCACATTTCGCTTTGTGGATCGGCTGGAATGAGTATTCCACTTTGAAGCATAACCTGAAGTAAACCTACAGTTTTCAAAGTGATACTTTTCCCACCAGCATTTGGACCAGATATTACTATAATTCTTTTGTCAGGAACTAAATCAATGGACTGTGGGTAGGTTTTTTCGTTACGTTTATTATTTGCAGCGAGTAATAATGGGTGATATGCATTAATAAGTGAAATCCGTTTTTTTGAAGTAATTATAGGAAGTACACCATTTATTTTTGAAGCGTATTTTGCCTTAGCATAAAAGGTATCTATCAAAATTAGATAATCCTGAAAGCTCCCTATAAGTTCCTTGTAAGGTCTTACAAACTCTGTTAGAGCTTTTAGGATCCGCTTAATCTCTTCATCTTCATCATACAGCAAATTGCTGAGTTCGTTGGCATATTCTAAAGATTCCTGAGGCTCGATATAAACAATACTTCCTGTTTTTGAAGTTCCCAAAACAGCGCCTCTTACTTTTTTTCGGTGCATAGCTTTTACGGCAAGCACTCGGCGGTTTTCAACTACCGATTCGCGTATTTCATCGAGATAATCATTCTGAATATATTGCGAAAGCGCTCTGTTAAAAGAAGCGTTTATCTTTCCTTTTAACCCATTTAACCTGCGGCGAATACTAGCTAATTCAGGCGAAGCATCATCCTTTATTTCACCATATTTATCAATTATTTGATTGATTGCTTCCGAGACTGCAGAGGTATGATTTACTTGTTCAGAAAATGAATTTAGGTGAATATAAAACTCTTCATATTTTTTAAAGAATTTTAGAAGAATACGCGTGGTTTCTGAAATGGATAGAATTTTCCGAAAACCTGAAATTTCTAACGTACTCCTTTCTATATCGAGCAAATGCAACTCCTTAAAAACTGGATCAAAACCGTGATTTGGAATTTGATTTTCACCACTGAGTGATGCCGTAAATTCTTTTACACGTTGGAGTTCTGGCTCTATTTTAGAAAGATCCTGAAAAGGAGTAATGGCAAGGACCCGTTCTTTTCCAGGTGCCGTTACGCAGCCTTCCGAAATTTGTTTGAGAACTGATGGAAATTCTAAATCCTCCAATGTTTTACTAGCGATGCGCCCCATTCGTCTTGTTTCTTGTAATTTTACACAAAAGTAAGGATAATGAAGGTAACTATTGAAGCAAGTTGGAAACAGGTTTTAAACGATGAATTTGAGAAACCCTATTTTAAAGAATTAACCGAATTCGTTAGGAATGAGTATGAGTCGAATACTTGCTACCCGCCGGCCAGTAAGGTTTTTTCAGCTTTTAATCACGCTCCCTTTAACGATGTTAAAGTTGTTATGATAGGGCAGGATCCATATCACGGACCAGATCAAGCGCACGGTTTGTGTTTTTCTGTAGACGAAAATGTTAAAATACCACCGTCTCTTAAAAATATTTTTGAAGAACTTAGGACTGATGTTGGTATTGCTATTCCAACGCACGGAAATTTGGCAAGATGGGCAGATCAAGGTGTGTTAATGCTTAATGCTACATTAACTGTTCGAGCACATCAGGCAGGAAGTCATCAAAACAAGGGTTGGGAAAAGTTTACAGATGTTGTAATTCAAAAACTATCTGAAGAACGCGAAGGCTTGGTTTTTATGCTTTGGGGTGGCCCAGCGAAAAAGAAAGGCAGAAAAATTGACGAATCAAAACATTTGGTGCTTAGTAGTGGACATCCATCTCCATTGGCGGCAAATCGTGGTTATTGGTTCGGGAATAAGCACTTTAGCAAAGCCAACGCATATTTAAAAGCGCATGGGAAAACCCCGATTGAATGGTAATCTTGTGAAATTTATTATTACGGGCTTCTTAAAAACCACAAACAATTAAGTGTTTTAAAAAAGCAGTCAGAAATGACTGTAGCCAACTAAATATGGGTGTTGAAGCGAATAAATTATTCGTCCTCAGGAACTTCAGTGTCCTTGGCGTCATTACAGCTAAACTGCAATAAAAGAAAGTTTGTGACTAGCAACGCACCTAAAACAATTAAGAAAGTAGTCATAATAATTAGATTTATACCTAAAAGATGCAACAGTTGTAAAGTGGTTGCGTCTAGATAAAATCTTTTTTAAAAATTATGAAGAAGTTGGTCGGTTGGTAATTTATCTTCTATAAGACCGAGTTTTAGAAGCTGATCTTGAACTTTTTCAAGTGTTTTTTCACTCAATTGTTTTTGGCTCCAATGTGTAAGACTAAGCCATTCATTAACATCTTCTAGTTCTTGTCCGTAACGATTGGCTATCATTTCGGCTACAGATGGAAGATTCTTAAAATCTATAGTAATATGGTTGATAACCTCTAAAATTGTTTTTACAATTTCGGCGTTTTCTTTCAGCACTTCGTTTCTAACGACTATAACGAAGCTAGGCCAAGGAGTAGGAGAAACGCCAACCAAGCGAAACGTACCATTATCTACGTAGGGTTTCGTCATAAACTTTTCCCACATAAAATAATCGCCTTCCCCGTTCGGAAGACTTTCTATCGCTCCTTCCAAATCCTTGATTTCAGTAAAGTTTAAATCATTTTGTAAATCCCAATCGTGGTTTTCAGCATTTACATACGCCATTAGGTGTGAGCCTGATCCGTAGCGACTTATGGCTGCCGCAGTTCCTTTTAAATCTGAAATTTCTTCAAATTCAGAATCTGTAGCCACATGGATTCCCCATAATAAAGGAGATTCAACAAAAACCTGAACAATACTGCTTTGATTTCCGTGAATAATATCGCGAACAATTCCTTCAGTAAGAATAACCGCCATATCGATTTCCTTATCACGAAGCGCTTGATTCATTTCGCCCGTTCCTCCTGGAAAATCTTTCCATCGCAAATTGATGTCCTTCTCTTGAAATTTCTTATCGCGAAGACCTAAATACCAAGGTAAATTGAAGTGTTCCGGCACTCCACCTATTATAAATTTCTTCATTCCACAATTTTTTCCAAAGTGTACCGTATTAAAGCGTCCACAGTGGCTTTCGTATCCTTGCTAAAAGTGCCAGATGCACGATTGGCAATAATTGCATTCATAGAAAGCGTGCTATGCCCCAACAATCGTCCCAGTCCATACATTGTTGCGGTTTCCATTTCTAAGTTGGTTATTTTATGATTTTTATACTCAAAAGATTTCAGTTTTTCATTTAAACCTTGATCTTGAAGTTGCGCTCGGAGTACTCTTCCTTGAGGTCCATAAAATCCTACATTGGTAATAGTGCAACCTTCAATTGTTTTTTCTGAAGACAGTTTTTTCAACAATGTTTTATCGGCTTTCACAACATAAGGCACGGAGTTGTCGGGATTCCAGTCTGTATGGTTTATAAATGCCTGCGCAAATTCGCGGATAAATATTTTATCTGTTTTAGCATAGTAATGCATCACATTATCCAGTCCAATTGCCAACTTACTGATTAAAAAGCTATCTACTTCAATTTCTGGAGTCAAACCACCCGAAGTACCAATTCTAATGATGTCTAATGATGTTTTCTTCGATTTTTCAGTTCGCTTCTCGAAATCTATATTCACCAAGGCATCTAGCTCATTAAAAACAATATCGATATTATCTGGGCCAATTCCTGTAGAAACTACACTAATACGCTTTCCTTTATAGGTTCCAGTATGCGTTTTAAATTCGCGATGTTCCGCAGTAGTTTCTATGGTATCAAAATACTTAGAAACCATTTTTACCCTCCCAGGATCTCCTACGGTTATAACAGTCTCGGCCAATTGAGAAGGGGCGAGGTCTAAGTGATATATCTTCCCTTCTGGGGTAAGAATTAATTCACTAGCTAATATATTTTCTATTTTCAAAATGCTTTTTTTTTAAGGTTATGCGTTTATAATCTAAAGTTTATGAGCTGTCAACCTAACTAATTACTGCCTCACTGAATGCTGAATTACTGATTCACCCTCCAACTCGTTTCACGCTGAATCCCTTATCTTTAAGGAATTGCATAATTTTATCTCGGTAATCGCCTTGGATTATAATTTGTTCATTTTTAAAACTTCCGCCTACGCTTAATAGTTGTTTTATTTCTTTGGCAAGAATCTTAAAATCCTTGTCGGCCCCGTTATATCCTTCAATAATCGTAATTGGTTTTCCTTTACGCTTTTCATACTTGCATAGTAAGGGATCGTCCTGAAGCCAAATGGTTGGTTCTTCTGTGATCTCTGTCTCCTTACTTGGTTCGTGTTCCGGAAATAAATTTTTTAACTGGTCTTCTAACGATGTCACTGTTTCTGGTTTCAAGTTTTTTGACTAATGCTACTGCTAACGGTTACTTTTTTATAAGTCCGATTTCTACTAATCTTTGGTGTAAAAATTCACCAGCGGTAATATCGTCGTAAGCTTTTGGATGTTCGTCATCAATACATTTTTCCAAACAGTTTAATTTCATATCGCTGCGCGGGTGCATAAAGAAAGGGATAGAGTACCGAGGGCTTCCCCATTCTTCTTTTGGTGGGTTTACAACGCGGTGTATCGTTGAACGTAGTTTGTTATTTGTGAGCCGTTCAAGCATATCACCTACATTAATAACCAATTCATCTTCTTTTGGTATCGCGTCGATCCACTCTCCATCTTTCCTTAACACTTGAAGTCCGCCAGCCGACGCACCCATTAATAATGTTATCAAGTTTATATCGCCATGAGCTCCAGCTCTTACAGCACCTTTTGGTTCTTCGGTAATAGGAGGGTAGTGAATTGGTCGTAAAATACTATTACCGTTTGCTGCCCAATGGTCAAAATAAAACTCATCAAGACCAATATACAGAGCCAATGCCCGCAACACATAAACGCCCGTTTTTTCTAACATTCTGTAGGCTTCCATCCCTGTTTTATTAAAATCTGGAAGTTCTTCCACTTCAACATTATCGGGATAGGTGTCGGATAAATTGGCATCTTCAGATGGTTCTTGACCAAAATGCCAGAATTCTTTTAAATCTCCTTCTTTTTTACCTTTTGCATGTTCCTTTCCGAAAGAAACATATCCACGCTGTCCGCCTAAGCCTTCAATTTCATATTTTTTCTTAGTTTCTAGCGGAAGGGCAAAAAATCCTTTAACTTCTTTATAGAGTTCGTCCACCAACTCATCACTTAAAAAATGGTTGTTTAATGATACAAATCCTATTTCTTCATAAGCTTTTCCTATTTCGTCTACAAACTTCTGCTTTCGTTTTGGATCTTCAGAAAGAAAATCAGCCAAATTTACACTCGGGATATTATTCATATTGTACAATTTTATCTTACAAAGATATTAATTTCATTCCTTTAATTGAAAAGCCACATTTTATGGCGATTTATCTATTCGCAAACTGTAAATATAAGCTTTAGGATAGAATATAAAGTGTTCAAGTTACCAATTTGTATTTTGTTTTTGAAGCCCTTTACGCCCACAGAAATATTCCTTTATAAGAATGAATTTATATACTGACTAAAACATGCAAACCTTCAGCTTTTTTTCTACATTTGAACTTTAAATTATAAATGATGAAACCCGAGATTTCCCCAAATATACTATTTGATTACGACAGAAAGGATCTGGACGACGAAACCCTTAAAATGCTCTATCGAGGCATGCTAAAGCCACGAATGATTGAAGAGAAAATGCTTATCCTGCTTCGGCAAGGAAAGGTTTCAAAATGGTTTAGCGGAATAGGGCAAGAAGCAATATCTGTTGGGGTTGCGGCAGTATTAGACAAGGACGAATATATCCTGCCTATGCACCGAAACTTGGCTATATTTACCATGCGGGAAATTCCGTTATACCGACTTTTCTCCCAATGGCAAGGAAAAGCAAATGGCTTTACAAAAGGCCGTGATCGTAGTTTCCACTTTGGAACCCAAGAGTTTAACATTGTTGGAATGATTTCACATTTAGGACCTCAGTTTGGAATAGCCGATGGAATTGCCTTAGCTAATAAACTAAAGAACAATAATAAGGTCTGTGCGGTTTTTACTGGTGAAGGTGGTACAAGCGAAGGTGATATTCACGAAGCTTTAAACGTAGCATCTGTATGGCAATTACCCGTTTTATTTTGTGTGGAAAACAATGGTTACGGACTATCAACACCGAGTAACGAGCAATACAACTGCGAAAATATTGCAGATCGTGGAAAGGGCTACGGAATGGAGTCGCATATCATTGAAGGTAATAATATTCTTGAAGTTTACACCACATTAAACAATATTGTGGAAAGCATGAGGGAAAATCCACGCCCAGTTTTATTGGAGTTTAAAACCTTTAGAATGCGCGGTCACGAAGAAGCAAGTGGCACTAAATACGTACCAACCTACCTTATTGATGAATGGGGATTGCGCGATCCGTTGATTAATTTTGAACAGTATTTATTGGTTGAAGGAATTATTTCTGAAGAAGAAATTGAAACCTATAGAGCTGAATTTAAGCAAGAAATTGATGAAAATTTAGACCTAGCATTTGCCGAACCTACAATAGAGTCACCTATAAGCAACGAGTTAAATGATGTGTACAAAGAATTTAATCATCAGGAATTTAAGGAAAATTCAGAAACAGAAAATATCCGATTTATAGACGCAATTTCCCAAGGTTTAAAACAAGCTATGGAGCGTCACGACAATCTTGTTATTATGGGACAGGACGTTGCTGAATATGGAGGTGTTTTTAAAATAACTGAAGGCTTTGTAGAAGCTTTTGGAAAGGAAAGAGTCCGAAACACTCCTATATGTGAATCGGCAATTGTATCGGCGGCAATGGGTCTTTCTATTAATGGCTTTAAGGCTGTTGTAGAAATGCAATTTGCAGATTTTGTTTCGTCTGGCTTTAATCCAATTGTAAACTTATTGGCAAAAAGCCACTACCGATGGAGTGAAAATGCAGATGTTGTTGTGCGAATGCCTTGTGGTGCAGGAGTAGGAGCCGGACCTTTTCACAGCCAGACAAACGAAGCTTGGTTTACTCATACACCGGGATTAAAAGTAGTTTATCCAGCTTTCCCGTACGATGCTAAAGGTTTATTGGCTAGTAGTATTGAAGATCCAAACCCTGTAATGTTCTTTGAGCATAAAGCATTGTATCGAAGTATTCGTCAAGATGTACCAACCGATTATTACACAATTCCATTAGGAAAAGCAGCGGTTTTAAAAGAAGGAACAGATGTTACAATAATAACGTATGGCGCCGGTGTACATTGGGCACTGGAAACATTAGAGCAACAGGATAATATTAGCGCAGACCTTATTGATTTAAGAACTCTAGTTCCATTAGATATTCAGGCTATTTACCAATCTGTTAAAAAAACAGGGAAAGTAATAATACTTCAAGAAGACTCTATGTTTGGAGGAATAGCTTCAGATATTTCGGCGATGATTATGGAAAATTGTTTTGAAGATCTTGATGCGCCCGTTAAAAGAGTCGCCAGTTTAGAAACTCCAATCCCATTTGCTGCATCGTTAGAATCAAACTATCTTCCTAAAGAAAAGTTTAAAAAAGAACTATTAAACCTATTATCTTACTAATTGTTTAACGTTTCTAGTTAAACTTAATATAAATAATATTAACCAAAGTGGTTTGTTATTTACTTTAGTGGCATACTAATCACTAAAACCTTATATATTATGATACGTTGGATCGTTATTTTTCTTGTTATAGCAATTATTGCTGCAATTTTTGGATTTGGAGGCATTGCCGAAGGAGCAACCGACATTGCAATGATTATCTTTTGGATATTCTTAGTTCTATTGGTGCTTTCTTTACTATCTAGTCTATTTAGAAGATAGAATAGAATTGAAAATATTCTAATTCAAAAAAGAAACTACTCAAATTAATGCCCATTGATTTAAGATATCAATTTTCAATTTTAGGTGACCATAGGGCATTGTGGTTACCTTTTTTATAAATTAACACAATCTAAAAAAATGAAGAAGTTTTTAATTTTGGCACTTATTGCTGCCACATCAATTGCGTGCGGACCCCCTAAGACAGTTCAGGAATCTAAAAAAGTTATTAAAGGCTACTGGAACTTGGACGAAATTTCTTACAACAAGTCTGGAACCTTTAATGTTACTGTTTTCAACGACACGTCTGCAGAATGTTTCGAAGGAAGTACCTGGAGATTTATCCCCAATAACAATACCGGAAGATATTCAATCGACAATCCCGATTGTCCTACTGGTGAACGAAACTTCATTTTTACAATAGTTGAAATCGATCCTGCCTCTGGTTTATACGATTTTATAGTAAAACCAACTGATGCAAAAGGAAATTCAGCTGATAAATCCGGATTTAGACTGCGTTTGGCTCAATTAAGCGACAACAATATGCGTTGGGAGCAAACTGTGACTTTAGACGGCGAACCATTTAAAATTAAAATGGACTTCTCTAAAATAGAAGAGTAAAATTTATACTTTCAAATAAAAATTAAAACTACGGCTCCAATCACAGAGCTAAATCATAACAAATTAAAAAACTTAAAATGAAAAAGACTTTAAAACAAGTAGGTGTATTATTTCTTGCTTTCACACTAATTACAAGTTTTGCGAGCTGTGAGGCTACAAAAAATGCTAACAACAAACAAAAAGGTGCTGTTAT
The DNA here is from genome assembly GCF_900106795.1 of Aequorivita viscosa. Taxonomy (GTDB): domain Bacteria; phylum Bacteroidota; class Bacteroidia; order Flavobacteriales; family Flavobacteriaceae; genus Aequorivita; species Aequorivita viscosa. Next base: position 59,308 of record NZ_FNNS01000011.1, on the reverse strand, counting down.
AGGAGCAGGTAGCGGTGCGATTCTAGGGGCTATCCTCGGAAATAATGTTGGTAAAGGCGGTAACGGCGCTATTGGTGCAGTAATCGGTGGAGTAGTAGGAGGAACGGCTGGGGTGCTTATTGGTGACAAAATGGATAGACAAGCACAACAGATTGAAAACGAAATTCCTGGCGCACAAGTAGAACGGGTTGATGACGGTATTGTAGTCACATTCGACGAAAACAGTGGTGTTTATTTTGATACTGCAAAATATAATGTAAATGCAAAATCTCAAGAAACTTTAGATAAGTTGGCGCGAGTGCTACGTGAGTATCCTGACACAAACGTTCTTGTAGTAGGACATACTGATAGTGTTGGTGCCGACGCGATGAACATGACATTGTCAAAAAATCGTGCTATGTCTGTAACTAACTATTTTGTGCAAACAAAAGGACTAAGCGCAGGACGTTTTACAACAAACTGGTACGGAGAAGAAGCTCCTATTGCAGATAATAGTACTGCAGAAGGTCGCGCTAAAAACCGTCGTGTGAATCTTGCCATTGTTCCGAATGAAAAAATGAAAAGCGACGCTCAAAAAGAAGCAGGAAACTAAGTTTTAATAAAAAAACATTGAAATCCCGATCTACGCTAGGTCGGGATTTTTTATTAGCTTTAATCCGCGTAATGGTAAATCAAGCAAAGTGGGATATTGTTATTATTGGTGGAGGTCTTGCAGGGCTTACCACGGCATTACGACTTGCCACTAATAATTTGAAAATTTGTTTGATCGAAAAAAATGAATATCCACATCATAAAGTATGTGGAGAATATGTTAGCAACGAGATTTTACCGTATTTAAACTCCCTGAAAATTGATCCGTTCTCAGTAGGGGCGAAGCAAATATCTAAATTTCAATTAACTGATTTAAAAGGAATTCCAATTAACGTAAAACTACCCCTAGGCGGGTTCGGACTTAGCCGATATGCCTTTGACAACCTTCTTTTCAAGTCATTACAGAATAAAATCGAATTTTTATTTGATACAGTTGAACAAGTGAGTTTTCAAAACAACCATTTTGATATCACAACCAAAGGAAAAGCAAATTTAAAAGCAAGTTTCGTAATTGGAGCGTTCGGAAAAAGATCTAATATTGATTCATTTCTAAATCGGAAATTTATGTCGCAACGCTCTCCTTGGCTAGCCGTAAAAGCGCATTATGATTACGATTTTCCTGAAGATACAGTAGCCCTACATACGTTCAAAGGTGGATATTGTGGCTTGAGTAAAACAGAAACAAATGCGGTTAATGCCTGCTACTTAGCTACATTTAAATCTTTTAAAGAACATAAAAATATTGAAACCTTCCAAAATACAGCACTATCTAAAAACCCGTATTTAAAATCGTTTTTTGAAGAAGCCAATCCAATATTTGAAAAACCCTTAAGTATTAGTCAGATATCTTTTCAAAGAAAAAAACCTGTCGAAAACCATATATTTATGATTGGCGATAGTGCAGGGCTAATTCACCCTCTGTGTGGAAATGGAATGGCAATGGCTATAAGAAGTTCTCAAATCTTCTCAGATTTATTCTTAGATGCCTTTAAGAATAATGATTTTGATAGAAACAAACTTGAACTAAAGTACACAATTCATTGGCAACAGGAATTTGGCGATAGATTAAAAACCGGAAGGTTTATTCAACGCATTATAATGAATCCGAGTACCGCAAAAATTGGATTTACAGCCGCAAGTTTAGTTCCTGCATTGGTGCCAAAAATTATTGAAAAAACTCACGGAAGTCCTTCAAAATGATTGAATTTAACAATAAATACCGATCAAATCAGTCAGAAATAATGGACGATTTAGATTTTCAAGGAGATGAGATGAAAAATCTTCTAAAAGACCTTAAAGTCGTAAATAAATGGTTAGGAGGAAATAATATTACAATCGAAGGAATTCAACAATTATTAAAAACCCTTCCAAAAAACAAACCTATTGTCATTCTGGACGTTGGTTGTGGCGATGGCGAAATGCTTCGTATATGCAGTGATTTCGCACAAAAGCACAATTTTACTTTTATATGTATTGGCATAGACTTCAACCATAATATCTTAGCATTGGCAGAAGAAAAAAGTCGTATGTATTCAAACATATCTTTTCAAAATGTTGACATTTTTTTAGGTGAAAAATTGGTTCCAAATTGCGATATTGCATTGTGTACGCTGTTTTTGCATCATTTTTCAAATAAAGAGATAGAACGCTTTCTCAATGTTCTTATAACTAAATCGAGATTGGGGATTGTTGTAAATGATTTACACAGAAACAAATGGGCGTTTAACTTATTCAAAATTGTGAGTACTTTATTTTTAAAGACCAACACTGCCAAACATGACGGATTAATTTCAATAGCACGCGGATTTAAAAAGCAGGAACTTGAAACTATTTCAAAGAATATTCATTATCAAAAAAGTACTATTCATTGGCGCTGGGCATATCGCTACCAATGGATACTCAAAAAAAATGTATGAGCGTTAAAATTACCACAGTAGCCAAACAACTTCCCAAATACAGCAGAAATACTGCCGAGGTAATTCCCTTTGTAAAACAATGGATGCAAGCCCAAGACAGTCGATTTCAGCGAAAGGTTATAAAAATTTTTGAAAGTGCTGCGGTCGACAAACGGTACTCGATCATGGATCCTGTAGATGTGTTTACCAAAACCAGTTTTCAAGAAAGGAACGATATTTATAGTCGTGAGATTACCAAACTCGGGAAACAATGTCTTGAGAAAGCTTTAGATAAAGCAAATTGGAATCCAACCGATGTAGATTTCATAATTACCGTAAGCTGTACAGGAATTATGATTCCTTCTGTTGATGCTTATTTAATTAACGAACTAAAAATGAAACAGGACATCGTGCGCCTTCCTGTTACAGAAATGGGCTGCGCGGCTGGTATTTCAGGGATTATTTATGCTAATAATTTTTTAAAAGCAAACCCAGGAAAACGAGCGGCTGTAATTGCTTTAGAAGCGCCTACAGCAACGTTTCAGCTCGAGGATTTTTCAATGGTAAATATTGTAAGTGCTGCAATTTTTGGCGACGGTGCGGCTTGCGTTTTAATGTCTTCCAATGAAACGGACTCAGGACCAGAAATTCTGGCAGACGATATGTATCACTTTTATGATGCGACCAACATGATGGGCTTTAAACTTGTAAATTCAGGACTCCAAATGATTCTTGATAAATCGGTTCCTGAAAAAATAGCAGCACATTTTCCGTTAATTATTCACCCTTTCCTTAAAAATAACAAGCTGGAAATTAATGACATCGACCATCTCGTTTTTCATCCAGGAGGAAGGAAAATCGTGGAAACTGTAGAAGATTTATTTGGAACTTTAAACAAAAACATTGATGATACTAAAGAAGTACTTAAATTGTACGGGAATATGAGTAGCGCCACTGTTTTGTATGTTTTAGAACGATTTATGGATAAAAAACCTGATTCTGGAGAGTTGGGCCTGATGCTTAGTTTTGGCCCAGGATTCTCTGCGCAACAAGTGCTATTGAAGTTTTAATTATGAATGAAATAAAAGCTGACAGATCCCAAAAAAACACCGTACCGTTAAACATAAAAGGCGAGTGGGCAATTATTCTTGGAGGCAGTAGCGGACTTGGTTTAGCTAGTGCAAAAAAGCTCGCTTCGGAAGGTTTCAATATCTGTATTGTACATCGGGATAGAAAAAGTAGTTTACCGCACATTGCAGAAGAAGTAAAAACAATAAAGTCTTTTGGAGTGCTGGTTAAAACATTTAATCGGGATGCTTTAAGTAAAGAAGCGCGAAACGAAATAGTACAACAACTGCCTAAAAACAGTGTGAAGTTACTCCTGCACAGCATAGCTAAAGGCAGTTTAAAAAAAATGACAGGGACCGAATCTGAAACGCTTTCAAAAATAGATTTGGACATTACAATTCACGCAATGGCAACTAGTTGGCACGAATGGACTCAAGTTTTAATTCAACAAGAAAAATTTACAGCAAACGCTCGAAACATAGCTTTTACAAGTGAAGGAAGCAACAGGGTATGGCCCGGTTACGGTGCAGTTTCAGCTGCTAAATCTGTATTGGAATCCTTGATGAGAAATATGGCCGTAGAACTCGCAGCTTTGGGTATAACCACCAATTGTATTCAGGCGGGAACTACACAAACAGCTTCATTTCGGGCAATTCCTGATAGTGAAGAATTAGCTAAAATGGCAATAAATCGCAATCCGTTCAATAGACTTACAACCCCAGATGATGTCGCTAATGTAGTTGCCTTACTTTGTAATAATGAAGCAAACTGGATCAATGGCTCTATCATTAAAGTAGATGGAGGGGAAAGCCTTAGGTGATTAACGATTTATGATGTACTATTTAAGAGTGACGATTTAACTAAAAGAAATGAATTTGGAATATCAAACCATACTTGCGCAACTTCCATATTCAGAGCCCTTTCTGTTTGTGGACGAACTGTTATCGGTTTCAGAAGAAGGTGTAAAGGGAGTTTATACATTTCGATCAGATGCTTTTTTTTACGAAGGACATTTTAAGGATAACCCAGTAACGCCTGGCGTTATACTCACAGAATGTATGGCTCAAATTGGACTAGTATGTTTGGGAATTTATCTATTAGAAAAAGAAGATTTACCAAAAGATGCATCATTTGCGCTGAGCAGTACCGAAATTGATTTTTATCTACCCGTTTTTCCCAATGAAAAGGTTATGGTAATTTCAGAAAAAATATACTTTAGATTCAAAAAATTAAAGTGTAAAGTAAAAATGATCAATTCAAAAGAAGAATTAATCGCAAAAGGAGTTGTTTCGGGAATGATAATCCATTGATTTTTAAACAATTAGTTTTTGTTGATGAAAAAAGATTAGAGAATTATGACTAGAGAGTAAAGACTAGAGAACAAAGAGTAAAGAAACGTGTATTTAACGCCAACCAAAGATTCATTACCAATAATACCTATAAACTCTTAAACTCTTAAACATTTAAACTTTTTAAACCCTTTAAACATAAACTTGAAAAAACGAGTCGTTATAACTGGATTAGGAGTGGTTTCACCAAATGGTGTGGGGATTCCTGATTTTAAAGAAGCCATAAAATCAGGATCTTCAGGAATACGTTTCTTTCCCGAACTGCGCGAATTAAAGTTTTCTTGTCAGTTAGGTGGGCAACCCGAAATTTCAGAAGAAAAAAAACGAGAATACCTATCCGAACTACAACTTCGAAACTTCAATAGTAGTGGAATTCTGTACGGTGTTATTGCAGGAATGGACGCTTTAAAAGACGCTGGTTTAAACGTTACAAATAAGAACGAAGAACCACTTTGGGAATTAGGAATAATCTTCGGAAGTGGTACTAGCGGCGTTGAAAAGTTTAGAGAAGCCATTTATAAAATCGACGATAAAAATGTACGTCGCTTGGGTAGTACTTCTGTGGCGCAAACGATGACAAGTGGCGTAAGTGCCTACCTCGGCGGACTTATTGGCGCAGGAAATAAAGTTACGGCCAATTCATCTGCCTGTGCCACAGGAACAGAAGCACTTTTAATGGGGTTTGAACACATTGCAAACGGAAAGGCAACCTATATGCTCTGCGGCAGCACTAGCGATTACGGGCCTTATATTTGGGGTGGTTTTGATGCGATGAAAGTCACTACATACAAATACAACGATATGCCTCAAAATGTAGCCGGACCTATGAGTGCAAATGCTAGCGGCTTTGTTCCAGGAAGTGGGGCAGGGGCTTATTTATTGGAGTCCTTAGAGAGTGCTCAAAAACGTGGGGCCACAATTTATGCCGAAGTACTTGGCGGTGCTATTAATAACGGCGGACAAAGAGGAGAAGGAAGCATGACCGCTCCAAACAGTATTGCGATTCAAAAATGTATTACAGATGCTTTGACCGATGCTGGAATTACAGCTTCAGAAATTGAGTATATAAACGGTCATTTAACGGCAACTATTAAAGACACAGACGAAATAAAGAATTGGAGTAGTGCTCTTAACAGAAAAGACAACGATTTTCCATATATAAATTCGTTAAAAGGAATGACAGGCCATTGCTTGGCTGCGAGTGGAAGTATCGAGATTGTTTCGGCTATTCTTCAACTTCACGAAGGCTTTATTTTTCCAAATGTAAATTGTGGTAATTTACATCCTGAAATAGCATCAATCATTGCGTCAGAAAAAGTGGTGACTAAACTTCAAGAAATACCGCTACAAACAATCGCTAAGGCGAGTTTTGGCTTTGGAGATGTAAACGCTTGTGTTATCTTTAGAAAAAATAAATATATATGATTTCAGATGAGATTTACGACCTTCTCGAACCAATAATTAAAACCTATTTACCTGAAGATGTTTCAGCTATAGATATAAACCGTTCTAGCGATTTAACAAGGGAGCTTAATATCAATTCTGCACATCTTGTTGATATTGTGCTTGATATTGAGGATAAATTTAATATTGAGTTTAAAAATGAGGATATGGAAAAACTTCGAAATGTTAATGATGCTATTTTGCTTATCCAACAAAAAATAGCCAAATAGTATAACAATTTTTCACTGAAATGAACGACAAGAAAGCGTGTTAAGTTCTTATTATCAATCAGTTAAAGTAGGTTAAAAAAAGAATATTTTTCTTGATTTTTAGTACCTTAATCAGGACTAAAAAGAAAAATATTATGAAAAACCTTCTTCTATTAATTACAATACTAATGGCGCCGATTATTGTAATGGCGCAAGATACTTTTTTTCAAAATTCAAATGAAAATGTACGAAGCGAAGCTATCAGAATAACAACTGAGTATAATCGTGAATTAGCATTTTCAGGGGAACAAGAATTATTGTTTCGACAAAAAGTAGCAGAGTTCTTAATAAGAAAGAACGAAATAGAAAAAGCGTTTAGCGGACAGAAAAAAATTGATTTACTTTCGGCGCTGCAACGCGAAGAAACCAGGGAAATGAATGATATACTTACAAGGTTGCAAATGGAGTTTTACAGAAAAGTAAAACCCCAAATTCAACCAGTAAAAACAGTAGAAAAGAAATGATTATTTTTTCCTTTCTATAAAATTTTCTCCTTTAGTAGTCCTTTCAATGTCAATATCTTCCTCTCGTATCTGACTTTGCTCAAGACCTGCAGAATCTACTTCAAAAAATTCTAAAACTTCAGTAGGGTTTTCTATTTGTTGGGTGCGTTCGCCCTTAATCAAAATAGGTCTAGAAATAACACTATCATTATTTTGAATAATTTTAATCCAATCGTGTGTACCATAGTTTTCGGTAACGATTGTGTCTATATCTAACGCTCTTTTATCGACTAAATCGCCAACTTTTACACCGAGCGATTCAGCAATTTCTACCCATATAGTATCCCCAATTTTAGATTTGGCAAGATCGATAGGTAAATATTTTTTATCTATTCCACGCAAATAACTTAGAGTGTGCGCACCAAGTCGAGTATTGCTACTAAATATTAGCGTTATTTGATTTTCATCCCGTGCTATAATTCCCATGTTTTTCATTATTAATGTGGTCTCATTTTTTCTTTCTGTCGCTGTAATTGTGAACGTAATTCAGTAATTACTTTAGCAATCGAAGCTTCGAAAGTACCTGACGATGTTTCTGCAAAAATTGTTTGCCCCGGTGTACCGAGTTTTACACTACAAATTTTTCCTAATTCAGGATTATTGGAGTTTTCCTTTTTTAAATATACGTCTGCCTTAACAATAAAGTCGTATTTATTTTCGAGCTTATTAAGTTTTTCTGAAATAAACTCTTCTAATCTAGAGCTTGCCGCCACATCGTGGTATTCGAAATGTATGTTCATATAATATACAATTTGGTTACGAAAACTAAAGATACAATAGGAGGAAAACCATTCCAAGCTTTTTAAAGAAAATTATGATATTATTCCTTTAAACCAGATGTTCCAGAGGAGGGCAGTAGTAACGAGGCCACAATTCCGCCAATTAAAGAAAAAACGATGATTCCCAAAGAAAGTAATTCGGGAAAATGCACAAAATCAGACAGCAACATTTTAATTCCTACAAATGCAAGAATTATAACCAAGCTGTAATTGATATACCTAAACTTATCCAACATTCTGGAAATTAGAAAATACATAGAGCGTAATCCCATAATAGCCAGTATATTGGAGCTAAATACGATAAACGGATCCGAAGTAATGGCCAAAATAGCCGGAATACTGTCTAAGGCAAATAGAATATCGGTTAATTCAATAATAATTAAGGCAATAAAAAGGGGAGTGGCGGCTTTAATTCCCATACGTCGGATAAAAAACTTATCGCCATCCATTTTATTTGTTATTGGGAACAACTTTTTCATAAACTTAAAAACAGTCGATTTCTTTGGATCAAATTCAGCTTCTTTATGAACCAACATTCTATAAGCGGTAAACAAAAGAAAAACGCCAAAAACGTAAATAATCCAATCGAATTTATTGATGAGGGCAACACCAAAAAGAATCATTAAGGCCCTAAACACTATAGCACCCATAATTCCCCAGAATAATACTTCGTGTTGGTATTTTTTAGGTATAGAAAACGAAGAAAATATAACGGCAATCACAAACACATTATCAATACTTAATGATAGTTCGATAAAGTAACCCGTGATGTACTTTAATACTGCTTGATTTGCTGTTAGATTTGTCGGGTTTTCAACCATGCCTTCGCTAAAAAGCCAGTAGATAATTCCTGAAAATCCCAAGGCCAACAAAACCCAAAAAGAAGTCCAAAAAGCAGCTTCTTTGGTCTTGATTTCGTGCGGATTACGGTTGATAACACCAAGGTCTACTATTAGAAAAAATATGATAAAGGCAATAAAGATTCCCCAGACAAGCATACGGTTATTTTTTGCGTGAAATTAGTTTCAAATTCAATTCAACATGCATAGCAAAATGTTAATATTATGAGCTTACGTTAAAAGTTTTCAAATTGCTTTCTAAGTGTAATAGAACTCAGTAAATTGTAGACATAAAAATTGAAAATATATGGACAAGAAAAACACAATCAAAAAAATTACAAACACTGAATATCCAATTTTAGATACTATCAAAAACAGATGGAGCCCTCGAGCATTTTCAGACACGCCAATTAAAGAAGAAACGGTAAAAACACTACTCGAAGCAGGTCGTTGGGCTCCGAGTGCATCCAATCTTCAGCCTTGGCGGGTTATTTGGGGAATTAAAGGCACAGAAACCTACGACAGGATCTTTAACTGTTTAGATGAGTTTAACCAATCATGGGCTGGCAGTGCACAAGTACTTTGGCTGAATGTTTTTAAGAAAACAATGGGAAAGGACAATAGAGAAAATTTTCACGCACTTCACGATTTGGGACTTTTTATGGGAAATGTTCTTATGCAAGCAGAAAGTATGGGCATTGCAGCACACCAAATGGCTGGAATTCGGTTTAAGGATGCGAATAAGGAATTTAAATTCAACGATGATTATCACGTTGCCACAGGAGTCGCCTTTGGATATTATGGTGGAGATGTATCTAAATTACCCGAAGGCTTAAGAGAACAAGAACTTAAAGAAACACGTATCCGAAATGCGCAATCGGAATTTGCTTTTAATGGAGATTATAAAAAATAAGAGATTTGAGTTTACTCTAGCTTTTGCTATAGTATCTAATCAAAGAAATACAACATCGAGTTTATTTTAGAAGCCCTAAGTTGGGCTTCTTTTTATTTTAGAACACTTTTAAATTTCTGATAACATCCCAGGAATTTATATAAGTAGAAGTCGTTTTTACTGTTATAGTTATATGGAATTCTTGTGGTAGGCTAGTAAATGTAAGGGAGTATCTGAAATATTCTATTTTACATAATATAAATTATAGAACATCTATTGACGGTGAATAAAATGGCGAATAGAACTTTTTCTGTTCTATTTGACATAATCCTGTTATAGTGCCTTTAGGTCTATAACTTGCGGTTATGTCAAGGCCATTTTATGACCTATGATTATAATTAGCCGTGGCGTCTGTTAAGCCAGCCGCACAAAAGCAAACATTTGTACAATTGGATTATTCTGTCCTATTGATTAATATCACTAATAATAAGTTGTCGGTGTTACTATACATAAAAACAGATACACTTAAACATCCAAATTAAGCCACCAATTGAGTGCTTCTATTTGGATGCTTGAAATATTTATAACTTTAAAGTATATGTTAAAATATTAAAAAGCAGTAAATCGAACATCTGTAGCCCAATTGGCTCCTGTTATATATGAAGCTTCAGGTGATAATAAGAACAACATTATTGCAACTTGTTCTTCTGGTGTTGAGTCTCTGTGCCCAGAGTCTGTAAATTGTAATAAACTCTGCGTTTTTATAGCACTAATTCCAGAGCCAGGATTGTCTTTATTCGCTTTACTTTTTGCCATCATAAGTTGGTAAGCTCTTTCAACCATGGATGTTGAAGTATTAGCCATATTTACAGAGTTTACTCGTATTCCAAACTCCGCATAGTCAATGGCGGCATTTTTTGTAAGTCCGTTCACTGCGTGCTTACTTGCAACATATGATGGTGTTCCAGAAAAACCACGTAAACCGGCTACAGAGCCAACATTGACTATTGCACCTCCTTGTTTTTGGGCAACCATTTGCTTTAATTCTTCACGCAAACATTTAAACATCCCTATTGCATTACTTGCTAGCTAGAAACATAACCTATCTGAAAATATTTTAAACAGACACTAAAGCTACGAAATCCCGCAATCTCGCTGCCAATAAACCTGCAGTGTAAAATCTACGATTGATGAAGCTACTAGAAATCGCATTCAATTTATTCTACTACTGTTTTGGTCTGTAACTTCTATAATAAACCAATTCAAAAAGTACCACTTAAGCGATCAACTATAAATCATTGTTAAAAAAGTGAATGAACATTCATTTTTACATATCTTTGCATCAGAATTAGAATCAATATGGCGAAACTTCAAAAAAGTATAGACAAACGCAATGCCTTAATTAAGGCAACTATAGAATTGGTGAACAATAATGGCTTTCACGCTGCACCAATGAGTAAAATTGCAAAAATGGCAAATGTCTCCCCTGCCACTATATATCTCTACTTCGAAAACAAACAAGATTTGGTAAATAAAACCTATATCGAAGTTAAAGCAAAATATACTCAATATGCTTTCGCCACCTATAATGATAGATTAACCGTTGAAGAAGGATTTGAAGCAATATGGAAACGCATTGCCGATTTCAAATGTAAAGATTCAGAAAACGCGATGTTTTTAGCACAATGTGATAATACCCCAATAATTGACGAAACAAGTAGACAAGAGGGAATTAAACACCTACAACCCCTACTCGACCTTTGGGAACGTGGAAAAAGTAAAGGAATTATTAAACCCATATCTAACTATATATTATACGCCTACACCATAAATCCGCTATCGTTTTTAATGATGGCAGATAAACGCAACGGTTTCCAATTGGATAAAACACATATAGAAATGGCCTATCAAGCAGCTTGGGATAGCATTAGAGTGAATTAAGGGTTATGAAGTTATTGGTTGTTAGTTATTAGTTATTTGTGAATGCTTGATATTATGGGAGTTAACATAAATTATTGAAAATTAAACTTTGCGATTCTTTGCGTTTTTACTTTGCGCCCT
>NZ_FNNS01000011.1:38696-47454 GCF_900106795.1 Aequorivita viscosa | reverse complement strand
AGATAAACTATTGAAAATTAAACTTTGCGATTCTTTGCGTTTTTACTTTGCGCCCTTTGCGTGAAACCCCCAGAAAACCTGAAAACCGCTCAAAATATAAACCCGCTTAAAAAAACAATTATGATAAAGACTATAATATTAAAAAACAGACCCGAAGGAAAACCTTCAATGTCAGATTTCGAATTTGTAACAGACAATACAGACCTTACTATTAAAGAAGGGGAAGTACTTCTTGAAACTACCTACGTTTCTGTAGATCCCTATTTAAGAGGACGTATGAGCGATGCTAAATCGTATGTGCCTCCCTTCCAGCTTAATAAGCCTATACAATCGGGTGTTATTGCAAAAGTTTTGGAATCTAAGAACGACAAGTTTAAAAAAGGCGATTTTGTTTCTGGAATGCTGGACTGGAAAACCAAACAAATTTCCACAGGCGAAGGACTTTTAAAAGTAGATGGCTCAAAAGCTCCTTTATCAGCCTATTTAGGAATCCTGGGAATGACAGGGCTAACGGCCTACTCCGGTTTAACACAAATAGGAAAGCCTAAAGCTGGCGAAACCTTAGTAGTTTCAGGAGCAGCTGGTGCTGTGGGCTCTGTTGTTGGACAAATAGGAAAAATCCTCGGGCTTAATGTTATCGGAATTGCAGGTACAGACGAGAAAGTGGAAATGCTTACAACCGAATTTGGTTTTGATGCAGCTATCAATTACAACACAACGGATAATATGACCGCTGCCATCGCAGAAGCCGCGCCAAACGGAGTGGATATCTATTTTGATAATGTGGGCGGTCCAATTTCGGATGCTGTATTATTCAATATTAACCAATTTGCAAGACTGGTTATTTGCGGTGCCATTTCGGTTTATAACAATACGGAAGTGCCAAAAAGCATCAGCGTTCAGCCTTTTCTGATAAAGAACAGCGCCCTAATGCAAGGGTTTATTGTTTCTAATTATGCCGAAATATTCCCAGAAGCGATGAAACAACTATCAACCTGGTTGTCAGAAGGAAAACTAACCTATACTGAAACAGTAGTTGAAGGTTTTGACCAAATTCCAAATGCATTTATGGATTTGTTTGAAGGTAAGAATAAAGGAAAAATGGTTGTAAAAGTAGGTGAATAGAATCTAGAGGCTAGAGGCTAGAGGCTAGAGGCTAGAGGCTAGAGACTAGAGACTAGAGACTAGAGACTAGAGACTAGAGACTAATTTAAATAATATATTAAGTAAAACTATAATGAATAACTTTGAATTTAAAAACCCGACCAAAATCATTTTTGGAAAGGACAGTATTGAAAAATTAACAAAAGAGATTCCTGAGAATGCTAAAATCCTGATGCTGTATGGCGGGGGTAGCATTAAAAAGAATGCAATATACGATCAAGTAAAAACGGCTTTAGCCAATGCTTCAATAACCGAATTTGGCGGAATTCCTGCCAACCCAGAATACTCGGTGCTAATGGAAGCTCTAGAGGTTATTAAAACCGAAAACATTAATTTCTTATTAGCAGTTGGTGGTGGTTCTGTAATTGACGGTACTAAGTTTTTATCGGCTGCTGCCCTCTATGGTGGCGTAGATCCTTGGAATATTTTAACCGATAAAATTAGAATCGAAAAAGGACTGCCTTTTGGAACCGTATTAACCCTTCCAGCCACAGCTTCCGAAATGAATTCGGGAGCAGTAATAACACGCGCTGAAACAAAGGAGAAACTAGGTATGGGTGGCCCAGGATTGTTTCCGCAGTTTTCAATCTTAGATCCTCAGGTAATCACTTCCATTCCAGAACGTCAATTAGCAAATGGATTAACCGATGCTTTTACACACGTTTTAGAACAGTATATGACCTACCCTGTGGGTGGTTTATTACAAGACCGATTCGCGGAAAGCATTATGCAAACCCTGATTGAAGTGGCTCCAAAAATAATAAACGACCCAACAGACTATAAAGCAGCATCTAATTTTATGTGGAGTTGCACCATGGCGCTCAACGGATTAATTCAACAAGGCGTTCCAGGAGATTGGGCCATACACGCAATGGGCCACGAATTAACCGCCCTATTTGGTATCGATCACGCGCGTACACTTGCAATTATGACCCCTAGTCATTACAAGTACAATTTTGAAGCTAAAAAAGAAAAATTAGCGCAATACGCAGAGCGTGTTTGGAATATTACCGAAGGAAGTACAGACGATAAAGCCTATGCAGCTATTGAAAAAACAGAGGCCTTTTTCCACGAATTGGGAATCGATACTAAGTTATCTGATTATACAAACGATTACGAAGGAACTGCCGAAACCATTAAGCAACGTTTTACAGATCGTGGCTGGATGGGAATTGGAGAACACAAAACCCTATCGCCCGAAAAAGTTGAAAAGATTGTGAAAATGGCTTATTAAAATAAAACTGTAAGATTTTCCCCTTTTTATTTTGTAGTAAAAAGCCTGTTAACCAATTTATTAACAGGCTTTTTTATATTTATCTCGGACAATAGTGAATTTTAAATTAAGAACATCTACGTTAACTCTTAAACGGGGATTTTTTCACTTCCTCAGGAATATCTGATGTTAGGCTACCAAAAAATGCCACTATATCTTCAACTTCTTCGTCTGTAAGATCTACATTTCGTTGTAGTTTTCCCATAATCTTTACAGCTGTATCCAAATCAGCTACTGAACCGTCGTGAAAATAGGGTGCTGTTTTAACTACGTTTCGTAATCCTGGAACTTTAAAGAAATATTTTTCAGATTCCCGTTCACTAATATCAAAAAGACCAAGGTCAACCTCTTCCGATTCGGTGAATTTCCAGTAGTCGTGAAATAGTCCAAACTTTTGAAGCATTTGTCCGCCTAAAGCAGGCCCGCTATGACAGGTAATGCATCCAGAAGCAATAAACGCATTTAGTCCCTTTTTTTCCTGCTTGCTCAATGCTTCTTGATCGCCCTCAAGATATTTGTCAAACCTAGACCCTGGTATTAGGGTTCTTTCAAATGCGCCAATGGCATTAGTAAGATTTGAAAATGTTATGGGATCATCATCGCCATAGGCCTTAGAAAAAAGTTCTTGATACATTTCCACTTCTTTTAATCGGTTTACCAATTGCTGTTCGTCCTTAATATTGTGCTCTAACGGATTTAAAATTGGACCTCCCGCCTGCTCTTCCACATCTTCTGCCCTACCGTCCCAAAACTGCATTTTATGCAACGATGCGTGGAATACAGTCGGTGAATTTCGACCGCCAACCGTTCCAGGTGCATCTCCGGGCGAAAAGCGCATATTGTCCACCCCAAAAGTATTGAGGTTGTGGCAGGAATTACAACTAATATTTCCTTCACCAGACAATCGCGTGTCAAAAAATAAGTGCTTTCCCAATGCTACTTTATTTGCATCAGGTTCTTCCAAATCTAAAGAAGAGATAGGTTGAAAAAAAGTGGTTGCCGTGGGATAGAGGTTTTCATATTCATCTTCTATAATTTCTTTCTTCTCATTTTTACAACCGAAAAAAACTGAGATACCAAAAATAATGAGATACTTTTTCATACTGATACTATTTAAATTCACCTAAAGATATAAAATAAAGTGATTTACAGAAATGATATAGGTCATAGAAATCGGCTAGTTTCATAGGTAGGACTAAATCTATGTGTAACACGTAAAACCTTGTAAGAATTCATAAAATAGCAAATTCTTATTCAATCTGCATTAATCGGCGGAATCTAAGGGATAGCTATTGTATTCCCAACGTTATAGTTTTGATTAGTTGCTTCGCCAGTTGTCCATCCCTTGGGTCGCTGTCATTTTTATTGATACCAAAAATAAGTTTAACCAATTATTCTATTATGTTTTAACCTAACCCCAATAAGTCTTCATCCTATTGAACCTCCACTCCTACTCCCTTGATTTCTAAAAATGTAAAATACACATTAAAAAAAGGTATATATATTTTTTTGATAAAAGCCTAAACAAGCTTTCTTGTTTTGGAATATTTCCATAATTTTGGAATTTAACCGAGTCTTAGTTTTAATAGCTTATGTCCTTCGTAAGAACCCAAGAAAAATTAAAAATATTAGCAGATGCAGCAAAGTACGATGTATCGTGTTCATCCAGCGGCAGTAAACGAAATAATGCCAATAAAGGTTTGGGTGATGCCACGGGAATGGGCATTTGTCATTCGTATACTGAAGATGGCCGATGCGTTTCACTGTTGAAAATCCTATTAACAAACTACTGCATTTTTGATTGTGCCTACTGTGTAACCAGAAAAAGCAATGATATTAAAAGAGCGGCTTTTCAGGTCCAAGAGGTAGTCGACCTCACCATTAACTTTTATCGGCGCAATTATATTGAGGGTTTGTTTTTAAGTTCCGGTATTTTTAAAAGTGCAGACTATACCATGGAACGTCTGGTTTCTATAGCCAAAAAACTACGGCTGGAAGAGAATTTTAACGGTTATATTCACTTGAAATCTATTCCGGGGGCTTCAGATGAGTTGATGAAAGAAGCAGGATTGTATGCAGATAGGTTAAGCGTAAATATTGAAATTCCTACCAAGGAAGGTTTAGCTGTTTTAGCACCCGAGAAAAGGCGGGAAGATTTCATTAAACCAATGGCCAAGGTGAAAAATGAAATTATTCAATATAAATCGGAAATGAAGATCATAAAAAGCACGCCGAAATTTGCACCCGCAGGGCAAAGCACTCAAATGATTATTGGCGCCAGTGGAGAAAGCGATCAGCAAATTATGTGGACGTCCAATTATTTTTATAAAAAATTTAATTTAAAGCGGGTGTACTACTCAGGCTATATCCCTATCAGCTACGATTCGCGTTTACCGCAAATTGGAACAGATGTGCCAATGCTTCGGGAAAATAGACTTTACCAAACCGATTGGCTTATGCGCTTTTATGGCTTCGAGGTCGAGGAAATTTTAAACAATGAAAATCAAAATCTAGACTTGGATGTAGATCCAAAATTGGGTTGGGCTCTCAGAAACCTCGATCAATTTCCTGTTAATGTGAATAAAGCGGATAAAAGAATGTTGGCCAGGGTGCCAGGACTGGGAATGAAATCGGTTTATAAAATTATTGAGGCTAGACGTTTCCGAATGCTGAATTGGGAACACATTCAACGCTTGGGGGTAGCATTGAACCGAGCAAAATATTTTCTTGAATGTGGCACTAGGGAATATGAACGACGGGATTTAACTGCTATTCAGTTAAAATCTTTAATCCTTCAAAATTCGAATAGTAAATACCGAACAGCATTGGGCCCGCAATTAAATTTATTTGGATAAATGATTCATCTGAAAGAAACCACTTTATTGTATGACGGCACGTTTGATGGTTTTTTAACCTGTGTTTTTGAAGTTTTTAATTTAAAATTATATCAGGTTACCATTATTCGAAAAAGTCGTTTTCAGCAATCCCTTTTTGGAGTTACGCTGGAAATAACAAGCGATTCCCAGAAAGCCAATCGCGTTTGGCACGGATTAAAAAAGAAGTTGTCTAATAAAGGAAATTCAAGACTGTATTATGCTTTTTTAAGCGAAAACCCTGGTGTCGAAAACCACTTATTAAGGTATATTCAGTACGCCTTTAAAAACCAATCCCCTATTGATTCTGACTTTACCAATAACGATGTTTTAAAAGTTGCCCAGATAGCAAAAAGTGTAGGGCGCGAAAAACATAGAATGGAAGCGTTTGTTCGGTTTAGACTTTCTAAAGACAACATATATTTTGCGACAATTGAACCAGATTTTGATGTGCTTCCGTTGATTACAAAACATTTTAAATCGAGATATGCCGATCAAAAGTGGATTATTTATGACTTAGCAAGAAACTATGGAATTTCTTATAATTTAGAAACGGTGAATATAATTACCCTTGACTTTCCAACTGATTTTGACCCTATTAAAACAACGGAAGCATTTTTCGCATCCGAAGAAATTGAGTTTCAAACCCTGTGGCAAGATTACTTTAACAGCACAAACATTCCCTCAAGGAAAAACCTGAAACTCCACGTGCAACATATACCTAAGCGCTATTGGAAATTACTTAGCGAAAAACAAGTTAGCGTATAAATTATGCTAAGGTGGTAATAAACCAAAACCATTGAAAATTTAATGCGACGAATGCCTTACTACTGATATAACGTTGGTTTCATTTAGAAAAATAATTTAGTTTACTACATGTCAATTAGCATAAAATCACGATGCTAACTGTGAAAGTTATTAAAAAGCAGAAGTTTATTTAGTTTCAGAACCCTAACTTTACAAAAATCAATCTTTATACATTTCAGTCTTAATCACCTTAAATCTTTTAATATAAAGGTTTTAAATAAAATCGGATATATGGAAAAATGGATACAAATTTCATCAACTGCAGCTTGGGGCATATTTATAAGCTGTGTATTAGTTTACATAGCTGTAATTCTTTTTACAAGAATTTTTGGGAAACGTAGTTTTAGTAAAATGTCAAGTTTTGACTTTGCAATGACAGTAGCCGTAGGATCGATAATTGCAACTACAATTCTTTCGGCTAGTGTTTCGTTATTGGAAGGCTTATTGGGGTTGTTTTTAGTGTATCTATTACAACTCACTGCCGCATTTTTAAGACGTTATAAATTTTTTAGTGATGCCATAGATAATACTCCTTTGCTATTGATGGACGGCCCAAAAATTCTACACGAAAATTTAAAAAAAGCACGGGTAACGGAAGCTGATCTACGCGCCAAATTAAGAGAAGCCAATGTTATTAATCTATCACAAGTACAGGCAGCTGTATTTGAAACCACCGGAGACATTGCCATTCTTCATTCAGACAAAAACGAACCCAACTTTGACGTCTGGCTGTTAAAAGATGTTGTGAGATAAAAATGAAAATTTTGCGCTATACTATTTTAATTGCTGAGAGAAACAGTGGTTCATTAAAACCAACTAAATCCTTTCATCGCTACTAGTGTGGTGACCCAAACTAATATGCAGGAAATAAAAATCCCGATAGTATTTGCCCAAAAAGCCCGTTTACGTTTTATTCCAAAAAGATAGCCAGCAATACTGCCCGCATACACTCCAGTACCGGGAATTGGTAGCATTACAAAAACAATCAGGCCCCAAAAGCCATATTTCTTGACATTATTTCCTGCACCGCCTTTTGCCCTTCTTGCCACAAAAATAGCTGCTTTTTTATAATAATACCATTTAAAGAAATAACGGTTTATAACATTAAGAAAGAAGTTCATAATAGGAAAAACCAACACATTTGCAAAAAAGCAAAATATAAAGGCTACGTATATATTAACCCCATTCAATAAAGCATACGGAATTCCAACTTTGGCCTCACCAAATGGGGAAATACTCCAAAGCATTGAAATGAATAAATCAACAAGCACTTTTCTAGAATTATAGGTGGCAAAATTAGTGTATTAAATATTCGAAATTTAACAAATTCAAATAAAATTTAATGAATCCTTTCCCCGGATAACCAAGCGCGCAGACCATTAAAAACGACTTAATATCGATTGTTTAAACTCAAATTTCTAAGATTTAAATCAAACAAGAACGCTTTCCTCTTTCCTTAAACAAATAAGTTACAATTGGTATCTTGTTAACAATCAATGTTAAACATCATATAAAAAGTTAGTCGGCCTTTCTGAAAATTTATATTTTAGAGAGAGATAATTGTAGTTAAAACCCTTTAGCTACTGAATAACCAATATAAATTTAAAACCAAAACTATGAGAATTGAAGCATATTTAGCCTTTAAAGGCAATTGTAGAGAAGCATTTCACTTTTATAAGGAAATATTTGGAGGTGAAATTAAAAACGTCGAAACTTACGAAGACAAAGAAATTGACATTCCAGAAAATTACCGAACCAAATGGCAACATGCCGAATTGCGAGGTAAAAACTTCACCTTACTTGGCTATGATGCCGCCCCGGATACTCCTTTAACAGATGGTACAAATTTTCATTTAGGTGTTGATATGGATACAGAGGAAGAAGCTAAATCGGTTTTTGAAAAACTAACCAAATCTGGAAAAGTACACACCTCTTTTCAAAAAACATCCTGGGGAGCTCACTATGGTAGAGGAACTGATAAATACGGGATAAGTTGGATGATTAATTATAAAAAGTAACCCGCTAAATCACCAATCAAATAAAACTCTGAAAGCCTCGTTATTTCTAAATTTAACGGGGCTTTTCTAATATAAACTTAAACAATATAACTCAATATTGATGAAGTGAAAATCAGTAAAAGTTCAATTACATATAGAATAGGTTTGTTTTTAAACGTACCTTCTTCCCCTCCTATAACGACGAGTATTGGAACTATTTTGAGGAAATAATTGCTTGGTAATGGAGTAACGGTTATTGGTTTATTGTTTGAAGTTTATTGAAAATTCATCAATCGTTAATCATTAATCATTAGACTGTTATCGAATATTAATAATAAAGGAAGGGATTTGGATTTCAATTTCGTTTTCAATTTCAATCCCCAACCTGCAACCTCCAACCTGCAACCTCCAACCTGCAACCTCCAACAATCTACAATCGAAATCGTTAATCATCAATCATTAATCTCTTATCAAATATTAATAATAAAAGGAAGGATGTGGATTTTGTTTTTGATTTCATTTTCGATTTCGTTTTCAATCCCCAATACCCCAACCCGCAACCCGCAACCTCCACCAATCATCAATCTTCAATCGTTAATCGTCAATCGTCAATCATTAATAATCAATCTCTTATCAAATATTAA
>NZ_FNNS01000011.1:37062-38316 GCF_900106795.1 Aequorivita viscosa | reverse complement strand
CAATCATCAATCTTCAATCGTTAATCGTCAATCGTCAATCATTAATAATCAATCTCTTATCAAATATTAATAATAAAGGGAAGGATGTGGATTTCGATTTCAATTTCGATTTCATTCCCCCAACCCTAAAAGGAGCCAGAGTACGGCTTCAAATTTTCAACTTAATCTTTGAGAATTTTGTAGATTAGTGGATCAATATACCAGTGAAACAGTGAATTAGTAAAAAAGTAAATTATTAACCTTATTCAGCCCCGCTCAACCTGCATCCTGCAACCTGCAACCTCTAACCTGCAACCTCCAACCCCCAAAAAACCACCCCAAAATGTGCTACGAAACTTCCCTCACCAAAACGAAAAAACAAGTACAGGAACATTTATATAAGGAGATTGCTTTTCCTGAGAAATACGAATCATATTATCACCGTTCGGGGTTTACGCATCCTAATTTGCAGTTAATAAAGATGGATGAGCCTAATACTATCTATCCCGCAATGTGGGGGTATGTCCCTAATTGGGCAATGGGAGATGTTTCTGGTTTTAGAAAGAAATACAATACCTTAAATATAAAATCGGAGACATTATTTAAGGGGTTATCAAAAGAAGCGGCGCATGAAAACCGTTGCCTGATTATAGCCGATGGCTTTTTTGAACCCCACAGAAGTTCGGGGACCTCTATCCCCTATTTCTGTTATATTCCGTCTGATAAATTTGATGATGGCCGGGATTTATTTGTTTTTGGGGGTATTTATTCAGTATTGGAAGAAGCCCCAAATAAATTAACCTGCTCTATTCTAACTATGGAAGCGAATTCCTTTTTTACCAAAGTGCATAATATTAAAAAACGACAACCCTTGGTGTTCGATGAACGCTTGTATCAGGAGTGGTTTAATGCCGATCTAAACGAAAAAGATATAATGGAATTAATGAGAAATGGGTTTACTTCTAAAAGATTCAAGGCACACCCTGTGAGCAGTGACCTTTATAAACGGAATATCAACACTAATACTCCTAGTATTCTTAAAGAAGTACCACCTCCTAATTTATTGTTCTAACCCTTTTCTAAGTTTAAACGCTCCCCTTAGTAGTCGCGGGTTTCTCCTAAATTTCAACTTAACGGTTATTGGTTTATTGTTTGTAGTTTATTGGAAATTCATCAATCGTCAATCATTGATCATTAGACTGTTATCGAATATTAATAATAAAGGAAGGGATTTGGATTTCAATTTCGTTTTCAATCCCCAACCTGCAACCTCCA
>NZ_FNNS01000011.1:7508-36717 GCF_900106795.1 Aequorivita viscosa | reverse complement strand
GCAACCTCCACCAATAATCAATCTTCAATCGTTAATCGTCAATCGTCAATCATTAATAATCAATCTCTTATCAAATATTAATAATAAAAGGAAGGATGTGGATTTCGATTTCAATTTCAATTTCGTTTTCAATCCCCAACCTCCAACCTCCAACCTGCAACCTCCAACCCGCAACCTCCACCAATCATCAATCATCAATCTTCAATCGTTAATCGTAAATCGTCAATCGTAAATCAGTTATTAAATATTAATTATAAAGGGAAGGATGTGGATTTCAATTTCAATTTCATCCCCCATTCCCTCCCCTATTCCGTACAACCTCCGCTTATCGCTTCACAATTCGCTTAAAATACACAGCATTAGCATCATCTTGTACACGAACCATATAAACACCTGAATCTAGGTTTGAAATATCTAATTGGATTACTGACTCAGCCGCTACAACTTTTGAACCTGTTAACGAATAGACGGTAATATGGGTTGTGACTGTGTTTTTTAGGGCAACATTAAGTACGTCTGAAGTGGGATTTGGGTAGATTGTTAATGGGTCTAAAGTCTTTGTAAACTCGTCAATCTCCAACACATTAAAATCTATAGTATATTCAACTAAGCCAATATCATAGGTGCCGATATATACTGTTACGGAGCTTTCGTCAAATACATAGGCAGATGACTGTGCGCCTATCCCGAGTAATTGATCATTGTCTATAGTTGTCCAGGATTCACCACTGTCTTCAGAATAATGTAAGGCATATTCCGTGAACTCTGAATTATAAGTGGCTGCTACCATCGCACCTTCTGTTTCGGTTGAAAATGCAACACTAGAAACGTAGCCAGATAATTTTTGCGTCCAACTAGAACCGCCATCTTCAGAAATAAAAACACCTTGTGTGCAAGCAAACGCCATACGTTCTGGATTAAACGGGTCAGTGTCTATCTGAAATATAAGGTCGTCGTCGTTCATTCTTTCTAGTCCGTCGCTGCTATTAACCCAAGTAGCCCCTTCATCGGTAGATTGATATACTTCCGCACCAACAGGCATCGTAATCAGGCCAGCATCGTCTATATCGATATCCATAATAAGGTTGAGATTTGGCAAGGTGACATCGGTAACAGAAACATTTGTTACATCACTGAAATCTATTTTTAATAGTTGCGTTTCACTAGGTTCATATCCAGCAAAGGCTGCCATTATCGTAGAAGGTGAATTTGAAAATGTGGCTACAGCAGTTATCTTATTAGTAAAAATAGAGTGTAGAAAGTTTTTCGTTTCTCCGTTATCATCACTTACATTTAAGGTTGTCCCCATAAACCCTGAAGAAAAGGTATAAAGACGATTTGGAGTGATTTTATCTGCAAACTGGGTTATCCCCACATCATTAGCCATCATGTTTAGCGGTAGAATATCATATGCAGTATCTTCACCTGTATTCAAATCTCTGTGCGCATAGCCAAACTGAACGCCGTAATAAAGGTTTGCAGCAGCATCGCTACTATGTATATCCATATTTCCAGTACTTGCAAAATATGGCGTTTTAAACCAAGCTATTGTTTCTCCGCCATCTGTTGAATGTAAAGGAACGTAATTGGCACTGATAAAAATTTCCTGTGAATCATTCGGGTTGTAGGTTGCATTGAGCCCGTAGTAATAACTCTCGGGGTTATCTTCTAGATATACATAAGACTCCCAAGTAGTTCCACCGTCTTCAGAAATTACGATTTCGTTTTCTTCTAACACTATAATTTGTGATGGGTTGTTTTCATTAAACTTAATTACGTTAATACTATCCATTATGCCATCCGTCCAGCTAATTGATACAGCGTTAAACGTCTCTCCGTTATCGGTAGATTTATAAATATTTTCTATTGTGCTACCATACCCTGTTCCAATCCAAATATTTTCAGGGTTTGTGGGGTCAAAAGTTATTGGATCTAGAATAATGCCCGATAGTTTTTCTTCCCAAGTTTGTCCTGCATCGTTAGAAACAAATAAACCACCTTCAATATCTGTACTTCCATTACTTCGGGTAAGGAAAACCTTTTGAGGGTTGGTAGGACTAATTGCTACCCCGTTAATAAAAACAGTATCGTTGTCGTTGGTATAGTAGATCATATCCCAATTAGCACCCCCGTCAGCGGTGTAAAATGTTTTTCCTTCTACGTCAAAACCCACTTTATAGTTAGTATCAACGATTAAAACATCCATATCGCCTTCATAAAAATGATAGGATCTTACAAAAGCATTATCACGCTGATTTGGCAATGGGTAGGTTCTAATGATAGATTCTGTATCCAGGTCGAATACTCGAATTTCATTTAGGTTAGAATTAGGAAAATATGCTGAAAAAGTTAATGCTGAACCATCTGCTGTAAGTCGTAGTTTCTCTACCCTCGCACTTTGACCATTCAGTATAGAATACATTATATCCCACGAATTTCCATTGTCTTCTGAAACAAGAATATGGTTTCCAAGCGTATGGGCGTATAGTTTGTTTGGCACTGTAGCGTCATACGTAATATCAAAAATTCTTCCAAAATCTGTTGAACCTGTTACCTCTAACTGAGCAAACGAAATTTGGTTTGAAAAGCAAAAGGCTAATAAAAATAAAGTAATTGCGTTTTTCATAATTTAGTTTTTTAGTGAATTTCAATATTCAAGAATTAAAATCTAAATAATAAAAAAAACTTCCTAATTAATGCGACTTCTACGTGAAAAAGCGTGACATCGGGGGTTAAAGGCCTGTAATATAACCATATAAGCCACCGCTGTCGGCTAAGCCAATTTTGTTGCTAATTCGTTCTTTTCGCTTTCTCACTGCCTCGACTGTTATGTTAAAAAGTGAAGCAATTTCTTTGGTGGTAAGATTCATATATAGGTAACACAAAAAGCGAATGTCGTTTGCCGTTAATTCAGGATGTAAACTCCGAAGGTTTGTGAGCATGCCGTGATTCACCTCTTCAAAATGGGTAAGAAAGCTATCCCATTCTGAATCATTTTTAAGTAATTTATTTAGCTCCTTTACTTTCGCAGATAGAAAAGCATTTCTAGCGATTTCAGTTTGGTCAGAAAGTCTGCTAATAACCTCTTTAATCAACTCATTGCGTGCCGAAATTTGCAATGCCTTTGCGGCAAGCTGTCTATTTCTATTCTCAAGTTCATTTTTAAACCGTTCCTCCTTTAACAATGCCTTGGCTTCTTTTGATTGCAGCTGCTTTTCCAGTAAGAGATTATCGCTTTCTTTCTTCTGAAGTTCAAGCTCGATAAACTCTTTGTTCTGCTGATCCAAAATTCTGCGTTGCTTGTTTTTAATGATGTTATTATACATCGCCCACACAATTAGAATTATAATCAACACCGAAATCCCTAGCAGGCTGTATAAGGTTGTGCGTTCCTGAATCTGCAACTCCCTGTTGCGCTGCAGTTCCCTTCTATAATCGGCTATTTCGAACTTTACTTTATTGTTTTCAAACAACCGGCCATTCTTTAAAATGTTTAAAGAGTCTTTGAGGTTGATTATTGAATCCTTTGCGCTTAAAGCATTTTTATAACTGCCAGTTTGAATACTAACTTTAGCGAGTTGCTTATGCGCATTAATCCTGTTTTCAAGGTTTTTGGAAGCTTCGAGGGCTTCTTCAGCATAGCGTATGGCGTTTGAATTTTCCCCTAAGTCTAAAGCTATATTTGATAAAAGGATTAAAATAGAAATCCGGTCTTCGTTAAAAGAAATAGATTCCAATTGCGGAAGGGTGTTGAGCGCTATAGATCTCGCTGCTACTAAATTTCCACTTTTGTATTGGTTTTCGGCTAAGGCTATCGCGATTAAAACATAAATAGCTGAATCCGCGTCTAGCACCTCCTGCGCTTTTGATAAATATTTTGCCGCTATGTCCAATTTGTTTTGTTGATTCGCAACAATCCCTAAGTTTATAGCGTAAAGTCCTGTTTTAAATGAATCATTTTGCTCCTGCGCAAGTACGTAGGCCTTAGAAAAATATTCCTCTGCTTTATCAAAATCTTCTTCCTTACTATATAGAATTGCAATGTTGTTTAAAACAATCATTTCTTCATTCTTGTCTAGATGTTTTAACGCGATGGTATAGGCTTCCAGGTAGTTATCAAGCGCCTCGCCATAGTCTAGCATGGAATAGTAATTTGCGCCAATATTATTAATAGCCAAAAAGTGTTGCTTATACCAAGAATTTTCCTCGGCGATTGTGCGGACTTTAGTCAATAACTCTAATGACTTCGTGTATTCATTATTACTTCTCGCCTCAATACCCTGTTTCAGTAAGCTATCTAATTGCACCGGATTTTGTGCGAATAATATTGGACTGAAAATCAAAAAAAATAACTTATAAATAGCTTTCATAGACTTGGAAAAATGTAAAGTTACTTTATATCTCAAACAAGTCAAGGCCAAGGGAAATATTTAAAGCTAGTCGTGTCCCACTATGACGTAAGATACTTCAGCTTCGCTCAGCAACCACTACTGGGCTGAAAGACGTAGAACCTGCCTGTCGTGCCTTGGCAGGCAGGCATTAGTTTGTAAATTGTGCGTTTTTCGGTTGCTCGAACCAAGGTGCTATTTGTTAATAATCACGCTATTGGTGTAATTGTTTCGCGCAAGTCGGTGTAGTGCTTCTTGGTATTTTTGTTACTGTAAAGAAGAACTTACTGAAATTAGGTGACGCTACTTACCTTTCTTAAACACCATTTCATCCAACTTACGTTTATAATTTTCGAAAGTGAATAATGTAGCAACCTCGACAATATTATTAGACTTTTCTTTGAGATCCTGTGCGTCTGTATTAATTGCGTTTAAAAAGACTTCCTCAAAAGGTTTATTACTACTTATCTTCCAAACAAATCCGTTTGAGTCATTGATGTAATGCGTAATACTGCCTACATCTGACACAATCGGAATCACTCCATAACATGCAGCTTCCGCAATGACTTTTGGAAAACCTTCAGATTTTGACGGCAATAATAAAAAATCAGCTTTTTTAAGAAGTTCATGCACTTGCTCTGTAGACAAAAATCCGTGAAAGTTGACTTTATTCCCTAAAAAACTAGCTTGATTTTCATATAAAATTTTGTTTATGCTATCGCCAACAAAGTGAACTTGTTTTATCGTATTAATAGGTATATTGTTTAAGGCTTCAATAATCTTGTCCACCCCTTTTGCATTGTCTAATCGACCAATAAATATAAAAGTAAAAGGGCTTTCAAACACTTTCTTTTTAAGGCTAATCTTACCTTCTATCAAATCAGTGTTGTATAAGCAAGGATTCTCGAGCGATATACAATGTTTAGGTTGATCCTCCCAAAATCCATTTATGGCTACTTTAGAATGCTTAGCTTTAAGCAAAATACTACGTTGAAATTTATAAAAGAAAGGCAAGGTGTTTGGATCCCAGCTGCCTGCAAACTTATTCCACCAAATCTTTTTAGGAAATAAAAATGAAATTAAGACAGCTATAAAGGCAGGATGCGATGGTAAACGAGTATGAATAACATCAGCTGTGGAGATATACTTTAAAATTAAAAAAAATAAATATGGATACAGAAGAAGAATTTTAACAACCTCTCGAACTGATTTCCCTCCCATTTCGGGAATTAGAATAGTTTTAATGTTAACAGATTTTACAGGAATAAGTGTACCTACACCCATTTTATCGGGTCGATTTGCTCCAATCCAAATAATTTTCTCAAAATCACTTTGGATAAGTTCTAATTCCTTTACCACAGGTCCAAAACCAAAAACCTGACCATTCACTTTATACAGTGCCGTATCAGAAACAACTACTAAGTTTTTATACATGCATAAATGTTTTCTAGTTTTTCAAAATATTGCTCCTCGCCAAAGTATTGCTCAAAAACTCTTTCCATCTTCGGGGTGTTAGGAGTTGAATTCATGATTAAATCGAGTCGTTCTTTCCACTCCGCAACCTTAAAATTATCAATAAAGTACTCCGGGAAATGTGGCTTAAGTATTTTAGCGACTTCCCCTGTTTCATATGCTAAAAAGGGAAGTCCTTGAGCTAAATACTCTATTAATACGAGTGGGCCTGTTTCTGACGGGGAAGTATGTAATCCCACTTTGCTATTTTTTAGGATAGATTGAACTTCTTGCGAATTAGTAACAAAGTTGGTAGACAGTTTATTTTTTTCACTAAACGCTCGTAATTTTTCATAATAAGACTGCCCTTGAACATGTCCAATTATACGAATTGACTTTTTTGAAAAACTTTTCACAACTTCCAATGCAAAAAGATTATTCTTAGAACTCTTTATATTCGAAACCAACACAAAATCAGTTATAGTACGCGTTTGCTTAACATTTGTCCTTAAAATAATATTCTCTAATAAATATACACTCTTAATAGATAAACCAATTTTCTTTACGGCGTGTTGATTAATTTCTTCACTTACACCGATATAGTGTTGTGGCTTTAATAAATATTTAAATAATAAAAGTTGTTTCCCTACGGTTTTAAAAGAGCTGTGGTCTTGAAGAATAATATTTTTTTTAACTCCCGATAATATATTTACTAACCAAATATACCGAAATACATGTTTGCTATGACAATGTATAATATCAAATTGTTTGAGTATTTTACTACAATTATACATCGAAACTACACTCCATTTACTTTTTCTACTGAAAGGTAGTATGGGCACTTTTAACTGTCCAGCTAATTCACCCTTATCTTTTAGTAATATTAAGGCCGAAACATCTCGGTTGTTTTCATAAAGAATATTACACATGTCAACAAATACCCTCTCAGCACCACCTACTTCTAACGTATCAATTATTTGAAGAACTTTCATTTAATTACTATTTATATCCCTAATATTCTCTTCTGAATAGGCTAAAGTTGAATATTGACCAATAACTGCTTGTGATTTTGCCAATGTTTTTTTTCGTTTTGCAGGTTTTTTTACAGGGCTATAATCAATATTTAAAAGACATAAAGCGTAAATAAAAGCTGGAGCAGCAATACGCATGGCCGAATGCATAAGGGTTAAAAACCAAAATGATAAAAAAGCTAAAAAATATATGTTTTTTCGACCTTGTAGTTTTGTAATCATCGGGGCAAAAATAAGTGTAAGGAGTGCCAAGAGACCAAAGAGCCCATGCTCCGAAAACATCCGTGACACTTCATTATGAGAAGCAGCTTTTACTCCCAGTTCTTCTTCAAAATTATCAGAAGAGCTTCCAACGCCACCTCCTAACCAAGGATTGCCTATAAATTGAGAAAACTCTGCTTCAATTAACTTTCCCCTACCCGTTGTAATATCTTTTTTTTCTACTCCTTTTGCATTTTTATTGGTGTAACGATTTACAATCATTCCTCCTGTTGTAACTTCGGTATAGCCCCATAGAAACACTACGCCAAGACCTATAACAAATAACTTGATCATGGTTTTTCTTTTAGTTATTGCAGTGCTATTCAGATAATAAAAGGTAATAAAAATACCAGCCATTAGAACGGCAGTAATAACACCTCCTCTTGAAAAAGTCAACAAAGCTCTATACCCCATTAATGCCATAAAAAACATCATTGTCCAATGCACCAACACATTTCTATAAGGAATAAAAAATCGTGTTACTAAGATAAAAAAGCCTAGGCCAAGCATTGTCGAAACTTGATTTCCGCTATAACCACCAGAGGTAGCTGAATTTGATTGAGTTGAAATGAAAAGTTCTCTACCCGTTGGAGTGTATAAAATCACATAAATTGTGGTAGCAATAAGCGGATAAACAATATAATCTAAGATTTTAAGAAGTTCATCCCTTTTAATTGTTCTTCCAAAACAAAAAACACTGGCTACAGAAAGGCAAAAAGGACCACTTAGATTAAATAAGACCGTCTTTCTAAAATTTTCATCAAAGTCAATATTGCTTAACGTTAAACCAACGGCTGGCAGCAGAAACAATAAATATAAGACATACGGGACAGCATTTTTTTTGAACCCAACATATACCATACCCCATAACGAAAAGAAAATGACTGCATATTTTCCCTGTTCCCAAAATATAGTGGAGCGTGCCATTCTAATAAATACTTCTAAACCGGTAAAATAGGACACTGCTAAAAGTGCAGTAACAAATTTATTTTGTGAGACTATCATCCGATAACAAAAGAAAGCAAAGGCAGCAATAAAATAAAAAACCATAAGGTTTCTATTCAGGGAGGCAATAAACGCTATCCCAACATGGAGAAGAATAATTCCTAATGGCGCTAATTTTTTAAATAATGATTTAATAACAGAAAAGATTTATTTTTTTATAATAGACAAAAGTAAAATTATCAACGGTATACCAACCTTTTTAAATCAATAATTTAAACTGTATGGTTTCTTTAATAAGTAACAATCCAAAATATTATAACCTACTAAATTTGTTTACAGAAAATGTTATTAAAAAAACCATTGAGATACAATTAAAAATCATTGGTTTATCAAGTTAATTAAGAAGGATTCCAATCTAATGAAAGTAAAAAACACAGCAATTTTCCAATACGTTTTAACCATAGTTCTGAACAATCAACATTATACATTTAATTGGGAATTTGTATGTGTAATTAAGAGCCCCTAATATATCTAATTCAGATATGCTATCATCGCCCCTTGCTTTAATTTTTCACTAGCAAGTCGCCATGATTTTGTGACTTGAAATATCAACAAGGGAAGTAATAAAGGCAAAAGTAAAAGCGACATTAATTTTAAAATTTTATTTCTTTTAAATTGATATGGAATCAATGAAGGCGCTACGGAAGGTATCACCATTAGGACAGCTTTTTTGTTTCCAAAGTACTTTCTCGCGAGATAAAGAACACTCGGCACAGGTCTAGGTGCATTCCATTTTTTGGGTCTCCATGCATCCCAGCTTCCGCCCGCCACTCGCAATCCACCTTCTGGAGCCTTTACATCTATACAGTAAGCTATCGGATTTGAGACTAATTTATAACCATTTTGGTACAATCGTAGCCCAAACTCTCCATCTCCACCTCGTTGTTTTTCAAATTGCCTGTCATACAAACCAACTTTCTTGAAAATATCTCTCCGTAGCATTGCATTTCCAGTAGCAAATTGTTCAGCATATTTAAAATAATTACGCTCTTTTGGAATTGTGCTACCCTGAGGAAAGAACACACCACAAGAAACATCCGCATTAAAGAAGTCAATTGTTTTGATGTGATTTTCAATTAAGGTTTCTGGAATCCGAATATCATCTTCTGACATAAGTATAAACTCTCCTTTTGCTGATTTAATAGCTTCATTTCTAGCTTTCCAAAGAGCCTTTTCCTCTTGAAACCAAAATTTTAAATCTAGATTCCACCCTTTATAAAAATCTTCTTGAAAATCATCTGTTTGGTCAACTACTATAACTTCAAAGTTTTTATACGTCTGTTGTTCCAAATCTTTAAAAACATCTTTTAGGTAGTCGTATCTATTCAGAGTGGGAATTACCACCGAAATTAATGGCTGTTTTTCTATTAGCTTACTTTTAAAATTGTTATATCCAGGATACTCAAAATGATTTAGCACATGGCTTTGACGTTGTACATTACGGGTTTTCCAGAATGCGGAGAGCTCTTTAAAGGGATTGTGTAAGGTAATCAAACGGAAAAACAATACATAGACCGCCCAAAGCTTGTGAAAGTTTTTTCTAAAAAAACGATACTCATCTTCAATTGGTAGTTTAATTTCTTGCCACACATCAAGCCCTTGTTCTGCAGTGTTGATAATAAATCCCTGCTGAAAAGCTCTCCAGGCCAAATCCCTATTTTGTGCATCAATGCTATTATACTCTATATCTTTCTCTATATCATAGCCCTGTTTCACAAGTATCTCAACTGTAGGAAAATAGGCGTAATCAAGTTTTGGTTTTAAATTGTAATACCAAGTAGGGTGTATGTACTTAAAAAATTTAAACATCATAGTTTATAAAAATCTACAAACTCTTGGGTTTGTTTCTCGATATTAAATTCATTCTTTACTCTTTGGATGGCTTTCTCAGCGATCTCATTCTTTCGCTTAGTGTCTAGAGCAAGCACTTCTTTAATCTTGTCGGCCAATAACAGAGGTCTTCTTTTAGGGACCACCCAACCTGTTTGGTTGTCCAATACATTTTCACTTAACCCTTCGGCATCAGACACGATACATAATAAACCCATTGCCTGCGCTTCCAAAACGGCATTACAAAATCCTTCTTGAATACTATACTGTAGATAGATAGTGGCTTCCTCTAAGTGTTTTTTAACCTCTGCATGAGGTAGTTTTCCTGCAAATTTAACATTATTTTCAATACCAAGCTGATGTGTGGCATATAGTATTTGTTCATATTCAATACCTTCACCTATTATGGTATAAATAAAATCAACACCTTGGTTTTTGAGAATTGATAAAGCCTCAAGGGTATATACAAAACCTTTCTTCCAATGCAACCTTCCAACAGTCAAAAACGATATCGCTGCACTTTCATTCCTAGTGGATTGTGTGAAAAATGTAGTATTAATAGCTGGTGTAATCTTGGTTATGATTTGTTTGTTTTCCAAACCTTGCCCGTAAAGCAATTCGGCAATATCATCAGAAATTACGTGTATTTTATCTACTTTCTGAAATAGCTTCTGATAACATCCCGGGTGTTTTAACGGATATATACCTATATCAAAACCTCTGAAACTAACTGCCATTTTCGCCCCCGTGACTTGTGCTATATTTTCTCTGCCCAATGCCATAGTACCAAAACCAAAATGTAACCAATCTGTTTTATAACGCAATATAAAATTATTAGAAATAAGTTTCTTTAACCTTGTCCTAAGTAATTTAGTTTCCCCTTTTTCTAATGCCAAGTAACTCATTGAAGTTTTATAATTAAACAAAAAAGCTTTTAGTAACTCAATTATACTATTGATTACAACTATAGCGATATTACCATTTAACCTAGGTGCATAACTTATTTCGCAGGATGGCGGTTGTTTTGTTCTATTTGAGCTCGCAACAAAAACAATTACTCTAGCCCCATTTTTTTGTAAACCAGCAATTTTACTTTTAAAAAATGTTTCAGAATACCCTGGCACAGAGGGCAAGACTAAACCTATTGTTATATTCTGAAGTGCTTTCAAACTATGCATTTATTAGAAAAAGGCCTATACATCAATTATCATCTTTAACTATGATGTTTATAATTGGTTGTGCTTTGCAAAAACCGATAATGTGAGCAACATACTCAATGGATGCGAATATGTTACTGCATTGTCAGAATTAAATTTATTTAAAATTGAAGTAACTACTTCAGGTGCTACGAAATTTTTAAAGTTTGGATTCTCAAATAGCCATTTCTTAAGCTGCTTTTGATTATCATCACCTAAAAACTGTAACTCCCAATTGCGTTGAACGGTGAAATGAGGCTTCAGAGTTCTTTTAGCCTTGTCAATAACTCTATATGGCAAATTATAAGGCGCTTTATTTAAATGATAATTATAGAGGTTAAAAGGGCGCTGTGCTTCCCATGTAATGCGTGCTAAGTCAGGATTCCTCAACTTTAGGTAGGCAATCTGGATTTGTCTGTCCGCCAAATATTTCTCAGGAACCGTACAAATGAATTCACACATCCTATCGTCATAATACGGTAGCTCCATCGGTCGTTGTGACTCAAATACACTTAAGTTAGTGTTGGTCCATCGTGGTACCCAATGTATGTTTTTAAAAGCCCTAATTTGTGCATTAGCACTCTCCTGAATATCAATTTCACTTAAGAGACTTTCAATTCTTGTGCGAATATACTGCTCAAAATCACCTTTTAAGCCCCAGGACTCCCAGAGCATATTCCCTACGGTTAAACCACCTTTTTTTATTACAATTTTGAATAAATGATTCACTTGGCTTTCAAAGGGCAATTTGTCATCTACACCCATATCATCAAAAACCAAATCACCTAAATGCCCCAGGCTAAACACATCACCTAATTCTTTATATTTGTCTAAAAAAGCCATCTGTCGTGGATGTGTGAATTCAGAATAGCAATCATTTATTCGAGCTAAATCCTCTATAACATTCCACAAATAGCCTTTAGGCACTTCCCAACTCTGAAAAGGAAAACCACAGACTTCAGCGATTTTTCGAGAATATTTAGTCTCGTCATGCCCTTTACTAAAACTATAACTATAACTGTTAGTTTCGATTTTAAGATGAGCCAAAGCTGCAGCCTGGGTTCGGCTATCTAATCCTCCTGAAAGTGGTAATATCACCTTCCTACCCACTGACTGATCTGCTACGATAGTTTCAAAAAGAGCGGCAAATTCTTGAACTATTTGATCAAAAGGACGCTCTATAGGTGAATAATGCCATTTAAAGTAGGGTTTCTCTTCTATCACTCGTTTATTATCTTCACTTATTACATAATCTGTAAAAGGACGAAGGGTTTTAAGTTCTTTGTAAAAAGTATCAGTGTCCAAGAAAAAACCAACAGCGGCGTACACACAAATTGCCTCTAAATCAAGGGTATGCTTCTCCCCTACAAAATCAGAGCGATAGGGAATGATAGGAGTTTTTATATGTTTATTCATTTCAACTGATTTAACTATTGCTTATATTAATTTGGAAATTTCATGACTGCTGACAAATATTCTTAATAGTAAATAATAAACGTATTATATTTTTTCTAATACTAATTGTATCTCGCCTATATCATATCTAACTGGCGCTAGCTTTTGACTATAAAACATCTCTCTTTCGTTATGAGGGTCCCTGATTTCATCTACATTAGTCGTCAGACTAAATATTGGAAAATACTTTAAACGTAGTTGGTATGACATAAAGAAAAAACTAGGAACTACAGCATGATTTTGTAATTCTATTACCGTTAGCTTAGAATCTGCAAAAATTAAATTCCCAAAGCCAGCTCCATGAATCCCTGCTATGACTTTTGCTCTATTGACCAGATAGGCTTGTTCAAAAACAGTAAAATCCTCAAAAGAGATTACTTTAAAGCCATAACTCAAAAACAGCTGCTCTACTTCATCGTCATTAAGAATACTTCTAATGCTGTTTTTTCTTTTAATAAAGATTCTATCGTAGGTCTTTATACTGCTATCGTCTAACGTAGCTATTATTCTGTTCTTAAAAAAATCGCTTATATTACTCGAAAAATAAGGTGCATGTTTTGACCAATATAGGTGATGCACACAACATGCTTTTTTTGCTTTAATAAATCTATACCCATCTACTATGGCGATTGAGAATTTGTCTTTGTAAAGTTCTAATACCTGATGATATATGGTTGGAGCTTCTTTTGCAACAACTATCGTTATCTTTTGATCTAACAAGCTCAAATAATATAGTTTGATTAGCCCATCAAACCAAATGTGGAAGTAACCTACGTTCAGGTGGGGATTAATAACTGAAACTAACCCGTCAATATGTAAATAAGAAGTTAGTCTGCTATGATCGGTTTCTGTTCTATCTTCATTTTTTAAAGTCCCTCTAATGATATCTTTAGCACTATTAATCATAACACCGGTGTCGAGATCGACATATACATCAGTATAAAAACTAACATCAATATCTGCTTCTAAATGTTTGGGGCTTCCGTCATAGGCAATCAGCTTTTGATACTTAAGATACTCAATATCCTTTGCTAATGACAGCGATGCTCGCACAACACTTATCTTCTTCTCAGGAGATTGATTAACCCTCTTTACAATATACTTTTTTGAAAATATATTCAAGAAAGGATATAAAACCTTCTTTATTGCTATTTTGGTTTGTTTTGAAATCATAGTCTTAAATATCGAAAGAAATTAAAAAACAATTTTTAATACTCTTTTGCCTAAACTATATCCCCTTTTTGTGATTTTTGACAATACTAAAACAAAATATAAGATAACAACTTGTCTTGTGTCAAGATAAGGATTTAGTGAGCTTACAAACTCAATTATTTTTATTTGATTACTCCCAATTATTACTTGGTTATGAAATAAAAGCGTCATTTTCCATAATAAATGATTCTTTAATTCGTCATTTAGTCTTTCAACATTATCAAAAAATGTTTCTTGATAAACTTGAAATTTATTAGCTAATAGAATTTTTTGATTAAAATTCTGAATACTTTGTATAGAGCTATTGTGAATACGCCTTAATGCCAAATCTTGGTCTAAATATATACCTTTTATATTTCCGTGACACGCTACAATTGAAACAAAAAAATTATACTCTTGACCTGATTTTAGTTGCTCATTAAACCTTTGGTTGTCAAGGATTGATCTGCGACCAAGTAAGTCAATAGTTCCCCAATAATTTTTATCTATAGAGTAATTTAATAAACTAACTTCACTACATATATTTTTATCAAACTTCTTAACTTGTTTTTTTAAATTAGGTGATTTCGTATAAAAGTTACCATGTTTAGCAACCGAAAAATCATATTCGCTACCTATTAAAGCATCTAATTGTAACTGTAACTTTTCTGGTAACATCAAGTCATCACTATCAAACCAAATAACATAGTCACCTTGACACATCTTAAAACCATAATTTCTAGCTCCATTTCCTCCAGGACTATGTGTGTTAGGGCGTAAATAAAACTTAAATCGCTTATCTAGTTTTAAATATTTTTGAACTACCTCTTCAGTATCATCCGTACTCCCATCATCCACAACTATACATTCCCAATTTTGATACGTTTGCGCCAAGACAGAGTCTAGCGTCTCTCCTATTAAATGGGCGCGGTTGAAAGTGGGGATAATGATGGAAACCAATGGATTTTGGTTAGTCATTTTAGTGTTGATTTAAAGATTTCAAAAATAGGAAAAATGTTAACGAAATTAACGAAATGATGGGGAAATGTTTTGGGGTGTCGGTTGTGGGTTGTCGGTTTTCGGTGGTGGGTTTTCGGTTGTGGTTGATAGTCTGTTACTTGGTTGTTAGTTATCTGTTGTCGATTTTCGGTTATTTTTAGTCGTATGTCGTACATCCTTAAGTCGTATGTCATTATTGGTTGGTAGTCGAATTCAGTTCTCTGTTGTCGGTTGTCGGTTGTTCATCATTCCACCATTCAGCATTCAGCATTCATCATTCTACATTCAACATTCGAAAGTCGTTATTCTGTTGTCTGTTGTCGGTTTGAGTATGTTTGAATAAGGTTGCCTTTTTTATCCTGCTACAACACAAATTGATGGCTTCTAAACCCCCGTATTTAAAGGGTATAGAGCGGGTCGAAATTTCATGCGTATGAAATTGTTATTTCATGCGCATGAAATTGTTGTTCCATGCGCATGAAATTGTTGCTCCATACGCATGAAATTTTGGCTTCTTGTACACGAAAGGTTTGTTATTTGAAAATTCATTGTTTTGACAAGGGCAAAAAACAAAAAAAATGGGCTTAATTAGCCTTTAAAATAAAGGTGAAAAATTTGAATCTAACCCCGCCCTAAATGAATTTTGTTGTCTCTTTGATTTTCTAATTTTCACGAACTCCCTTCATTTTTTCATCCAAAACCCTTCGACTGCACTCGGACAAGCTTCAACAATCCCACCTACCTTTAGACCGAATACAGACAGAGTTATCAACAATTAGAATAAAAAAAAGCCAGTTTTTTGTGAATTTACATGGGTTTTATGGTGATAATAGATTCTTTTTGGGAGTTGTTGTTGCAAATTATCAAAAAGAATGATAGCCCTATCTTCCATTAACAAACTACATCAATACCTTGTTTTTCAGATAGTTAACCGAACGGTGTGTTAGTTCATTACAAACTAAAACCTACAAGCCTGATTATGAGTTGTTTTCCTCTTGTTATAGCAAGTTTTAGTTGTTGATAAGTCATTTTTTTTGCTTCACTTATTTATTTGTAATTTTATACCGCAGTCAAAGTGATTGCCACCGCAAGGTGAAACGCGTTCTTTGAGGTGATTGTTTAATTTAAATGGAACAGAATGGTAACATTTAAGTCTAGACCTAGACACAACCCGTTAGACCCAGAAGCTCCCAACAAATTCTATGCAATTCCTGTATATACAGGAAACATGGGACTTAAGGAACTCTCAGACGAAGTAGCTGAAAAAAGCTCGCTCACGCGAGGTGATTGCTACAACGTTATTCAGAATTTTTTGAGTACCATGAAAAAAGCATTAGACAGAGGCTATATAGTCAAGTTGGATGATTTGGGTACGTTTCGCACAACCCTTAGTAGTACGGGAGCGGAAACGGCAGAAGAACTGTCATCGGCGAACATTAAAAAAGCACGAATTCGCTTTACGCCCGGTGATGAACTCAAAGGTATGCTTGGAAACATGAAGTTTTCAAAAAAAATAGGATAAGCTGGCACTTACCCTATTTTAAATACCTTTTGAGTATTTTAGCAGACCCTCATTATGCTTTATAAAGTGTAATGGGGGTTTTTTGTTTTGTCTTACAAATCTAAATGGTTTGTTTGAAATTTAACAACTTTTTAGTGTTAAAAATTAGTTGTGGCTGAGATTAGAAACTAAAGGCTAGAGTCTAGGCGTCATTTAGAAAGCTGGAGTTCTTTTTGTGACATTCGCAGCCATAACAGCATCCGTATTGTCTATTCCCTCTCATCATCAGTCACTTCACACTTTAAATTCTAATAGATCTACACTTGGATATTCACTACCGTTTCACCAATTAGGCTGCCCTACTGAAGATCCGGGTTATTATGGAAACTAAAGTGTTATTCTTGTTCTAATATTGCTTTAACATTTGCAATAAAATCTAGTTGTGTATAATTTTCTTTCAGTTGATTATAACAATTCGCATTATGTTGAAATTCCTTTTGAGTCTGCCTTACTTTGTTATTATCTATATCTCTAGGAAGTTCGCTAATTTCGCTAATGTAAAAGCCTTCATGCTTTAACCATTTATAAGTTGAACTCCTCCTATTTAAATATACTTTTGTACCAGATGAAATAGCTGTCAATATATTTCCTAAAGCATGTTGTCTATAACTGTTAATTATAAGCGCTGTCGCAGTGTTATAAACTCTACTAAACTCTTGAATATCTAAAAAGTCTTCAATCAGAACAAAGCTATTTTGGTTTGCCTTATTTCTTACTTTCTCCGTATAATCATTATCAGCACCGTAATTAAAAAATAAGTTGAATTTATAATTATCAAATCTTTTAGATTTTTTAATTATTCTAAAAACATCTAAATGATTATTCCATATATTTCTACTATTACCGATAATTAATTTATTACTTTTATTTGATAATTCAAGGTTTTTCGGTAGCTCTCTTGTTAATGGAAGTTGTATAAACTTTGGCAAATAGAAATATTTTTGAAGAGCTTGATACTCAAACTTATTAATTAATATTATAGCATCGATTTTGCTATAGAGCAGCTTTTGTTCAAAATAATTAAAGCTAAACTCGATTCCCAACAACCTTTTAACCTTTTTCTTTAGATAGTTTTTAAAAGAATAGCTCTCAAGAGAAATAGGTTTAAATAAACGAAGTGTAGCTCTACTCACAAATTTATTTAATTTTAACTTATACAGTTCATATCCAAAAAGCCTTAAAAATACTTTTTTATCCCTAGTGATTCTTTCAAGAATTTGAATATTCACATTATTTAAATCGTAGATAACCACTCCATCGTAATGAGGAAGAATATTATTTATATTATCAACCTGTGATTCATTGAAAATATAAAATTCAAACTTCAAATTATTTAATTTATTAATAATTGCATTATCTGCATCGCCTATAAAAACAATAATGTTTTCCAATAATTCGCTATTATACTTTAGCGTATCATGGATAAACTTGTGGTCAGTATGAAAATGAATTAATCTATGCATTTTTCAAAAGAATTATAGACTTGATATATTACCGACTATTTTATTCACTATATAAATTCAACGTATTCTATATTCTACGGTTCTTCATTTTACATTGCGTAAAGTTGGCTTTATTAACCCTAGATTTTTTATTATTTTCTCTAATTATATCACTCGTGCTGTATGTAGAGGCATCATCATAAATAAGGATTTCATACTCAAAATTGCATTGCTGCATGAGAAAACCGTCCAGACATTGCCGGATAAAAGAACCATGATTATACGTGATACAACAAATAGATATTAGGGGATTTTTGTCCATTATTTAGTGCTTTTTAACATTATCACACACGATTTTAATTTTCTTATTTCTGAACTCTCAGATTGGTGCGGAAATCCATAAAGACTTCATCCAATTGACTCAATTCCTCTTCCAGAGAGTTTAAACCTTTTATAGATTGTTCTTCATATTCTATACTTGGATTGAGGTAGGTATACTCCAAGTCGGGAAGATGACGCTGAATAAGCCAATTTTTTATTTCATTTAAATCGGCGTTGAATTCCACTGCAAAACCTTTTCGAATATGCTCCTGCGTTGATAGGGTCAGCAATAATTCCTCTACTACTTTTTGAAGGGAAACAAAGGGTCTTTTTTGAGTACCGTTACCATAAATTATAATTTTTTTATCCACGAGTGCATGAAATATAAAATTATTCAGAACCGAATCCATTCGGAAACTGGGATTAAAGCCAAAAACATTAGCCGAACGAACAATACTTACCTGACATTGGTTTTCGAGAAGATTTACAAATTTTTCGCCTTCGAGTTTTGATTTACCATAGGCGTTCGTAGGATTTGGATTATCTCTTAAATCTACTTGACCACGCAAACCATAAACAGAAGCGGAGCTTAAATAAACAAACCGCTTTATGTGATCCATTTGTTGAATACATCGCACTATATTCAAAGTACCCCATTGGTTAATCTGTTCGTATTGAACATTCTGGGCGTAACTATAAGGAAAGGAAACATAACCCGCTAAATGGAATACCATTTCAACCTTTTTCAACACCTTACTCAAGACATAAGAATCCAAAATATCGCCTTGAATAAATGTTACCTTTTCAAGTTTCTGACAACCAATGAAAAAAGAAAGTGGTGAACGAGAAAGGTTGTCTAACACATAGATTTTTTTTACTCTCTCAGAAGCATTAAGTTTTTCCACCAAATCCGATCCTATATAACCGGCACCTCCAGTTACTAAAACATCCATAAGATTATTTGTTTGAATGCAATCCGCATTCTGTTTTTTTACTTCCTACCCATCGACCTCCTCTTTCTGTGCCATCCGTCCATTTATATGTACACGGAACACAGCCAATACTGATAAAACCTTCCTTTTCAAGAGGATGCTTTGGAAGATTATTTTTTTGGATGTATTGATAGATATCCCTGCTGTTCCATTCCAACATGGGGTGCAATTTGACGATCCCATGCTCTTTGTATTCGAGAGTTTTCATTTCTTTTCTAACGGAAGTTTGATCTCTGCGAACACCACTAATCCATATATCTCCTGATTGTAGAAAATCATCCAAAGGGCTTACTTTGTTGATAAAACAGCAATAATCCGGATCCAATGCATATTGAAACAGTCCTGTCCTGTTGTCCCTTTGTTGTATTAGAGAAGTATTCGACTTAAGGGTGATAATATCCAAATTAAATATCCGTTCCAATTGTTCTTTGAAAGCATATGTTTCAGGGAACAAAAAACCCGTATCCAAAAAAATTATTTTTACTTGCGGAAAATGTTTTCCAATAATATGCAAAAGCGGAACACTCTGCGTTTGAAAAGAAGAAGAAGCATAGATATTTCTTTTCTCTTTTTCAAAAGAAAAAATATTATTTTCTAGTAACTGAACAGTATTTTCAACCTGAACATCCATACAGTTACTTTTTCTTAAAAAATTTCGCAGGACTCCCTAACCATATTTCATTTTCCGGGATACTTTTATTTACAAAAGCCATACTCCCTGTAACTGAATTATCGCCGATAGTTATTCCATGATGCAATACTGTATTGGTCCCGATAAAACAATTCTTACCAACTTTTGCTCCACCTATGGACTCTTTACCCGTATCTAAATTATTTGTCATAACTCGTGGACAAACATAAGTATTATCCCCAATGACACAACCTCTTGCAATTATAGTATCGTATCTTAGGGTTACATTGTTTCCAATTATGCATTCTCCCGATGAAGAAACCCTAGAGTCTATATAGCAGTTTTTTCCTATAATCGTGTTCTTTCTTAATTCTACAAAATGCTTTATCACTGTTCCATCTCCAATTTCTACTCCCTCTTCAATGACAACATAGTTTCCGATTTCTACATTTTCTCCAATTTTTGCTTTTTCTGAGATCATAATTTTTAGTTTAAGTTGATTTTAATTCCTTTTTGGAACACCATTTAGTTTTTCTTTTTTTGAAAGGTATTTTATAGTTTTCGCTGGCACACCGGCGAGGACAGCAAAGGGCTCAAAAAAAGATTTAGCAACTACAGCTCCGGCTCCGACAATACAATCTTCTGCAATATGAACGTGAGAGGACAACACACTTGCTGCTCCTAAAAAAGAACGCGCCCCCACACGACTATTCCCTGCTAAAGTAACATTATTAGCCAAATGACAGTTTTCTTCCAATATAGAGCCATGTCCTATCTTTGAACCATGGGCTATCAATGTCCCTTTTTTAATGGTTGTGTTTTCATTGACTGAGCCCTTCACAATAGAAACATCAGAGCCTATAAAACAGTTTTCCTCAATTAACACTCCTCCAAATTGAGGTTGGATGACACGTTCACCATTTTCATCCCAGATCCAAGCCACACCGTTTGCTCCAATATAAGAATTGGGTTCGATTTTAGTATTATTTTTTATAATGACATTGTCTCCAATAATAACGTGGGTGTCAATATAAC
Source organism: Aequorivita viscosa (assembly GCF_900106795.1). Classification (GTDB taxonomy): domain Bacteria; phylum Bacteroidota; class Bacteroidia; order Flavobacteriales; family Flavobacteriaceae; genus Aequorivita; species Aequorivita viscosa. Next base: position 15,927 of record NZ_FNNS01000011.1, on the reverse strand, counting down.
AATCTTGTTCTATCGTGCATTTTCCAATTACTGCATACGGACCAATGTAACAATTCTCACCTATTATTGCTTCTACATCTATAACAGCAGTGGGATGTACACCTTTCTTTTTAGGGGGCATCGTCATTTGGCACAGCTGATAAAAAACAATTTGAGGGTTTTCGACGATCAAAAAAACATTAGTCTGATCAGTAGAGAATGTATGCTCTACTGCATTGGTAATAATTAAGCTATTTTTAATTTTGATTTGATGCTCGATATATTCCTTTTCCAGATAATAGATTCCACCTGAGACGATATTCTTTAAGCTAGCTAATTCATATTCCGTTTTTAAATAATTTTCATTTAAAAACTTATGAATAACCTCTTTTTTTTCCAAATATCTCTTTATATCAAAACTAAGAATTCTCATTACACTAGTATATTTTTGATAATATCGCCTATCGTATCAACTTCCTCTTCCATTAACAAATCATAATAAAGCGGCAAACACAAAACCCGTTTAGAAATACTATCGGTTACTTCCATTTCAGTTGGATTCAAATAAGGCAATGCCGTAGCCAAGCTGGGATAAAAATACCTTCTGGTTCCAATTTGATTTTGTTTTAAAGCTTCTTCCACTTGAAGCAAGGCTTCCTCCGTTTCAAAAATAACGGGATAATAAGCACCGTTGTTTTCAGAATCGGGATGCCAGGTAGGCCTTTTAAGCGCGGTGTCTTGCAACAATTCGTCGTATCGAGAAGTAAGCATTTTTCTTTTTTTAGCTATGGCATCAATATACTTTAAATTTGCTAACCCCATAGCCGCATGATACTCGGAGTTTTTTCCATTGATCCCTAGTTCAGCAAATTCATAAAAACTTGAAATTCCAAAATTACGGATGTGCTTTAGCTTTTGAAACAATGCGGGGTCTTTTGTAATCACCAATCCCCCTTCAATGGAATGATATAGTTTTGTGGCGTGTAGGCTACAGGTACTAATATCGCCATATTCAAATATGGACTTTCCATACACTTCTACCCCAAAAGCATGGGCGGCATCGTAAATAACTTTTAGGTTGTGTTTTTTTGCAATAACTTCAATAGCTAACACATCGCATGGATTGCCATAAACGTGTGTTGCAAGTATGGCGGAAGTATTTGGGGTAATAGCTGCTTCAATTTTAGAAGCATCTATATTGAGACTGTTAGGGTCAATATCAACAAATACAGGGGTACAACCTTCCCATACAATGCTGCTGGTAGTGGCGACAAAAGAAAAAGGAGTTGTAATTATCTCTCCTTTTAAATCCAATGCTTTAATTGCCATTTGCAAGGCAATAGTGCCATTAGTAACAAACAAAAGGTTCGGAACTTTTAAATGCTCCGTCAACCGACCTTCCAGTTTTTTAGAGAGTGGCCCCATATTCGTAAGCCACCCGTTTTCCCAAATGGTATCTAAGTATGCCTGATATTCTTCTTGAGGCGGAAGGAAAGGTTTGGTTACTGGAATCATAATCGTATTTATGTAGATAATTCACTTAAAAGCACACCTATATTCTATTTAATATAGACAGATTACAAACAATATCATTTTATTTTAAAAAACATCAAAATGAATCTACATCGTAATCAAAATACTCAAGTTGTTTTATAGTTGTATTTAATATTATATTATAATTAGTTTTTCCAAAATATGCTCTGAAATCGTCAACCTGTTTTCCTTTCGGCTGAAACTGCTTGTTTTTAATATTTTTAATTGAATTAACTTTTTTTAGCTCTAAACTATCACATAAATCATCAATAAAACTCTCTTTATTATTTTTAAAATCTTCATATTTCACCAACACACAATTAGGATGATTTAAGTAATGATCTTGAGAATATACTTTTACATATATATCTGCTAGTTTTTTCACATAATTCTCACCGTCAACAAACATTGGCTGCCAATTCTTATTTACAGAATCAATATTTAAAATGACCTCATTTCCTTCTAACCCTAAGCGATTTAGAATTGATCGAATTACGTCAAAAGGATTTCGAACTATAAACACGTAGCGTTGTAATTCAAAATAATCTTTAATATAATTTATCATTAATGAAGCCCCTGGTTCCTTAATAATATCTTTAGAAAATGGATATGGATTATTATTAACATGTTGACCTAAATTTAATACTCCTGACTTTATCTGAGTAGAATATGGATGCCAAAGTAGTGGAGTATCAATTGTAACACTTTTTCCTGAACGATGTGCTAAAAGAGCTGCAATTGCAGATGTTCCTGACTTTTGCATTCCAAATATCCAAATAGCGTTTTTGTTAGGTCTTGCTATTTTCTCTTGAAACTTTTGCCAATTTTTGATTAACTTTCTTTTTAATCTATATAGACGCCCCATTACACAATATATTTTCCTGGTAATATAGCATAATTACCAGGACGATTTAACTTACCATTTAACCAAAGATTTCCAGGAAGAATATGCAAAGTTGCAGCTTCCTCAATAGTATCGAAATGATCCTCTCTACGTGTGCCTATACCTGTTTGTATTCGTAAATTATACACTCCTCCTCTTAGATAGATATTAGGGATAACTAAATCAATAAAGTTACGACTACTTAAATTAGAAAAGTCACTCCCCATTTCATCACTCAAATAACTTAATGAACTTGTTTCTTGATCGTCTTTAAAAGTAACTCCTAAAAAAAATCTATTATAATCGATTTGATTATCATATTTCTCAAAAGTGAATCGAATTTTTAAAAATTCACCTGAAATTACCTGATCAACTTCAATATTATTCTGATTGAAAAACGACACTTGCACTAGCTTTAATTTACCATTTCCAAACCGATCTGTTCGTTGTCTTAAAGCTAATTTGTTCTGATCCTTGCCTCTCGATAAGTAAAACTCAACACTTTCATCAGCAGTTCCTTCAAAAACAGTAGTTCCATTTTCCAAAACGATACCTCGGGTACACAAACTCTTCACCGACGCCATATTATGGCTAACAAACAACACCGTTCTCCCTCCTTCCTTAGAAATGTCCTGCATTTTACCAATGGCTTTTTTCTGGAACTCGGCATCTCCAACCGCTAAAACTTCATCTACCACCAAGATATCGGGCTCTAGGTGTGCTGCTACGGCAAAAGCCAAACGCACTTTCATTCCGCTACTATAGCGTTTTACGGGGGTGTCTATATAGAGCTCGCACCCTGAAAACTCAACTATTTCGTCTAGTTTAGCTGCAATCTCGGCTTTGGTCATTCCTAAAATAGCTCCGTTAAGGAATACATTTTCACGACCCGTTAATTCTGGGTGAAAGCCTGTTCCTACTTCTAAAAGAGAAGCTATACGTCCTTTAGTCTTGATAACTCCAGTAGTAGGCAAGGTAACTCTAGAAAGAATTTTAAGTAATGTAGATTTTCCAGCGCCGTTTTTCCCTATAATTCCTAATACTTCACCTTGTTTTACCTCAAAGTTAATGTCATTAAGCGCCCATACATACTCCGCTTTTTCTTTACTGCTACGATTGTTTACTTCTCCAATTTTTAAATACGGGTCTTCTTTTCCTCTTACTTTATACCACAAACGGTTTAAGTCGTGAGACAAAGTCCCCGTCCCTATCACTCCGAGACGGTATTGTTTGGAGATGTTTTCTGCTTTTAGTATAGTCATTTTTCGGTTGTCGGTTGTCGGTTGTCGGTTGTCGGTTGTTGGTTGTTGGTTGTTGGTTGTTGGTTGTTGGTTGTTGGTTGTTGGTTAAGATTTCCAATTATTTTCTACGTACAATATAAATGCAAATATTTTTGCGCCTAATTTGTCATATTTATCAATTAATTCAGGTACTTCTGCAATATTATATAATTCCTGTATTGTTTCCAATTGCCCCATACATTCCAATAAAGAAGCGTGCGAATAAGTTAGGAATTTTATAAAATCTTGTTTATACCTTCTTCTTCCATAGCCCTCTACAATAGTATCTTTCACACTTTTCGACGACCTCCGTACCTGACTTCCTTGTTCATACAATTCAAACTTTGGCATTTTTAAAGAGGCGTGATGCACTTCAATTGAATATGCAAATGCTAAGTTGTAAATGTCTAAATCTTTATAGGATTTCATGGTTGTCTGTTCTCGGTTATCGGTTTTCTGTTCTCGGTTGTCTGTTTTCGGTTTTCGGTTGTCGGTTGTCACTCAAACGACAACTAATATCTCATAATTGTCAATTAAAAAGACCAACTTCTCCCCCCTATCACACTCCAACCGACAACTCCCAACCAACAACTATTACCTCACAATTATAAATAAAAAAGACCAACTTCTCCCCTATCACACTCCCAACCGACAACTGTTTACACCGTGTCAATAAAGCTCTTCTCCGTCCTATTAAATATAATTAGCCCTAAAAAGAATATTCCAATCGCGAAAGCAAGTGCATAAAGTGCTCCTCCCCAACTAAATGAACCCGTATTAAGCACCATAAACCTAAAACCCTCTAAAATTTGCGATAATGGATTGTAAGTAATAATATTAGCTGCAAAGGCAGGTAGTTTTTCACGTGCTACTTCTATTGGGTACGGTACTGCCGAAATATACATCAGAAGCGATACTGCAAAACCGACTAATATTTTTAAATCTCTATACTTCGTTGTCATAGCACTCGTAATCATTCCTAAACCCAAACCAGTCAAAGCCATCATTACCACTAATAAAGGGAATAGGAAAATGAAATAATTAGGACTTATATTAGCTCCAGAAAGCACAAAATAAATATAAAATGAAATGAGTATCAACAACTGAATCCCAAACTTAACTAGGTTTGAAATTGTGACAGACATAGGCATAATTACCCTTGGGAAATATACTTTCCCGAAAATATTAGCATTTTTATTAAACGTATCTGAGGTACCGGTAAAGCAAGTGGCAAAATAGTTCCACAAGGTTATCCCTGTTAAGTTAAACAGAAAAGGAGGTATTCCGCCTGTACTTATGTTTCCTAAGTTATTAAATACTAATGTAAAAATAACCGAGGTAAACAAAGGTTCTATTAAAAACCAAAGCGGCCCAAGAATGGTCTGCTTATAAAGTGTTGTTATGTCTCTTTTTACAAAAAGAATTAGCAAGTCGCGATAACGCCAAACTTCTTTTAGGTTTAAGTCAAAGGCTTTCTTCTCGGAAGTTATCTCGTAAAGCCAAGCATCATTTTTTTCGAAACTCAAAGTAGTGGTTTTTTAGTCGGTTGCAAATATAGATAAATTTAACATTCTTCAATATGTTTTTTCATTGGAATATGTGGGGTGTCGGTTGTTGGTTGTCGGTTGTCTGTTGTCGGTTGTCAGTTAGTGGTTGTTGGTTGGTGGTTGTCTCCGCTTCGCTGAAATAGCTCTTTCGGACAGGGGTTGTTGGTTTGGTTTATTATATGTCCCTGATTTGGGTTGTGTTTATCTTCATTTTCACTAAATAGTTTTCTTAAAGTTTATTTGTCGTGAGGCAAACAATCGTGGTTCAAACCGTCAAGCTTCAATTTCGTTTTCATTTTCGTAAAACACCCTGCGTACTCCGCGTATTCTCTGCGCCCCTCTGCATGAAACCCTCTCGCAAAGCCGCCAAGCCGCAAAGTTATTTTGTCGTGAGTCAAACAATCGTGGTTCAAACCGTCAAACTTCATTTTCAATTTCGATTTCGATTTCGATTTCGATTTCGATTTCAATCCCCAATACCCCAACCCTTAAGGGAGCTAGAGTAGGGCTTCAAATTTTCAACTTCATCTTTGAGAATTTTGTAAATTAGTGAAACAGTAAATTATCAACCAAAAAAAATCAACCTTCTTTAGCCCTGCTCAACCTGCAACCTCCAACCTCCAACCTGTAACATGCAACCTGCAACCTGCAACCAAGGATGTGGATTTCGATTTCGTTTTCGATGTCAATTTCCTTTTCACCCCTCCCTATTCCGTAAAACACCCTGCGTACTCCGCGTATTCTCTGCGCCCCTCTGCGTGAAACCCTCTCGCAAAGCCGCCAAGCCGCTAAGTTATTTTATCGTGAGTCAAACAATCGTGGTTCAAACCGTCAAACTTCATCTTCATTTTCGTTTTCGTTTTCGATTTCGTTTTCGATTTCGATTTCATTTTCGTTTTCGATTTCGATTTCGTTTTCGTTTTCGATTTCGTTTTCATTTTCGTTTTCAATTTCGTTTTCCTTTTCGCAAGCCAAATCTCCAACCTCCCCTTTAGGGGATCAGGGATCCCTCCCTACACCCAAAAAAAAAAGCAGTCCCTTCCCAAAAGAAGAAACCGCTTCTAAAAAACACGCCTACATCCAAATCTCATTATGTATCCCGTCCATTAATAAATTCCTGCAGCCATCCCAGAAATTCACGGAAAATAAGCGTGGTACAATAACTTACCAACGCCCCCACCACCGCCATAATAACCGTGGATCTCAAGTCTTGGTGACTCAATCCTGGAAGAGTAGCGAAAAGTGTGCCTCCCAGGATGCCACTAAACCACGGTATTTCCCTAAGCATCAGGTTCAGGTTTAGGGGCTTCAGGATCTTGTACAGCGGCCTGGCTAACAGCCGATAGTACAGTGCCCGAAATAATCATCGTCGTAGCCGCCGTCGCTACCGCTGCGGGTAATACAATGGGCAGTGCCAACAATGCACCCCCCACCGAAGCTAGGCCAAGGCCAATATTCCGTAATACTCGAAAGAATTTTGGCGTGGGTTTGTTGTATCGTTCTACTATGTTCATAGTATTCAAATTAAATTCTGTTATAAAAAATCTCAAATAAAAAAGGTTTAAAACCTTCAAAAAAAATAGATGGGGAAAGTCTGGAAATTCAAGGACCCATCTCACGCCCACTCAGGCTATAGTTCCACTTCTCAAATTAATCCTGATTTCGAGACCTTCCCCCCTATTCCAGCGCCATTACCTGCCGCTGTGCTCTGAACTGATCGTTAGAAAAACCGCCTGTCCCGGATTCCGGGCCGCCTCCATTTTCAGCAACACCTTTTCTAGGGCCCTTCTAGAATCCAGCCCCTTTCCTATTCCTGTCAATTGCGTTACAGGCGCAATACAGCCACGCAATTCCTTGCTGGCGTCATTGGCAGGATGGATAAGGATTCCCGTGCGATCGGCTACCTCCTTCAATCGAATATGGTTCCCAAAACGCACCGAATAAAACGGCTCTATCTCATATACCCCATCCGGAATGCAGGATTCCCCACGTCTGTTCGCCAACCAAGGCAATTCAATGGTAAAGCAGATGAAAAGATGCCTGTGAAAAAGCACCCCGTTCGTCCCTGCCCTAAAATGGGTCCGATGTAAAAACAAGTCCATAGCTCAATATCCGTTGGTTACACCTGGTCAACACCCACGATGGATAGAGCATTGAAAACGCCATTGCGCAACAGATACATCTCACCGTTAACCTCTTGATAAAAGCTTACACCTATCAATTGGAGTATCGGTAGCAAACTTCCACCGCTCACGTTTGCTGTTAAGGTAATGGCTGCTTGGGGCACATCGTCCCAAGGGATCATCGGCGTCTCGTCATGGTCCTCCTCAAAACTGCGGCCCAAAAAATCCAACGCACTCACTGCAGCAGAGATCTTGATATGGGTAGTGCCCCTTGGTGCCTCAATAGTATCTTTCGGCACAAAATCAGCAATCTCCACCTCATACAATCCCGTCATACGATCAAAAGTATGACTGTATCCACTAAAAAATACCGTATCCAACTTCGCCTTTTGGTTAAAGTCAAACCGGTGCAACAGGCTCATATCGCCATCCTGAACCGTACGGAGTCCCCGTCTGTTAATAGTATCCGACTGGATTACTAACATAAGGGACCGAACCAGTCTTGAAATGACCCTATTGTCGCTCGCCTGACGTAGCAACAGCCTGTTTGCCTTACGGATCAACTGACCGGCTTTACCGGCAGTTCCAAACTCCATCCCGTTCTCACGAGTCCGCTTAAACTTAGGATCGCTCATAATACGGTTCTTATCCACTCCGCCTTTCTCCCGCGCTAAATACCCATCAGCCGTCTTGTAAAAGGTAACATCTCCCATGGTACCTTTTAATTTCAAAATTCCTTTTTGTTTTGCCATTGTTAAATAAATTTAAAGTTAAACATACCCCAAACTTATCCCCAACAATCTAAAAATCAATCCCCCTCAACACAAACCAACACTTTTTGCATATTTCTGCACATCCTCGCACCCCAACAAAATCCCATCCCCCAATAAACCAGTATTCAGTGTTCAGTATTCAGTATTCAGTATTCGTGTTCAGTATTCAGTGTTCAGTATTCAGTGTTCAGTATTCAGTGTTCAGTATTCGTGTTCAGTATTCGTGTTCAGTGTTCAGTGTTCAGTGTTCAGTATTCAGTATTCGTGTTCAGTATTCATTATTCAGTATTCAGTATTCAGT
>NZ_FNNS01000011.1:5451-7358 GCF_900106795.1 Aequorivita viscosa | reverse complement strand
TTCAGTATTCAGTGTTCAGTGTTCAGTATTCAGTATTCGTGTTCAGTATTCAGTATTCAGTGTTCAGTATTCAGTGTTCAGTATTCGTGTTCAGTGTTCAGTATTCAGTATTCAGTGACTTATAATAAATAACTACCTACTAAAGGCTACCAACTACAAACTAAAAAACAACCCACAGCAAATAACCGATAACTGAAAACCGACAACCGACAACCGACAACCCAATAAAAACTACCAACCACAAACTAAAAAACAACCCACAGCAAATAACCAATAACTGAAAACCGACAACCCACAACCGACAACCGACAACCCTCTAAAAACTACAAACTAAAGACTACCACCTCTCATCTAAAAAACAACCCACAACCGACAACCAACAACCGACAACCCAATAAAAACTACCAACCACAAACTAAAAAACAACCCACAGCAAATAACCGATAACCGACAACCGACAACCCACAACCCACAACCGACAACCCACAACCGACAACCCACAACCGACAACCCAATAAAAACTACCAACCACAAACTAAAAAACAACCCACAGCAAATAACCGATAACTGAAAACCGACAACCGACAACCCACAACCGACAACCGACAACCCAATAAAAACTACCAACCATAAACTATAAAACAACCCACAGCAAATAACCGATAACTGAAAACCGACAACCCACAACCGACAACCCACAACCGACAATCCACAACCTTCAACCGACAACCCACACAACCCACAACCACCTCCCCCTCGAGAGATCAGACCTGTCCCTTCCTAACAGTTCTAGGTGGGGCTCCAAATTCCTTCGTAAAACTCCGTGTAAAATGAGACACACTTTTAAACCCACACAAATGAGCAATACATTTAAAAGGCTCATCGCCATATTGAACCATCATTTTGGCCTTTCGCAATCGTTCACATTTCAAAAACCGATATACACTGGTCCCGTACATTTCCTTAAAACCGTATTTTAATTTATAGGTATTGGTACCCAGCTCCATGGCAAAACTTCTTAAACTTCCAAAATCACGGGCTGGATCCTGAAGAATTAAATTGCGGGCTTTGACCAACATACGCTTGTCCTCAAATGTCAATTTTTTCTTTACCCTATTGCCCCCGTTGGCTTTATTCTCGTTAAGCAACTCTTCTGCCACTGTTCCATTGTTGTCGTTGTATCCCAACGCAGGTTCCAGAACTACAGACTTCTTGTCGTGCTTCACTACAGTTATTGTATAGTATTTGACGGGACCTCCATCTTTCAAACTATTGATAAGGCTGTCACCGGCAATCAATAATCCCGTGGCGGACTTATAGTAAAGTAAAACGCTTACCTCCTCATAAGGCGTCCGTTGGATTAAATCCCAATTTTTCAACCATTCCACTTTTGAATGGTCGGCAAGTACGTGGTGGAAAGGTTTTCCTATAAAATTATCCACTTCCTCAGCGAATACCCCTTCAGTATTTCCGGTAGTAGCAGTAATTACTCCTGTGGCATCAATAAGAAATTGGATTGCTAGGGTTGCCTTTATTGTTCCAAGGCTATTTATAAACCCCTGATGGATCCAAGCCTCCTCCAATTCTTCTGCAGTCATGTTTAAAATGGAAACAAGAGCTTCTATCCCATCATTTTTTCCAGACCTTTCAATCCGATGATGGAAATTACCTGCACCCATCTCGAGCAATACCTTCTTTATCTTCTGAATGCGCTCATCCCTCTCCATAATCTGTTAAAATGATTATAGATCACTATTGACCGATTAAAATTTAATATATCCTAGTAAAGCCAAGCCAACAAAGACTTAACATTATCTAGCTTAATAGCCGTCTTGACTCTTAGTTATTGTAGCGTAGCGCTGGTTGCTAAGCGAAGCCAAAGCATCTAAACTCTAGATTCTAACAGC
>NZ_FNNS01000011.1:0-3726 GCF_900106795.1 Aequorivita viscosa | reverse complement strand
ACTCTAGATTCTAACAGCAAAGCGGTCTAGACTCTAGATTCTAACAGCAAAGCGGTCTAAACTCTTTCCTCTGCCAATACTGTTCATAAATATTCTCTTAAAAATACCAAGGCCTCACGTAAATTATAAAACGATTCGGTAGGTACGGGAGAATAAGTAGTATGAAGATAAAACTCAGATATAGCCTCCGATGTTGGGTGACATACCACAAGTGCGGTTGCCCTAATAAGATACGAGCCCTCCAAAGCAAGATAATTCCGAGCCAACCTGTCTATCTCAACTATCCCCTGTATATCGCAGAGTAAAGGATATACCAGTCCCTCCTGTATTCGATACCTATCTGCAACCATTGCCTTAGCTGCATCCAGAGTGATAATAACACCCGGACGAAACCGAATTCTTAAAATGTCTTCCTCTATCAAATAAAAACATAAATTATTTTCAAAAGCAACCACCATAATCCTTACGAAATAGCAAACTACGCAATAAAAATAATAATTTTTGAAATTTAATTTAATCCAGTATTCATTTTTGCCAGTATTGACATATACCCGACTCCCGCAATGTGACACCCGAGATAAAAGACTTATTTTTAAAATAATGCTACCGACTACCAACTTCTACCACTGAGCTATGAGTTTAACCGAAGCAGGAAAACCTGTGAGGTCTTTCCTACATAACAAAACAAACCGAACCCAAACAAGAAACCTACACCCCTCCACCATCTACCCTCTACCCTCTAACTCCCCCCTCTTTTGCCTATTAAGGAATTTTTCTTGCCTATCAGGGATTAAATACCCCTGGCTTTTCATAAAATCATAATTTCGACATATCTTCATTTTTCGTTTTCTCCCCAATCATTTTAAAACGGGCAATGCCACTAAAAAAATATTGAAAAAAGTGTCAGAGAAGAAGAAAAAAAGAAGAAAAAACGACAATAAAACCAGCATTTTTATCCTCCCCGAAGCTGGAATGATAAACTATCTCTTCGATTTTATTATAGCATAATCATTAGTGTCCGATTAAAATATTTCAAAATTCCGTTCAGCCAAAGCTGACAGGCACTAAAAGAATTTTTATTAAAGCGATCGCTTGCTAGTAAGCTCACCACTAAAATGTAAAAACTAAAAAGTATACTTATTCCATTTAACTTAACTGTCAACCCATTAAGAAGCAAGTCTTATGTCCTAAATCTTTCAGCGAAGCGGTCCTAAGTCTTTCAGCGAAGCGGTCCTACGTCTTAATCAGACACGACTTTATCAGAATATTAACCTATAAATATCTTTAGTTATGATCACACAAATTCTTCACTTTTGGAACAGCTTTGAAAACCATAAAGAAAGTATGGTAGTAGCCCTCAAACGAGGCCACAATTACGATAATGCACTAGCTCAAATGCGCGCACACCTGCAGAAAATACACAAGGATCTTTCCCTAATCATCCTAGTCGAGCTCGGACAGCCACATCGTTTACATTTTATTACAAAAGGCCGATTAAAACTAAAAAAAATGGTCACGAAAATCCTTGTCACTGCACCCTACGATAGCGGATGGTCATTTCATAACGGGATCATGCCTTGGGAGGGAAATCTTATGGAACTTTGCAACAGACATCCTTTTTTAGGAGAAGATACTGTAATTTATGAAGTGTATTTTGACATCGTGGAAATCTACAAAGCTTCCCGTAAATTAGCTTTGGTAGTATATGTTGAAAAAAACAGAAGCCATCCTAAATATATAATTAACGATTCCATGAAAACGCTACTATTGATGTATTTTGGCGATGAAATGTACTACCGAAATATCGCCAGAATCAAAATAGCGCAGAGAAAATACAGGGCATACAACTTTGCACCCATTTCTCAACTCAAAAAAATATTGGAATTCGCCATCAAACCCTAAAACCATTTCCGCACAAATAAATAATAACAAGAATAAATAATAATACCCCCCACTCAATGCACTACTCAAAACAAATTAAGGCTACAGTTACCCAGAGAGATAGGTATAGTCACTCCGAGTTAGTGCTACATTAACCCCTAGCTAAAGCTACTCGAGTGTATGGTTTTCACTACGTTTAAGCTACTCATCCCCTAAGATAATGCTACTATGTTAAATAATTTAAGCTCCCCAGACTACATGTGCAGCCCTGCGACACAATCTCTAGTATGCTTCTTACGCTATGTCCCATTCACCCGAACATATCGATCCCTACCCGAGAAAAATCAGGTCCAAAACCTGCCGTATTATCATATATCCTAAGGACATACAGCTGCTAACTGGCAAATCCTACCGTTATGCCCTAGACTTAAACAAAGAAATCCGAAACTACTTCAAAAAACAAGACCGCCATCTACTCACCATCTACGAATTCGCCGACTACACCGGCATCAATCCCGACACCATCCTATCCCACATAAAATAACTCCAATCCCTTGTCATACTGAGCGCAGACGAAGTACCGAATAATAAATCAGACGCAACCCCTTGTCATACTGAGCGCAGCCGAAGTACCAAAAGACTAAGTCTAAAACCTGACAGGTCTTTAAGACCTGTCAGGTTTGTCATGTACAATTGGAGATTGAAGAATAACGAATATTGAATTAATAATAAGTGGTGAATGATTATAAAATATATGGTAAAAACCTTCAGTTTATTTGTCGTGAGTCAAACAATCGTGGTTCAAACCGTCAAACTTCATTTTCAATTTCGATTTCGATTTCGATTTCATTTTCCTTTTCCCTAGTTTTACACCCATTACAAAACCAATCCTATTCACAAACAATGAACGAATTCATACACTTTAAACAACAACGGGAATTGGGAACTATCTTAACCGATATTTTCAAATTTATTCGCCTTAATTGGAAATCACTTTTTGGTTTAATTCTAAAAGTAGCAGGTCCCGCCCTGCTTATTCTCGTAGCAGCCTATATTTATTATATGCAAGCCATTTTTGGCACTTCGGGCATACTGCAAAATTTAGATGCGATTGATACGTTTAGTGGTGCGAGTATGCTTTCGGTATTCTTTCTTTTTTTGGCAGCTATTATTTATTATTCACTGCTGAACGGGGTTATCCTACATTATATTAAAGCGTATATTGAAAATAAAGGGAATGTTACCAACGAAGCTGTAACAGACGGAGTGCGGGAAGATTTCTGGAAACTGTTGGCCGCAAGCTTTTTGGTAGCCATAATCACCGGCTTCGGAATGATGTTTTGCCTTATTCCTGGAATCTACGTGGGTGTTGTGTTGTCTACCACTTATGCAGTGATAGTTTTTGAAAAAAGAGATGTTCTCGATACTATCAGTTATTGTTTTAAGCTTATTAAAAACGAGTGGTGGATGACTTTCGCCACCTTGTTCGTTGTGTTTTTATTGTACTATTTTATTAACTTTATTTTTCAAATACCCCAGTATGTTTATTTCTTTATCAAAGGTTTTTCCATTTCTGAAGAAATTGCCGCAGATCCTGCTGTAATGTTCGATTGGATTTACACAGCCCTGACCTCTATTGCACTTTTATTTCAGTATTTAATGTATAGCATTATTGTACTTTGCAGCGCTTTTATTTATTTCAACTTAAACGAAAAGAAAAACTTCACCGGCACTATGGAGACCATTGATTCTATTGGGGAACGAGAGGATTAACGATTGGAGATTGACGATTTGGGATTTTTGAATAACGAATAACCAAGTAACAGGCTGATGATTGGAGATTGG
>NZ_FNNS01000041.1 GCF_900106795.1 Aequorivita viscosa | reverse complement strand
TCATAATGTGTAAAAATTTAAAATTAGTTAAAAAAATAGCGGGGGCCGGCCCCCGCTATTTTTTTAACTAACACACTTTATGAGATAGTCCCGAATAATGAAAAAAGATTGAATAATCATAAGTGTTTATCCCTATATTATAAAATTGTCTAAGCTTAATAATTGTCAAATTTAAATGAAGTAGAAGAAGTGTGAATTTAAGTAGGGTATGCCAAGTTAGTGTATTAGTTCAATGACGAGGAAGACAAGGGAGTTAGAGCGTTCAACACAATAGCAAACACGAAATCTCTTAATTATAGATCAATCACAATCTATTTTATAAACAAGAACATAAATGCATCCACAGAATTATTCAATGCAAAACAAATAGTCCTTAGCGCACAATTCAGAGAGTTGAAATTTAGAATTCTTTCTCTTTACACTAACTATAATTTTTGAATAAACATGACAATTGCTCTTGATTTTATTTAAGTGTTTTTGCAGCATAAAGTCATAGCCATACTCTAAGTTAAGGAGGCTTAATCTTTTCTAGAATTATCCATCATCCTTCGCAATTATCCAATAACAAGCTAATAGCAATTCCAGAAACCGAGTATCCCTTTACTTAAAGTATGATTACAATATCTTTATAGCGTATTTATAGCGTGTTTATAGCGTATTTGTAGCGTATTTGTAGCGTGTATATAGCGTGTATATAGCGTGTATATAGCGTGTATATAGCGCTTATTAAACGTATTATATGCCTAGATCATACATTCAAGCTTCCTTTTATATTGCGTAAAAGAAGAGGTTTTTAGAATACGCTTTGCTATGGTAAATCAGGAACATTAATTGCCTTAAAACACACTGTTTTAAAACTTACGTCTATCAGGGTGGGCGCAGTCGAACCCGCAAAGTTCAAAGGAGCTAAAAACATTTAATTCATTCTATTTAGGTAAACTACAATCTTTGCATAAACACAACAATTGTTCTTCATTCCTTAACTGTTGTAGGTAGGTACGGAAATAACCCGCAATTGGCTTCTTTAAGATTATTCTTTTATAAAGCGGTAGGTCTGTGCTTCACCTTGGTGTGTTACGGTTGCTAAATATACGCCGGAAGCAAGTTTATTATTAAGTGGGATAGTTACAGTATTGGCATTACAATCTAAAGTTTCTTCATAGATCTTTCTACCACTTAAGTCTATTATGCTTAGCATTAATTCCTCACCGTTTAATTTAGGGGCGTTAATATACAGCGTATTGCCTTTTATTGGATTTGGATATAAAAGAATACTTGATAGGAAGTTTGAGTTTTCAACACCAAGGCGCTGCTCTGAAAGGATCGAGAAACGTGCAGTGTCGATGCTCATTGGATTGTTAACGTCTATTTTGAAACTATAAATGTTGTCTCCAGTTTCTAAAAGAGTACGAGTACCGGTAGCGTGATCATCAAGGAAAAGCATGTTAGAATCAAGTCCATCAACAGTAAGTTTTAGGGTGTATTCAGAATACTGATACCCTGAGGTGAATAATTGGTATACTTCTGATGCTTGTGGCATTTCCCGTTGTGCAATACTCAAATATGTTCCATTGTGGTTTATTGCGATATTTTCATAAAAATTCATTGGTTTTACAGCATCTGTGGCATCAAGTAGGTTGTTGTATCCTTCTGCAAAGCGAATTATAAAACTATCGTGGCCTGGACCATTATTATGGTAATTTTCGGTAGTAAAGAGTTGCACCGTTAGCATATTGTTGTCTAAAATTGGATTGCGATTGGTGGCTGTAAAATTCCCAGGAGCTTTGTCGCTTTCATCAAAAAGTATGGTCGCATTGCCTGAAACTTTAACCTGTGCAGCTTGCCCAGGTTGCAAGTATTGATTTGCAGTAGAACCAGGAAAATTATTAGTTCCGTCGGAAGGGTCTACAGTTACATAGGCTCCGTAAGTCGCTCGGGTTGGGTCGTATACGTAGTAATATTGTGTGTGTAAATTTGTTGAATTTGAGAATACTGAAGCTACATCAACAGTACTTTGGTATGGATTTCCAAACATTACAAAATCTCCGTCTGTGGCTGTGAAATTCTGGCTTTGGGTTCCTGTTGCTAGTGAGCCAGTTGTTCGAAGTACTGTGGCGCTTGACGCATTGTTATTCGGGTCATTTAAATCAATATTTCTATCTCCTCGAACGAATAATAGAAAAGCATCTCCAGCTGTTAAGGTGTTTACATCGGTATTTGCAATTGCTTGAAATGTTTGTGCTCCCACGTTGACTGTAAACATAGAAGGGTTTCCGGTAACGGTGCCATCAAAACCGTTTTGCTGATCGGTAATGCTACCAGTAATATGAGTTCCAAAACCGGGTGCTGGATTGTCTGTATTATTCGTAGCAGCCTCTTGCCAGTTGGCTCTTATTGAAGTTGAAGTAGTAACTGGACTGCTTACCATTCGGTACGAACGATTGTTGCTAAAATAACGTTGCACTGTTGCGTTACCTAAAATACTAGTAGTTTCTGATATAGTGCCAAGTTCTCCATTACCAGTAGCAGTACTCACAAATACGAGTTGTCCTAAGTTGGAGATATTTCCAGTTAAATTCAGTACGTTATGGATTTCTAGCGTTGCGTCAGCCTGAATACTAATGTTTTTTACTTCGGTATCAGCGGTAAGACTAGCAGTGCCATCAATTACAATAATATCGTCTAAAGCGGTAGAAACGCCGCTTGGGTTTTCAGGAGTCCAAGTTCCATCTTCAAAAGTATAAGTAGAAGGAGCAGCATTCACTCGAATAGAAAAACGGTCGGTGGCCTTACTAAGAGGGAAACTTGAGCTTACTGTAAAGCTATATGCTGAAGTTCCATTTTCAAATAGTGTGCTCGTATTAGCGTAATTATCATCTAGATAAAAACTAGTATGGGGTAGACCGTCAACAATTATTTTTAAAACGTATTGTGTGCTTTGATAACCAGCAGAATACATTGAATAAACTTCGTTTACTTGTGGCATTTCCCTACTTTCAAAACTAAGATAGGTTCCGTTATAGTTAATACCTAAATTTTCAAAGAAATTCATTGGTTTTACGGCATCAACCGGAGTTAGGTTATTGTCATTGTTCACGTCGAAGTGTATTCCGAAACTATCGTGTACAGAACCACCGTTATTATAATTCTGCAGCGTGTACAACTGAACCACTAAAAGGTTATCAAATGCTCTATTGGTAGCAATAGGTTCTTCTTGATACACTTTGCGTTCAGAAATGCTTGTAGTTGCTGAAATCCCATCATTTGAAGCTTCTTCAGCATCATAGTCTAATTGAATTTTTTGTTCAACTCCATAATTAATTGCGTTAGATTGCCACAATAAAGCGGATATAAATAGTGCTAAAGTTAAAAGTGTAATGCTCTTCATGAGGTAGTTGTTTTGGTTAGTTTTTGGTTATAGAGCTAGTTCGTTATTGCCGTTATTATGACACAAAATTTTAACGCATATCAATATTTGTAGGGTGTTAATTAAATAATCCAAATGGTATATCTAATTTAATCTTTTCACTAATATTTAAGGATACTTTCTTATTATGTCTGAAAAACAAGAGCAATATAGCTTTTTTTTCCTATTGATGTTTTGATCGCAATAAAATAGTCGTTGAACTATTTTTTATAGTCCTTCTTCTTTTTCCTTCTGTCCAGTCATCATTAAATATGCTTTTAAAAAGCCGTCTATTTGTCCATCGAGAACGGCGTCGGTGTTTCCTGTTTCGTGACCCGTTCGAACATCTTTTACTAAATGGTATGGATGCAAAACATAATTTCGAATTTGCGAACCCCACTCAATAGCCATTTTATTATCCTCAATTTCGGCTCGCTGCGCCATCTGTTTCCGAAGTTCAATTTCGTATAACTGCGACTTCAGCATTTGCATCGCTTTTTCCCGATTATCCAACTGACTACGCGTTTCGCTATTATGAATTACAATGCCGGAAGGGTGGTGGGTAAGGATGGCTTTCGTTTCAACTTTGTTTACATTTTGTCCCCCAGCACCCCCACTTCGGGCAAAATCCCACGAAATGTCGGCAGGACTTATCTCAATTTCGATTGTATCATCTACCAACGGATACACATAAACACTCACAAAACTAGTATGGCGTTTGGCATTGCTGTCAAAGGGTGAAATACGTACTAACCTATGAACTCCGTTTTCACTTTTTAACCAACCAAAAGCGTATTCTCCGTCGATTTCAAGAGTTACGGTTTTTACACCGGCAACATCGCCAGACTGGTAGTTGAGTTCTTTTACTTTATATCCGTTTTTTTCGGCCCACATCAGGTACATACGCATAAGCATTTGTGCCCAATCGCAGCTTTCTGTACCGCCGGCGCCTGCAGTAATTTGTAATACAGCGCTCATATCGTCGCCTTCTTCATCCAACATATTTCGGAATTCGAGGGCTTCAACAGCGTCTTCTGCTTTTTGAAATGCTTTCTGAACTTGTTCTTCAGTTCCTTCACCATCATTAAGAAAGTCGAGAAGAATCTCAGCTTCTTCAGTAAATGAAACTGCATCTTCGTAGTCTGTAACCCATTTCTTTTTTGTTCGCAATTCCTTCATAAAAGCTTCTGCTTCCTGCGAATTGTTCCAAAAGTTGGGATCAAAGGTTTTTTCTTCGTCGTTGGTAATTTCTATTCGTTTGCCGGCAATGTCAAAGATAACGCCTTAGGGCATCTAACCGTACCTTAAGGTCTTTGATTTGGTCTGTTGAAGTCATATCTGTGCCCCACAAAGCGGGTGTCTTTATAGTGTTAATTCAATTTAACTGTTCTGAACCTTTAATTCTGAAAAGTTATGAGACAAAAATACTATTAACTTCGTGAGCCGAAAGATTTTTTTCCGCTAATTTTATGCCTTTTGAAGATAACATTCGGTTTATACTTTAATTGTTTATGAAAAAAGTAGTGCTAATATTCGCTTTCATTGTTTCCAATATAATTTTTGCCCAAAACGATAAGAATTTTGTAGATGCATTAGTAACACAGAAAATGGCCGAACTCGAAATGCAAGCAAACCCATTGTATTTCTGCAAAATGGATTATTGCGAAGGAGCTATTCAAAGTTTTATTTTACCAGAAGGAGAGCGGTGTACATCTAGTTCAACCTATTATGCTGTGTATGTTTTTTGGAAGGAAGGCGAGATTATGAAGTTTCAGAAGTTTGATAATTGTGGCAGTTTTATGCCTTTTCCAATAAGTTTTGATAGAAATATGAAGAAAATCCTAACCGATAAGCAAACCCTGAAATCGGAAAAATTAAAACCTTATAACAAAACAAGTAATGATCTGGAACAGAATTGCTTTATAGACTACAAATTCGTGATTTCAGGTGAAAAATTTGAAAAAAGTTTTAAAGAATCTGATTTAGATAGGAATGCAAAAGATAAAACTTCAAAATACAACAATGCTCTTCATCTAATTAAGATTGATTCTGAAATATCGGAACAGTTGAAAGTGTTTGAAAAAAATGGAAAATTTATCCGCGAAAAGAAAAAATAGAATGACAATAGATTTAAGAAGTGATACTGTAACGCGTCCCACACCAAAAATGATGGAGGCTATCCTTAATGCCCAAGTTGGCGACGACGTTTATAAGGAAGATCCGTCTGCTAATAGGTTGGAAGAAAAACTTGCCGAAATGTTTGGAATGGATACTGCGCTTTTTTTCCCCACGGGAAGTATGGCGAATCAAGCCGCTATAAAAATGCACACCCAACCTGGAGAACAATTAATTGCCGATAAATGGGCACATGTTTATAATTATGAAGGTGGCGGAGTTTCGTTTAACAGTGGTGTTTCTTGTAAATTGGTAGCCGGCGATCGCGGAATGATAACTGCGAATCAGGTAAAGGAAAGTATAAATCCGCCAGATTTTTATCACAGTCCGTTAACGAGTTTAGTTTGTTTGGAGAATACTACAAATAAGGGGGGAGGAGCTTGTTATGATTTTGCTGAAATTGAAAAAATTAGAAATGTTTGCGATAATCACAATTTAGGACTTCACTTAGATGGAGCCCGAATTTGGAATGCTTTAGTGGCTACAAAACAAAATCCAAAAGACTATGGAAGGGTGTTTGACACTATTTCGGTTTGTCTGAGCAAGGGCTTAGGTGTTCCTATAGGAAGTGTTTTGATAGGAAAGAAGGAGATAATGACAAAAGCGATGCGCGTTCGTAAAGTATTGGGCGGTGGGATGCGACAAATAGGCTTTATGGCTGCGGCTGGTATGTATGCGTTAGACAACCATATTGAGCGAATGGCAGAAGATCATAAACGAGCTTCGGAAATAGCCGAAATGCTTGTAAAACAATCGTTTATTGAAAGTGTAGAACCTACGGAGACAAACATTGTTATTTTTTATCTGGCGAAAGGAACGTCTGAAAAGAGGTTTATGGAATATTTACTTCAAAATAACATCAAGATAAGCAGTATGGGACAAGGAAAGTTACGAATTGTAACGCATTTGGATTACACTTCCGAAATGCACGAGAAATTTTTAGATGTATTAAGTAGCGCTAGTTTGGGGTAGCGGAATAGAAGGGGAACCGAAGATGAAGATTCCTCACGGTTCCGCTCAGCAAACGAATATAGTTATGAAGACGAATTTCAAAACGAAACCTCTTTTGGCTCCGCTCGGGAATCTAAATTCAGCTTTAACAAATTGATAGTCAGCATTTTTAACAATCCGATAATTCATTAATTAACACTCATACTTTGGAAATAACTGCATCATACACCGACCTTTATCAATTAACAATGGCTCAAGTTTATTTTAAAACAAAGCCTAACGGAACAGCGGTTTTTGATTATTACTTTAGATCGAATCCCTTTGAAGGTGGTTATGCTGTTTTTGCTGGTCTTGAAAATATTTTAGAGATTCTTGAAAACTTTACATTCTCACCCTCCGATATTGATTATTTGAAGCATCACAACTTTGAACCTTCATTTTTAGATTATTTGAAGGGCTTTCAATTTCGTGGTACAATTTCGTCGTGTAAAGAAGGGGATGTGGTTTTCCCGAATAGACCTATTCTGCAAGTGGAAGCAAACATAATAGAAGCACAAATTGTAGAAACTGTATTGCTAAACCTGTTGAATTTTCAAACCTTAATTGCCACCAAAGCAAGCCGAATAAGATATAGTGCGATGGATAAGGTGTTGCTCGATATGGGGTTGCGGCGCGCGCACGCTACTGGTGGATATTACGCTACACGAGCAGCAATCATTGGAGGTTTTAACAGCACTAGTAATGTGAAAGCAGCAAAGGATTTTAAAGTTTCATGTTCGGGAACCATGGCTCATTCGTATATTCAGAGTTATGAAGATGAATTAGAAGCATTTCGCGATTTTGCCAAAATCCGCCCAAAACAATGTGTGTTATTAGTTGATACCTACAACACTTTAAAAAGTGGTTTGCCTAATGCAATTATCGTTGCAAAGGAAATGGAAGTTAGAGGAGAGCGTTTAATGGGCGTTCGGCTAGACAGTGGCGATTTGGCTTATTTGGCAAAGAAAGCTCGTGTAATGTTGGATGATGCCGATTTAAAATATGTGAAAATAGTAGCTTCCAATCAGCTGGACGAGTTTGTCATTAATAGTTTAAAAGAACAAAAAGCTCCGATAGATATATTTGGAGTTGGAACTAATTTGGTGACTGGAAAGCCAGATGCTTCGCTAGGAGGAGTGTATAAGCTATCAGAATTAAACGGGGAACCTCGAATTAAACTATCCGAAAATATTATTAAAACGACACTTCCTTTCAAAAAACAAGTATATCGAATGCTTGATGAAAGCGGAATGTTTTACGGAGCCGATGCCATAGCGCTTGCTTCCGAAGAAAAACCAACCAAAATGGTGCATCCGTTTGACCAGACTAAAAGCTTGGCACTAGACAGGTTTCAACAAGAACCCTTATTAGAAAAAGTTATGGAAAGAGGGCAACGATTGTTTGTAGAAAAATCTGTTGCTGAAATAGCTCAATACTCTAAATCAAGATTGGCGCAGCTGCCTACGGAGTTTAAGCGTTTTCAAAATCCACATATCTACAAGGTTGGACTTAGCCCGAAACTTAAAGAAGAACGTGATAAATTGATAGATACCCATACGCGATAATTCTTTGTAAGCAGGTTGCGTATTAAAATGAATTAGGTTCGTATTCTGTAAATTAGACATTTCTTAATCTAATGGCTTTTAATGGCTTATCTAGCGACTATCAACGATTGAGAAATTTGACTGACCTTTCCTAAAACTGCTATAAGGTTTAATAAATAGATACTAATAATTATACAACCTAAGAATTACCCCGAATTAGCCTGTTTTAACCTTGACAAGTTTTTAAACTATCCTATTAATTTGTAACTTTATAAAATATATTAATCCATAAAATTTTGAAATAATGTCAGAAGCAGTGCAAATGATTCCGGGTAATTCATTAATAACAAAAACTCCCGAAGAAGGTCGACAATTAGCTGTTAAAATGGCTCGATTGGTAATAAAAGTAACACAACCAGATGCCGAGGTTAGAGAAAAGTTACGTCCAGTTTATGCTGAAGATGCCGCAATGCTTTTAGCGGTAGGGCAAGTGGTTGCAACCGAGTTCGCTACAATTGCCGCGGCCAATAATTATTGGAGATAACCTTAAATTAAATATAGTTTATTTTTGAATAAACTTGTATACTGTGTTTTTAGACAATTAAATTGACTAGTGAAATTATAATTTCCTGAAATTTGAGATGATTTTCGAATAGATTTTCAGAGTTTTGGCAGAAATTGTTTATTGATATACCATAAACCTTTATTTTGTCGAAATTTCGAATATTTTTACCTATCTTTGGCAACATCAGATATTGAATGATTAAACCCAATATAGGTAAACCAATAACAATACTATTCACATATAATTAATACGTAAAGTCATTTGCCTTGGGCGAATGGCTTTTTTTATTCAAATAACACAAATGGCAAAATCGCAACAGACGTACAATAAAAAAGAAAAAGAGAAAGCAAAACTTAAGAAAAGAGAGGAGAAGCAAAAGAAGAGAGATGCTCGTAAGGCCGAAAAATCGCCTGGAATTGAGTTTGCTTATGTAGACCACAACGGAAATTTAACCGATACTCCGCCAGATCCATCTTTAAAGGTAGAAGTAGACCCAGAGGAAATAGTTTTAGGGGTTCCACCACAAGAAGAAGGAGACAAGGAAGTATTTGATCCTGTGCGTAAAGGGAAAGTTTCGTTTTATGATTTATCAAAAGGCTTCGGTTTTATTGTAGATAATGAAAACAACGAAAAGTATTTTACACACGTAAGCGGCATCATTGATGAAATCGCCGAAAATGACAATGTATCTTTTGAATTGGAAAAAGGTCAAAGAGGAATGAATGCTGTGAAAGTTCAAAAAGTTTAAGTTAAGTTCAAAAAGATTTAGACTGCTTCTTTGTTGCAGTTTTTCAATATACCCCAATGAAAAAATCCCGCTAAATTGCGGGATTTATTTGTGTCATTTTTCGAAAACGATTAGCTAGCCATATTATCGTATTCTTTTTTCGCTTTAGTTTTCAAACTGTCGTATTTTTCAGAAATACTTGCTTCAACATCACCAACGGTTTCCTTTATTTTACGACCCGTATCGTTTACTTTAGACTTAATTTGCTCTTTTTCTTCAGGAGACATGTTTTTGTATTTCCAAAATGCAAGAGCTCCTGCTGCAAGTCCTACTAGTGCTAATAATCCTTTTCCTTTATTGTTCATAATCTTTGGTTTTTTTTGTTTACTGTAAAGATACGCCTTTAATTGAAGGACAATTATTTTTAAATCCACTTTAGTAATTATTTAATACAAATGGGGGTGTTTTAAATGGGTTTTGCCAATTTTTTGTGAATTAGTACGCAAGTAAATTTTGTAAAAACATCGAATTGTATGTCGCACATTAAAACATTTAAATTCTCGGCTCAAAACCATTTTATTTTTTCAGAAATTAAAGTTTCAAACTTTGAATTTAAAGGAAGCAAAAGAAATTATCCACGCGTCTAAACTCTGAGTATATTTGCGAAAATATTATAAAATGCCAAACAATGGTTTCGCTATGGATAAAAAGCAAAAAAGTGAGAAAGAGGTAGACGATGTGAATTTGCATACCGCTGATAATTATGGAGAGGAAAACGGGATTAGCGAAGCTGAAATTGCAAAATGTATAGCAACTCTAGAACTTTTAAATAAACAAACAGATCTTATATTCGAAATTCCGAAGCAACAGCGAATAGCATTAATTAGAGCTTCGGGACAACTATCGAGACCAAATCGCGAGGAGTTTTCTAGAAGAAAAAAGGACGCCAAAAAGGCCGAAAAAAGAAAACGAGCAGCTAAAGACCGCACTGCCCGAAAAGAAACAGGAATTAGAAGCGCTCGTGAAAACATAGTGTTTGTGGCACCAAAGTTACTTCAAGCAGCAGATTTATCACTAAAGAACGAGTTAGAGCTCGAATCGCCTCGCAACTGTTATGTGTGTAAAACATTGTTTACTAAAATGCATCACTTTTACGATACAATGTGTACCGAGTGTGGGGATTTTAATTATGCTAAAAGGTTTCAAACAACCGATTTATCGGGGCAAGTGGCTGTAATAACTGGGTCCAGACTTAAAATTGGATATCATATTACTTTAATGTTGCTTAGAGCTGGTGCCACGGTTATTGCTACTACCAGATTTCCTGTCGATTCGGCTTATCGTTTCGCGCAAGAAGAAGATTTTCATAAATGGGCTGATAGATTAAAAATTCACGGATTGGATTTACGCCATATTCCAAGTGTTGAAATTTTCTGTAATTATATTAGTCAGCAGTACGACACCCTAGATATTCTTATAAATAATGCTGCACAAACCGTTAGACGCCCTGCTGGATTTTATAAACATATGATGCCAAAGGAAGAAATGCCCTTTGAATCGCACCCTGCGTTTGTAGCCAACCTATTGCACGATCATCGAAATTGTCTTCAAGACCTAAAAACGCTAACAGATGAAATGGGGGCTAATCCTAACAAAAATATTCCAGTTACGTGGCACGGAAAAGAACCAGGAATTGGGATACGGGCTTCGGCAAAGCTTTCACAGATTCCATACAGTTTCGATAATTCTCTAACTGCAAGTGAAGTATTTCCTGAAGGCAAATTGGATGCAGACCTACAACAAGTTGATCTTCGAAAAACGAACAGTTGGCGTTTGCGTCTTGGTGAAATAGAAACTACTGAAATGATTGAAGTACAGCTTGTTAATTCGATTGCGCCTTTTGTTTTATGTAATCGTTTAGGTGAAATAATGAAAAAGACCAACACTGGCAAAAAACACATTATAAACGTTTCGGCAATGGAAGGGAAGTTTCATCGTTTCTTTAAGGAAGATCGCCATCCACACACCAATATGGCCAAAGCAGCATTAAATATGTTGACGCATACCGCCGCTGGTAGCTTGGCAAAAGAAGGAATTTACATTAATGCTGTAGATACCGGCTGGGTTACCGATGAAGATCCTGTTGAACTAGCAAAGCGAAAAGAAGAGCTTCACGATTTTCAACCGCCTTTAGATATAGTTGATGGTGCAGCACGGGTAATGGATCCGCTAATAGATGGTATTAATACGGGAAAGCATTGGAGCGGAAAATTTTTAAAAGATTATATGCCGATTGATTGGTAGGTTTTAGAGGTTTAAAAAGAGACAAGACACCAGAAACCTAGACTAGAAAAATATTATGAATAAAGAGCAGCCAAACAACCCATTACACGGTATTAAACTTAAAGATATTGTACAACATCTTGTGGATTTTTACGGATGGGAAGTTCTTGGGGAACGCATTCGCATAAAATGCTTTAATGAAAATCCGTCAATAAAATCAAGTCTTACCTTCTTAAGAAAAACTCCCTGGGCACGTGAAAAGGTGGAGGCACTCTTCCTAAAAACTCCGAAACAATAGGCTTTTGGGCTAATTTGCCAATTTATCGAAAAATCTTCGTGCAATACCTTTAAAAGCATGTATTTTTGCAACCCCAAAAAGGAGGAGGAAATATGACAGAAATACCACAAGCAATTCAGGATAAAAAGACAGATAAGGAGCTTTATAGCTATCAAAAAGGTGCAATCGATCAAATTTTTGAGAAGTTTGAAACCGCCCCCGACGATCACCATTTGCTTTACCAGTTACCAACTGGAGGAGGTAAAACTGTGATTTTTTCTGAAATTGTCCGACAATATTTAAAAAACCACAAGAAAAAAGTGCTCATTATGACGCATCGTGTGGAGTTGTGCAAGCAAACTTCAGAGATGTTGACTAGTTTTGGCGTATTGAACAAGGTGGTAAACAGTACAGCCGACCTTTCTGATCAAGACCAGTACAGTTGTTTTGTAGCAATGGTCGAAACCTTGAATAACAGGCTTAACGATGATAAACTTGATATTTCAGACGTGGGACTAGTTATTATAGATGAGGCCCACTATAATTCCTTTACCAAGTTATTTAAGTTTTTTGAGAACTCTTTCATTTTAGGAGTTACAGCTACCCCATTGAGCTCGAATAGAAACCTTCCTATGAAGGATAATTACGATGAGCTAATTGTAGGTGAAAGTATTCAATCGCTTATCGATAATGAATTTCTTGCCGAAGTAGAAGTCTTTCAGTACAATATGGGTCTTACTTCGTTAGAGATTGGTCCAAATGGAGACTATACAGTTAAATCTTCTGACGACTTATATTCAGCAGTAAATATGTTGGATCAGTTGTTACAAGCGTATTTAACGCATTCTAAAGGAAAGAAAACCTTGATTTTTAACAACGGTATAAACACTTCAATTCAAGTTTATTACCATTTAAGGGCAGAAGGCTTGCCTATTATGCACTTAGATAACACCGCTACTAAGAAACAACGTAAAAAAATATTAAAATGGTTTCGGGATACTCCAGATGCCATTTTGACTTCAGTAAGTATTTTGACTACAGGGTTTGACGAACCAACCATAGACACTATTATTCTGAATAGAGCAACCCGATCTTTAACACTGTATTTTCAGATGATTGGTAGAGGATCTCGAATTTTGAATAACAAATCGAAGTTTAGTGTAATTGATTTAGGAAACAACTACCAAAGGTTTGGCCCTTGGGAAGCAGATTTAGACTGGCATGCCATCTTTAATAACCCTAATTACTTTATAGATAATTTATACAGTGATGAGGAGTTAGAGAGTAATTTTAAATATGAAATGCCCGAAGAACTCCGCGAGGAATTCTCAAAGAGTAAAGATGTATATTTCGATATTAAAAAGACTTACCAAGATGCAACCTTTAATGGAATTTCATCAAAAGTAGTTTTAGAAAAGTCAATTGAACATCACGCATATATTTGTGTCGAAAATAGTGAAGACGTTTATGACGCACTAGGTTTAGCTAAAATGTTGGGCGAAGATATTGATTATAGAATAGACAAATACGCTAAATGTATTAGTAAAAGCACCCATAATTTTGTGTCGTGGTTAAAAAATGATTACCGCTTAAAACTAAGAGCACATCTTCGAGATAATTTTGATGAAATTTATGAACAGATTCACGGTCACCCGCCTATAGAAGAGTAGGAAAGGACTTTCACTTTATTTAGTGAATCATTCTTGTTTAACTATATTCTTCAGTTACTAATCATAACACGTTATTCGAAATAACTTTTTTAAATTTTAAAAGCGACGTGCTATAGCAATATTCTCACACTTTAGTGAAGTAAATATGTAAGCTTCCCCTATTTAGAACTGTTAGTTTTTCCAAATATATAATTTTTTACGTTTTAAAATAGAATGGCTTTCTCTTCATATTGTTTCTTTAAAGCCATTTTATTTTAAAATGAGCCTAGCGGCAGCGACACGTTTGTTTTCAGCATATTTTACTGGTGGTATTTTCCCTAAGCTATCGTGTGGTCTTTTATGGTTATAATCATCCATCCAAATTTGAGTTTGTTCACGCACTTGGTGTAGGTCTTCAAAAATATATTTGTTTAGCACCCCACGCCTATATGAGCCGTTGAAACGTTCTATAAAAGCATTTTGAGTTGGTTTTCCTGGCTGTATATATT
>NZ_FNNS01000028.1 GCF_900106795.1 Aequorivita viscosa | reverse complement strand
CTATCCCTGGGGACGGCAATCTCGGATTCACCAAAGGAAGTTTTTATTTTCTTCTTGGTGTGACCGTTGCGCACATTAGCGTCAGTAGACTTTTGGTACTTGTCGTAATCAAGGTGGCTATCGAGCTCACCTTCGAGCATCTTTTCGATACCACGTTTCTGGATCTGCTTCAAAAAGCCCGTGAGCTCTTCGTGGGTTTTGAACTGCTTCAGAAAATCATCTGAAATTAAATCATCTTTCTTCATAATGTGTAAAAATTTAAAATTAGTTAAAAAAATAGCGGGGGCCGGCCCCCGCTATTTTTTTAACTAACACACTTTATGAGATAGTCCCTTATAATCTAGGATAATAGATTTTGGAGGGTGTAACAATAATTTAAATACTGTTCACCCTCTTTTTAAATTTATGACATACGATTTTAGATTTTTAGAAGTACAGCTTTAGTTTAAATATTGCAAACTCCCACTGAAAACTGATTACTGACCTTTCGCTTCATTCCAAAACACATCCATTTCGGCAAGTGTCATATCTTTTAATGATTTGTTCAGCTCTTTGGCCTTTTCTTCTAAATATTGAAATCGGTTTATAAACTTCTTATTTGTACGTTCCAAAGCATTTTCGGGATTTACTCCTAAAAAACGGGCATAATTAATCATTGAAAACAACACATCCCCAAATTCGGCTTCAATTTTATCTTTATTGTCTTCCAAAATTTCGTGTTGCAACTCTCCTAACTCCTCTTGCAATTTCTCAAAAACTTGATGCGGTTCTTCCCAGTCAAAACCTACCCCTGCAACTTTCTCTTGGATACGACTGGCTTTTACAACAGCGGGTAGTGACCTTGGAACTCCTTCCAAAACACTCGTCTTGCCCTCTTTAAGCTTTAGATTCTCCCAATTTCGCTTCACTTCGGCCTCATCTGTAACTTTAACATCGCCATAAATATGCGGATGGCGTGAGATTAGTTTATCACAAATAGTATTGCAAACATCAGCAATATCAAAATCATTAGTTTCACTTCCTATTTTCGAATAAAAAACAATATGTAAAAGCACATCGCCCAATTCCTTTTTAACCTCTTCCAAATCGTTATCTAGAATGGCATCTCCCAACTCGTAAGTTTCCTCAATTGTTAAATGACGAAGCGATTCCATGGTTTGCTTCTTGTCCCACGGGCATTGCTCTCGAAGCTCATCCATAATAGTCAATAAACGGTCAAATGCTTTGAGTTGGTCTTTTCTGGAATTCATAAAACGTTGTTTTTAAATAATTAGGATATACTATTTCAACTTATAATGATTCAGTAGTAGATTTTCGTAAACTTTATCGGGTAAAATCCGCTTTAATACAATCGAAAACTTTTGCATTGGAGCTCCTACCTTATAGTGTATTTTCGGATTTTTAGTCTCGATTATTTGATGCACAACTTTCGCCATTTTTAAAGGATCTTCGCCGCTTTCCACGTGTTCATCCATTAATTTAAGGGTATTACTGTATGCCTTTTTATAAGGAGAATCGTCTAAAACAGGCGCGTGATATCGACCGGCAGCAATATTGGTAGCAAAATCGCCAGGTGCCACATTGGTCATTTGTATCCCAAATTGAAGTGTTTCCATTCGCATAGCTTCAATAGTAATTTCTAAAGCTGCTTTGGTCGCCGAGTAAATCCCACGATATGGCAACCCCATATACCCTGCAATGGAAGTGATGTTAAGAATGTGTCCACCGCCCTGCTTCCGCATTTGTGGCAACACAGCCTTAATTACATTTATAGGACCAAATAAATTGGTGTTAAATGCGTTTTCAATTTCGGTTGATGGAGTTTCTTCAATTGGACCTGTAATGCCAACACCGGCGTTATTTATAAGAACATCAATCCTTTCGGTTTTAAAAATTACTTCCGAAATGGCTGCTTGGATTGAATCATTATCATTTACATCCATCTTTACTAAGGGAAATTTTGAATCTTTAATCCGCTGTGGGTTTCTGCTCGTTCCAAAAACACGATAATTCTTGTTAGCTAGGTATTCGCCAATGGCTTTACCAATTCCAGACGAAGCCCCTGTAATGAATATCACTTTCGACATAAAATGCTGTTGAAACGCAAAGGTGCGTTTATGTGTTCAGTTTTGCAAATAGAATGTAAAAAGAGTGTTGAGAAAAAAGTTATTATTCTCTTGAGATAAATTAAGTACTTGAGGTTTTGAAAAACTAAAACTTTCTAGAGCCGAAAGTTAAAAGAATAAAAAAGTGGCAAGCTACCTACATCACACCGCTACGACCATCTACCTTTGCTGCGTTCCCGCCCTGGAGGATTCAACAGGAGCTGGTTGTGTAGGACTTGCCACGGCGCAAAGATATACTTTTTTTAGATGTTTTTCAAAGGCTTTTAGATTACAATTTTAATAAATACCTTGCAGAAAAAATTTTAGGTTCCATGAGAGTTTATAATTCACTAATTGCGACATGCTTAACTGTGCTTTTAAGTAGTTGCGGAAATAATTTGGAGGGCGAAAAAGATGTTTTTTTACTCAAAATTAACAATTCGCAAAAAACATATACCTCCAAAGATGTTCTTTCCGTTTCTTTGAGCAATACCAAAAACATCGAAACAGATTCAGTTATTTACTATTTAAATAAGGATAAAATAGATGCTTCAGAAAATAAAATTTCGCTTTCGGGCCAAAAACTAGGGAATAGAACCCTAAAAGCGGAAATATATAGCAAAGGGAATAAGTATATCGCTTCAAAAAACATCACTATTTTATCTTCAATTAAACCAAAACTCTATACCTATAAAGTACTAGAAACTTTTCCGCACGATATTCAAGGCTTTACTCAGGGTCTGGAATTTGCAAACGACACACTTTACGAAAGTACTGGCCAATATAGACAATCTTCCCTGCGGAAAACAGATTACAAAACTGGAGAAGTTCTACAAAAAGTCACTTTGGCAAATGAATACTTTGGCGAAGGACTTACTATATTGAATAATAAAATTTACCAACTTACCTGGCGAGAGAAAACTGGGTTTATCTACAACCTTAAAACCATGGAGCAAACCGGAACCTTTGTTTATAATGAAAGTAAGGAAGGTTGGGGGCTTTGTAACGACGGTAAAAAAATCTATAAAAGCGATGGTACCGAGAGAATCTGGACACTAAACCCAAACACACTTGCCGAAGAAGATTATATCGAAATCTTCACAAATACGAGTAAAATAAATAGTGTAAATGAATTGGAATGGGTTGAAGGTAAAATATATGCCAATGTGTACCAACAAGGGTCTATTGCGATTATTGATCCTACAAATGGCGCTGTAGAAGGGGTTATTGATTTAACAGACTTAAAGAGCAAGGTAACCCAACATCCAAGATTAGATGTGTTAAACGGAATTGCATATAAAGCAGAACCAAACATTCTGTATATCACAGGAAAGAACTGGGACAAACTTTTTAAAATTGAAATCATCGAAAAAGGTAAGTAACATAGTACGCCAATTGTTAATCATAATTGGCAATGCTTACCTAAGCTAAATGAAAATCTAAATCTAGATTCGAAATAACGGAATATTCCTCTGTTCACAATAATTAGCGGGATTAAAAGTTATATTTTTACCAAACTAATTCACTTAGATTTCCATTGGAAAAACAAATAAATTAACAAATGAAATATTTATACGGCGTAGCAATTTTGTGTTGTTTTATATTGTGGAGCTCCTGCCGCAACGATTTTGAAACAGTAGCCAGCAGCGGAAATCTAGAATTTTCAAAGGACACAGTATATTTGGACACAATTTTTACAAATATTGGTTCAAGCACCTATAAACTCAAAGTATACAATAACAGCAAAGACGATATCCACATTCCTAGCCTTAAATTGGGGCAAGGAGAATCTTCGCATTATAGATTGAATGTAGACGGAATGCCCGGCAAAGTATTTCAAGATGTTCAAGTTTTGGCCAAGGATAGCATTTTCATATTTGTTGAAACCACTTTTGACATTAACAATCCGCCAAACACTTCTGATGAATTTCTATATACCGATCAAATTCTTTTTGACACAGGTGCAAACGAACAGAAGGTAGAACTTGTTACCTTGGTAAAGGACGCTGTTTTTTTATACCCTGAAAAATATGCTGATGGAACTATAGAAACATTAACGCTGGGTTCGGGTGAAGATGCTATCGAAATTCCTGGGTTTTTCCTCGATGATGACGAATTGACTTTTACCAATGAAAAGCCCTATGTTATTTATGGGTTCGCCGCAGTTAGATCTGATAAAACCCTAAATGTTGAAGCTGGAGCTCGCGTGCATTTTCACGCCAACAGTGGAATATTGGTTGCGGGATCTATGAAAGTTATGGGTACCCCAAGTCTAGATCGGGAAGCAATGGAAAATGAAGTGATTTTTCAAGGCGATAGATTAGAACCTTCATTCGCAAACACCCCAGGACAATGGGGCTATATCCGACTAACAAGTGGCAGTACGGGTAACGAATTTAATCATACAACTATCAAAAATGCTATAGTGGGCATAATTGTAGAAGACAGTCCTGCAATATTAAGAAATGTTCAACTTTACAATAATTCGAATATTGGATTAATGGCTGTAACAGGACACGTTTATGGCGAAAACGTTGTTATTAATAATAGCGGCCAGTCGTCATTAGCGATACAATTAGGTGGTAGTTACGAAT
Organism: Aequorivita viscosa; assembly: GCF_900106795.1. Taxonomy (GTDB): domain Bacteria; phylum Bacteroidota; class Bacteroidia; order Flavobacteriales; family Flavobacteriaceae; genus Aequorivita; species Aequorivita viscosa. Next base: position 35,633 of record NZ_FNNS01000028.1, on the reverse strand, counting down.
TTAATCATTGTACTTTTGCTAATTATTGGACAAATGGATTCAGGAACTTTTCGGCAGTAACTGTTGAAAACACTTTGGAGGTTGGTGAAACTTTGTTTATTGCAGACCTTATAAAAGCTGATTTCACAAATTGTATTATTTACGGAAATGACCGTATCGAACTTTCACTTGGCAGAAGTTTAGAAGCGGCGTTTAATTTCAGTTTTAAAAATAGTTTAATTCGTTTTGAAGATCCTCGTGGCGAATTTTCAGAAAATCCATTATATGATTTTTCAGATGCATCCTTGTTTTCTGAAATAGTTTTTAACGTCAATCCAACTTTTCAAAATACCAATCAAAACAATTTTAATATTGAAAAAGGAAATTCAGGTGCCGAAGATATTGGCTTAAGTGGAGTTCAACCATTAATTGACCTCAACGGGGTTAACAGAGCGACACCGCCTGATGCGGGTGCGTATGAAAGTTCAGTCTTTCCAGAAGAATAAATGCTGATTAGCTTAAAAGTAAAAAACTCATTGAACTTTTTAATACAGTTCAATGAGTTTTTAATTTTTACGGCAACCATTTCTTTTCAAAATTAGGTTTGCGTTTTTCCAGAAAAGCGTCCCGACCTTCTTTTGCCTCCTCTGTCATATAGGCAAGTCGAGTGGCTTCACCTGCGAAAACTTGTTGACCAACCATTCCGTCATCGGTGAGATTCATCGCAAATTTCAACATTTTGATTGAAGTAGGTGATTTTGCAAGGATTTCTTGAGCCCATTCGTATGCAGTATCTTCAAGTTCATCGTGCGGGATAACTGCGTTTACCATTCCCATCTCGAAAGCTTCTTGTGCAGAATAATTTCTTCCGAGGAAAAATATTTCCCGTGCTTTTTTCTGTCCTACCATTTTGGCTAGATAGGCACTACCATAACCACCATCGAAGCTCGTTACATCTGCATCGGTTTGTTTAAAGATTGCGTGCTCTTTACTCGCCAGGGTTAAGTCGCAAACCACGTGTAAACTGTGCCCCCCTCCTACAGCCCATCCTGGAACCACACAAATTACTGCTTTGGGCATAAAACGAATTAATCTTTGTACGTCTAAAATGTTCAATCTGTGGTAACCATCTTCGCCAACGTATCCTTGCTCTCCTCTCGCTTTTTGGTCGCCTCCACTACAGAAACTGTAAACTCCATCTTTTGACGAAGGCCCTTCAGCAGAAAGTAAAACCACTCCAATAGAAGTGTCTTCTTGTGCATCGTGAAACGCATCGAGCAATTCGGCAGTTGTTTTCGGTCTAAATGCATTGCGAACATCAGGTCGGTTAAAGGCAATTCGAGCCACACCATTCGATTTTTTATAGGTAATATCAGAATATTCCTTGGCTATTTTCCAGTTGGGAGTAGACATAAGTTTTAATTTTTGTTTTCAAAGATAATAATTCCGTCTGAGTGGCATAGATTACTAACTGACTTCCTTCGCAATTAAAAAAGGAAAGTCATTGCTTTAACTTTTTTCATTTTTCAGAACATTTCCAATCAATTCTTAATGTATAATAATTAGCTCAAAATTTGATATATTTGTCTTTATGAAAAGATTGTTGCTTTTTCTTTTATTTTTACCATTTATCTCAATGGCACAATTAGATTTTGAATCTAATAAAGCCAAGTTGGATATGGTTTATCTTCCGGAGATTGAAAGTTTGATGGACACACCGTTTGCGAGAAAAGGGAGCTTTATGAATAAATACGCTAATAAACTTCCGTCTTTTAAATTGAGTAAGGAAAATTTCAGAAAGCCGGTAAGTATGTCTGAAGCTATGGCAGCAGCTGAAAATTATGTTGAATCTGGTATTAAAGTATCACTAGACGCAAAGAGTTTTGGCATTTACGGCGGAAACAGCAGCTATAGCGCTGATGGCTCTACCAAAGTTAAAAACATAGCTTTTAAAGAGGCTACTCGCGGTTTTCTTTATGCCGATTCCTGTCCTCCTAATGGCATTTGTCCACGATGTGCGCCCTACAGAATGGGGAATAGTTATTACTAGACTTAAACGAAGTTAATTTTATAATAACTTATTTCAATTCTATTCCATCTTCCTTGATTACTATCTGCTTGTCCTTATAAAGTGTTCCGATAGCTTTCTTGAAACTCTTTTTACTCATCCCCAATTGATTCTTAATAGTATCTGGATCCGATTTATCGTGAAGCGGAAGAAAACCTCCTGCAGCTTCTAACTCTTCTCTAATGAAATTTGCGTTGGGCTCAATACTTCTATATCCTGGCCGTTGTAGTACCAAATCTATTTTATTGTCTTCACGAATGTTTTTAACGTATGCTTTAATCTTGTCACCGCTTCGGATGTCTTCAAATATATCTTCAAGGTAAATTAAACCTTTATGAATTCCATTTATAATAGCGTTAGCGCCTTTTTCAGTTATGTGTGTTACCAAAATTTCAACTTCTTCATAAGCTTCAACGGTTAAGTTTTCATTTTGAAGAAAACGATTTGTTTTACTGGACCCAACTAAACGGTTTGTCTTTTCATCTAAATAGAGATAAACAATATACCAACTGCCTTGTTTCATTGGGCGTGCTTGTTCCTTGAACGGAACAAAAAGTTGTTTTTCCAATCCCCAATCCATAAATGCACCATATTCAGTAACAGCACTGCAATGCAAATACCCAAAAGTATTAAGCTGTAAAAAAGGGTCTAAAGTAGTGGCGATAGGACGCTCCTCATTATCTAAGTAGACAAAAACCGTTAGTTCATCGTCTATTTCATATTCCTCTGGTTTGTATTTATGCGGTAATAAAACCACATTGTCTTCTTCATCTCCTAAATATAATCCTGGTTCGGTTTCCCGGAGGATTGTTAGCGTATTGTATTCACCTAATTTTATCATAGTTGCAAAGGTAAAGCATATTCGAGTAAAATCATATTGGTTCAATATTAAACCGAAATAATAGATTTATACTGGGACGCTTGGTTTTTAAAATATAGACCAGAAACATTTTAATCCCCGAAAGTTCCTAGGAAATAAATTTAAAGTAATTAATTAAAACAGCATCGTTAACGGTTGAAGGCGTAAATATTTCTAACAAAGCCGGGCCGTTACTTTGGTTGAAAAACGCAGCAATTTTTTTTTGTAAACCTTCACCTTCATTGATTGCTGAGTAGTTAAAACCATACATTTCTGAAAGCTGTTTTGCGCTAAGGTTGTGTTTGGTTTCGAAATATGTATCAAAAAGCGAAGTGTCTTTTTCTCCAGGAAGAATTCTGAAAATACCACCTCCTCCGTTATTAATGACAATTATTTTAAAGCAATTCGGAATATACTTATTCCAAAGCGCATTGCTGTCATAAAAGAAACTAAGGTCGCCCGTTAAAAAAACAGTAGGCAATTTTGAAGCAAAGGCAGCTCCAACCGCTGTACTTGTACTTCCGTCAATGCCACTGGTTCCGCGGTTACAAAACACTTCAATCGTTTTCGGAATATCAAAAAGTTGCGCATACCGAATGGTTGCGCTGTTGCTTAATTGCAATTGAATATTTTGAGGAAGTTCTTTTATTAATGTGCAAAAAACCATAAAATCTGAATATGGAATTTGAGTTTCATAAAGTTGATGGCGTAGCAGACGATGACTTTTAACCTGAAGCCAATGGTTTCTATAATCAGACTTTACTGCTGTTGTTTTTGGAAGAAATTCAGAGAAGAAATTATTAATAGTCGATTTAAAATGGTGTTCGAGCACAAAAAAAGTGTCGTATGCTTTTTTAGGATCTACGTGCCAATGGGTCTTTGGTGGAAAGTTTCGGACAAAAGCTTTTATTTTTTTGGAAACAATCATTCCCCCGAAAGTGAGTAACACTTCAGGCTGCAATAATTTAAAATCCTCATCTGTTAGCGGGGCAATCAATTGGTCTATTGCAGCAATAAAATTCGGATGGTTCAGGTTTGAAGTAGTTTCAGTTAAAACCAAAACACTTTCATCTTTTGCGAGTTGTTCAACAAATCGCGATTCCAAACTGTTGGGCTGCAAAACGCCAACTAGTATCATTTTCCTTTTACTTCTGTTCCATACATCTTCAAAATGAGATAAATCTTCGTTTAAGATATTGTCAGACAGTCTTGGCAAAACGTTTTGTGGGGCTACTAAGCGTTCTTCAGTAGTTATATATAGCGGTTCGGAAAATGGAATATTGATATGAACTGGTCCGTTGAGCTCAAAAGCAGTGTTTAAAGCGATATTAATTTCGGTTTCATTAAACAACTGATGCTCAGATCCCTCCTTACAATTGGCGCTATAAAGAATGTGATTTTCAAATACATTTTCTTGTCGAATGGTCTGTCCATCGCCAATATCGATAAATTTTGCAGGTCTATCTGCCGAAAGTATTACCAACGGAATGTCGCTGTAAAAAGCTTCGGCTATGGCGGGATAGTAGTTGAGCAAAGCCGAACCAGAAGTGCAAACAACAGCTACAGGTTTTTTTAATTGTTGCGCCATACCCATTGCAAAAAATGCAGCACTGCGCTCATCGATAATACTAAAACACTTGAATTCGGAATGTTCTCCAAAACCGATGGTTAACGGAGCGTTTCGAGATCCAGGGGAAATAACGATATGTTTAATACCCTTATCTAAGCATAATTGCACAAGGGTTTGCGATAGTATTTTTGTGGAGAATTTCATGGGTGGCAAAGGTACGAAGTCGCTTACAACTTTAAAGCATTGGGTGCAATACTTGTAGCATAGTTTGCATTTTATTTTGAGTTTCTATCCACTCCTCTTCTGGAACTGAATCTGCAGTAATTCCACCACCGACATATATAGATGCTTTCCCGTTTTCAATTTTCATACATCTCAAGTTAACCATTAACGTAGCGGAAGTGCCACCATCAGCAATAGGGCCAATAAAGCCTGTGTAATATTCCCTTGCATAGCCTTCGTTTTTAATAATAAAATCTCTAGCAAAATTCCGTGGCGTGCCACAGACAGCTGGGGTTGGATGTAACGCCTGAGCAACTTTAGAGAGCGAACCATGCTCCTTTTCTATTTTTCCTGATATATCTGTGCAGAGGTGTAAAAGTGAACCTGCGCGGTGACTACGCACTTCAGAAACCTGTACGTCTTCTATAATTCCTTGTAAATTTCCGAGGATTGCTACGGTTACAAAATGCTGCTCTTCCAATTCTTTTTTACGCCAAACAATTTCTCCAGATGAGTAAGGCTGTGTTCCAGCCAAGGCCATAGTCTTAAATTCGCTTTTTTTAATATCGACAAGAGTTTCAGGCGTGGCTCCACACCAAATTCCAGTTTTTGGATGATACCAAATATACCTGAAAGCAGTTGGATAAGCGGAGAAAAGCCTTTCTACTAAACTTTCTATTGAAAAATTGGACAGCGGAAATTCCTTCTTTCGTGAAACGACAATTTTTAAGGCTTCACCTTTTCTAATAATGTCAATTGTTTGCTTTACAAATTCCTGATAACTGTTTTTAGCCTCTTCGAATTCTGACACGGTTACTGATTTTGTATTTATTTCCGAAGGTTTTAAACGAGTTTCCAAACGTTCCGATTCCTCTTCGGCAATAAGATAACTTTGTAATCGGCTGTCAAAGGGTGCTAAAACAAAACCATTTTTACTCAACGAGGCGTCGCAATACAAAGTTTCGTTGTTTTGGCAATAACAGGTTATGGTTTCACTGTTTTCTGAAGAAAAAACTACAAAAGGCAGTTTATGTTCGTACTGTTGAGAAATTCTTTCAACTAGGTTTTTAAAATCCATTATTTGCGTTTAGGTAAGGTAATGGTGGTAAGTTTTACTAAGGAAACTAGTTCGTCAGCTTCGTTAGTGATTCGGATTTGCCAAAGTTGGGTAGTTCGACCCTTGTGCAGTATACTGGCGTGGGCATAAACATACCCATCGCGCACACTTTTTACGTGGTTTGCAGAAATTTCCAAACCTCGGATTACAACTTCATTGGAGTTAAAAAAAATAAACGCGCCTGCACTACCAACACTTTCCGCCAAAGCTACCGAAGCCCCACCGTGAAGTACGCCATCGGGTTGGTGGATTCTTGAAGTAACGGGCATGCGCGCCACTAAAAAATCTTCACCAACATCGGTAAACACTATTTCTAGGGTTTCCATTAGGGTATTCTTGCACATAGTATTACAGGCGGTAAGGATTTCTGTCTTGGTCATTTTTTAAATTATTGAGTTTGCTTTTGTAAAAATACGAATTGAAGTTTAGATAGAGAGATGAACAATGAGTTCAAAACACAATAAAAATATAATCAACGAAACCTTTATAAAATTGTTTTCGGCAACTTCTCCCCTACTATAAGCGTACTTGAATTTTCAACTTTCTCAAATTTTTGAAAGTTAAAATCGAGTTTAAACGCTTCTATAATTTTATCGAGTTTAGCGACTTCGGTGTTGTTAAACCCAGCATTAAAAATTACATAACCTCCCGTTTTGACTATTGTCGTAATGGATTTCCAAAAACCAATAGAATAACAAGCTTCCTGAACATCTTTATCTATAAACAAATCTATAATTACAATTTCAAATTCGTTGTTAGTTTGATTTACATACAAAAAAGCATCGCCTAAAATAATCTCTAGTGAATCGTCACTAATTATATTAAATTCATTTTCAGCTACGGCAATCATAACTTCGTCATACTCAATTGCTGTAATTTCACCTTCGAATATAAAATCTTCTCGAAGGGTTTGCACAACACTTCCGGCTCCTAGGCCTAAAATAAGTATATTGGAGGCACTTGAAACATTCGTTTTTGAAAGCCCGAATTTGAGAATACGTTGCAACGAACCGTATGAATAATTGGCATTTTTTGTATCGACGACTTTTTTTCCGTTAATCCAAGTTACCTCGAGTGTACCATTTACAGCAGATTCAATACGTTTTGTAGTTGGCCATATATAACTTAAAAACCTTTTCATTTAAAACCAATGTTGTATTAGGTAATTTGTCTTGTTGTTCTTCCTTCTATTCGTTTACTTTTGTAAAAATACAAAATAGAATTCCACAAAATGAGTATTGAAAAACAAGTATCTTATACAACATCCAATAGCTATTCTACGCTTAACAGTTTAACAAAAAAAACTAAAAACGTATGGATAGCCTTCCACGGTTTAGGCTATTTGAGTAAATATTTTATCGATTATTTTTCTGAACTCGATCCAGAAGAAAATTACATTATTGCTCTTCAAGCCCCTTCTAAATATTATCAAGATAGGAAGTTTAAACATGTAGGTGCCTCTTGGTTAACACGTGAAAATACAGCTATAGAAACCGAAAACGTACTAAATTATGTAGATGCGGTTTTTAAAGAAGAAATTTCTGGAGATTTACCTAACCTAATTGTAATGGGATACTCACAAGGTGTATCAATTGCCGCGAGATGGGTTGCAAAGCGAAAAATACAATGTGACACACTGTTGTTGCATTCAGGAGGAATTCCAAATGAATTGGAACCTAAGGATTTTGAGTTTTTAAATCCAACAGCAAAAGTTATTTACCTATACGGAAATAAAGATGAATATATTACAGAAGCACGTAAAACCGAAGAACAATTAAAAGGTTCAGAACTTTTTAAAAATCGTTTAAGCATCGAGGTTTTTGATGGAATTCATGAAGTTAACCGTGATTACCTCTTAGAAATATCTAAGCATGTATAATAAATTGTAATCACGTAAACCAACAAGATTTAGCGCGCATTTATTAGAACACTAAATCGATTTGCAAACACCTTAATAGCTAAAACAAAGTAAAGAATTTACACTAAATTGAAAATTGCAAGTGCATACAAATAGAAGCGCACAAACCGAAGTAAACCAAACATCAAATAGTTTGTAAATTTATATTGAATCATTCCAGCTGCCATACTCGTCATTGAGTAAGGAATTGGCAACAACGCTCCAACGACAATCAAGAAACCGCCCCATTTTCGGATATGTTTCAAGTGTTTTTTCATGCTTCCTTCTAAGTAGGCATACACTTTTGGAATGGTAAATATCCACCTTCCAATAAAATAAGAAATTATTCCACCTATGTAGGACAGTAATGCTAATAGACTAAGATATAAAATTGGTTGAGGCATTTTGTGGCTCCACGCAATAAAAATTTCTGGAGGAACAAGCCCCAATAAAGATTCCGAAGCAAGAAAAACTATTAAAATATTTAATGGAGCATAGTTTTCGGTAACATAAGTGAAAAAAGCTCCAAAATCTATAACGTAAGCATTCAGTAAAATCAAAACACCTACAACTGCCAAAATTGGAATAATTGATTTTTTTAGGCTTTGCCCAACAAAAGAATAAAACCCTGTATACTTATAATATAAGTGGGTGCGCTTTAGCTTATTTGTTTCAGATTTACGAACGGTATTCATTCAATGTAAAAAATTTATACTTACAATATTATTGATGCAAATATACGGCGAAGTGTTAAATAACACAACGATAATATTGTACAGACGGTTAAACCTACGTTAAACATTTCCAGCAACATACAATTTTGATCAAAAAAGCCTTAGACTGTTAATGTTTTCTTAAAACACTACTTTGCTTTGCATAGTACTGTAACAAAAACGTCCATTCCTCGTCTCTTAGATATAACCAAAAAATAAATCAAAAAATGAGAACATTAGACAGTAACCAAGTAACAGAAAGTTTAAAGACATCCAAAACCTATTATTGGAATAAAAAAAGAAGATTTAGATAAATTGAAACCAATTAATTAACCATAAAACCAATCAAAATGAGATTATTAGACACAGATAACAATAAGCGTAGGCCCAAAAACTCAAATTCATTAATTTGGAATAAAAAAAGGCGTTGTAAATAACGCCCACAAAAATCTTTTTAAAAGAGTTAATATGAATTCAATACGAAAAATACAAATACGAATTAAATCAGAATCGCTTAGAATGTGTACCTTACGGCCAGTCGCTAGAAACCGACACCTCTTTAAAGACCCTACATTTACAAAATACGTTCAGAAATATTAAACGAACTTGTAATGCCGATATTACGATTAAAGCTATGTGGAATTTAGAAAATTTAACCTCTTTGTTTAGAATTAAATTTCGGCTTGTTGGATTCTGTTTTTTTGGGCTCTACTTTCTTTTTTGGAGGCATAGGTCCGCGCAAATGAATAACCAAACCATTTAAGAAATTACGAAGAAACTGATCTCCGCATTCCATGTATTTTTCATGACTCTCATGCCTGAAAATTGCTCCCAACTCACTTTTAGTAACTGCAAAATCGACTAGAGAACATATTTTTACAATGTCCTCATCGCGTAGTTTATGAGCAACACGCAGTTTTTTCATGATATCATTATTGGTAAGCGCCATAGTAACTATAATTTCCAGCGAAGATATTGATTTTAGGACTTACAGCTAAAAGATGTTTGTACTAATTTTAGCACATATCCACTTTGTCCCAGATAATTTTAAAAAATCGCAGGCATCACAATTTATTAAAGTAAGGCTATAACGTAACTATCACTCTCCTACTGGCACCATATATACAGGGACTTTAGTGCGTTCTAAAACACTAGAAGCCACCGTGCCTAAAAATATTTTTTCTAAAGTGCTATGGCTGTGCGTTCCCATTACGATTAAATGGGCTCCCCAGCTTTCAGCGTATTTTAAAACCTCTTTAGCTGTATCGCCTTCGGCAAGATGGGTAGTTATAATTACTTCATTTGAATCGCCAAAATGTTTCTTGGCTTTATCGAGATAATCAATAGCCACTTTTTTAAATTCTTCTTGAATATTATAATTCATAGGAAAAGCATACCCTTCATAACCCATAAAAGGTTCAAATTGCATTCCGTAGTAACGCACGTCTGAAAGTACGTGGAACAAACAAATTTCCGCACCCATCAACTTCGCCAATTCATATCCTTTTTCAACTACTTTTTCTGAGTTGGGGTTATAATCTAAAGCTATCAGTATTTTTTTCATAATTAATCAATTTTTAAAAACTAAGGTTTCACTACGATAGCAGTGGCTTTATTTCCTGTTAATAGGTTCCATTCATAACTAGCAAGAATATTACCCACTTCATCTAAAATTTGAAGTTGTGCGGTATTTGGCCCAGAAGTACCTTGATTTAACGCCTGAAAATCAATTTTATTAAATCCATCTTTTAGCGTAAGATTGAAACCTCTAAAGGTTCCATCCAGCATTACATTTGAAATTTCCATTTCGCCATTTACAAATACCCGAACTCGATCTCCATCAACATATTCGTGGTCTCGATACTGAATAGTAACATATTTTGAATTCGTTTTTATATCGCCCAAGTACATATCTTTTCCATACTCTGGCTTTTCTTCTTTGTCTTTCGTAAAGTATTTAGGAGCTTTATTAGTACCTGTATATTCTATCAACCCATCCCCTTTTTGCATATCGATTTGTTTCTCTTTTTCAATTCCTAAATCTGAATTAATTGGAGTGTTCGGATTCCTATTATTTATAAGAGAAGGAGCTTTAGAAGGAGTTTCAAAACCGGTTGAAGTTCCTATATTGGCGTTAGGAGAATTAAATTGAACGGAATTACTACTAGGCAAGTCCACTTGTGAAATCAGCGTACTTGAAAACGATAAGGTTAGTACAAAAATGAAATTTTTAAACATATCAAAAAATTTTCAAGGTTGATAACAATAATTGAACCAAAAATAACGTAATTCGTCCAATATTTATTTAATAAATACGTTACTACTGCTGGGATTTATCTTTTCTTTTTTTGTTACGCCATAGTATTACCAATACAACGACCAATAAAGGAAGAATAATTAGAATAATTATGTTCGCAGGATCTGTAAAATCTACGGGAGTATTATCTTGTGGATTAGGTACATCTCTTGGAATTTGAGAGTACACACCCAACCCCATAAAAGAAATAATAGACGCTAAAATATATTTTATATGTTTCATTTATTTTTTTATTCCAATGTAGTGAAAAAATAAATGATACTCAAACTTTAACAAATAGTGTTAACAATTTGGAAATGACAGGATAATGTGGTATTATGCCGTGTTATTCAAATTAAACCCTTATATACTATGAGACAACTTAAAATCACTAAGCAGGTAACCAACCGCGAAACCAAATCCTTGAACAGCTATTTGCAGGATGTTAGCAAGATAGATCTTATTACAGCTGAGGAAGAGGTTGAGTTAGCCCAGCGAATTAGAGAGGGCGATCAAGCGGCCTTGGACAAGCTGAGCCGAGCCAACCTGCGATTCGTGATTTCCGTGGCCAAACAATACCAAAACCAAGGCTTAAGCCTTCCGGATTTAATAAATGAAGGAAATGTTGGTTTGGTTAAAGCTGCAAAAAGGTTCGATGAAACGCGAGGCTTTAAATTTATTTCGTACGCTGTTTGGTGGATTCGTCAAGCCATATTGCAAGCTATTGCTGAGCAATCTCGTGTGGTGCGATTACCATTGAATAAAATTGGCGACATTAATAAAATCAAGAAAGCATCTATACATTTAGAACAAAAATTTGAAAGAATTCCTACGGCTGCCGAAATTGCAAAAGAGTTAGACTTTAGTGAATCTAAAGTAAAGAGCTCTTTGAAAAACTCTACGCGTAGTCTTTCGATGGATGCACCTTTTCAAGAAGGAGAAAACGATAATAACCTATATGATGTACTAAGCTATGGCGAAAGCCCAAACCCAGATAAAAATTTGATGCACGAATCATTGCGTATTGAAATTAACCGGGCGCTAGACACGTTAGCACCTCGTGAGGCCGATGTTGTGAAATTAAACTTTGGCCTATGTGGACAACCTCCAATGACACTTCAAGAAATTGGCGATACTTTCGATTTAAGCCGTGAGCGTGTACGTCAAATCCGCGAAAAAGCTATTCGCAGATTGCGTCAAACTTCGAAAAGTCATATCTTAAAAAAGTATTTGGGTTAGAATTTTATAATAAAAATTATTGGCTTTCAGTAATTTTATGAAATTCTTAGGGAACGAGTATTATTTCTACAGTTATCTTTAGCGAGACTAACATCTCCAAATGACAACAGAAATAATACTCGTTTTTTCTATTTTATTACTTACGATAGTTTTATTTGCGTTCGAAGTATTTTCTGTAGATAAAATTGCCTTTCTTATTATAGCTTCACTCTCTATTACAGGGCTCATTACGCCAGAACAAGCTATTTCAGGATTTTCAAATTCAGCAACAATCACAGTACTTTCGTTAATGATTATTGCATTAGCACTTGAGGACAATGGCGTCATTGCGTCGATGGCTCGCTTTCTCAAAAACCTACATGTGCTACCGCTATTTTTACTTTTACCAGTATTTATGTTTATTACCGGTGGTATTTCAGCTTTTATTAACACAACAGCAGTTGTAATTGTTTTTATAAAAATTATTTCAGAACTCGCCAAACGGTTCAATCTATCACAATCTAAGCTCTTAATGCCAATTTCATTCGCTGGAATTCTTGGAGGCAGCTGTACTTTAATGGGAACTTCTACAAACCTAATCGTGAATTCCGTCGCTCAAGATTTAGGAGCTGAGCAATTCAGTTTTTTTGAATTTTCGTTCTTTGGATTAATTTTTCTTATCGTTGGTATTTTAGTCGTAACCTTTGCTTCACGATGGTTGCCAAAAGATTCTGAAGAAAACCTTGAAGAAGCTTACGAACTTGATAAGTTTATTACCGTTGTTTTTATTAATAAAGACTCAGAGCTTATTGACAAAAAAATAGAAGACACATTTTTCTTTAGTACGCCAGAAATTTCAATTTTAAAACTCATCAGAAAGGGGCAAACCATAAACGACCCTGGAAAGTACATTACGCTAAACGAAAAAGACAGGCTTTTAGTAATGTGTGATGTAGAAATGCTTGCCAAACTTAATACCGACAAGGGAATTACAGTTCATAAGGATCAAGAGGTTGCCGAAAAAAGTGTAGAAGAGAAAGTCCAAAATACGTCTAAAAAGAAACTTGAAGATTTTGGTTTTGTAGAGCTCCTTATATTACCCGGTTCCATTTTAATTGGTAAAACCTTAAAGCAACTTCGTAAACAACGATTTCAAGGTGCCTTGCCCATTGCTATTAAAAAAAGAAGAAATATTAGAAATACACACCAACGCCTCATTCGGAAGGATATTAAAGAAATCTCCCTAAAACCTGGGGATCGTTTATTGGTTGAAATTCCTAAAGATGATGTAAGCAAACTCCATCAAATGGAAAATGTTGCTATTCTTCAAGAACATAAAACTAAAATTTACCAAAACTCAACTAAAAAACAAATTTCATTTGCTATATTACTGCTAGTTGTTGCCTTGGCAGCAAGTGGAGTATTACCCATTCTTGTTAGCGCTATAACAGGTGTAGCGCTTTTACTCCTCACGCGTTGTCTTGAACTCAATGATGTATACCATCGTATAAATTGGCAAGTAATTTTCCTACTTGCCGGAATGATTCCTTTAGGTATTGCAATGAGTAATACCGGGGCAGATAAGTGGATTTCAGAACGATTGTTGGAGCTATTAAGTGGTCAATCTAACCTAATAATTATCGGCCTAATCTTTTTAATTACAATGTTAATGAGCAGTGTGGTTAGCAATAATGCAACAGCCATTATTATGACACCAATAGCAATTGCCGTAGCCATTGGTTTAAACCTGTCGATGAAACCATTTATTTTGGCTGTTCTGTTTGGAGCTAATTTCAGTTTTTTTACACCAATGGGCTATCAAACCAATACATTAATATACGGAATGGGTTTTTATAAATTCAAACATTTTTTTATAATTGGAGGCGTCTTGTCCTTAATTCTTTGGATTTTAGGCACATTTATGCTTGCAACTATGTTTTAAAACAATATTACTATGAACGAAGAAACATTTTCAATTAAAGACTCCATTTCAGGATTATGGAACAAACTAGACGGATGGATGGATGCCATATTTTTGAAGTTGCCAAATTTTGTAGTAGCCATTATAGTAATGGTTATTTTCTACTTTATTGCCAAAGGCCTAAAAAAGTTAGCACATAATGTGTTATTCAGGAAAGTTAGTGACGAATCAATAAAGCAAGTACTGTCAAAATTAATTTATGCCGTAGTACTGCTTATTGGATTTTTTATAGCTCTCGGCATCCTTCAATTAGACAAGGTACTCACCTCTATTTTGGCAGGTGCTGGTGTAATGGGGCTGGCTATAGGATTTGCACTTCAAGGAACATTAAGCAATACAGTATCTGGTTTTATGCTGTCTTTTCAACCAAAAGTACGGATTGGCGATTATATTGATGCACAGGGAAACACAGGGTATGTGGAAGAAATAGATTTAAGAAATGTTACCCTTCGGCAGCCAGATAATGATTACGTTATAATTCCGAACAAAACTTTTGTAGAAAACCCATTTGTAAATTACTCCTGGACAGAGCGATGTAGAGTTTCTGTTAGTTGCGGCGTTGGTTATGAAGACGATTTGCAAGAAGTAGAAGATTTAGTAGTGAAAATTATTGCTGAGAATTTCGAGCAAAGAGAGAATGAAGAAGTTGAATTTTACTTTACTGAATTTGGAGATAGTTCAATCAATTTCATAACCCGATTTTGGATTACGGGTCAAAAGCCTAAACCAAAATTTGAAGCCAAACACAAAGCAATAAAACTTATAAAGAAACATTTCGACGAGAGAGGAGTCAACATCCCATTCCCTATCAGAACCTTAGATTTTGCAAAAAACAAGTTGCAAATGGCACCTCAAAAAAAATCTGAGAATAATAATGAATCGGCTGATTACACAGATTAATTATAAAAATATATTCATCTAAAAAAATCATCTTATGAAAAAGTTACTTAGAGCCCTACTCGCCGGATGGGGCGCAAAGAAAATAGGCGGAGGCAAATGTGGATGTATTGGAACAATCATTGTATTTATTATCCTATATTGGCTGTTAGGTTTTGTGTTTTAAGGTATTTAGCCACTCTTAAAACAATACAATGAAAGTTGTCTAACAAAAATACAGTTGTAACCACTTGTTGCAGGTTATTATGTATTAGAATAAACTGCACCTATTTCTTCACTTGAGGGATAAACTCTTTGTTTAAGCTCTGTATCAACTCCTGCCTAAATCGATCATTATTAATGATTAAATATTATATCGAAAGCGTTATTCTCCCTAATCTCAAACACACACAACTCTTTCAATTGCAGCACTTTCCTAGCGCATACAATTCAATTTAACAAAACAATAGCCATCCATTAACTAATATTTGGTACGACCCACTATTAAGTTTGTCAATAAACCATAAAAAACTATTATTATGAAAAAAGTATTTGTCCTAAGCATGGTGGCTGGATCTTTGATCTTTACATCTTGCGTTTCAAAAAAGAAGTATGTGGAAATGGAGAATCAATATAATGAAACCCGTTCCACTTTGGTTAAAACCCAGTTGGAAAAAGAAGAAATCGAGGCTAAATACGCACGAATTGAAGAGCGTGTTTCTAGCTATAATGCAAAAATCCAATCACTCTCAGACTCAAACAATGAAAGGCTTCAACAAATAGATGGAGTGGTTATTTCAGAAAATGATAAGCAAAAAATGAAAAAAGCTTTGGCTAATGTAGATGCAAAAGAGCTACAAAAAGCCAAAACACTTCAGGATTCTATGAACCTCATCATTTCATATAACCTTAAAAAGAATTTAGACAGCAATTTAATTGCAGCTGGCGAAGAAGATGATATAAATATCGACATAAATGAAACGGTAGTAATGATTACCATTTCGGACAAGTTATTATTTAGCTCTGGAAGTGCTAGAGTAAATCCGAAAGCTAACAATCTTTTAAAGCGTCTAGCCGACGTAATTAATAGCGAACCTGCTCTTGAGGTAATGGTAGAAGGTCACACAGATAGCCAAACTGTAAAACCAGGCGCTTACGTAAAAGACAATTGGGAATTAAGTGTACAACGTTCTACTGGCGTTATTCGAAAATTACAGAATGATTACGGAGTAGACCCAGCTAAACTAATTGCAGCGGGAAGAAGTAGCTACCACCCGCTTACCGAAAATGATACCAAAGAAGGACGTGCAAAAAACAGAAGAACTCGTATTGTAATCCTTCCAAATTTAGATAAATTCTTGGCTTTACTATCTGCCAATGAATAATTGCAGAAAACGATATTTCTGAAAAGCGATCTATTTTAGGTCGCTTTTTTTTGGATTTATACCGGAATCATTCTTCCTATAAATGTATCATAAGTAAGATTTTTAGTTACAACCGAAATAAACAGCTATTATTTAATGAAAATGAGGTAAACGTCTATCAACTTAATTTTAAGGCAATTTAATAGTCACTGAAACCCAATATTATTTCTGAACCAACATTTTTTTCAAGAAATTAAATCTTATTTAAAAATAGCTTATCTTAGAAATCTTAACAAAGTAGCTATTATGGGTAAAAAACATGTTTCCGATTTTTGCGAACTTAACCTTTACGACACCTATGCCATTGTATGTGTATTTGAAGGTCAACATTTAGATCTAATGAAAAATAATTGGATCCGAGATAAGTATAAAGAACACTTTGGCAATAAAGAATTTGTCGTAGTTGCAGATCGTCGATTTCATCACACTATAGATTTAAACATCTATAAAGATGGTAAAATGAAGACAAAAAAAGGTATGGCTATTGTATCGACTATGGAAGAAGAAAAAGAAAGAGCCTTAGTAGAACAAAAGCTCTTTCCTCACAGTTTTGCTTTTTTTAACAGCCTAGAAGATGCCAAGTCTTGGGCAAAGCATTTTTTCTAACCACTGTTTTATTAAAAAAACTTATTTAGTAGGTGGGCTCGTTGGACGCACTTCTATTTTGCTAGGTAATATCCTTGGATTCATTTTTAATAAATCTACAACCAATTTTCCGATGTCTTCAATTTGGATTTTCCAAGAATCTCCATCTTTTGGTTGGTTTCCGTTAAAATAAGTTGAAACCGAACCTGGCATAATGGTACTAACTTTTATTCCATAGTCCCGTAAATCGAGCATAGCAGCTTGAGAGAATCCGGTAAGTCCAAATTTGCTAGCGTTATAAGCGCTTCCACCTTTAAAGAAGTTAGTTCCTGCCAAACTAGAAATTGTAATAAAGTACCCTTTATTTTCTTTTAATTGGTTTAAACTGGCTTTTAATGTATAAAAAGGTCCCGATAAATTAGTATCAATCGTTTCCTGCCATTCTTTTATAGTAATATCTTCTACATTTCCAAAATGACCAAGACCGGCATTAGCTATTACAAAATCAACTTTTCCAAATTCATCAACCACTTTATTTAGTGCTTTTTCTTGACTTTCATAGTTTCGCACATCAGCCTCTAAGCCTATCGCTTTAATGTTTTTGTAACCTTTTTCATTTAGTTTATTAGCAGCTTCTTTAGCAGTGGCCAACGTTCGCCCAGTTATAGCAACGTTTATTCCTTCTTGCATCAAAGCTTCTGCAATTCCATATCCAATTCCTTT
Source organism: Aequorivita viscosa (assembly GCF_900106795.1). Classification (GTDB taxonomy): domain Bacteria; phylum Bacteroidota; class Bacteroidia; order Flavobacteriales; family Flavobacteriaceae; genus Aequorivita; species Aequorivita viscosa. Next base: position 18,105 of record NZ_FNNS01000028.1, on the reverse strand, counting down.
AGTACCTCCAGTAATAAGAGCTATTTTTGATTTTAATTCATTCATAATATTTCGTTTTCACCAAAGTTAACCAATGTTAATTTTAATGTTCCTAAATTCTACCTAAATTTAGCCTATGAAGACAACTACTTTTTTGCTTTTTATCGTCTTGTTTTTTGGACTTTCTTCGGGAAAGAAACAACAAAGCGATTTGGTGAACATGCAAGACATTTCGAATGAGTTTACTTATGAAATTCGGTACGCTACCTCAAACAATTTTATAGGGGAAAAACTCTACGATTGTGCAAAATGTCTGTTACAACCCGAAGTTGCCGCTGCTATAGTTGAGGCAAACAAATATTTCATAGAAAATGGATACCGAATTCGGTTTTACGATTGCTACCGTCCATTAGATGTACAGAAAAAAATGTGGAATAAAGTGCCACGCGCTACCTATGTTGGGAATCCGTATGGCAATGGTTCTGTACATAACCGTGGCGCTGCAATAGATATGACCATTGAAACCCTTGAAGGGTGCCACGTTGACATGGGAAGTGATTATGACCACTTTGGAAGGGCAGCACACAGCGATAATTATAATTTATCTGAAGAAATTCTCTCCAACAGAAAATTACTTTTCGAAGGAATGCAAAAATTCGGTTTTTCTCCTATCCGCACAGAATGGTGGCATTTTAGCTATCGTAAAAATAGGGCGTTTAAAATTTTGAATCACCCTTTGCCTTGCGAGTAGTATATACTTTTGAAAGCACTATAAATAATATTGTTTTAAGCAAAAAAAAACCGCAACCCTTTCGAGTTACGGCTTTTTCATTTATTTTAAAACTTACGTCTTTCGGACTTTAGTCTTATTTAACTTCCTCGAAGTCAACATCCTCAACATCACTGTTTTCAGATCCTCCAGTAGAGGCTTGATCGGCTCCTGCACCAGCATCACCAGTTGGGGCGCCTTGAGCATCAGCTTGAGCTTTGTACATTTCTTCTGAAGCAGTTTTCCAAGCTTCATTTATTTTGTCTAAAGCAGGCTGAATTGTTGCTAAATCCTGAGAAGCATGTGCTTTCTTCAACTCTTCTAAAGCTTCTTCTATTGGCTTCTTTTTATCGTCAGATAATTTATCGCCAAATTCTTTCAATTGCTTTTCTGTTTGGAAGATCATCGCGTCAGCTTCATTCAACTTATCAGCTTTTTCCTTAGCATTCTTGTCGCTTTCTGCATTTGCTTCGGCATCAGCTTTCATCTTTTTGATTTCTTCTTCAGTTAGACCGGAAGAAGCTTCAATTCGGATGTCTTGTGTTTTGTTTGTAGCCTTATCAGTCGCACTAACTTTAATGATACCATTGGCATCAATATCAAAAGTTACTTCAATCTGAGGTACACCTCGCTGTGCTGGTGGAATTCCGTCTAAGTGGAAACGACCAATTGTTTTGTTGTCGTTAGCCATTGGACGTTCTCCTTGCAATACGTGAATTTCAACACTTGGCTGATTGTCTGCCGCAGTAGAGAATACCTGACTTTTCTTAGTTGGAATAGTAGTATTAGCTTCAATCAATTTGGTCATTACACCTCCCATTGTTTCAATTCCAAGAGAAAGTGGAGTTACGTCTAGAAGTAATACGTCTTTTACGTCTCCTGTCAATACACCACCCTGAATAGCTGCGCCAATTGCTACTACCTCATCAGGGTTTACACCTTTGTGTGGCTTAATTCCGAAGAATTTTTCAACAGCTTCCTGAACTGCAGGAATACGCGTAGAACCACCTACAAGGATTACCTCATCAATATCACTTTTAGTAAGGCCTGCAGCTTTCATTGCAGTCTCACAAGGCTTCATTGTTCTTTTTACTAAATCGTCTATTAACTGCTCAAACTTTGCACGCGTTAATGTTTTTACCAAGTGCTTTGGTCCGCTAGCTGTAGCTGTAATATAAGGTAAGTTGATTTCAGTTTGTGTAGAAGATGAAAGCTCAATTTTTGCTTTCTCAGCAGCTTCTTTCAAACGTTGTAATGCCATTGGGTCTTTACGAAGGTCGAAGTCTTCTTCAGCTTTAAATTCGTCTGCTAACCACTGAATAATTTTCTGGTCAACATCATCTCCACCTAAGTGAGTATCACCGTCTGTAGATAATACTTCAAAAACGCCATCTCCAAGTTCAAGGATACTAACGTCATGCGTTCCTCCACCAAAGTCAAAAACTACAATTTTTTGGTCTTCTCCTTTTTTATCTAATCCATAAGCAAGAGCTGCAGCTGTTGGTTCGTTGATAATTCTTTCAACTTTCAAACCTGCAATTTCTCCAGCTTCTTTAGTAGCGTGACGCTGACTATCGTTAAAATATGCAGGCACAGTAATAACCGCACGGGTTACTTCCTGACCTAAATAATCTTCAGCGGTTTTCTTCATTTTCTGAAGAATCATTGCACTAAGTTCTTGCGGCGTGTACAAACGGCCATCGATATCAACACGCGCTGTGTCGTTATCACCTTTTACTACTTTATAAGCAGCGTATTCTGATTCATTTTGAGACTCAGAATATTTATTCCCCATAAATCTTTTAATAGAGCTTATGGTTTTTGTTGGGTTTGTTACTGCTTGACGTTTTGCAGGATCTCCCACTTTAATTTCGCCACCTTCCACAAATGCAATTACAGAAGGGGTTGTTCTTTTTCCTTCAGCATTAGGAATAACCGTTGGCTCGCTACCTTCCATTACGGCAACGCAAGAGTTGGTTGTTCCTAAGTCGATTCCGATTATTTTACTCATAACTTTTTGTTTGTTTATAATTTATTGTTGTGTCTAAAAATTTAATTGTCGGTCTGTATAAGTCAAGGATTGTGCCAGTGAAAATAATATGACAAGGTGTCATAGTCTTGAAGCAGAAGAGAAAGACGGATATAGATACGTTTAAGAGAAATTAAAGACTATTAATTCGGAATTTATGATTTAAATCATTCTTAGAAGTTAGCAGAACCTTTACTTTTATACCTTTTACTTATTTATAATTATGGTGAACACACAACTTCTTCAACCCCAAAGCATCGTAGTCATTGGTGGGTCCAATGATACTAAAAAACCTGGCGGTAATATGCTGAAAAACATCATTGCCGGTGGTTTTAAAGGTGAACTTTGCGTTGTAAACCCGAAAGAGGAAAAAGTTCAAGGTATTAAAAGCTTTGCCACTGTTGAAGAAATTCCTGATACCGACCTTGCTATTCTCGCCATTGCTGCGAAATATTGTCCAGCAACTATCAAAACATTGGCTACAGGAAAAAATACCAAAGCTTTTATAATAATTTCCGCAGGTTTTGGCGAAGGTGACGAACAAGGTAAACTATGGGAAGAAGAAATTACAAAAATCGTGAACAGTGTAAACGGTTGTTTAATTGGCCCGAATTGTATAGGTGTTATTACCGAATATTATAAAGGAGTTTTTACCGCCCCTGTCCCACCCTTCAGCCCAAAAGGATGCGATCTTATTTCTGGTTCGGGCGCCACGGCGGTTTTTATTATGGAAGCTGGAATGGCATTGGGAGTTTCATTTGCCAATGTATTTTCCACTGGAAATGCAGCTCAAACAACAGTAGAGGATATTTTGGAATATATGGACAACCATTTTAATCCAGAAACAGATCCTTTAGTGAAACTGCTTTATTTAGAAACAGTTTCCAATCCCAAAAAGTTATTAAAACACGCTGCCTCTCTTATTAAAAAAGGAGCTAAGTTTGCGGCTATTAAGGCCGGAAGCACTGCCGAAGGAAGCCGAGCCGCTACGTCGCATACAGGTGCAATTGCCAGTAGTGATATGACGGTACGTGCCCTTTTTCATAAAGCGGGGATTGTTTATTGCAGCAGCCGCGAACAGTTATTAAGTGTGGCAGCTATTTTCAATTACAAAAAACTAAAAGGAAAAAATATCGCCATTATAACGCACGCGGGTGGATCGGCAGTAATGTTGGCAGACCAACTTTCTAAAGGCGGACTCAAAGTGCCAGAGATTTCAGGAGCAGATGCAGAGAAACTAAAATCTTTTTTATATCCCGGATCTTCCGTTGCCAACCCGATAGATTTTTTAGCAACTGGTACGGCTGAACAACTGGGCATTATAATCGATTATTGCGAACATAAATTTAATAATATAGATGCGATGGTCGTGGTTTTTGGAAGTGCAGGTTTATTTGATGTAGAAAATGTTTACAACGTGTTAAGCGTGAAACTGGAGATTTGCGACAAACCAATTTTTCCCGTATTACCTTCAGTAATCAATGCACAACGAGAAATTCAGTCCTTTTTAAAGAAAGGTCATATTCATTTTCCAGACGAAGTGGTTTTGGGAAAAGCGCTAGCGCAAGTTTATAACACGCCAGAGCCTCAATCGCATAAAATAGCACTGCCAGAAATTGATGTTGAAAAAATTAGAAATATAATCGATTCTGCTTCTGAAGGATATCTTACTACTTCAGAAACTGTCGGAATAATGGACGCTGCCGGAATTCCGAGAGTCCATGAAATAGTCGAAAATTCAAAAGAAAAATTGCTTGACACTATTGAGACGACGGATTTTCCAGTTGTAATGAAAGTTGTTGGCCCATTACACAAATCTGATGCCCAAGGCGTTATTTTGAATATAGCCAACAAAGATGAAGCTGCCGAAACTTTTGATACTCTAATTAAAATCGATTCTGCCACTGCCGTTATGGTACAACCTCAATTGGCGGGATTGGAATTATTTGTTGGCGTGATGAAAGAACCAGGGTTTAACCATACCATTTTGTGTGGTTTGGGTGGAATTTTTATCGAAGTTCTAAACGATGTCGCAGCTAGATTAAGTCCTATTTCAAAAAATGAAGCTACCAAGATGGTGCAGTCACTTAGAGGATATAAATTGATTCAAGGAGCAAGAGGACAAAAAGGGGCAAATGAAGCAATCTTTGTTGAAATCATTCAGCGACTTTCGGCCTTAGTTGAAGCTGCGCCCGAGATTATCGAAATGGACATAAACCCGCTTATAGGTACGCAATACGCAATTACGGCTGTGGATGCGCGAATTAGGATTGAAAAATATAAGGACTAACCAAAATATTGGTTTCTAAAATTATCTGGGGTTAAAAATCTATTTTTAACTTGCAATCCATTCTAAAAACTAAATAATCAGCTACTACCTATGGCCTTCAATATTGTATTATTTGAACCTGAAATACATACTAATACTGGAAATATCGGGCGTCTAAGTTTGGCCTCTGGGTCAAATTTGCATTTGGTAAAACCATTTGGATTTGAAATTACGGATAGCCGATTAAAAAGAGCTGGATTAGATTATTGGCAGCATATATCCCTTTTCATTTATGAAAGCATAGACGATTTCTACAAAAAAAATGAAGGAGGAAATTTCGTTTATCTCTCAAGCCACGGCAATCAAGATTATTGCACTATAGATTTTAAAGATAACATGTTTTTTATTTTTGGAAAAGAATCCGTCGGATTACCGAAAAACATTGTTTCAGAAAATCCTGATTTACTGTACACCATACCAATCCACAGCCCGCATATTCGAAGTTTGAACTTGGCTAATTCTGTTAGCATTGTAGTTTATGAAGGGTTGCGGAGTATGAGGGGATAGATTGGCAAAAGTTGAAATGCTTCAATATTCTTCTACCCAATCTCCAGCTGCCTCTCCCGCAGCTCCAAAATCTCCATTTTAGCTTCCTCCAAATCCATTCCAAATTGGAATCTCATAACTGAAATCATAATTTTGTGTCTTTGATAAAAAGTAAAATACCATGAACTTAGAAGCCCGAAAAATAGAATTTGTTCAAGAATTTTTAAAGATACAAAGCGAGGAAGTCGTTTCTAAACTTGAAAAATTATTGCGCAAAGAAAGTACTTCTCTAACGAACAATCAGTTTGAGCCGATGACAATGGAAGATTTCAATGACCGTATTGATAAATCAATGGAGGATTCAAAGAATGGTCGGATAATTAAAGCAGTTGATTTAAAGGTGAAAATTGATAAATGGAATTAGAAATCATTTGGACTCAATTTGCCGAAGACGAGCTTTATAAAATCTTTAAGCATTATCTAGAAAAAACTGGAAACCGAACGGCAAAAAAACTTGCAGATGGAATTTATGACGAGCCATTTAAGTTGATCAGCCATTCCGAAATCGGGCAAATTGAGTAGTATTTAAAAAATAGAAAGGTTGAGTTCCGATATCTTCTTTACAAAAAGAATTACAAAATTATCTATTGGATAAATCACGAAGAAAATCGAATTGAAATAATTGATGTTTTCGATGTTCGACAATATCCCCCAAAAATAAAGAGAACTCAGTAAAACCAGATGGCAGTAAAGAGCGTACTGCCCTTTTATTGGAAGTTATTCATTCCTCACTCCCCTACCCAATCTCCAGCTGAGACTCCCGCAGCTCCAAAATCTCCATCTTCGCTTCTTCCAAATCCATTCCAAATTGGAATCTATTTCCAACTACATAACTTGAGATCAAAGCACCGTAATGTTCGATACCATCTAGTAAGTTATTAGAGAATTTTTCCCACGATTTAAAATCACGTGGAGTTGGTGCAGTGGTTCGTTCGATTTCTTTTTTCAGAAAATCTATATAAAGTTTAAGTTCTGCAACGAACATAGATGCGCGATTGGGTTTTTCCATTATGTCTTTCCGTCCATAAATATGATCGGTCATGTCTTGCAGACTCACAACTCTCGAGAAATTCACGATGTTCGGACCTGGACAAATAGTCACAGCCGTTAGCTTTTTCAAAAATGGTTCTTCATATAGATGCGGTGCTGCATTGCTCAAACCAATACACAGACATTCTTTGCTTAATACATCGTCAACTTGTCTTTCGTATTCAGCTTTAGGAATATCTAAGGTTTTTAACTGTGCCAGTTTCAGCTTTTGGTATTTTGTGGATGCAGTACAAATAGGTTCTGCAGTAAATTCAGTATTCGATTCCAACAATTTTTCGGTACACGGACTGCCAGGTTTATTTCTACTAATTCTGTCTAAACGCTCTATTTCGGAAGTGGTTCCTTTTAAATAATTGAACTCTACACCTAACGGAGATGCTTTGCTGCGCACCACGTCATTTTCTTTCGACTTTGCCAGAAGTTCTAGCGTATTCTCATCTACCGTTGTAGCTTCAGGACATAGCAGAAATGGAGTGCCCCAGCCTGTACCATCAACTTCATAATAATTTCGTAATAATGTATCTTCTTCACTAGTTCCAATTCCGCCTTGTACGGTAATTCTGATTGGATGTGGTTTTGAAAAACCTTCCTTCCCTTTTGCGATGATCGCAGGATTATAAAGTTCAAACTGACTGTTAATCAATTCGTGTCGCTTTTCTTTAAATTCTTGAAGAATTGGCCCCATTAGCACCCCTTGAGTCGCAAAAACGTGTCCGCCACAATTTAAGCCAGATTCAATTCTAAACTCGCTTACCCAAATACCTTTTTTAGCCAAATATTTTCCCTGAATCAGTGCCGAACGATAATCACTGACTTTAATAATTACTTTTTTATGAAACTTACCCCATTCGTATGCATCAAATGCTGAAAACCCCTCCATATAATTATAAAGACGCGGATTCATTCCTGCCGAAAGGACTATGGCAGAATTGCTTAAGTCGCATTCAGCATATCCTTTTAATGCCGTAATAGCATCTGACCCGTTTTCAATAGGTTGCTTGTTTTTATCTAATTGATCCTTGTCAACCTTAGTCATAATATTGACTTCGATTGCACCCGGAACAATGCTTTTTCGCAACGAATTTTCTGTATTTTGCTTTTCTTCAGAATCTGGCATTGCAAACCATTCCTGGTATTTTTCTTTCAACAAACTGCTGTCGGGAAGCATTTCAAAATACTTAGCAATATCAGAACCTGTTTCGAATGCAGAATTTTTAAGGTTTTCAACTTTTGAAGTAACAATCCGCTGCATCAAATTAAGATAGTCTGTAATTCGACGAGAACGCGAATCGGGTTCTTTCGCAGGTATTGGCACATATGTCTCATGGTTCTGTTGGTAATAATATTTCCGCATCACCTCAACCAAGTTGTCCTCAATGATTGAAAGCACCGAGTTTATCCCAAAATGTGCGACTTTTATGGGAGAGTCAATAGTATAGGCTATTCCCATAATAGGGATGTGAAAAGAATGCGGATTGATGGTATGCATGAAATTAAAATTTGGGTTGAAAGGGCGTAAAGGTCAGAAAACTAATCCCCCAAAAATATGACCAATATCATAAAAAGATTCTCTTGTCTTTAATAATAAATTTTACATTGAAATTTTAGGAGTGAAAAAAATTAGACCTTGAAAAATTAGATATAGTAAAATCTTAATTTTATACAACTATTAAATATGAATTAAAAGAATATATATTTGTGTACTAAAAACTGGAAAACATGTTGAAAAAAGCACTCTTTATTGGCGCATTATTAATTGCTTGCCCACACTTTTATTCCCAAGAACATCAAATATCTGTAGGGTATGGAGTTGGGAGTTCTAATCAAATACTAGACGTTTTTGAGAATGCTTTTACAACTATCTTTTTTCCAAATGCTACTCTTAATGAAACTAGTAGTTTAGGTGAATTGCGATTTGCTTATGCTTACACTCCTAAAGAAAAATGGCATTTTGGTTCTGTTTTTTCCTATTCGCAAACAGATTATGACGTAATGGATCGTGGAGTTAAAATAGGTGAACAAGTAAACTCCTATTATACGCTAGCCGCAGAAACAAGTTATTCATTTGTGAAGAGAGATAAGTTAAATCTTTATTCATTATTGGGGCTTGGAGCAACGATAGGCACTTCCGAACAAAATACCACCAACTCTACCAGCGATTCGCACGACACTTTTTTCAATTTTCAAGTAACTCCGTTCGGTATTAGTTATGGAAAACAATGGGGTGGATTTGCCGAAGCTGGTTTTGGATATCGCGGACTATTTAGCTTTGGAGCTTTTTACAAGTTCTATTAATCTGAACTTTTTTCCTTTTCCAATATCGCATCTACGCAGTTAATCCCATCGATGGCTGCGGAGATGATTCCTCCAGCATAGCCGGCACCCTCGCCACATGGATATAAACCACTAATTTCAATATGCTCAAGGGTTATCGGATCACGAGGTATGCTAATAGTTGAAGAAGTTCTGCTTTCGGGCGCGTGCAAAACCGCTTCATTAGTATAATATCCTTTCATTTTTTTTCCAAAAGCCACAAAGGCCTTTTTTAGTTTTCCTGAAAGCAACGCAGGTAATACCTCATTCAAATCTGCGGAAACAATTCCCGGTTGATAGGATGTCTTTGGAAAACCTGTTGAAACCTTTCCTTCCACAAAATCAATCATTCGTTGAGCGGGAACTTTTTGTGTTTTTCCTCCTGCTTCCCAACATCGCTTTTCTACCATTTTCTGATAATCTAGGCAGACAAAAGGATTATCCTTCGTATAATTCGGCAAATCTGAAGGCGCCACAGTTACTACAATTCCAGAGTTTGCATACGGGTTATTTCGCTTACTCGGACTCCAACCGTTGGTAACTACTTCTTCCTGCTCGGTAGCACAAGGCGCTATAATTCCACCCGGACACATACAAAAAGAATATACGCCAAATCCATCTACTTGTTCTACCAAACTATAACTCGCTGGAGGCAGATATGGATTGTCAACCTCGCCGTGATATTGTATATGATCTATGAGTTCTTGTTGATGCTCTACCCGCACACCAATAGCGAAACCTTTGGCTTCCATATAGATGTTTTTGCGATGTAGTAAATAATAAATATCTCTAGCAGAATGACCTGTGGCTAAAATTACGTTATCAAATTCCAACCATTCCCCATTGTTAATCTGAATGGCTTGAATGGCTGAATCCTTCAATTTTATATCAGTCATTTTGGAATTGAAATGCACCTCTCCCCCATTTTCAATAATTGAATCGCGCATTGAAGCAATTATTTTTGGCAGTTTATTGGTTCCAATATGTGGATGCGCATCTATGAGTATGTCTTGATCTGCTCCGAAATGAACGAACCACTCCAAAGATTTTAAAACGTTCCCACGCTTTTTGCTTCGCGTGTAAAGCTTACCGTCTGAATAGGTTCCTGCACCACCTTCACCAAAACAATAATTGCTTTCAGGATTTACAATTTGCTGTTTATTGATGGCTGCCAAATCCCTTCTGCGTTCGCGTACGTCTTTTCCGCGTTCAAATACTATGGGTTTTAAACCTGCTTCCACCGCTCGCAATGCTGCATAAAGGCCTGCAGGTCCAGATCCGATAATGGCTATCCTTTTTGCATCATGTACATTTTGTGGAACAAAAGGTGGGATAACCTCCCGCTTCTCTCCTTTTAACCACATTTCAATTTGAAGGTTTACTTTGATTGGCCTTCGCCTCGCATCGATAGATCGCTTGCGAATCCGCCATTCGCTTAGACTTTCCCTACGAAGGTTTTGCTTCGCTAGGGCAAGCTCCAAGATATAGTCTAAATCTTCTTGTTGGCGCGGTAATACCGCTATTTGCACCATTATACTCATTGGGCAAAGATAGTTGTAAGTTGGTGATTTTTCGAAACAGAATTTTATAAACGTAATTTCAAAATTCGCGGGTTTTCTTTGTTATAAGACTTCTATAATTACAAAATAGAGTTCGTTAACCAGTCACCAATTTTAGTGTTCATAATGCAATTCAACAAAAAAGGCAGGGAGTATTACAATACAGCCTGCCTTGTAATTGAAATGAAATAAGTGATTATCTTTTAAAAATAGTTTTTCCTTCTTTTATGGTTTCAAGCACCTTAATATCCTTAATTTTCAACGGATCTACTTTTAAAGGATTACTATCAAGAATAACCAAATCGGCTAATTTCCCTTCGGCTAAAGAGCCTTTGCTGTCTTCTTCAAAGTATTGATATGCAGCATTGGTTGTAATAGCTTGTAAAGCCTGATAGGGAGTAACGCGCTCATTGGCCCCAATTACTTCCCCTGCCCTGGATATTCTATTAACGGCAGACCAAACAACCATCATTTGATCAATAGGCACAACATTAAAATCTGTATGATTTGTTGGCTTTAATCCTTTTTCAATAGCCGTTTTCATCGGGCTAATAGACGAAGCTTGTTCTAAACCCCTATTTTTTATATGCGCATCGGCAAAAAAGAAAGTATGTTCTGTATATAATGAAGGAATCAATTTATATTCTACATATTTATCAAGTTGATCGTTACGAACAAATTGAGAATGAATAATGACAGTCCTTCGTTCCTTAGTTGGGTTGTCGCCACTTGCAAATTCGTGGGCTTTTATACACATATCGATAGCCCCATCGCCGTTGGCGTGGAAAGTAGATTGCAAACCTTTATCATAAATGCTTTTTAGCATTTGGTTTACTTCATCTTGTGAAAATGTTGGTTCTCCAACCCAATCTTTTTCGCCACCTGGCCCTCCAGTTAAGTACGGAGTTGTGAATAAGGCTGTTCTACCTTGAGGCGAACCATCAATAGTAATTTTTATTCCTCCTAGCTTAAAACGGTTATCGTATTTGCCAAAATCATTAGCATTATATTTCTGCAATAAAGTATCTAGCTCGGTGATAAACGGGTACGACACTACATCGATAAAAAAGGCGTTTTTATCGGCTCCTTTTTGCAATATTTCTACATCTTCAAAATGTGAAAGCCCTTCATGGGCCGTAGTTACTCCAGCTTCAGCATAAATCATTTGTCCGTCTTTTAGCTGTGCTAACAACTCTGCTTCTGAAGGTTTTGGCAACTTGGAAAATATTGGTAAAAATGCAGTTTCCATTATTAAACCATAAGGTTCGTTTGTTCCTGGTTTTCTAACAATAACGCCACCTTCCGGCGTCTCGGTTTTATCCGAAACACCATACTCCTCCATTGCTTTGGAATTCAACACAGCACCGTGCAATGAAACATGTAACACCATAACAGGGTTGTTGGGAAACGCTTTGTCTAGATCATCACGATTCAACAGTTTTCCATCAGGCATAACTGAGTCGTCATAACCATACCCCATTATAAGTTGACCATCGGGAATGTTTTTCTCTTTTTTTAAATCGGTAAGGGCTTTGACAATTCCTGCTACATCATTGCCTTCACCCACTGGCGAAGGTGAACAGTTAGCTTGCGAACTCATCCCCAACGAATTTATAAAATGACTATGCGGGTCAAGAAACCCTGGCAATAGTGTTTTACCTTCTAAATCTATCATTTTATGGCCTTCACCTGCTACGCGCATTGCTTCTTCAGATGCGCCAACAAAGGTGATTTTTCCTTCATTTACAACAACAGCTTCAGCATATTGAGGTGAATCACCTTCCATTGTAATAATATCACCACCAAAGTAAACGGTAGCCGAATTTTTCGTTTTTTCTTCTTTTTTTACGTCTTTACAAGAACCTAATAGCACTACACTAAGAAGTAGTAACAGACTTTTTTTCAATGTTATATACATATTTTAATGATTAGTTTGGTTGTTTTAATTGATTATTATGTATTTAAACGAGCAATCTAATAAAAATAAAGCAAAATAAAATACTTTTCAAAGCTAATTAATAAAGCCGAATGCACTTTAAACAGTAAAAAAAATTATTTCGACAAAACCCTAATAAAAACACAATGAGCATTGAAGTAATTATAGCAAGAAATTACTTTTCAATCCATTCGCGAAACGCTGAAGTGTTACTTTGGCTAGTTTTCAAATAACCGTCGTGCCCCTTAAATTTTAAGGCAAGAACATTCTTAGAATAACGCTCTATTTTGTCAATATGCAATTTATTGACCAACTCACTACGGTTAATTCTGAAAAAAAGTGTGGGATCAACATGTGCTTCTATTTCTTTTAAAGTGGATTCTGAAAGCAAATGCTTTTTGTTTGTAAAATCATAGGCAAAAACAACCCCTTCATTTGCAGAAAAATAAAGAATAGTTTCAGTCTCTAAAAAGTAAAATCCTTGATGGGTATTTATGGTAAATCGTTTTTTATATGTTTTTGTAACGATGTTTTGTTTAAGAAGGTTTTCAATGTTTGAAATCCATTTCTTCTCAGAGTTTGCTGGGTTTCGAAACAATAAAAACTTATCCCACGCTTTTTCAAATCGTTCTTTTGAAAATGGTTTTAATAGGTAGGCGATTCCGTTGCTATCAAAAGCATCCATCCAGAACTTATCATAGGCCGTTGTATAGATAATTGGACAAGAAACCGAAACGAGACGATAAATTTCGAATGCACTGCCGTCGAGTAATTCAATATCTGAAAAAATTAAATCAACCTGATTGTTGTTAAGAAATTCGACAGCAACATCTACTGTATCTATTTCAGCTACAATTTCAGTAGGGGTATCCAATGCTCCTATAAACCGTTTCAGTTTTTTTCGAGCTGGAATTTCGTCTTCGATGATAAGTATTCGTATCATTTTTCTGATGTATGAATAAAAGGAATAGTTATTGAAAAAAAAGTCTCCGATTGGTGAATCGAAATCGGTTTTTCGGTTAATAGTTGGTACTGTTCTTTCAAATTATTTAAAGCTCTCCCTGAGGTTACTTTATTATTTCTTTTTGGCTTGATATTGTTTTTAACCGTGATGGCATCATCAATGACCACTTCAATAAAAATGGGGTTTTCTACGGTACCTAAATTATGCTGCACTGCATTTTCGATTAATAATTGTAGGCTTAAGGGAACAACAAAACCGCTAGCTTTATAATATTCGATTTTAAACTGATAGGCATTTCCGTATTTATGCTGAATTAATTTAAAGTACTGCTTTGCAAATTCCAATTCCTCGCTTAGACTGATAATTTCTTTATCTGATGCTTGAAGCACATAGCGATATATTTCGGCAAATTCATTTAAAAACTCGGATGCTTGTTCTTTATCTTCTTCAATTAACTGGTCTAAAACATTTAAGTTGTTGAACAAAAAGTGAGGGTTGAGCTGCGTTTTTAACTGATTTATCTTACTCTCTGCAAGTGCTTGATTGTAGTTCATTAATTCTATCTGTTGTTTTTTAATTACGTGAAAATAATAATAAGCAAGAAAAAAACTGCCGTAAATAAAGCCATCCAGGAAATTAGATATAATTGAAAGCGTAAGTGTTTGTGTATTAAAATTTCGATCGATATTGCCAAAAACAAAGGCAATCAGAAATCCGCTGAACTTCATAATAAGAACATAAACCACGAGTGATGCACCGAATATTTTCAGAATTTTTTGCGTATTTAAAACACCAAATTTTTGCCATTTCCTGATAAAGAAAAGTAATACTAAAAACAATATCCCTGCACTAACCAACGAAGCCAAGGCCGCTTCGGGCGTAAATATATACCAACTAAATTGCGCTCTTATTGAAGTTCGGGTATAAATAGATTGTACATATGCGAACAGCAATATAAACAATAGAAAGTAACGGTTCTGGTATATTTTCTGAAGTATGTTTGTCATCAAAAAAAGTATAAATCTGTTAACAAAAATAGTCCTATAATTTTACAGGACTATCTTTGAGCTTACTAATTATAGTTGATTTTTTAGTTCGGAAAAGAAGCAATATTATTTCCTTGATCATCAAAGAAATCGAGTTTAGCGTTATTTTCTTTATCTATATAAAACATTGCCCTTGGCATTCCTTTATCATCAAAAAGAAATAAACCGTTGTTCTGACTTCTCGATTTTCCTAGCATAACGCGTGGAACACCGCCCAACAGACCTTCTTCTTGGTATTGCTTATACTTTTCTTTCATTTTCTCAGGATCTTTTTCCCGTAGCGCATCAAGCTCTTTCATTATTTCGCTTGTTTTGAGTTGCGATTCGTTGCTAGGTCGGTCGTTAAATGCAAGACTACTGCTTACAAACCGTCTATCTCCCTGTTGGTAATCTTGTGTTAGCAATTGCATAACCTGATCGCCATCGTACTGGTCGTATGTTAAAGAAAGTCCAGACGAATGTCCGTTTTCGGTCTTTTGTCCGTCGTAAATAAATCCACCGCATTCAATACCATCTTCGTTGAAAAACAACATTCCTGACCGTTTTTTTCTTTTCTCATTGGTGGGTCGGTTGTTTATAACATCACTTCCATTGGGGAAACGATCTACATTGGTAATAACCATTTTTACAGTACCATCTTTTTCTATAATATTGATACGTTCAACATCTATTTCACTGAATTTCTGATTGCCATTTTGTTTGAAAGCCGAAGAGGTTATTACAACCATTCCCATAACAGTGGCTACTGCAAATGTTCTTAAAAAAATTAGTTCTTTGTTCATTATAAATTGTTTTGAGTTAGACTTTTGATAGCACGAATTTATAACTATGCCTACAGCTACTCAATTACAAAACAATGAATGCGGGAAAAATAGAAATGAAGTAAGGATTTTTGAGGTTTAATGAAATAATTGAATACTTCACAATTATTGAAAATTAATCTGTAAAAGAATAAACATAGTTCTTTGTACATATCTTGACTTTGAAAAACAAGACTAAATAAACTAAAAATTCGAAACAGATAGTACTGCTTTGGCACCTAAAATAAATCCTGCGAATTTAACTTTCGTAATAGAATTTATTTATTCATAACTTATTTCAGGTCGTTTTCCAAAGTACCACATTAAAACTCCCGAAGTAATAAACATCCAAATAGCATAAGCTCCAATTGGAATACCCATTTCAACATTATTCAAAATTGAAGTTGCAATTACAAGCGCTAAAGTTCCATTTTGAATTCCACTTTCAATTGTGATTGAAATTGCGTTTTTCAAATTCAGTTTAAACAACTTGGCAGTCAGGTATCCTATTCCCATTGTGGTTATATTTAGCACCAACGTCACCAATCCAGCTGCTTTCATTCCGTCTACTAGCTTGTCTGCATTGGCGCCCAATACAGCGATAAATACAAGAATAAAAATAACTATTGAAGCAGTACGCATCGGTTTTCCCATACGCAGAGCAAAGTTGGTTTTGCGCTTGCGAATAAACATTCCAATGGAAATAGGAATAACGGTAATTCCCATTATTTGAATAATAGTATTGACAATAGGTAGTTTAATTGAAACATTGGTACTGCTTCCAAAATATTCCAATGCAGAAGATAGGATAAACGGTATAGTCAAGATGCTTATAACACTTGCTATGGCTGTTAAGGTGACCGACAAGGCTATATTACCCTTACAAACTTGTGTTATTAAGTTACTCGTAGGCCCACCAGGACAGCTTGCCAAAATCATTAAACCAACTGCCATTACAGGACTTAAATTAAAAGCAATTGCCAATGAAAACCCAATTATGGGCAGAAAGATTAGTTGATTGGTAAGACCAAGTAATATCGCTTTAGGAAATTTTATTATTCTGGTGAAATCGGCAGGAACTAATGTCATTCCCATGCCTAACATTATAATTGCAAGAGATAAGGGTAAGAATAATTGGCTTACAAGTTCGGTTGTATTCATAGGTTGCTATTTTATTCTTACGCTACTTTAATCGATGATTTTAATTATAACTACAGGTTTTTAAATAAACGCACTGTTGAATGGCTGCCAAATTTCGCCTCAAACATTTTCACTTAAAGCGGATGAAGTTTATATCAATAAGAAATCACTTTACGCTTACGGATTGAATCCTTTTGAAATTTTGTCCAGTCGTATTTTCCTTCTAAAATCCCCTTGGTTTCCCAATCGCCATAAATTGCATTGGGAAGCACAATGTATCGGTTTCCGAAAACAGCTTTTAAACTGTCCACGCTTGTATTTCTATCTTCAGTAGAACGGTTTTCAAAAACAGTTGAGAAATCTGAAAGATTATCACCAATAAGCATGATAATTTCGTGTGTTTCTTCTACTGTGGCTCTGCGTTTTCCTTTTCGACTAGTTTCATCGGCCAACAACATATATTCTGAATTAGAATACGGGAAGCCAACAGCGCGCATATTTTCTAACGTTGCTTTTTCTTGATCTACAGTCCGGTTAGAAATATAAAACACTTCAACGCCCCTACTTTTCGCATATTTAAAAAACTCAAGTGCGCCTGGAACTGGTTTAGCTTTTTTCTCATTAACCCATTCTGTCCATCGCTCTGGAACGTAATCTTCTTGAAGCTCAATCTGCTTCCCGCTGTACGGACTATTGTCTAAAATAGTTTCGTCAATATCGGTAACAATGGCGAGAGGTTTACCACGCATTTCATTGTTTGCTAACAATAGATCTAATTGCATTTTAGCCAAATTAAATGCTTGATATGCCAAAGCACGATATTCGCCCGAATGTTGTTGCCAAAGCACCGCCGCTATTGAATATTCCCGTGGTGGAATAGTAGAGTGTTGCAATTGTGGTGAATCATTTTGGGTCTGAGATACTTGCGATTTACACCCAAGCAACATGGCAAAGGCAAGTAAAGTTATCAATCCGCTTTTTTTCATATTTTTTAAATTTAAAATAGTGGCATCGTTATTTTATTCGCAGCCAGCACAATAGTATCAATTTACATCCTACAAACAAATCTATACAAAAGTCCTTAATACAGACATCAACTGAACTCATATTCCACAATTCTTGAAAATCGTTGTGCATTTTACATTAATTCGATTGTGGTTTATAACTTCTTTTTAACCTTGTAGAAAAAATTTTGGAAAGCAATCTTGTCTTGCTATTTCTACTTAATTCTATAGTGTCTTGTAGTTTTTATTCTACTAAACTACTATTATAAAAACAGAAAATACATTACCCGTTGTGCATTTTAAATAATGCTGATTTTAATGTTGTTGATGTTTCTCCCGAAGATGAACTTATTGATATATTGAACAGTTGTCAGTGCAGCAATCTTGGATATTATTCTGGTTTTAAAACCTCTAAAGGTTTTGGCGTAATTACGTCTTATCATAAATTGGTCACATAGTTGCGAGAAAAGGGTTTCAATTCTTTTCCTTTTTTTCCTGAAGACATAAGGTTGTTTTTTATATTCTTTTTGGTTACTCCTCATCGGCGTGCTCAATTTTATGTTATAGCTGTCAAAAAGGTTGAGCTGTATTTCTGCCGATAGGTAGCCCTTGTCGCCAATCAAGATGCAATCGCTGATCTG